>NZ_JBFRLG010000004.1:0-599585 GCF_041469785.1 Vibrio sp. 10N.286.48.F5 | reverse complement strand
GTGACCATCGATACCGACGCCAATGCCGGTATTTTCATCGACACCATCACCGAAGACGGAATCATCAATGATGACGAGGCCCAAGCCAATATTACTATTAGTGGTTATGTCACTGGTGACGCTCAGCCTGGTGATACGGTCAGCATCTGGTTGAACGAGGAGAGTGGCGATTCATTGGTCGAGGTAGAAGTCTTAGAAGTGAAGGATGACCAAGGCCGTTACACATTCTCAGCTATCGTTGCTGGTTCCGAGTTAGCAAATAACAACGCAACATCACCTCAGGTATTTGCAAAAGTTACTGGTACTGATGCTGCAGGCAACACGTTCGAGGCCAGTGAAAACGAATCGTACCAAGTTGACCGTAGTATTGTGTTTGATTTCACTCCTACAGACGGAACCTTTAATGATGGTGATAACATTATTAATTTCACCGAACAAACCAGTGTTAACGTCAGTGGGTTTGTCAACGAATCTGCGACAATAAACTCTATTACATTCACTGACTCTAATGGAGATACCGTGGTTATCGATGGCTCTTCCGTAGTACAAGAGGTGATTGATAATAGTGGTGGTACCTCGTATACCGACTTCGTTATTACGGGCGTTGATGTGAGCGACTTAGAAGACGGAGATTTGTCCGTTGTGGTAAATGCAACAGATGAAGCGGGTAATACTTTTGATTCTTTGGCGAAAACTATAGAGAAAGACACCACAGCCCCAGATGCACCGGTCATTACCAATATCACCGACGATTCATCTGATGACGATTATTCAGTTGTTATCTTACATGGTACAGGTGAGCCAGGTCTCGAGATTAAGATATTTGATGAAGATGGAAACCTAATTAATCAAAACAGTACCGTTACTGTGGATGGCGAGGGTAATTGGTCGTTTGATATTTCAGACTTAACCAATACTCAAGTCAACGACAATGAATTCTTCACGGCTACCCAAGTCGACGTAGCAGGTAACGAGAGCGATGCAAGCGAGACGGTGCATTATTACCACGGTGACTTTGATCCTGCGCTTAATGAAGGCAGTGACGACTTTGTCCTGCTTGGTGAGGGTGATGATGTTCTCAAAGTTGACGTTGATGATGCTAATGATCTAATGGTTGCCGATGGCGGCGCGGGTAATGACAAAGCTGTCTTTGATTTTAATATTGACCAGGCGAGTATCGTACTCAATGCTGATGGCTCTGTGACTATTTCTGAGAATACCGATAGCGGAGATGTGAATACCTTTATCGAGTTTGAGGAGTTCGAATTTAAAGGCGGCGATAAGGCGACCTTTGATGAGCTGTTCTCGCCAACGATTGAGATCGAACGCGATGAAGATGAAGTAATCAATAGCGATCGCAGTACCATTAATTATACGATTGGTTTGCCGGCCGGTGCTGTTGCTGGGGCGACGTTGATAATCATGGCGGAAGGACAAGCAATTGCACAAAGCCCAATCACGCTAACCGATGACCACATCAGTACTGGAACTTTAAACTTCGGCATCAATGCTACCTTAGTTGACTCAGAGCTTAACGTGTCAGCGAGTTTGAACTACGGTAACAGTCAAGAGTTCAGCGATAACGATGCCTTGGCGATGAATGATGCTCCTGACGCAGACGACTTCACAGTTGAACTTGGGAGTCAGTCAAGCGCTAGCTTTAGTTTCGATGAGCATGTTATTGACCAAGAAGATGAAGATGCGTTGACTGTGTCAATTGATCAAAATCCAGAGTTAGGCACTCTGTACATTATTGACGGTGATGTTCGAACTGAAGTAACAACTGGGATGCAAATTAGTGAAAGTGACGTCGTAGAATATCAACTTCGTGACGATATCAATGAGTTTATGAGTTTTGATGCGTCTGTTGATTTTAACGTTGATAACAATACCGTATCGGAGTTTGAAGCTAGTAATGGTATTGTTATTTCTGGCGGCCGATTTGAAGGTGTTCGCCCAGATGGCAGTGGTAACGAAACGAGTAGCAAGCTATACAATGGTCAAGAAGGCAGCGTTAAGGCTGGTTCCGAAGGACTGGGAGTTGGCGACCAAGAAATCGATGTGAGTCAGAAAGATTTTATTGCCGTAGACTTTAGTCACGTCGGTGGGGGCAACACAGATATTACGATTACACAAGTTAATGTGAAGATCGGTAGTATCTGGGGTAACTATGAAGACGGTGATAGCGCAGACGCTCAGATCCACATATTACTGTTTAAAGATGGTCAAGTTGTTACAGATGCAAACGGAGACCCTGTTGAGTTTGTTTTCGATGATAGTGTTGACCCGTCTGTCTATGATGGCTCAGGCGAGTTTGTTGCCAATATCCATTATGAGGGCGGTTTTGATGAAATCCGCGTGTTTACGACGAAAGGTGGTACAGAAGATACCAGTCATAACTCAAACATCACCTTACAAGGCGTCGATATAATTGATGCAGCTGTATCGGAAGAGATCGCTTACACCGCTACGGATAGCGATAAAGGCGAAGGTAGCAGTGTGATCACCGTGAACAGTTCAACAACGGATAGCTCAATAACTACGCCAACGATAGATCTTGTTGCATCAAGTGATACGGGTGATAGTGATACAGACAACATCACTAAAGATACAACGCCAACCTTTGCTCTGGGTAATGTTGACAGCGACGTCGTAGCCGAAGGTATTGAGGTATTTAAAGATGGCGTCGTCGTTCAAGGAGATTTAGATCAGGTTGATGGGGTCTGGTACTTTACTCCAGAAAATGAAGCCAACGCTGGTAATCAGCAGTGGAGTGTCCAGGTCACTGATGATTCTGGCAATACAGCTACCTCTAGCGATCTCGAGGTGATTGTGGATACAGGTGCTTCGGCCAGTATTACCATTGATGCTATCACTAGCGATGACATTCTTGATGCTCAAGAAGCGGCTCAAAGTGTGGTCATTACGGGCCGTGTTGGTGGTGATGCGGAAAAAGGTGATACGGTGACGTTGACGCTGCAGGCAGAAGACCAAGCGTTGACTACATATACAGGCACCGTTGCGTCGGATGGTACGTATCGCATTAGTGTACCGGGCAGTGTGCTGGCGTCGGATGCGGATAGTTCCCTTGTAGCGAGCGTCACTGGCAGTGATGAGGCCGGTAACCCATTCACAGTGACGACAACGGTTAGCGGAGACAATAGAGATGGTGGTTATCATGTGGATACGGCGCCAGTTGCCAATCCAGGTGAAGTCACCACTGATGAAGATCACTCTACGGTCATTAGCTGGGCTTCTTTAGGCGTTGTTGACAGTGATTCAGATGAATCCTCATTGTCAGTTACCATCACCGCTTTACCTGAAGGTGGACTGTTAAAATATTATGATGAGATTGATGGCTGGCAAGCGGTAGCAGCAGATCAAGAGTTGGATAAGTCAGTATTTGACAACAACCAGGTACGATTTGTACCAGACAATAACCTGTCTGGTAGCAGCCAAATTGGTTTTGAGGCGTCTGACGGTGTCAACATGAGTGAATCAGCCGCGTTGACTATCAATGTGACACCTGTCGCTGATGCACCAAACCTAAGCCTAAAAACGCAAGATCCTGACTTGCCGTCGCAGGAGTTTAATGTCTCGACTTGGGACAATGTGGTCATCGATGATTCGACGTATGGTAGCGGCAGTGGGGTGCCAGGTAGTGATTTGGTTGCGCAGCTATCTCAACTGGATACAGCGGATGCGGCGCAGTCTACGACGGCGAATACTGAGGATAGTGCAAGCAATGCTACTGATCCGGATCAAGCGGTAATAGTAACTGGACTCGTTTACTTGGAAGCCAACGTTTCTTACGATTTTGTTGGGCGCGGGGATGATAGCATTGCGATTACTTTGGGTGGACAGCTGGTCGATGAGGGCCGTTGGGGCGACTCGAGCGGTGATATTCAGGGTGCGGCGTTTACGCCAACCGAGTCAGGCTACTATCCAATCGCGATTTACCACCATAACCAAAGTGGACAGGGCAACTTTAACGTTGATGTATCTATTAATGGCGCTGATCCTGTTGACTTGGCGAATAGCCAGCTTTCGATCGTGACTGACGTCGATTCAGCACAAGGTACAGACGTTCGTCTTTCTGCGTTGCAGACTGATGATAAGGGTTTCGATTATTATGAGACATATTCTGTTAATGAAGGGCGTCAAGACACTGCCATTCCATTGTCGGAAATTGACGCATCATTGACTGATGATTCAGAAACCTTGTCTGTTCTACTTTCTGGTATTCCTGTGGGTGCTACTATCAGTGATGGTAGTAATACTATCACCATAAACGGTGAGACAGATGAAAATGGTCAGCCTATTCAGCCAATTACCGTGACTGATTGGGCTCTCGATAATTTGACGGTCACGCCGCCTCCTGGGAGCCACGAAGACTTCACTTTGACAGTAACGGCTGTGAGCTCAGAGAATGCTAATGATAGCCAAGCTCAATCCACACTCGATATCGAGGTAGTGGTGCATGAAAGTGAGCCTACACTAACAGAAAGCGACACCAACTCTGCCAATGAAGATCAGATGATTACTGGTAATGTATTAGCGAACGACAGCGATGCTGACGATGTGCTGCAAGTGGTAGGCGTTAAGATCGATGGCACTGACTATCAGGTGGATCAGTCGATAACCCTTGATGAAGGTACGTTTACTATCGATGCTAATGGTAATTATAGCTTTGAACCGAAAGACGATTGGTCAGGCAGTGTTCCAACAGTCGAGTACACCACTAATACAGGGGCCACTGAGTCGCTTAACCTAGAAGTTATGCCAGTAACAGATGCGCCGAATCTCACTGTGAGTCTTGGTGATTCGACTTACAGTAATACGACAATCAACTCTAGCCTTTATCAAAAGCTAATTTTTGCTGATTCATCGACAAGCCTATCTGATCCAGAGCACGCAGAGTTAGGTCATAGCGATATCGGTAAACAAACCAGTGATATTAAAGTTGGAACAGACCAAGTCGATCAATTAACTGGTGATACCGGGAGTTGGGTTAAAGATGGCAATGACTGGGTGATGCAGACTAATGGAGATGACGTCTTTGTTGGTGGTCAGGGCAATGACAATATTGTAGGTGGTGATGGCTCGTCACTTGATTTAGGTCTGGATACAGTGGTTTACACTGGTAATCTTTCCGACTATACGTTTGATTTTTATAATAATCATGGGAATACTGACAAACCATATTGGCATGTTGTAGATAAACGCGGTATTGATACTCAAGACGACAATACTCCAGTATCAGAAGGCGAGCACCTTTATGAAATAGAGCGCCTAATCTTTGCTGATGCCATCGTAGAGCTCAATACAGATGGTACGCCCACTGTACTTCAAGAGGTTGTAACAGAGCTGAATATCTCAGCTTCCGTATCGGACCGTGATGGTAGTGAGTATCTTGATGAAGTACGTATTAGTGGCTTGCCGGGTGATGCCCAAATCTTCGATAAGGGCACGGGTCAAGTTGTTGGTATTAAAGATGGTGATGACTGGGTGATCGATGTAACAGGACAGTCAACTCAGGCTGTGAATTACGACACCCTAGCTGTTAAGTACCAATCAACAGATACCCTAGACATTGACGTCACTGCCGTGGCCAAAGAAATCGGCTTGGATAGTGACCAAGCTGGCAATACGACCACGGTTAATAGTGGTGCTAGTACGGATGCTATAGCCGATCAAGGCGGTGATGTGCCAATAACACTTATCTCTCTAGTCATTGACTCTTCTGGATCTATGGATGATGTCCCAAGCGGGCTCTCCGACATGAGAATTGAATACGTGTTGGAGGCATCCATTTCTTTATTAGATAATGTTAAAAGCCAACATGGTAGTGGTGATGTCTTAGTACAGCTTGTTGATTTTGATACGAGCGCATCTTTAGTCGAGAGTGGTAGAGGAGCGAATACCAGTGTTTGGATGACGGTATCCGAGGCGATTTCCATATTGCAAAAAGCGTCAGATACTGTAGATAAGTGGAACTATGATGGTGAGTTCGATCCAGATGGCTGGACTAACTATGATTCTGGCTTGGATGCAGTGATGGAGGGCTATAATGAAAGCCAAGTGACTAATATCAAAGGTGAAACCAATGATGTTATTTACTTCTTGAGTGATGGTGAAAGTAATAGGGGTAATATTGGTTCAGACTGGGCTCAGTTTATGGCGGATAAACAGGTAACTGCAGTTGGAGTGGGCGATCCTAATCGGATACCGGCTGACGGTCTTATTAAGGTAGCGGGTAGTGCAGAAAATGTTGTTTATATTCCTGACTCAAAAATCACTACAGATCTACCTAAATTGCGGCCAACTATTGGTGTTTCTGGCTCGTTGCTGATGGCGATAGCGGGGGCTGAGGCGGCTGCCATCGTGATTGATGAGTCGAATGCACAAGTGGCTCAGTTTATTAACCAAGATGGCGATGTATCTGTTGCACCTTCTGGATTAAGCTTCACCAAAGATACTGTCGGCAATGAGCTGGTTGTTGATACCGATTATGGTGTATTCCGTATTGGTTCAGATGGTTCTTACTATTTCCAACCAAGTGACACTGCTCCGACAATTGACGAAGGTAAGGCTGTTGGTTTCGAGATCGTGCTTTTGGTCGAAGATAGCAATGGTCAAACGACTGAACAGTTGGTTACACTGAATGTCAGCCACAATGGTCAGGTCAACCGTGTTGAGTCCTCGTCTTTCACTGCTTCCACTGGCGATGACCAAGTAAGAGGAACCGATGGTGATGACGTCATCCTCGGTCATGCAGGTAATGATGTCCTCGATGGTGGCTTAGGTGATGACTTCCTTATGGGCGGCACTGGTGATGACATCCTAATTGGTGGTTTGGGTAATGATATTCTGACCGGCGGTGCGGATGCGGACTTGTTCAAGTGGGTCGATATGGATAGCTCAACCGATACCGTTACCGACTTTGATTATGATGAAGGTGACCGTATTGATTTAGCTGACTTATTTGCTGACCTCAAGGATGATCAGCAAGAGCTTGCCGACTTGCTTACTTCATTGCAAGATAGTGACCCGCACTCTGGTGAAGGTGGTGGTTACACTGTCACTATTAGTGAGCATGATGACGTAGCAGAACTGACGATTACGAAAGGTGATCAGACTATGCAGATTGACTTTAATGGAGCGGATACCACGGACATTACCAGCAGTTTGCTGGATAGTTTGAAAACACTAACTAATGATTGACCAGTCAGAGTTTCAGGCGCTTAATCAACGCCTGAACTCGCTTGATTACCCTTGGGCTGTGTTTATCCCACGCTAATATAGCTAGAAGTTCAGTGGTTTAGGCTGGATAGGCCGAAAAGAATAAGGCCACCATTTTCAATGGTGGTCTTTTTTATGATAAATGTTTGGCTCGAAAGCTTGAGAGCGAGTCAAGGAACTCGATTACAAGACCTTACAAGCAAAGCCTTTCAGGTAGAAACCTTCTGGGTAGGCTGTGTCTGTTAGATGATCGGCTGCTTGCTCGAAGCGTTCTACGAACTTAACAGTGCGGCCTGCATCTAATGCTGCATCAGCAATGATTTTTTGGAACAAATCAGTACCCATTAAGCCAGAGCAAGAGTAGGTGAGTAGAGTGCCGCCTGGTTTCAGGATTTGCATCGCAAGCATGTTAACGTCTTTGTAGCCGTTAGCGCCTGAAGTTAGGTTATTCTTGCTTGAAACAAATTTTGGCGGATCCATGATCACGACGTCAAACTTAGTGCCTTGGTCACGGTACTCACGAAGCAGTTTGAAAACGTCAGCGTTTAGGAATACAGCGCGCTTTTTCGATATATCAAACTCGTTAAGTTCAGCGTTGAATTTAGCTGTATCAAGAGCTAGTTGAGATACGTCAGCGTTGATAACACGCTTCGCGTCGCCTTTAAGTGCGTAAAGGCCAAAGCCACCTGTATATGAGAAACAGTTAAGGACATCTTTGCCTTTAACGTACTTCATCGATTCTTTGCGGCTATCACGTTGGTCCATGTAGAAGCCTGTTTTGTGGCCTTCCATAATGTTCACGCTGATTTTAACGCCATTTTCTTCAATCACGATAGATTTTGGTGGCTCTTCACCATGAAGAACGCCGACAACTTGTTCTAGGCCTTCTTTCTTACGAACTGCCACGTCTGAACGCTCGTAGATGTTGCAGTCAGGGAAGCACTCGATTAACGCTTCAACCAATACGCTTTTGTTAAACTCAGCGCCAGCACTTAGCAGTTGGCAAACTAGGAAGTCTTGGTATTTGTCGATTGTGATACCTGGCAAGCCATCAGATTCTGCGGCCGTTAGGCGGTAGCCCGTTAGACCATCACGTTCGATAATGTCCTCACGTAAAGACTGTGCGTCTTGAATTCGTTTTACGAAGAACGCCTTGTTGATCTCTTCTTTTTCAAATGTCCAAACACGAGCTCGAATTTGAGATTCTGGTGAGTAAGCCGCTTTTGCAAGCCACTGACCATTTTGAGCATATACGTCTACAGTTTCACCTTGTTTTGGTTCGCCTTCGACCTTATCGATACCGCGTGAAAATACCCAAGGGTGTTTGCGGCGTAGTGATTTATCTCGGCCTTTAGCTAGATGAATTGAAGGAGTCATAATTTACTCTGTTTGTTGAATTTGAAGGAGATGTATTGTCGGGGAAGTACAGGTGAAAAGCAAATAAGAAAGGGCTGCAAAAGCAGCCCTAGTAATGATTAATCAACACATTGTGGTTGGAGAACAGTATTAAGCTTTAAGACCTGTCAGTAAACCTTCCATCGTATCGCTTTGTTTACGAAGTTGGTCAACATTGGAATTACTCTTACTGATCATCTCGCAGATGCTGTCTGATTGATGGCGAATCTCTTCAACACTTTGTGCAATGTTGTCAGCAACTACGCCTTGTTCTTCAGCTGCGGTAGCAATTTGAGTGCTGCTATCTGAAATAGACTGGTTCTTTTCCGCTAATGAACCGATCTCGACGTTCACTTCTGACATCAGTGTTTGGCCTTCATTAGCATTGTTCACCGTGACTTCCATCAGCTTGGTCAGTGATTGGCTGTTACGTTGTAATGATTCAATCATGCTTTGGATTTCAACCGTTGCTTGCTGAGTACGACCGGCAAGGGCACGAACTTCATCGGCAACAACAGCAAATCCACGACCTTGCTCGCCAGCACGTGCGGCTTCGATAGCGGCGTTCAACGCCAACAGGTTAGTCTGTTCAGAAATACCGTTGATGGTTGTGACTACTTCATCGATCTGCGCTGCGTTGGCATCCAGTTCTTCTACTGCTTGTGAAGCGGACTGGATCTCTTGAGATAGGCTAGAGATAGACTCCAGTGTATTTGAAACCTTGACTTGACCGCTCTGAGCAACGCCGCGAGCGTCCATCGTTTGTGAACTAGACTCATGAGCAAGGGTAGCGACTTCGCGAATGGTAGCCGCCATTTGTTCCGTTGCACTTGCCAAGCTATTCAGGTGTTCCTGTTGGTTACCTGAGATGTCTGAACTTTGTTGTGTTGACTGGTTCAAGTCCGAGCTGATTTGCTGCATGAGAGCGACAGACTCTTGGATTGATAGAACCATGTTTTGTTCACGCTCCGCAACTTTATCGATTGTAATCGCGATTTCACTAAACTCGTCACGAACTAAGAAGTAGTTCATACGGCAAGTTAAGTCGCCATTCGCTAGGGTGTTCAAAGCTTTGTTCATAGAGAACATCGCGCCGCCAATGAAAGTCATGATGTAGTAAACACCTAGTGCGATAAGCGTTAGGGTTACAGCGATGATAGAAACCTGAGTCGTCGATAGAGCAGACCAAAGGTTTTGGTCATGGTTAGCAACTAGGCTGAACGCTCCATTCATCACTGAAACAGAACCAGCACCGTAGCCTAAAGAGATGGTTTCAGAGCTGCTGACAAGCTGAGCTACTTGATCTTTAGTGAGTTGACCCGCTTCGATAAGCCCTTTCATCAAGAGCATTTCTTCTTGATAAAGGTGAGCAAGTAAAGAGTCCGCGGCACTATCTAAAACGAGAGTTAATATAATCAGGGCGAGAAGAGGCAATAAGAAGAGTAGATAGAACTTTTCTTGGATTTTTAGGTGAATGAGATATTTGTCAATCCAACGAAATGGGATTTCTTTCATAATCGTTATACTCGAAGTAAGTCCACCAATAAGCGGTGAATGAATAGAAACTCGACTATATCATTCATATAATTTATGAGGCAACGTTATGGAAAGTTCACAATATATTTTTGTCGTGTCAGGCGTAGTTCAATGTGTTGGGTTCCGTTACCACACCAGTAGGCAGGCGCAAGCTATGGGTCTCTCAGGTTATGCAAAGAACTTAAATGATGGTCGAGTTGAAGTGTTAGTTGTCGGAGAGAGTCAGCAAATTGAGAAGTTACATGCTTGGCTCTATATTGGCCCTTCGAGCGCAACAGTAGACAACGTTGTGATGCATCAAGTTAAAGATAGTGAGCGCCAAGACGTACGCATAGGGGCGTTTAAAATACTGTAGTTGTAGCACTACAGTATTTTATATTGAACGTAACTTAATGACCTAAAGCGGGTTAGGTTTTACAAGCACTTTGCTGGTTTAGGTAAACCGGCGAGCTTGGTCGCTTGTTTTGCAGGGCCTTTTTTGAATAACTTGAAAAGGTACTTACTATTGCCTTTTTCTGGGCCGTGAGCTTTTTCCATTGCTTTAACGAGCATGCGAACCGCTGGTGAGGTGTTGAACTCTTCGTAAAAGCTCCTTACAAAATGTACGACTTCTAAGTGTGCATCTGTAAGTTCAATCGCCTCGTCTTGAGCAAGAATTTCAATCATGCCTTCTTCCCATTGCGTGTAATCCAATAGGTAGCCTTGAGCGTCGGTTTCGATTTGCTTGCCGTTATATTCAAACATGTTTAATCCAGAATCCAATTAACTATGCGGATAGGGTACATGACCAAGTTTGTCTTTCTCAACAGAAATTATAGCTATCCAATGAAATATCGTACTTATAGATACAAAAAAGCCCAAGAGGTAGGCTCTTGGGCTAGATATTCTTCAATGATGGGAACGATTAGTCGTCGCTGCCCATGATGCCTAGGATGCTTAGTAGGCTGATGAAGATGTTGTAGATCGATACGTACAAGCTGATCGTTGCAGAGATGTAGTTTGTTTCACCGCCACGAATGATGTTTTGCGTTGTAAGCAAGATAACACCAGTCGAGAACAGGATGAACATACCGCTCATTGCCAATGATAGTAGAGGCATTTGTAGGAAGATGTTTGCAACCATACCTACAAGTAGTACTACGAAACCAGCTAATAGCATGCCATTAAGGAACGACAGGTCACGCTTAGTTGTTAGTGCGTAAGCTGATGCGCCCATAAACGCCAGTGCTGTACCGCCAAGTGCAGTTAGGATGACATCACCCATGCCTGCGCCAACGTACATGTTTAAGATTGGACCGATGGTGTAGCCTAAGAAACCTGTAAATAGGAATGTGAAGACTAGACCCATGCTGTTGTCACGGTTCTTTTCTGTTAGGAAAAGTAGGCCGTAGAAGCCAACTAGCATGATAATAAGACCCGGGCGAGGAAGGTTCATCGCCATGGATACGCCTGCTACAACAGCAGACCAAAGTAGTGTCATAGACAGTAATGCGTAGGTGTTACGCAACACTTTATTGGTTTGCAGAGCACTTTCTTGAGATGCTGTGCGTGAAAACATAGGGCTGTTCATAATCTTCCTCGTAAGGTGACTTCAATAGTTATTAGTACATTTATGGGGGTGAAAGTTCGAAAAATCAAGTCTCTCATTCCTCTTGTATACGTAAAATAATAATCAAAATAGTCGGTTAAGTGTTTCTGAAGGTGTAACAAAGTATTTCTTAAAGTGCAGTTAAGGTTCGTTGTTCAATTTTAATCGCACTGAATCGCTGTTTATAATCTTGAAAAACTAATTATAACACTGAAAACAAAGAGGCGACCTAAGCCGCCTCTGTAGTTTATGCATCATAACACATTAGTGGTGTAAGATTTGGCTTAAGAAGTTCTGCGTTCTGTCTGATTGTGGGTTTTCAAAGAAATCGACAGGGTTGTTCTCTTCTATGATTTCACCGGCATCCATGAAGATAACGCGATCCGCGACCTCTTTAGCAAAGCCCATCTCGTGCGTTACACAAAGCATCGTCATGCCTTCTTCTGCAAGCTCAACCATTACGTCTAACACCTCACGAACCATTTCTGGATCGAGCGCCGACGTTGGCTCATCAAACAGCATCACTTGAGGGTTCATACACAAAGAGCGAGCGATAGCTACACGCTGCTGTTGACCACCTGAAAGCTGACCTGGGAACTTGTCCGCTTGCTCAGGGATTTTTACGCGCTCTAGGTACTTCATTGCAATCGCTTCGGCTTCTTCTTTTGGCATCTTTTTGACCCAGATTGGAGCCAGAGTACAGTTCTCTAATACCGTCAGATGTGGAAACAGATTGAAGTGTTGGAAACACATGCCGACATCTCTACGCACGGCTTCGATGTTCTTTAGGTCTTCCGTTAATTCATTACCTGAAACGAAGATATGACCTTTTTGGTGCTCTTCTAATCGGTTGATGCAGCGGATCATCGTTGATTTACCAGAGCCTGAAGGGCCACAGATAACGATTTTCTCGCCTTTTTTAACTTCTAAATTGATGTTCTTAAGTACGTGGAATTCACCGTACCACTTGTTCATGTCTTTCAACTCGATCATAAGACCTTGAGAGTTGTTTTCTGTCTGCTGCGTCATAATACGTCCTTGATCTTGTTAATTATCGTTTGTGACCGGTGTGAAGTCTGTTTTCTAGCCATATCGAATATCTCGACATGCCAAAACAAAACACCCAGAACACTAACGCGACAAATACATAACTTTCTGTTGAATACCCAAGCCATTCAGGGTCGGTATTCGCGGCTTGGCCAATTCCTAGTACATCAAACATACCAATAATCAAAACAAGACTGGTATCTTTAAACAAACCAATGAAGGTGTTCACAATTGAAGGAATCGTGATTTTAAGAGCTTGAGGTAGAATGATAAGCCCGGTCTTTTTCCAGTAGCTTAACCCCAGAGCATCAGCTGCTTCGTATTGGCCTTTTGGTATTGCTTGTAGACCACCTCGAATTACTTCGGCCATGTAGGCTGCACTGAATAGAACTACCCCTACAAGTGCTCGAATGAGCTTATCGGTTTCTGTCCCTTCTGATAAAAAGAGTGGCAGCATTACTGAAGCCATGAATAGAACTGTAATGAGCGGTACGCCACGCCAAATTTCGATGTATACGGTACACATACTGCGAATGATCGGCATCTCTGAGCGACGCCCAAGAGCAAGTGCAACACCAATAGGGAGTGACACTACAATACCAACAAGTGCGATGACCAGTGTAACCAATAGGCCGCCCCATTTATGGGTATCAACAACTTCTAACCCAAAGACGCCACCGTATAGCAAGCCGGCAATGATAAATGGGTAGATGTTGACGAAGAACAACCAAATCCACGTACGTTTAGGTGTTTTTTCATAAGCCAGTAAGGCTACAAAAATGGCCAACGTTGCGTAGAAGAGGCGAGGTCGCCACAGTTCAGCTTCTGGGTAGAAGCCATACATGAATTGGTCCCAACGAACGCTGATAAAAACCCAACAAGCGCCTTCGCTAGTACAGGCATCGCGTGTGGTTCCTATCCAGTCGGCACTGATGAATGCCCAATCCGCTATTGCCCATAATAGGGTGAAAGCAAAGTAAGCAAGAATCACAGTGACGACGCTGTTAATAGGTCCATTAAATAGATTTTTTCTTAACCAACCGACTGGCCCAACGGTATTCGCTGGAGGCGGAAGATCAGGTTGAAATTGATGTGTACTCATCTTATCTCTCCACCAACGCTACTTTGCGGTTGTATATGTTCATTAGAGCGGACGTTAATAGGCTCAAGGTTAGGTAGACGCCCATTGTCATCGCGATTACTTCGATAGCTTGTCCAGTTTGGTTAAGTGTTGTTCCTGCAAATACAGAGACAAGATCAGGATAACCAATGGCCATCGCAAGTGATGAGTTTTTGGTCAGGTTTAGATACTGACTGGTTAGTGGTGGGATAATGATTCTTAATGCTTGTGGAATAATGACAAGCTTTAGAGTTCTAGAACGTGGGATGCCTAGAGACATCGCAGCCTCAGTTTGCCCATGGTTTACCGCGTTAATACCTGAACGAACAATCTCAGCAATGAACGCTGCTGTATAGATACTTAAAGCGAGCATCAATGCAGCAAGCTCAGGGATTATCGTAACACCACCCTTGAAGTTAAACCCTTTCAACACAGGGTAATCTGCAGAGATAGGCATGCCCATAACAAAGTAAGTTATCAACGGTAAGCCTAAAATCAACGCAGCGGCAATTCGCAACATCGGTGTTTGTTGGCCGGTCAGTTTCTGTCTGTTCTTAGCCCAGATGTTGATAATAAACGTAGCGATAATACCGACAATCAATGATGCGATGACAATGCTACTGCCTTGCTCAAAGACTGGAGCAGGGAAGTACAACCCGCGTACGTTCAAGAAAATTGCTTCACCTAGACTCATACTTTGACGAGCAGAAGGCAAGGCTTGTAGAACGGCGAAATACCAGAAAAAGATTTGTAATAGCAGAGGGATATTTCGGAATATCTCAATGTAGACAGCTGCAAATCGGCTAACTAGCCAGTTTGAAGAGAGTCTAGCGATACCCATACTAAAGCCCAGCACTGTCGCTAGCATGATGCCGAGTACTGAAACCAAAGCGGTATTGAGAAGACCGATAAAGAATGTACGACCGTACGAGTAGGTCTCGTCGTATTCAATCAGTGTTAAGCCGATACCAAAACCAGCTTCTTGTGAGAGAAAATCAAAACCAGTGGTGATACCACGGGAATCTAAGTTTGTGAGTGCATTATTTACAATCGTGTAAAAGAAAGCACAAAGCGCCCCGACGGCGATAATTTGGAAAATGATGGAGCGAAAAGTGGGGTTGTAAAATAAGTTGGCACTTTTGGGCTGTGGCTTTGCCTGAGCTGGAGAAATAGTTTCATTAGGTTTCATACTACTATAACCTCAAATCCATTTAATAAATAGGGCGGAAAACTCCGCCCTAATTGATGCTTGAAAATTTATTAACGGATTGGTGGAGCGTACATAAAGCCGCCCGCATTCCATAATGCATTTACACCACGAGAGATTTGAAGTGGAGAACCTGTACCAACAGTACGCTCAAAACTCTCACCGTAGTTACCAACTTGCTTAATTACTTGGTAACCCCAGTCGTCGCGAATGCCAAGGCCTTTACCTTTAGGACCGTCTACACCAAGAATACGTTTGATGTTTGGATCTTTTGACTTAAGCATTTCGTCTGCATTTTTAGAAGAGATGCCGTATTCTTCCGCGTTAATCATTGCTGAAAGTGTCCACTTAGCAACGTTAAACCATTGATCATCATCCTGACGAACAACAGGGCCTAGAGGCTCTTTAGAGATGATTTCAGGAAGTACTTCTGCAGATTTAGGATCAGCTAGGTTTAGGCGAAGTGCGTATAGACCAGATTGGTCAGTCGTTAGCACGTCACAACGACCTGCGTCGAAACCTTTCGATGTTTGTGCTGCCGTATCGAATACCACTGGCTTGTAAGACATGCCACTGTTACGGAAGTAATCGGCTAGGTTAAGTTCAGTTGTTGTACCTGATTGAACACATACAGAAGCGCCATCAAGCTCTTGAGCACTTGTTAGGCCAAGTTCTTTTTTAACCATGAAGCCTTGACCATCGTAGTAGTTAACGCCTACGAAGTTCAGACCTAGAGCAGTGTCACGATGTAATGTCCATGTTGTGTTACGAGATAGTACGTCGATTTCGCCAGATTGAAGCGCAGTAAAACGCTCTTTTGCTGTTAGAGGTACATACTTAACTTTAGTCTTGTCACCGAGTACAGCCGCTGCAAGAGCTTGACAATACTCAACATCAATTCCTTCCCATTCACCTTTTGAGTTAGGGTTAGAGAACCCTGGAAGACCGGTACTTACACCACAAGTTAGAAATCCTTGAGATGTGACTTTGTCCAGAGTGCTTTCTGCCGCTGATGCCGATGTTGCCATCATCGCAGTTGATGCAGCTACTACTGAAGCAAGAAGTGTTAGTTTATTTGTCATTTGTATCCTTCCTTGTTAACCAGGTGACACCTGATACTCGTGCTCGTTTGAGTTTCTCTTATGTGTTGCGTTTTCTATGACCTTGTTGTTCAAATTAAACGAGTTGCATTTTGCAAATGAAACTGTGTGCGATTTAAACAACTGTTTATAAGGTTAGGAAAGGATCCGTAGTTTCACAAATGTATAATTTAAAAAGAATTTTGAATGAAATCACAAATCCGAACACAATTAGAATGACCAAATGTTAAGTGAATGTAAATAGTGCAACGGTTCACACTGTTGGTGCAACGAGATTTAGATTTTTATATTGATAATCGACTAGATAAATATTCTGAATCCACATCACAATGATGAAATATTAAACTTAAGAAATGTTGAAATTTGGTCAATAAATATTTTTATTACACTTCGATAGTTATAAATATGCTCCAAATTTGGTAGCATGGCTGAATAGTTATTGAAGTAGTCTCAAGGAAGAACATGCGTTATTTCCCAATGTTTTTGGATGTAGAAAATAAGCCAATCTTAGTGGTTGGTGGGGGTGAGGTTGCTTGCCGTAAAGTCGATAGCTTACTACGAGCGGGAGCGGATGTGACTTTGGTCTCTCCCAAGGTAGCGCCTTACTTAAAGCAGCTTGTGGACGAGAACAAGCTTCACTGGGTTCAAAACTTTTACTCGTCACAGATCATATCGAAAAATTACTTGCAGGTTTGGGCCACAACAGACAACCCAAGCTTGAATCACCAAGTGTATAATGATGCGAAAAAACTGGGCATTTTAGTCAATGTGGTTGACGATCTTCCTTACTGCGACTTCATCACACCTTCGATGATAAATCGCGGCAGAATCCAAATTGCCATCTCTAGTGGCGGGGCATCACCTGTTTTAGTAAGAAATATCAGAGAAAAACTCGAAACGGTATTGCCACAAAACATAGGTTTGATAGCAGACTTCGGTGCATCAAAACGCAATTCAATCAAAGAGTCATTCCCAACCGTCGACGAGCGTCGTAAATTTTGGGAGCGTTTCTTGTCATCCAGCTTTATCGAGCAGGTGAATGACAGAGAGCAGTTAGAGTCTTACTACCAGCAAGCGCTAACCGAAGGCATTGATAGCGAAGGGCAGGTCACTTGGATTGAATTCGAGCAAGATGTCGAGCTGTTGTCTATGAAGGCTTTACGTTTGATGCAGGAGGCAGAGCTCGTACTTTCACCGAGCGATTGTCCATTTGAATTTATCGACCTGTGCCGCCGAGATGCAGAAAGAGAGAGCTACGCCAACAGCGGAGAGCTATCAACAAAGCTTGAGCAAGCAAGAGCAGAGAAATTACGAGTGTGTGTGTTTATTCCACCAGCAAGCGTAGAGTTTAATCTGTTGGTCGGCAAAGACCTAAAATTGTCAGCAGCCCAAGTACTCAGTTGAGGCTGTTGCTTCTAGTTGAAATGAGAGCTTTCTGGTTGTTTTAAATCGGCTAGAGGCTCGGAATAAAACTAAAGCTGGACCAGATAAATAAAAAGCCACTTCAAAAGAAGTGGCTTTTTGCTATTTCAAACACGACATTGTGCTGATGAATGAGCAACCCAAATAGGCGGTCACTCAAACTCAAAAATTAGTCGCGGAAGTTGTCAAACTGGAAAGGTTGACCAAGTTCACCGCCGCGAACTAGAGCCATAACAGCTTGTAGGTCATCACGCTTCTTACCAGTAACACGAACTTTGTCGCCTTGGATAGAAGCTTGAACTTTAACTTTGTTGTCTTTGATTAGCTTAACGATCTTCTTAGCGACATCAGTTTCAATGCCTTGCTTAAAGATAACCGTTTGGTGCCAAGTGCGACCTGTTTGGTCTGCCGCTTTCGCTTCCATCGCGTTAGGATCAACATTACGCTTCGTTAGGTTGCTGCGAAGGATATCGCGCATTTGCTTCAGTTGAAAATCGTCTTGAGCAGTCAATTTTACTGATTCATCTTTGTAATCAAAGCTTGCGTCAACGCCGCGGAAATCGAAACGAGTCGATAGTTCACGGTTTGCGTTGTCTACTGCGTTACGCAGTTCTACTGCTTCTACTTCAGAGATAATGTCAAATGATGGCATTGTGTTGTTTCCTTAAGCTAAGTTTCTATCTTTAATTGCTGTTGCAAGCATGTCTAGCATTGTTGCAGTATCTTCCCAGCTTAGGCATGGGTCAGTAATCGACTTGCCATAATCTAGGTTGTTAATGTCTGTCATTGGCTGGTTGCCTTCAATAATGAAGCTCTCTGCCATAATGCCTGCAATTTGGTTCTTGTTAGATTTAATTTGCTCACAAATGTCTTGTGCAACTTCTAACTGCTTACGGTGTTGCTTCTGACAGTTAGCGTGGCTAAAGTCTACAACCAAACGTTGAGGTAGATCGAATTCAGCCAGTTGCTTACATGCAGTATCTACAGATTCAGCGTCGAAGTTAGGGCCTTTATCACCACCACGTAGAATAACGTGACCGTATGGGTTGCCAGAAGTACGGTAAACCGTCATGCGGCCGTTCTTATCTGGAGAGTAGAAGTAGTGTGAAGCATGTGCTGCACGAATTGCATCGATAGCAATCTTGATGTTGCCGTTGGTCGCGTTCTTGAAGCCAACAGGGCAAGACAGTGCAGAAGCCATTTCACGGTGAATCTGAGATTCAGTTGTACGAGCGCCAATCGCACCCCAAGTGATAAGGTCTGCAATGTACTGACCTGTGATCATATCAAGGAATTCAGTCGCGGTAGCTAGGCCAAGCTTGTTGATATCTAGCAGAAGCTTACGAGCTTTGTTCAAGCCTGTTTCAAGTGCGTATGAACCATCAAGGTTAGGATCTGTAATCAAACCCTTCCAACCTACAACAGTACGAGGCTTCTCGAAGTAGGTTCTCATTACAACGAACAGTTCATCTTTGTACTGGTCTTGAATTTTGCTTAGGCGCTCAGCGTAATCAAGTGCCGCATCTGTATCGTGAACAGAGCAAGGGCCTACGATAACTAATAGGCGGTTATCACGACCAGTTAGGATATCTTCGATTTGGCGGCGAGAATTTTTAATGCGCTCAGCAACGTCGTCAGTAATAGGGTGTGCATTGCCTAGTTCGGCAGGAGTTGGCATAGGACCCAGAGCTTGGGTTCTCAACTCATCAGTTTTTAATGGCATGTGATAGCTTTTTTATTCTATTGCGAAGTGGTTAAGATAACGGAATTGAACAGAGGAATAAACTCTATTGAGTCAAAGTTATCTCAGTTATTGCTAATATTCTTATTTTTATCAGCAGGCCAGCGTCAAATAAGGGATTTTCACTTGTATTAACAGGCAGCTATCGGTATTTTCGTTTGAACACAACATAAAAATGCTGGAGCAGCAATGACTCAAGAAAATCAAAGCACTTTGCACCCAGAACTTGTCTTAGGTGATGTGCTGCCTTCTTATAACGATAATAATAATTCCAACCACTTATACGTTTCACTATCAGAATTGGTGATGGATCGTGTCTTTTATCACCCAAGTATCGAGAGTCACTTAGATACTTTGACTGATATTGAAAAAACGTCTTTAGATGCGATCCTTGGCGATAAAACTGTCGATGAGCATTTTGTTTCGACCTTAGTGATTGCCATTCAAGCTGCCGTTCAGCCAAATCACACTTCTGTTCGTATCGCATTAAGTAGTGCAGACAGCTATGGCTTCCGTTCGCTACTTGGCGGGAACTGTGAAGCTGAAGAGATTAACCCAGCACTAGGCGTTCGTGGCGTTGCTCGCTATGCAACACCAGAATACAGCAAGGCTTTCGCTTTAGAGTGTCAGGTCATTAAAACATTGCGAGAGCAGGGTATTAACGTTGAAGTGGTTGTGCCTTATGTACGAACATTAAGCGATGCCGCTAAGATTATTGACCTGCTTGCCGAGCAAGGGCTACCACGCGGCCTTAACGGTTTGAAAGTACTGTTCTCGTGCGATGTGCCGTCTGCAGTGCTACTGAGCGAACGTTTACTGCATTACTTCGATGGTGTAGTGGTAAACGTTGATAGCTTAGCGTCTTTCACTTTAGGCGTAGACAAACACAATGAAGCTCAGCAACACGCTTTTGATCCACAAAACGAAGCGGTTATTACCTTGTTGGATATGATTGTTAAACCAACCCTGAACGCGAAGAAGCCAGTGCTGCTAGTTACGCAAGGTTTAGTCGATTATCCACGTCTACAAGGTTACATTGCTGACCTTGAAGGTGTTGAAACGGTCGTGACTGCGTAAATCGATTAGCTTGCCTGATAAGCCGACTTAAGGCGCTAATGCTTTGAGAATGAAAGAGATATCATTGTGCGATGATATCTCTTTTTTGTAACATTTTTTTGACATTCTTATCGCTAGTCGATTAACTGGTCTGATGACTAACTTGGCTAGGTAATTCGAATGTTGACCCCTCTACAAAAAGCAAATTTCTACTTAAGCATGTTTGGCTTTTTCAAAGTCCCACTTATCTGGTTGTGCCGACCAAAACTACTCGCGTTGGACAACCAACATGTTGAAGTGAAAATCCCGCTTAGAAGGCGTACTAAGAATCACCTTAACAGTATGTACTTTGGCGTTTTGGCTGTAGGTGCGGATGTCGCGGGTGGGTTTCTTGCGATGAGCAAATCTCAGCAGCAAGGTGAAAAGATCTCGTTGGCTTTTAAAGAGGTGACGGGTAACTTTTTGAAGCGCCCTGAAGGTGATGTGCATTTCACTTGTAACGACGGTGAGCTGATCAACACTATGCTGGCAGAAACCATGTCGACCGGAGAACGGGTCAATCAACCCGTAACCATTATCGCGACTTGCCCATCTTTACATGGTGACGAGCCGATGGCGGAGTTCACGCTTACGCTTTCAATTAAGAAAGTCCCTTCAAGAAAATAGCGATTAAATAATAGATTTTGGTTTAGAAGTCATGGGTAACGTTGAAGAGATAAAACAACGGTATGTGAATGGTTTCCACATACCGTTATAGAGAACTTTATAACGGCTCTATGACTCTTGAGTGATCTGCTCAATATCAACTATTTTTGAACGGTTCATAACGATCTTCCAACGGTAGTAGGTTGGTTCGTTATCATGGTTGTTCTCTTTAATGATCAGGTTGAGAAGATGACGCTTTTCTACTGATTCGCGGCTCACTTGTCCTTCATTCAAGCGGTAGATCTTGTTTGAGCCTTTATCCATCAACCGTGTCAGGGCTCTTAGGCTGATCGATAACGTTTCACGAGTCTCCTCATAACCACTCATAAAGGTCGATGTCGACATCTCAGTATGAGAGCGGTAATGCAAGATTTGCTCTTCACGTTGTACCACACGCTTTTTACGGATCGACTGAATGCGATCTGCAAGCTTAGAAAAATTTGCGTAGTCCAACCATTCCAGTTTATGGCCTACTGACTTGTTGGTCGTTGGATCATAGTAACGACGCTTCCATTTTGGCTTGCCTTTACGCAGCCAGCGCCAAAGGATGTCTCTCAAGTCATCTTTAAAGATCTCACGCAGTGCGTAAATGAAAGACATTGCCACGATGAAAGAGGCGGTAATCTCACCAAGAAAGTCACGAGCCAAGATCACAGTAGTGGTCACGACAACCATCACCAAACCGGTCGCGATGCCTTTCACGGCACGCTTAACGTTCTTACCCATCGACGTTGTCTTTTCTTTAAGCACGATAGGGTGTTCAATCAAACGACGCAGCAAACGCATCTTGTTACTCAAGCGGGTAACGTCCTCTCGAACTCTTGCTGAGTTGTAGCGGTTCAGTTTACGGTGCGCGGTCTCTTTATCACAAAGCGTTAAGAGTCGTTCTTTAATCGTTGAATACTCACTACCTCGTGGCATGTGTGAAACTAGCGATAGGAACTTTTGCTCGGTATACCAAGATAGGTAGTTATCGATATTAGCGTAGTAGCGCTTGAGATTTTCTTCGTAAGGGATGCTTCGGCGTAGCTTCTTCAAGATATCTAAAGCCAATTCAATGACTTCATCTACTTCATCAGCCGTTACGTCGTCACTATCAGTTTTATTTAAGCTGCTGACTGCTTTATCTAACGCGATAACATATTGGTAGGCAAACAGACTCAAACTGACACGATACTGTGTTGTAGATAAGCGTCCACGTTTTGCCAAGCGACTGTGTACCAAAGGTAAAAGTGTTTTGTCACTATAGTAGGCACGTTTTTGAGTGATTGAGCTGTAGAAAAAGGCACTTTCAGAAAGCACTTCAGGAGTCAGTCCAAGTTCACCGGGAATGAATAGATAAACGTCCATGTCGAGCTTTTTGGTCTTAGCCATGGCATGGTTAATTTTAAGTGTTATCGCATCTTGTTTATCAACGGTGATCAACGATGTCTCCTAGAATGTAAAAATATGAATGAAACTAGCGAAAGCATATCAGAGATCACGTATAATCTCCGCCAAATTTAAAGTAGAGACAACCTTGATGATTAATATTGGTCAAATAAACAACTTAGAAGTAGTAAAACAAGCAGACTTCGGTGTATTCCTTGACGCGAGCGACTATGGAACCGTGTTGCTGCCGAAACGATTTACTCCTGAAGGTGTTGAAATTGGTCAAAAGCTAGATGTTTTCTTATACATTGATTCTGACAACCAGATCGCTGCAACCACTGAAAAACCAATCGCTCAAGTAGGCCAGTTTGGTTTGATGACGGTTGAAGGTGTTAACAGCACTGGTGCATTCATGAGCTGGGGCGTGAAAGGTAAAGACCTTCTTGTTCCTTTCAGCGAGCAGCGTGGCCGTTTAAACGAAGGCCAGTCAATCTTAGTATATGTGTATATCGATAAAGCATCGAGCCGTATCGTTGGTACAACGAAGTTCAACAAATGGTTAGACAACACGCCTGCTACTTATAAGCAAAATGAGCAAGTTGATCTCATTATCGCTGAGCGCAGCCAATTGGGTTACAAAGCGATCGTGAACGGTGAACACTGGGGTATGATTTTCCCATCTGACATCATCGGTAAGCTGTTCATTGGTAAAACACTAAAAGGCTACATTAAAAACGTTCGTGAAGAAGACGGTAAGATTGATTTGTCTCTTCAGAAGGTTGGTGTGGCTAAGATGGATGACCTAAGCACTAAGGTTCTTGACCTGCTTGAGAAGAAAGGCGGTTACCTGCCTTTGAATGATAAGTCTTCTCCTGAAGTTATTTTCTCTGCATTCAGAACCAGCAAAGGTACGTTCAAGAAGACAATTGGTGGTCTATACAAATCTGGCAAGATCACTATCGACAAAGAAGGTATCAGCTTAGTTAAGTAAGCGGTCCTTTCGGTCAAAAAAAAGCCCAAACCTTCCTGTTTGGGCTTAGGGGAAAGGGCTCCGAAGAGCCTACGCTAATCGTCTTAATCTTTTGACTGTTAGATTGAAGTCTAGTTTAGATTCTCTAAAGTGCGATTTTTCTTTTTGGAAATAGTGGCTTGAATTGATATTTATGTAATTAGTTGTTGATTTACAAGCGCTCGCACACTGACTTATATGGCCGATAGAATAGAAAAAGCCCAAACAATTAACGTTGTTTGGGCTTTTGTTTATCTAGCTGTATACAGGGAGAAAGCTTTAGAATAGGTTCTTATCGCGCACTAACTCGCGTGGTAAACCGTTCTTCACTCGGTTGCCAACCCATTTACCAAGGCCGATGATTGCACCGTTGTACTTCACTAGTACTTCACCTTTGCCAGACAAGCCTTCAGGGCGAACATCGCGTCCCATGAACCATTCACGAGCATCTTCAATGCTTAGCTCGACAACATTAGCTTCATTACCTGTTGCAAGCGTTGTCGCCACTTGGTGCTGCCAGCGGTAACCTTTTTTATGGGTTTCGGCGATCTTGATTCCCATGCGAGAAAAACGGAACTCACCGATCATAGGCTCTAGCGCTTCTGGGAATAGCCAAACGTCTTTGTCGCGAATCCAAACCTGAGTATCGCTTGGCAATTCGATATCGAGAGTACTCATTAGTTGTTCAGCGACTTCTTGTTGAGTTTTCTTTGATGCTTTTTCAAATGGGAATTTACCCATACGTTTTTTAACTTCTGGTGGAGTAACAGACGCTAATTTACGGATACGTGCAACAAAGAAACCTTCTGAGTCATAAACTTGAGGGAAGATGTGTAGAAAGCCTTCCTCTGTCGTGGTTGCTTTTGCGTTGTCGAATAGTGATTCAAGAGATTCAAATTCAACCGCATCACCAAAGGTTTCTTTTAAGTGATGACACACTTGTTGGTTCTCTTCGGTGCTAAGCGTACACGTTGAGTAAACCAAAACACCATTAGGTTTAAGAGCATGGAATGCACTTTCAATCAGATCTTTTTGCGTGTCGGCAATATCGACCACAGATTGATACGTCCAGTTCTTCATCGCATCGGCGTCTTTACGAATGGTACCTTCGCCAGAACAGGGAGCGTCTAGCAACACTGCATCAAACTGTTCTGGTAACCAACCACCGAAAACTCGACCGTCAAAGTTACTTAGAGCGGCATTACGAACACCACAACGTTCTATGTTAGCGTGAAGGACTTTCACACGGCTTGCTGCATACTCATTGGCAACCAATACACCGCGATTATTCATTAGCGCAGCGATTTGCGTTGTTTTAGAACCGGGTGCTGCCGCAGTGTCTAACACCGCTTGGTAATCAGCTTCACCTTGGAAAAGTGCCGAAGGTGGCATCATCGAGCTGGCTTCTTGGATGTAGAAAAGACCAGACATGTGTTCTGCCGTATTACCTAGTGGCGCTTCACTTTCATCAACTGTAATCCAAAAGCCCGTTTCACACCAAGGTACAGGTTCCAGTTCCCAGCCTTTCTCTTTTGCTCGTACTAGGAAATCTTCAACACTGATTTTCAATGTATTGACTCGAATACTTTTACGAAGTGGTTTTTGGCATGACGCAACAAAAGAAGCCATATCTAGGTGACTAGGCATGATTGCTTCGATGTGCGTTAGGAATTCTTCAGGAATATATACGTTAGCGTGCAAAAGAGTATCTCGATTTATTGCATTAATGCGGGGAGTTTAAAGCAAAATGAGGCCGTCCTAAACCATATTTGCAGCAAACAACAAAAATGCAGCCTAATGGCTGCATTTTGATGAAGAATTAATCTTCTTGAAACGTCAGGGGATTCTCTCTATGGGCGAGGAATTGCGGTTCTCCATGATTTCCACTCATCTTCGGCTTGAGGATAGAGGTAGAAAGACTGATCTTCGCTTGCTACTGGTTGAAGTTCATTTGTCGGTGGCGTTGAGAATGTAATACCACCTCTTAACAAGCTGTCTACCGTTCCGGCTTTGATGTTTGCGCCTGACAGGCCGATAGAGACATCGACGCCCGACACGTTCCAGAATACGGTGTTTGCGCGGATTAGATACGCGTAATCAGGTTCTATTTGAATCGTAGAGATGATGCGGTCAGCAAACTCGCCCAGCTGAACATCGATAACACTGCCGATTTCTAGCTCACGGAATAGTATAGGCGTGCCTTCAGATACCGAACCTCGCGTTTCGCTTTGTAGCTGGAATATCTTGCCTTCAGGCTGCACAGGTCCCTTACTAAGCTCAAATTTCGTGTTTCTTTCACCTTTACCCGGGTCTACGTTGATGTGCTTAGAGAGCAGCGCAGAGACGTTTTTGATGCCGTTAAGGCCAATTTCAGGCTCTGCCAACCAGAAGTGACTGTTCGCCACGGCAATCTTGTCGACGTACTCAGGTAAAATACGCGCAGTAATTTCAATACCGCCCTTGTTGAAGTTCGGAATCACTAAAGTAACCTCACCAACAGTGACACCTTGATATTTGATCGCCATGCCCTTGCTGACTTCTTGATCGCCAGAAGAGGTGATAGTAATGGCGCGGCCAAACTTTCGGGCAGATTTTGAATCTTTGTAAAGCTTCCACACATCACCAAGTTTGTTGTCGATTCCTGGCAGAGAGTCAAAAGCAATACCGCCTTGGATAAGGGTTTTAACTGGTGCCGCTTTAATGCTGATACCCGATAGCGACGCATCAACCTCAACGCCTGAACGGTTCCAGAAAACAGTGTGCTTGTTGAGTAAGTGCGTGTAACGATTTTCGATTGTGACTTTGATTCTTACGCCACCGTCGGCAAGCTGAAAATCAGAAATATTACCCACTTGTAGGTTGCGGTAGAGGAGTGGGCTGCCTTTAGAAATTGAAGGTAACTCACTGGCAAACAAAGAAAGTGTCTTTGAACCAGACTGATTAAACTTAGCAATTTCTGCTAACGACTTACTTTGGAAAAGTTGGTAGTCCGTTCGAGCTTCAGATTTACCTTCACTCACAAAGCTAATCGAGCCGGTAAGAAGCTGTTTTGCTGGTGGGACCGTAACACTCAAGCCTGATTCGGTTAGCTCTGCAGTCGCACTACCTGTCACAAAGAAACGGTTGTGGCTTTTGATAAGGTGCGCGTACTCATTATCGATAAGTGCATCCATGAAGACTTCGTGTTTATCAGAGCCCGTACCAACACCATCAACTAATCCCACATGGATGATAGAGCCAACGGCAATGCCTTTGTAGAGAAGTTGTGTACCGACATCTAACCCGAACGAATTGTTCGACGTTAAGCGAATCGCAACGGATTTCTGTTGTTCCTGACTGAATTCATTTTTGCGGATTGCAGTAAATCGACGCGCCTTTTCACCTTCACCCGGTACCAAGGTTAAAAAGTTACCTGTCACTAAATTGGCAATGTTTTTCATGCCAGTAAGCGACAGTTCAGCCTCTTCTAGAACGAATTTACTGCCGCTGTTTAAAAAGTCACTGAATGCCGGTTGGATAGCGGCAGATGCAACGACGTTTTCACGCCCTTCACTTAGCGATAAATCAGTGATTTGACCGATTTCAATGCCGCGATACATGATCGGAGCACCCGTTGCACTGATTTTATTATCATCGGGAACGGCGATCTTGATAGAGATACCTCGACCCGCTGTCTTCAAATCTGGGTAGAGCTTGAACTTGGTATTCATCTCTACGGGTTGGCCTTCTCCCGGAGAGTCGACCGCAATTGAACCGCCAAGCAATGCACTTAGGCTCTCTAAGCGAACATCAACACCAGAAAAACCAATACTGGCACCTAAACCACTGACATTCCAAAAACGGCTTTGGTCGGTAATGATATGGCTGTATTCATCTTTAATTGACGCTTGAATCGTAACGGATTTCGCGTTGTCGTTTAACTGGTAGTTGTAAACCTCACCAATTGGGATTTTACGGTAAACGATTTGAGAGCCAACAGACACGCCGCCCAGATCTTTGGTCGTCAGTGAAATATTCAAACCTTCAGAAGCCAGTAAATCAGAAGGGGAGGATTCTAACGCTTGGAAAATGGTTTCTGGGTCTTGTTTGGTTTCGCTCGGGTGGATAGCAATATAGTTACCTGAAACAAGTGCGTCTAATCCTGAGATACCCGACAAACTTGCTGTCGGTTTTACAAGCCAGAAACGAGTGCCTTTTGAGAGTAGCTTCTTCGCTTCAGGGTAGATGTCTGCATCGACATAGATGCTCGATAGATCTTTGGATAAAGTGATGTCGCGCACCATACCCACTTCTAAGCCTTGGTAACGAATCGTTGTTCGACCTGCGACTAAACCTGCGGCATCTGAGAAGTATATTTGCACACGTTGCCCAGCATCGTGTATCGATTTCATGACCAACCAACCGGCTAAGGCGACGGTTAATATCGGCAGAATCCACAAAGGGGAGATGCCTTTGTTTTTCCTTACTTCTGGTGAATATGACGTTTGTGATTGGTTATCGTTGTTCATTCACTGACTCATCTTTAGAGGTGTAGTTATCCCAAATTAGCCTAGGATCTAAGCTTTCCGCTGCTAGCATCGTGAGAACAACTACGACGCCAAAAGCGACTGCACCATAACCTGGTGTAAAGTTTAAAATTTGCCCGCGGTCGACCAAGGTCATCATGATCGAAATAACGAACAGATCCATTACTGACCATTTCCCCACCCATTTCACGATGAAATAGATGGTCATACGTTGCCTGTGGTAAACGGCGCGCTTCATCTTGATACAGATTAAGATGTACGCGAGGCCCAGTATTTTCGCGACTGGCACGACGATACTGGCAATGAAAATGATCGCAGCGATGCCATACATATCGCTATTAATCAGCGAAGCGACACCGGAAATGATGGTGTCTTCTAGCCTTTGACCGTTGGTAATAAGAATAGAAATAGGAATGACATTGGCTGGCACGATAGCCACGGATGCGGCAAATAGCAGAGCCCAAGTTTTCTGTATAGAGTAGGGCTTGCGGTGGTATAAGTCATGGTGACAACGCACACAAGTATGACCGTCAGGCTGAGATAGGTGACAGTTGTGACAGTGTACGTTCTTACTCTCAGCAAAAGAGTATTCGGATTCTTTTGCCCAAGCTTCCCAGTAGCGACGTACACTGATACGGCTTACTAGTAATACGCTGAAAAGCTGCAGAAGAATCAGGCCAATCAAACCAGGGCCGACGAAAATGTCAGAGTAATCTTGCAGTTTGAAACATGAGACCGCCAAACTTACCAGAAACACATCCAACATCATCCAATGTTTGAGAGTCTGAATAATGGCTAATGCATAACGAAAGGGTGTGAAGATCTTAAGACGCAGTGATGCATGAGTGATGAGTACCGAGGTGCACACGAGCAACGGAGCGATCGAACTGCAGAACAGGATCAGCAAACCAAGTAGAGGAAAGCCTTCGCCCATTAAGGTAAAAACACCCGATGGTAACGTCGCGGGTATCATGACGCCAATCAGGCGAATACTGATGAATTCAAAAAAGTGCGATGGGATAAACAGCAATAAGCAGGTAATTGCGATTGCTAGGTTTCCAGAGAGGCTAGGGGTACCGCCTCTATAAAGCTGAGTTCCGCATCTTGGGCAGTAAGCTGATTTCCCTAAAGGGATGTCCATTTTATCTACGGGAAGTTCGCAGCCCTGGCAAAGACGCACTGAGCTGCTGTCGCATTGGTGTTTTGTTGATAAAGGGTTGGTTACGGATGGGGAGGTCACGCGACCTCCCAAGTTGAAACGTAAGTTAGGTTAGCAACCCGACTTAAAGACTCAGAGCCACAAACATCAGGCGTGCGATTGCACACTGCCGTAGAGTGTTTGATAGAGTCCTTGTTGTTCAACCAATTCACCATGTGTTCCCGTCTGTGTGACTTGTCCATCTTCTAAAACATAGATTAGATCGGCTTGTTTCACCGCTGATAATCGATGAGCCACTATCAAAGTTGTGCGATCTTTCAAAAACTCGCTCAACGCTTTATGCAGTGCTGACTCTGTTGCTGTATCGAGTGCAGATGTCGCTTCATCAAGAATAACAAACTTAGGATTGCTCAGCACCATACGAGCTATTGCTAAGCGTTGTCGTTGACCACCAGACAGTCGAACGCCATTCCTACCAATTTGTGTATCTAAGCCATTGCTCAGTTGCTTGATGACATCTTGCATTTGAGCGACTTCAAGCGCACGCCACAACGACATTTCGTCGTATTCAGCACCAAGGGTCAGATTATGCCTTAATGTATCGTTAAAGAGTATAGGTTGTTGTAAAACAACGGCAATTTGATTGCGTATTACATCAAAACTGATGTCGTCGGTTGTTTCACCGTTATAGCGAATGCAACCTGAGTCTGCTTGGTAAACCCCAATCAGCAACTGGATTAACGTAGATTTACCCCCTCCACTCGCACCGACCAAAGCGACTTTTTTACCTGCAGGGATGTGCAGCGATAGCCTATTTAAAACAGTGTTTTCTAATGTGTAAGAGAATGTAACGTCTTCGATGTCGACTGTCACTTCTTGATCTTCAGTAAATGGGTTCACTTTACTGATAGGGCGCTTCTCTTCTTCTAACTGAAGAAGATCGTTGATGCGTTGCAGTGCCGCTTTCGCGCTATACCAAGAGAATTGAATCCCTAGTAGCTCTTGAACTGGGCCTAACATGAACCACAAGTAGCCAAATACCGCGAAAATCTGACCAATGGTTAAGTCACTGAATAACACCATTAGCATCGCGACGGCACGGAAAAGCTCGAAACCTAATAAGAAGAGTAGAAACGAAACACGGCCAGCAGCTTCAGATTGCCAAGCGTATTTGTCGGCATCGATTCTTACTTGGTTTGCTTGAACCTTAAGCTCATCGAGAAAGATACGCTCTTTATTCGCCGCGCGCAGTTGGTAAATGCCATCTAAGGTTTCCACCAAACGGTTTTGAAAGCGCTCAAAAGATTGGTTTTCGTATTTCTTAAGGTGTTTGACCCTGCTGCCTAGTTTACGGGAGAAATAAATCACAACAGGATTGACCAGTAAAATGAACAACCCTAAACGCCACTCTAGCCACAACAGCACGATCGCTGTACCGAACACGGTCAGGAAGCTGATGATAAATTTAGAAAGAGTCGAGCCAATGAACTTATCTATTGTCTCTATGTCTGTTATTAGGTGGGCGTTGATACCGCCGCTGCCTTTGGTTTCGTATTGTCTAATACTGATGCGACCAAGCTTATCTATCATCTTGCTGCGTATTTGATAGGTAATTGTTTTGGACACAAGCGTAAACTGACGCCCTTGCAGAATGTTCAACGCTTGGCTAACGGAGCGCATGATAATCACTAACAACAAAGTTAGTGCTATATAGCCAGTCGGTGTTTGTAATGAAGATGGAAGTAGGTGGTTCATCATCTCTAAGCCTGAAGCGGGCTTATCGAGTAATACTTCATCAACCATTAATGGCATGAGCAACGGGATAGGGACACTAATGAGAGTTGCAAATATGGCAATAATGTTAGCAAACAGTAATTTGGACTTGTGTTTTTTTACTTGAGTTATTAACCAAGAACGGCTAATAGTGTCTTCTGAATTGTTCATTGTAATGAGAATAAGTCCTATTTAGTTTGATGGCCGCATTCTACTGCGTTCTCTTGATAATGGAAGTCTCAATTTAATTGGAAGTTAATATGAAAATAGAACATTACCAACGCTTAACCAAACAAGCCGTTGCATTAATTGAATCAGAAACCGATCTAACTGCTAATCTTGCTAATATCAGTTCATTATTATTCATGGAATTGGATGACTTGAATTGGGCGGGTTTCTATTTAATGAAGCAGGATTTAGCTAAGGAAAAAGACGAACTTGTACTGGGCCCTTTCCAAGGTCAACCTGCTTGTGTGCGAATTCCGGTCGGGCGTGGTGTGTGTGGAACTGCGGTTGCGACGAATACAGTTCAGCGCATTCATGATGTTCATGAGTTCGAAGGTCACATCGCTTGTGACGCTGCAAGTAACTCAGAAATCGTTATTCCGTTCTCGATTGGCGGAAAAATCGCGGGCGTTCTTGATATTGATAGCCCAAATGTTGGTCGTTTTTCTCAAATTGACGAGGACGGATTGACATTTTTCATGGCAGAAGTGGAAAAGCTGCTTAATTCGCACGCGAACAAGGCATAAATTATTCTCTTACTGTGGTTTTTCCCAAGCATCTCTCTATAATACGTAAAAATATTTTCTTAATGCTCGCGGAAAACCGCAAAAACCAGGAACCCACATGGAAAACACTGAAAAGTTAAAAAACAGCAAAGAAGTTATCGCATATATTGCTGAATGTTTCCCTAAATGCTTTACTCTAGAAGGTGAAGCGAAGCCACTTAAAATTGGTATTTTTCAAGATCTTGCTGAACGTCTAAATGAAGACGAAAAAGTAAGTAAGACTCAGCTTCGTGCAGCGTTAAGACAGTACACATCATCATGGCGTTACCTGCACGGCGTAAAAGCTGGCGCAGAACGTGTTGACCTAGACGGCAACGCGTGTGGCACACTAGAAGAAGAGCACGTTGAACACGCTAAAGCTACACTTGCAGAAAGCAAAGCGAAAGTTCAGGCTCGTCGTAAAGAACAAGCACAAAAAGCTCGTGAAGAAGGCAAAGCGAAACCTAAGGCGAAGAAAGCTCAACAGCCTCGTCGTCAAGCGCCTAAAGCACCAAAAGTAGAAAAGCCTGTAGAAACACGCGCTTTGAACGCTGACGAATTCATCGCTGGCAAAGAAGTAAATGTGAACATGGGTAAAGGAAACATGGCTGCGACCATTGTTGAAATCAATAAGGAAGATGTGCGTGTTCAGTTAGCAAACGGCCTACAAATGGTTGTTAAAGCGGAGCACTTGCGCGCTTAAAGGAGATACTCCTACGCATGAAATGCCGTTCAAAATTGACACTGATTGCTGCTAGCTTTTGGCTAGCAGCTTCAGCTCAGGCTCTTGAAGCCAAATTAGATCAGGACGATTTACCTCTACTCGCTCCTGAGGTCCAACACGAAACTGCTAGTAAACGTGTTACTTCTCGATTTACTCGTTCTCACTATAAACACTTCAATCTCAACGATGATTTCTCTCAAGCTATCTTTAATCGTTACTTAGAGATGCTGGATTATAATCGTAATATCTTCACTCAAGCTGATATTGACTCTTTCTCTGCGTCATCTAAACAAATTGATGATCAGCTGAAATCGGGCAATAACCAGATTGCATTCGATGTTTATAATCTGTCTATGCAGAAGCGTTTTGAACGTTTTCAATATGCATTGTCTTTGCTAGATACAGAGATTAAGTTTGATACCGATGAAAGTATTGAGCTCAATCGTAGTGAAGCTGAGTGGCCAAAAGATATCGCTGAAGTGAATGAGCTTTGGAGAAAACGCGTTAAATATGATGCGTTGAATCTAAAACTTACTGGTAAAGAGTGGCCAGAGATTCAAGAAGTTTTGGAAAAGCGTTACAACAATGCGATGAAGCGTATTACGCAATCGCATAATGAAGATGCTTTCCAGATCTACATGAACGCATTTGCGCGTGAAGTTGATCCTCACACAAGTTACCTTTCTCCAAGAAATGCAGAACAATTCCAATCTGAGATGAACCTATCTCTAGAAGGTATTGGTGCTGTGCTTCAGATGACAGACGACTACACCGTTATTCGCTCTTTAGTTGCTGGTGGCCCTGCGTCAAACAGCAAACAATTGAGTGATGGAGACCGCATTGTTGGTGTTGGTCAAGATGGCGAAGAGATTGTTGATGTTATCGGCTGGCGTTTAGACGATGTAGTGCAATTAATTAAAGGACCGAAAGGGACTAAAGTTAAGCTACAGATCTTGCCAGACGGTAAAGATGCAAAAAGTCACGTTGTCACAATTGTTCGCGATAAGATTCGTTTAGAAGACCGCGCTGTTAAATCAGAAGTGATCGAGAAAGACGGCAAGAAAATTGGTGTATTAGAAGTACCAAGTTTCTACGTTGGCCTTTCTAAAGATACCGATAAACTGATCACCGAGCTTAAAGAGCAAGGTGTTGAAGGTATTATTGTTGACCTCCGAAACAACGGTGGTGGTGCACTGACTGAAGCAACTGAACTCTCTGGTTTGTTTATCAAAGAAGGACCTGTTGTTCAGGTTCGTGATAGCTACGGTCGTGTCAAAGTGAACAGCGATACTGATGGTCAAATCAGTTACCAAGGCCCGTTAACGGTATTGGTGAATCGCTACAGTGCTTCAGCGTCTGAAATCTTTGCAGCAGCGATGCAAGATTATGGCCGTGCAATTATCTTGGGTGAAAACTCTTTCGGTAAAGGTACGGTGCAACAGCATCGCTCTTTGAATCATATTTATGATTTGTTCGATAAAGAGTTAGGCTACGTTCAATACACAATCCAAAAATTCTACCGAATCAATGGTGGTAGTACGCAAAACAAGGGTGTAGTACCTGATATTGCTTACCCAACGCCAATTGATCCTGCAGATACTGGTGAAAGTGTTGAAGACAACGCTCTTCCTTGGGACAGCATCGACAAAGCGAAGTACTCAGTGTTACAGCGTAACGATGAGCAGATCGCAGCGTTGACGGCTAAACACGAAGCTCGTATCGCAACAGACATGGAATTTGGCTTTATCGCGCAAGATATTGAAAAATATAAGGCAGATAAAGACGACAATGACCTTTCTCTTAATGAAAAGGTTCGTCAACAAGAGAGTGATGATGCGGATGCGCTTCGTCTAGAGCGTATTAACCAACGTCAAAAAGCCGCTAAGTTAGAGGCATTTAAAACGTTGGATGATATTCCCAAAGACTACGAAGCCCCGGATGCTTATCTTGATGAATCAGTTGCTATCATGCTGGATATGATCAAGAAATAAACAAAATACCTGTTATAAGGTGATTGTTTAAAGACGTACTATTTGAAAAGCGAGCTTAGGCTCGCTTTTTTTGTACCTGTGTTCTTGCCTCGAATAATGTCATGTTAACGGCATGCTTCCTCGCTTTTTAACTTGCTGCAGAACCACTGTTATTTGATTTTCGGCTGTGAAGTACACTGTAAAAATAACTAAACTTAAGTATTATTTTTCGAGTGATAATGACATTTAAGTTACTTCGCACTTAAAATTTAGTGACTTAGATCATATTTTTTCGCTTTCTATTCATTACGTGCCTAAGCTTAAAGAAAACGAGGGGACGCTTATGAAATGGATTCTACTATTTTTATCTTGTTTAAGTTTTGTGGCTTTTGGGAGCGAGGTCGCTTCGAGTAGCCAACAATCAAAAAGTGATAGTAATCTATCTCATTTTGACCTTCCTTTGCTGCTTGGTGATTGGTATTTGATGAATCCTGATCCTGAGCAAGGCACTGAAAACTTTAGAGCGATCAAGCTCACTCTTGATTCAAACTACTCATTCACTATCGATATCCAAAAGAAAGACTACAGTGTCGATCATTGGGAAGGTTTGTATAACGCCAATGAAGACACGATTATTTTGGGTTTGAATACCTCAGAACCTCAGGTTTACGCGTACAGCAGTAATCACAACATGCTGAATCTTAACGGTGTTATGTTCACTAAGGCCTTGCCAAATGCATTGGCGGGAATCTGGTCAAGTGCCCAACTGTCTGGAAGCGATCTACGTGCGAGTAACATTCAAAAAATGGATTTAGTCCTTCAGCCGGACTTTATATTCATGTTCCGAGTATCAGATGAAGAAGGTGGTGAAGTCATTCGTCGCGGGGTGTATTACACAGAAGGCGATCAACTAGTGTTACTTTATGAGAACGGTGAACACGGCACTCGATATACACTGAACAGCGATGTGTTAACGCTGCAAGGTGAAGAGGGAGATATGTTTGCGGTACTCAATCGCATTCGATAATCGTGAGTTTTAGCAGTAACGGCGTACTCGTTGATAATATTGTGCACAGTTCATTTCTTAGGCGTTCCTGTCTGATTTGATTGATAAAATAGCAAAACATGGAGGCATTTTCTTACAATGCCTCCTTTTTTTAATATTCCCCTTGTTTTATTGGCGCTCAACCTTTAGATATATACAGTTAAAAAATAATTACGTATAACGATCAAAAGGAACCCGTCATGGCACATACACCTCAAGCCAAGTATCGTAAAGATTATCAATCACCATCTCACACGATTTCTGAAATCGATCTTACTTTCGATTTGTACGATTCAGCATCCATTGTTACGGCTGTTTCTAGTGTTAAGCAGGAGAAAGACAGCACGACATTAGTACTTGATGGTGAAGGCTTGAAGTTGGTTTCTGTTTTGGTTGAAGGCAACGAATGGACTCAGTACGAGCAGTCTGAAACTCAACTTACGCTGAATGACCTTCCAAAAGAATTTACTCTAACCATCGTTACCGAAGTTAACCCTGAAGGGAACAGTGCACTTGAAGGCTTGTACAAGTCGGGTGGCGCGTTCTGTACTCAATGTGAAGCTGAAGGTTTCCGCCGTATCACTTACTACATGGATCGCCCAGATGTGTTGGCGAAATTCACTACAACGGTAATTGCAGACAAAGCAGAGAACCCATTCTTATTAAGTAATGGTAACCGTGTAGATGAAGGTGAAGCTGAAAACGGTCGTCATTGGGTGAAGTGGCAAGACCCACATCCAAAACCAGCGTACTTGTTTGCTTTAGTAGCGGGTGACTTTGATGTACTTCGTGACGCATACACTACACAATCGGGTCGTAAAGTTGACCTAGAAATCTTTGTTGATAAAGGCAATCTAGACCGTGCGAGCCACGCGATGGTTTCTTTGATTAACTCAATGAAGTGGGACGAAGAACGTTTCAATCTTGAATACGACTTAGACATCTACATGATCGTAGCCGTTGATTTCTTCAACATGGGTGCGATGGAAAACAAAGGCTTGAACGTATTCAATTCGAAGTTCGTTCTAGCAAACGACCAAACTGCAACGGATACAGATTACCTAGGTATTGAAGCAGTAATCGGCCATGAATATTTCCACAACTGGACAGGTAACCGAGTGACGTGTCGCGATTGGTTCCAGTTAAGTCTGAAAGAAGGCTTAACGGTATTCCGTGACCAAGAATTCTCATCTGATCTTGGTTCTCGCGCAGTAAACCGTATTAACAATGTACGTATCATTCGCGGTCCACAATTTGCAGAAGATGCTAGCCCAATGTCTCATCCAATTCGTCCAGAAAAAGTGATAGAAATGAATAACTTCTATACTTTGACAGTGTACGAAAAGGGCAGTGAAGTGATCCGTATGATCCACACATTGTTGGGCGAAGATGGTTTCCAAAAAGGCATGAAGCTGTACTTCGAACGTCACGATGGTACGGCTGCAACATGTGAAGACTTCGTCGCGGCAATGGAAGATGCGTCGGGCGTTGACTTATCTCAGTTCCGCTTATGGTACAGCCAGTCTGGTACGCCGACGCTGTCTGTTGAAAGTAAGTACGACGCAGAGAAGAAACAGTACACGTTAACAACTCGCCAAGTAACAGCGCCAACTCATGAGCAAACGGAAAAGCAGGCTCTGCATATTCCTCTTGATATCGAGCTGTACACAGCTGCGGGTGAAGTTGTTGAGTTACAATGTAACGGTAAGCCAGTTCATAATGTATTAGATGTGAAAGAAGCAGAGCAAACGTTCGTGTTTGAAAACGTTTCTGAGCAACCGATCCCATCATTACTTCGTGAATTTTCTGCGCCAGTGAAATTGGAATATGACTACTCAGATGAAGAACTGATCTTCTTGATGGTGAATGCTCGCAATGAATTCTCTCGTTGGGATGCGGGTCAAATGCTATTAGCGAAGTACATCCGCAGTAACGTGGAGAAAGTTCAGCAGGGTCAAGCGTTTGAGCTTTCTGATTCTGTTGTTGATGCATTCCGTGGCGTACTGCTGAGTGATTCACTAGAGCCTGCGTTTATTGCAGAAATGCTTTCTCTACCAAGCCACAATGAAGTATCGGGTTGGTACGAGCGCGTTGATATTGATGCGGTCGCATCGGTTCTTAACTCGATGAAAGTTACATTAGCTGCAGAACTTGAAGACGAGTTAGCGGCGGTTTATCACAGCCACGCACTAACAGAATACACGATCGATCACGATTCGATTGGTAAGCGTACTCTACGTAAAGTTTGCTTAAGTTACTTAGCTCATACTGGGCAGGGTAATGACTTGGTTGTTGCGATGTATCAACAAGCGAATAACATGACAGATACGATGGCAGCAATGGGCGCGGCAAACAGTGCACAACTACCATGTCGTGAAACCTTGATGGTGGATTACAGTGACAAGTGGAAACACGATGGTCTTGTTATGGATAAGTGGTTTGCATTGCAAGGTACAAACCCAAGTTCAAACGCACTTGAAGTGATCAAAGCGTCGATGTCGCACCAGGCGTTCAGTTTGAAGAACCCGAACCGTACCCGTAACTTGGTCGGTTCATTCTTAAACATGAACCCGGTTCAATTCCACGACAAGTCTGGTCAAGGCTATGCATTTGCTGGCGAGATCTTACGTGAGCTAAACAGCAGCAACCCACAAGTGGCTTCACGTCTGATTGACCCGCTACTTAAGTTCCGTAAGTACGATGATGAACGTCAAGCTCTTATCAAAAAAGAACTAGAGACGTTAAAGAACATGGACAACCTAGCAAAAGACTTGTTTGAGAAAGTGACGAAAGCACTAGAGGCTTAAGTCAGCGCGCATTCAGGTAACTGTTTGCTAATAAGCGGTTTACTAATAAACTGTTTGCTACAACGAAAGGTCATCAGTGGTAGAGAATATCTGCCACTGATTTTTTGTTTCTGGTTCATCGAATTTTCGATAAGCTAGAGCAGCTTCAAGTTCAGTTTCACCGTCAGACATCTAAAAGTGCCAAAAAACACTGGCACTGTATGTTTATACAGGTATCGTATGAATCGCTATATTTTCCAACTTAACATCTCATATCAGCAGTTTTTGGCCAGCTATTCTGGCGCCGCAAGTAAAGTTCAAGTGATAACAACAACAGGTTTACGCTTACAGTTACCTGCAACTCGGTTCAGACCATTTCTTACACAAATAGGGGTTAGAGGGCAGTTTAGGCTGACAACTGACCAAAAAAATAAGTTTATTAAGTTAGAAGCTCTGTAAACCTTGGCGTGCCTAGTGAGTTAAAAGGAATCTTAATCACATAATCAAACATTTCACCTCTTACCACCTCCAAAACAATTAACTATTTTTCAATAATGCTTTTACAATAAATGAATGCATTACCTTTGCTTAACTCGTTAGTAGAAAAGAGCTCAACGGCACGTTTCAAACACCAGATTAAGTGATCCCCCTAATAATAAAATATAATTCTAATTGTGGAGTGTGACTATGACCGCACGTGAAACTGTGGTTCCAGTTTTACTTGAAAAAGTTTACAAGCTGATTCAAGACAAACTTGACCTTGCTCATCGACCTCTCGTAACTCAACTTGCTCAACACTTGTTTAGTAACGTTTCTCACGACGATCTGACTCAGAGAAACGAATCCGATTTATACGGTGCTGTAGTTAGCTTATGGCATCACATCAATGAAAAGAAAGCCGACGAAATCTCTGTACGCGTTTTCAACCCGACGGTAAGTCGTCAAGGTTGGCAGTCTACTCATACTATCGTTGAGATAGTCGTTCCAGACAGCCCATTCCTTGTTGATTCCGTAAAAATGGCATTGACTCGCCTAGACCTTTCTTCTCACCTTATGCTTCATAACCCAACACAAATCTCTCGCTCAGATAAGGGCAGTGTTGTCGGTGTAAGCAATAACGAAGGTGCATTCCAATCGCTTTTCCATATTGAGGTTGACCGTCTTAGCAGTAAAGCTGAAATGACAGCTCTTAAAACGGAGCTACTGGATATCTTTACCGATACTAGCTTAGTTGTGAACGATTGGTTGAAGATGGTAGAACGACTTGAAGAAGTAACCAATCAAGTAGAAAAGCAGAAAGAGAGCATTCCTGTAGATGGCCAACGTTTTGATGAAACGTTGGCGTTTCTTCGTTGGTTAGGTGAACACAACTTTACATTCATGGGTTATAAGGAATATGACCTAGTTTCAGTTAACGGCGACACTGAACTGCAACCGACCAAGGAGCAAGGTCTTGGTTTGTTTGCGAACTCAGATCGTGTACGTAACGTTAAGCTATCTGAGTTTTCTGATTCGGCACGTCTTGAAGCGAAAAAGCCTTATGTGCTTATCGTAACCAAGGGCAACACGGCTTCACGCATTCACCGCCCAGCTTACAACGATTACATTGGTATTAAGAAGTTCGATAAGAACGGTAAGGTCATTGGTGAGCACCGCTTTACTGGTCTTTACACATCTGCCGTTTATAACCAAACCGTTGAAACGATTCCTCTTGTTCGCGAGAAAGTAGAACGTATTTTGGATGCGAGTGGTTACCGTGAAGGTTCATACTCTTACAAAGCGCTGCACAACATTCTTGAAAACTACCCACGTGATGAACTGCTGCAAGCTCGAGAAGAAGAGCTACTAGAAGTCGGTACGGGCGTAGTACAAATGCAAGATCGCGATCTCCTGCGTTTGTTTGTTCGCAAAGACCCGTTTGGTCGTTTCTTTAGCTGCATGGTTTACGTAACAAAAGATCGTTACAACACTGAGCTTCGTCGCCAAACACAGCGCATCTTGAAACAGTACTTTGGTTGTGAAGAAGAGGTTGAATTTACAACGTACTTCTCTGAAAGTCCGCTAGCAAGAACGCACTATATTGTTCGTGTTGATAACAACAACATGGATGTGGACGTGAAAACAATTGAGCAAAATTTAATGGAAGTATCGTCTACGTGGGATGACCGTCTGTCTGAATCTATCATTGCAAACTTCGGTGAAAGCAAAGGTCTTCCATTGTCGAAAGAGTACATGCGTGCATTCCCACGTTCGTACAAAGAAGACATGATGCCAGGTTCTGCTGTTGCCGACATTGAACGTTTAGAAGCGCTAAGTGAAGACAACAAACTGGGTATGCTTTTCTACCGTCCTCAAGAAGAAGCGGCAGATTCAAAAGCCGTTCGTTTGAAGTTGTTCTACCACAGCGATGAGCCAATTCACCTTTCTGATGTTATGCCAATGCTTGAAAACTTTGGCCTACGCGTTATCGGTGAATCTCCATATGAAGTGCGTAAAACCAACGGTGTGACCTATTGGATCCTTGATTTCTCTATGCTGCACAAGAGCGATAAGACCATTGATCTTCGTGAAGCTCGCGATCTTTTCCAACAAGCCTTTGCGGCAATCTGGGCGGGTGAGTTAGACAGCGATGGTTTCAACCGCTTAGTACTTGGCGCTGGTCTTTCTGGCCGTGAAATCTCAATCTTACGTGCTTATGCTCGTTACATGCGTCAAGTTGGTTTCCCATTCAGCCAACAATACATTGAAGACACATTGTCTCATTACCCAGAATTAGCGAAAGGGCTAGTGAGCCTATTCGGCAAGCGTTTTGACCCGAAACTGAAGGGCAGCGTAAAAGGCCAACAAGATCTTATTAAGAAGATCACTGAACAGTTGGATCATGTAGAAAGCTTGGATGATGATCGTATCATTCGTCGCTACATGGAAATGATCACTGCAACGCTTCGTACTAACTACTACCAAGTAGACGAGAATAAGCAGTCTAAACCTTGGTTGGCTCTGAAAATGAGACCAAGCGAGATTCCAGATATCCCTGCGCCGGTTCCTGCGTTTGAGATCTTCGTTTACGCACCAGACATTGAAGGTGTGCATTTACGTGGCGGTAAAGTAGCACGCGGTGGTTTACGTTGGTCAGACCGTCAAGAGGACTTCCGTACTGAGATTCTAGGCCTAGTTAAAGCGCAACAAGTTAAGAACACGGTTATCGTACCGGTTGGTGCTAAAGGTGGTTTCGTTTGTAAGCGTCAACACATGATGTCTGGCCGAGACGAGATCTTTGCTGAAGGTCAACGTTGTTACAAGCGCTTCATCCGTGCATTGCTAGACGTTTCAGACAACATCATTGAAGGTGAGGTTATCCCACCTAAGAGCGTTGTTCGTCACGATGAAGATGACCCATACTTGGTTGTTGCAGCCGATAAAGGCACCGCGACATTCTCAGATCTAGCGAACTCAGTAGCTGAAGAGTACAACTTCTGGCTAGGTGATGCGTTTGCATCGGGTGGCTCTAACGGTTACGACCACAAAGCCATGGGTATCACGGCGAAAGGTGGCTGGGAATCGGTTAAACGTCACTTCCGCGAAATGGGTATTAACTGTCAAAGCACAGACTTCACTGCCATTGGTGTGGGTGATATGGCGGGTGACGTATTTGGTAACGGTATGCTGCTATCTAAGCACATTCGCTTGCAAGCTGCGTTTAACCACATGCACATCTTCATTGACCCGAATCCAGAATCAGCATCAAGCTGGGTAGAGCGTGACCGTCTGTTTAATCTGCCTCGTTCAAGTTGGGAAGATTACAATAAAGACCTGATTTCTCAAGGTGGTGGCATCTTCTCTCGCCGAGCGAAGTCTATCTCTTTGACACCTGAAATTCAGAAAATGCTGGGTACCAAGAAAGCATCAATGGCACCAAACGACTTGATCAAAGCGATCTTGTCTATGAAAGTTGATCTACTTTGGAACGGCGGTATTGGTACTTACGTTAAGTCTTCTAGTGAGACTCATACCGATGTGGGTGACCGTGCAAATGACGTGCTACGTATCGATGGCCGTGACCTGAAAGCTAAGGTTGTTGGTGAAGGCGGTAACTTGGGTATGACTCAATTGGGTCGTATTGAATACGCTCTAACGGGCGGTCGAGTTAATACTGACTTTGTCGATAACGTTGGTGGTGTAGATTGCTCGGATAACGAAGTTAACATTAAGATCTTCTTGAATGGCTTGGTGTCTAATGGTGATCTTACCGTTAAGCAACGTAACCAAGTTCTTGAATCTATGGAAGATGAAGTAGGTGAAATCGTACTAGACGACGCTTACTGCCAAGCTGAGTCTATCTCTGTTACTGAGCATCAAGGTGTAGGCTTAGTGAAAGAGCAAATCCGCTTTATCCACACAATGGAAAAAGCCGGGTACTTAGACCGTGGTTTGGAATACATCCCAGATGACGAAACGCTGCTAGAACGTGAGAAGCAGGGCCAAGCACTAACAAGACCAGAGCTATCAGTATTGATCGCTTACGGTAAAATGGTTCTAAAAGAAGATCTTGTGAGTGATGACATTGCGAATGATGAGTTCCATGCTCAACAACTGATGCAATACTTCCCAACAGAGTTACGCCGTAACTACTCTCAGCACATGGATAACCATCCACTTCGTGCAGAGATCATTGCGACTGCGCTTGCTAACCAAATGGTTAACGAGATGGGCTGTAACTTCGTGACTCGCTTGCAAGAAGAGACGGGCGCGAACATTGTTGATATTGCGAATGCTTACGCGGCATCACGTGAAATCTACGGCCTGGGTAAGGTATTGAAGAGCATCCGTGAACTGGACAACATCTCAAGTTCTGAAGCTCAATACGAATTGCTTTACCATGTACGTCGTACGCTTCGTCGTCTAGCACGCTGGTTGCTAAGAAACCGTACCGGTAAACAGTCAGTGAATGCATTGATTGAGCTTTACCAAGGTGATGTCGTCGCAATTACTGAGAAGCTGGATGAAAACCTAGTGGCTTCAGAAGTAGAAGAGCATCAAGCAATGGCTCAAGTATGGATTGACCAAGGTGTAAACGCTGAGCTGGCTAATTCAGTGGCTCGTTTGTCTAGCCTGTACTCAGCACTGGATATATCTACAGTGGCTCGTGAAACAGGTAAAACAGTACAGCAAGCGTCTAAGCTTTACTTCAACCTAGGCGACCGTTTGTCACTGCACTGGTTCTTGAAGCAAATCAATGGCCAAGCTATAGACAACAACTGGCAAGCACTGGCGCGTGCAGCATTCAGAGAAGATCTGGATTGGCAGCAACGCCAGTTAACTGGTCAAGTACTTAACTGTGGTTGTGCTTCAGATATCGATGTGATTAAAGCGCTTGATGACTGGATGGAAAGTAACTCTGTTTCTCTACATCGTTGGGAAAGCATCCTAAACGAATTCAAAGTAGGTTCTGTTCATGAGTTTGCTAAGTTCTCAGTAGCACTGCGTGAATTGATGCTGTTGAATCTAAACTGCATGTCAAAAGACTAGTTACTAGATAAGACGAAAAAGTATAAGGGCAGGCCACAAGGTCTGCCTTTTTCGTTTCGGTAAAGTGGAAACAATAGGCCTAACGACTTTTGAAGAACAAACTTCGACGCAAACGTTGTTTGTTGTTAAGTGACCTGATGGCTGTACTAAGGTTGAGATTAGAAATGGCTTAATAACTTGAAGAAACGATAACGTTTGCTTAATAATGAACCTCATTCGTTAGCAAACTTGATTATCTTACCCTTACAGACAGTAATAGATTGAATAGTTGGGTAAATAAGTAAATAATAGCGCCCCGTTTACACGGGGCTTTTTTCTATCGGAGGCACAATGCTTTACCGTCTAGCCAGAACTGGCTTTTTCCAACTTGATGCCGAAAAGGCACATGATCTTGCAATTCAAAATTTCAAGCGCTTCACAGGCACACCTATTGATCTTTTGTATCGCCAACAATTACCTCACCGACCTGTAGAGTGCATGGGTCTTACTTTTAAAAACCCAGTTGGCCTTGCTGCTGGCCTAGATAAAAACGGCGAATGTATTGATGCATTTGGCGCAATGGGTTTTGGTTTCGTAGAAGTAGGAACAGTGACTCCACGTCCGCAAGCGGGTAACGACAAACCTCGTTTATTCCGTCTTGTTGAAGCTGAAGGTATCATCAACCGCATGGGTTTTAACAACCTAGGCGTCGACAACCTTGTTGAGAATGTTAAGAAGTCGAACTACGATGGCATCTTAGGCATTAACATTGGTAAGAATAAAGACACACCAATTGAAAAGGGCGCTGAAGATTACTTGATCTGTATGGAGAAGGTATATCAATACGCTGGTTACATTGCTGTGAACATCTCTTCACCAAACACTCCAGGACTTCGTTCTCTACAATACGGCGAAGCTCTAGACGATCTATTGTCTGAACTTAAAACGAAACAATCTGAACTGGAAGAGAAGCATGGTAAATATGTTCCTCTTGCTCTTAAGATTGCTCCGGATCTAAGCGACGACGAAATTCGCCAAATTTGTGAATCATTGATCAAAAATAAGATCGATGGTGTGATCGCAACAAACACAACATTGGATCGTTCAATCGTTGAAGGTATGAAACATTGTGATGAAGCGGGTGGCCTAAGTGGACGTCCTGTTCAATCTCGTAGTACTGAAGTAGTTCGTAAACTTCACGAAGAGCTGGGTGACAAACTGCCGATCATTGGAGTAGGTGGTGTTGACTCGTATGTTGCTGCAAAAGAGAAAATGATGGCAGGCGCTAAGCTTGTACAAGTTTACTCTGGTTTCATTTACAAAGGTCCAGGCCTTGTAGGTGACATCGTTAAAAATCTTTAAACGGCAAGACGCTTTTATTTCTGAAAAGCGACAATCTGGCATCGTCTTAATAAAAGAGACACTGTAACTCACTGAGTTGTAGAGAAAAGCGACAAGAAAGAGGAATTCATTTCCTCTTTTTTTTTGCCTATTGCTCAGTAAAATTACTGTAATTGAAGGTAATTTTGCGTTTTACCTAATGGAATGGTTCAACAGTGTGAGACGAAATGATGCTTAAACCTAGCGATACATGGAGTTGGTATTACGATGAGCAGCAATGTTCATTAATGCTAAACCTCGGAGAGGATATGATTTTCAAAACGAATCTGGTCCGCAATAAGCTGGTGGACTGCGCGTTTCGAGATAATGAATTCACCGTTGATGACGCATCTTCATACCAAACCTTCAAAGAACAAATTTCTGGCTTAGAACTGTCTGAGCCTCGTCAAGCTGAATTAGCACTCTATTGTGTGGCAGCAAAGCGTTTCCATAAGCCTGTACAGCCTAAGAGTTGGTTCTTCGACTCACAAGGTACTGGCCATGAATATCCTCAAGAAGGGGATATTGTACAAATGAATAACGAGCATAGCTTAGGGTATTTCATTGTATTAGAAGTGGGAGAGTGTGCGAGCCTATGTGCATTTGTTGACCTAGAAGAGTTCCTGTTAACGCCTTCAAAAGGACTGCGATTTGGAGACTCAATCAAGGTGATGCACGATAGAATGGTAGACGCGAACGCTATCCTTCATCAGACACACATAGCGATGGTAGGTTAACCTCTAATCTAGAACATCATTTCAACCACGCATCGCAGCACACAAACGTATAAACCTTCCTCAGAATCGGCTCATTAGCCGATTTTTTTGTGCCTAAAAAACCTCATCCTGATAAATACATCACGGCTTAACCATTTAAATAGTGAACTTACGACTATTTTTTCACCTTAATTTCTGCCCGTTTTCATCGCCAGAAGAGTAAATCTACCGTATTTATTCCCTGTTTTTGGTCTTTTGTAGTTAAATTTCATCCATAAATCTCATTTGGTATATACCAGTTTTGAGGTGAATATAAATTCACATTGCTACTTTGGTTAATAAGTGGTCAGAAATGAAGTTGGTTTGATAGGTCTTATGTTCTAAGGGGATGTGGGTAAGCGATCGCTTCAAGACTGTGCATTTGCTAGCCAGTTAGTCGAAAGATTCAATGAAAAGACGTGTTTAGTGTGATGCTCTAGTTACAAATTCAGGTATAATCGAACTCATTTTTATCAATAAAAGAACACTATGAATCAATATCTAGCGGTTACCTCAAACGGCCTTGAGAATTTATTAGTTGAAGAACTAACCCAACTAGGGATTACAAACGCAAAACCTGTTCAAGCAGGTGTTAAATTCAAAGCGACCAATGAGCAAATTTATCGTTGTTGTTTGTGGAGCCGTTTGGCTTCTCGATTTGTACGTGTCCTTTCTGAATTCACTTGTATGGACGACATGGATTTGTACCTATCAACCACTGCGGTTAACTGGGTAAATCAATTCCATAGCTCTAAGCGTTTTGTTGTTGACTTCAATGGTACGAACAACGAAATCCGTAATAGCCAATACGGTGCAATGAAAGTAAAAGATGCCGTTGTTGATTGCTTTGAGAAGAAATCTCTGCCTCGTCCTTCTATCAGCAAAGAGAACCCAGACATTCGTATCCACGTTCGTTTACACCGTGATAAAGCGATTCTTGGTGTTGATATGGTAGGTAGCGGTCTTCACCAACGTGGTTACCGTCCTGAATCAGGTCGAGCACCACTACGTGAAACTCTTGCTGCCGCGATTCTTCTTCGTAGTGGTTGGGACGCAACTAAGCCTTTCCTAGATCCAATGTGTGGTTCAGGTACGTTAGTGATTGAAGCGGCGATGATGGCTGCAAACATGGCTCCAGGTGTTAAACGTCAGAAGTGGTGTTTTGAATCACTAGAAGATTTCGAACCAGAGCTATGGGCTGAAGTGAAAGCTGAAGCGAACGTTCAAGGTCGTCGTGGTGTTAAGAAAGTGGAATGTAAGTTCTATGGCTACGACAATGATGAACGTATGATCAAAACTGCGCGTGACAATGCTCGTCGTGCCGGTGTTGAAGAGTTGATTGAATTCGAAGTAGGCGATGCTGCAAAGCTTAAGCGTCCTACAGAGTTTACTGATGGTGTGATTGTTTCTAACCCGCCTTACGGTGAACGTCTTGGTACCGAGCCGGGTCTTATTGCACTTTACACAGCATTCGGTGCACAGCTCAAAGCTGAATTTGGTGGCTGTAACGCATCTATCTTCTCTAGCTCAGACGAGCTACTAAGCTGCTTACGCATGCGTGCAGATAAACAGTTCAAGTTGAACAACGGTGCGTTACCGTGTCACCAAAAGAACTACTCAATTTCAGATCGTCCGATGTCTGAGCGTCCATCAGGCGAGCAAGAACAATTGATTGCACCTGATTTCGCGAACCGTCTTAAAAAGAACATCGGTAAAATTGGCAAGTGGGCTAAGAAAGAGCAATTAGATTGCTACCGTATCTACGATGCGGACTTACCAGAATACAATGTAGCGATTGATGTATACCCAGGTCATCTTGTGATTCAAGAATACGCAGCGCCTAAAGATGTACCGGAAGAGAAGGCTAAACGTCGCTTAACCGATATCATCCGTGCTTCTATTCAAGTAACAGGCGTAGAAGCAAACAACGTTGTGCTTAAAGTTCGTCAGAAACAGAAAGGCCGTTCTCAATACCAGAAATTGGCTCAAGACTCATCGAACTTAGAAGTGAACGAGTATGGCGTTAAGCTGATTGTTAATCTTCATGATTACCTAGATACCGGGTTGTTCCTAGATCATAAGATCACTCGTCGTCGTATCGGTGAGATGGCCGTAGGTAAGGATTTCCTAAACTTGTTTGCTTATACAGGAAGTGCATCTGTTCATGCTGCTGTGGGTGGTGCTCGTTCTACAACTACTGTTGATATGTCTAATACCTACCTAGAGTGGGCGAAAGAGAACATGGAGCTTAACGGTCGTGTTGGTCGTCAACATCAGTTTGTTCAAGCTGACTGTCTACAATGGCTAGCTAAAGAGCAGGGTTCTTATGATCTGATCTTTATTGATCCACCTACGTTCTCTAACTCAAAGCGTATGGATCAATCTTTCGATGTTCAACGTGATCACATTCAGCTGATGGAAAACCTTAAACGTTTTCTTCGTGAAGAAGGCACGATTGTGTTCTCTAACAACAAGCGTCACTTCAAAATGGACTTGGAAGCTCTAGATGAGTTAGGTCTTAAGGCTCAGAATATCTCAGCGAAGACACTTCCATTGGACTTCTCTCGCAATAAGCACATTCATAACTGCTGGTTGATTACACATAAGTAGTTAAGAGATCGTATAAGGATATATAGTGCTGACTCTCTACAGTACAGAAGGGTGCCATCTATGTGAGATGGCATTCCAACTCACGGAACAGTTAAACATTAGCCATCACGTCAACGTTGTTGACATTGCATTTGATGATGAGCTCTTTTCCCGTTACGGGGTCACTATTCCGGTGCTCAAATTTGAAAGCTCTGACCTTTCTCAAAGCTCAGAGCTTAACTGGCCATTTGGCTTGTTAGAACTTAATGATTGGTTAAAGAAGAATGGCATTACTTACAATTCATAATGGGCAATTAGCGTTTGGCGATCACCCGTTATTAGATCGTGCGGACTTCGCACTGCAAGAAAACGAACGTGTGTGTTTAGTAGGGCGCAATGGCGCTGGTAAGTCTACGTTGATGAAAATCCTGTCTGGGAACATCATCATGGACGACGGCAAGATGCAAATCACACAAGATGTGGTTGTGTCGCGCCTTGAGCAAGATCCACCGCGCAATGAGCAAGGTACCGTTTATGATTACGTTGCTGGTGGCCTAGCTGAAATCGGTGAACAGCTGAAGATCTATCATGATCTTCTGGATCTCATCGGTACTGACCCTAGTGAAAAGAACCTAAATCGTCTTACTCGTGTTCAAGAGCAACTGGATCATGCGAACGCCTGGCGCTTTGAAGATCGCGTAAGTAACGTAATGGCTGCGCTTAAACTCACGGCTGAAACAAAACTGACTGATTTATCTGGTGGTTGGCAGCGTAAAGCGGCGCTTGCTCGTGCGCTTGTATGTGACCCAGACGTGCTTCTACTCGACGAACCGACCAACCACTTGGATGTTGCGACAATCGAATGGTTAGAAGGCTTCCTCAAAGACTTCCGTGGTTCAATCATCTTTATCTCGCATGACCGTGCGTTCATTAAATCGATGGCAACACGCATTGTTGATCTTGACCGTGGTAAGTTGAGCTCGTTCCCTGGCGATTACGAAAACTACCTATTAGATAAAGAAGAAGCGTTACGTGTCGAAGAGATGCAAAACGCTGAATTCGATAAGAAGCTTGCTCAAGAAGAAGTATGGATTCGTCAGGGCATTAAAGCTCGTAGAACTCGTAACGAAGGTCGCGTACGTGCGCTTAAGAAGCTACGTGAAGAACGTTTGAACCGTCGTGAAGTGCAGGGCAAAGCGATTATCCAAATCGACGATGGCCAGCGTTCAGGCAAGATTGTATTTGAAGCTGAGAATCTTAACTTTGGCTTTGAAGGCAAAGAAATTGTTAAGGACTTCAGCTTCAACATCATGCGTGGCGATCGTATCGCTCTGATTGGTCCTAACGGTTGTGGTAAGAGTACGGTACTTAAGCTGCTTCTTGACCAGCTTAAGCCTGATTCAGGTCGTTTGCATTGTGGTACTAAGCTTGAAGTCGCTTACTTTGACCAATACCGCGAAATTCTAGACCCTGAGAAGTCTGTAATTGATAACCTCGCGGATGGTAAGCAAGAAGTGACCGTAGGTGGCCGTGAGCGTCATGCTCTAAGCTACTTACAAGATTTCTTATTCTCTCCAAAACGTGCTCGCACTCCTGTTAAAGCACTATCTGGTGGTGAGAAAAACCGTCTGTTATTGGCGCGTATTTTCCTTAAGTCGAACAACTTGTTGATTCTCGATGAGCCAACCAACGATCTAGATATCGAAACTTTGGAACTTTTAGAAGATTTGCTTGCCAACTATCAGGGTACGCTGCTTTTAGTGAGTCACGATCGTCAGTTTGTTGATAACACAGTGATGACAAGTTGGATCTTTGAGGGTAATGGCGTTATTGAAGAATTTGTTGGTGGTTACCACGATGCTCAGCAGCAAAGAAAGCAAGCATTAGAGTACCGACAGGTTGAAAAGCCATCAAAGCCTGAGAAAGTAGTTGAGGAAACTCCCAAAACTGCGCCAGTTAAGGCTAAACCTAAGAAGTTATCGTATAAGCTACAACGAGAACTAGAAGCGCTACCAATGCGTTTGGAAGAATTGGAAACTCAAATTGAAACTCTTCAGGAAGAAGTCAACGATCCAAGCTTCTTTTCAAAATCTGTAGAGCAGACACAACCAGTATTAGATAAGCTATCTGCAGCAGAGCAGGAGCTTGAAGTTGCTTTTGAGCGCTGGGAAGAGCTCGAGGCACTACAACAGGAAAGTTAAGAAGTAATAATGACTTGTACTAAATTCAAATTAACAACTGTTGCAGCCCTAGTTTTGGCTGCAACTAATGCCAACGCTGCGCTTTACAAGGTAGTTGAAGTAACGCCTTCAATTACTGGTGCGTCTGAAATCTTTGGTGTAGCTATTCAGCCTGCGACGGTAACCGGAACAGAAAGTTGTTTTACGACTGGTACCGTTGGCGGAGTTGCATGTGATAGTTTTAAATTGGCTGGTGAAACTCGCAATACGGTCGAGGCTGTAAGTTATCGTGAAGAAGTACCATTCGCGATGGACGCTCCGTTCCAATACATCCAAGAGTTCGATGATTTCGAAAACTATTGTTATAGAGAGCTAAGATACTCTACATGTGAGAGTTGGGCGCAAAACCGTTGGAATGATACTTGGAGTAAGGAAAGGTTCGACCTAACTTACGTCAATGCAAAAGCATTTGTTGAAGGCGGCGCGACATTTGACACTCGTAATACGGTCATTAACTCTCTAGATAATAATGCTCAACCACTAGGTGTTAAATCTGAAGGTGGTATCCGTAATAATGCGATGTTTACGACGACGGCTGGGCCTACTGGCACCTCTGAAACTCGTGCATGGAAAGCGATTACGGCAAGCAACAGTACTGTTTATAATGTAGGTAGTGTATCTACGGCAGGTCCAAAAACAGACACTTCGGATACAACATTTAGCTCAAAAGCTGCTATCTGGGATGGTACTACAACAAAAGAGATTGATTGGATCAGAAGTGGAAATGCTCAACAAGATGAATACTTTGCCCAAGGCAGTATGCGTTCAATTGTTGAATCAAACTCTGTTTTCTATGGTGTTGGCTATAATACAGCAGATGGCAATGGCGACCTACAAGACATGAATGCCAGTGTTTTTGTGAGCGATTCACTTGACCTTACCAGCGCAACATGGACAACTACACAAATTAGCGGTGCAGAGGTTAAGTCTGGTTCATCGAATGACGATGCTAGATACAGTAACTCCGTTGCGACTGATATTAACCAGAATTTGTTTGCTGTTGGTTATTCTAAGCGTAATGGTTATGTGCCAGAAAGTGGTAGTGCGGGTAACAAGATTTTTGTTGTAACTGATGCTAAAAACCCGACAGCAACGTATTTGTCTGGTGGTATATTCTTCGGCGGTTCGAGCGGTGAAGCTAAAGCAGTTAACAACTTTAATGAGTTTGTTGGCCAAATAGATGCAGAAACCACTCGTGAGGTTGATGGTAGTGAAAGAAGACACAGAGGCTTTATATATCCTTATAACGTGTCTTCATCAACTGAAGCTCGTCGTGTAGACATCTTTAACGGTCAGGCTTGGTGGTTAGATGATCTAACAAATGATGGTAATGTTTCCGGAGAGAACAACAAGTTCCGAATTATTGATGCTACTGACATCAATGATGCTGGTGTGATCTCTGCAACCGCAATTAAGTGTACGGTTGGTGGCAAGGCACAAGCATATGACACAACTTCTCACAACTCATACTGTGGTGGTGCATCGTCAAATGCGGTAGAAGAGGTTGTTGCGGTTAAGCTTGTACCAATTGTAGGTGCGACGAAAGATGATATTCAAACTCGCAGCGCTGATACAGAAAAAGTTGATCGTCAAGGTGGTAGCCTAGGTTGGTTAACTTTGACTGTGCTTGGTCTATTAGGGTTCCGCAGAAAATTTAAATAATTTTATCTCCTGAGCCCGAGTTCACAATTCTGAACTCGGGCTTTTTTTCGCCTTGAGAAAAGTGAAAATTTGACCGATTCTTAAAGTTGGAGTCACAAAAACTCCGTAAAGTTGTAATCATTGTATGTTAGTAAATGGAACACCCGTATGAGGACTGCACTATGAAGAGACAAAAGCGTGATCGACTAGAACGAGCACAATCTCAAGGCTACAAGGCTGGTTTAAATGGACGGTCGCAAGAAGCTTGCCCATATAGCCAAATGGATTCTCGGTCTTATTGGTTAGGTGGATGGCGTGACGCCAAAGATGACAAGCAATCAGGTCTCTATAAGTAGATAGGGCGTAAAGAATTCAAGGTCAGGGCTCCATTGTCTGTTGATTACAACGGCTGGAGCCTTGTTAGTTTCAGAACAACACAAAGACTCCCAGAGCTATGTAGCATTCTAGTTTCGCTATCATAAGCGTATCGCTGGTGGATTTATCCTGTTTCAAGCTTAATACGGGATACTTTAATGCACTATAACTAAATTTATTGAAACGAAAATAAAGCAGCCATGGGCTGCTTTACTAAAAATCTAACTATTAGATTAGAATGCTGACGTATCTTGGAAAAGGCCAACTTTCAAATCTTTAGCAACGTAGATCTCTTTACCATCAACAAGTACGCGACCATCCGCAAGGCCCATAACTAGACGACGGTTAACAACACGCTTCATGTGGATCTCGTAAGTTACTTTTTTCGCTGTAGGCAGAATTTGACCAGTGAATTTCACTTCGCCAACCCCTAGAGCACGACCTTTACCTTCGCCGCCAACCCAACCAAGGTAGAAACCAACCAGCTGCCACATTGCGTCAAGGCCTAGACAACCAGGCATTACAGGGTCACCTGGGAAGTGACAATCGAAGAACCATAGGTCAGGAGTAATATCCAGCTCAGCAAGAACTAAACCTTTACCGTAATCACCTTCAGTTTCAGACATCTTAGTGATGCGATCCATCATTAGCATGTTCGGTGCTGGTAGTTGAGGGCCTTGTGGCCATAGTTCGCCTTGGCTTGATGCTAGAAGCTCTTCGCGAGTGTAAGAATCACGTTTGTTTTGCATTATCAATTACTCCGATTTTTGATAGGTGCATATTAGTGAACAGGTGTACGCTAAACAAGTCCGATCAGTACTAGACAAACCAGTTTTTAATGCGTCCAACGATTCCAATAGGGTGCTCATGTCTTTCAAAGTTTTCAATACGTTCCGCGATTTTGCTCAGAACGCTTTCTTGTTCATCGTCTCTAAATGGTTTGTTCATAATGAGAGGAATTGCTTCATCTACATTAGACACAGACCAAATATGGAATTCTTCATTCTTAATGCTTTCAATAAGGTCTGGCTTCAGTGCGAGGTGCCTTAAATTCGATCTTGGAAGGATCACACCTTGTTCGCCAGTTAAGCCGTTGTGCTTACACACATGGTAGAAGCCTTCGATTTTCTCGTTTAGCCCGCCAACAGCTTGCACACGTCCAAATTGGTCAACTGCACCTGTAACCGCAATTTGTTGATTGATAGGGTATTCAGACAAAGCACTCACCAAAGAGCAAAGCTCTGCAAGAGAAGCACTATCGCCATCTACTTCGCAATACGATTGCTCAAATACCACAGAAGCGGCATAAGGTAGCGGATCTTCAAGGTTGAGTGCGCTGCTCACAAATGCTTGCATGATCATCATACCTTTTGCATGAAGATTACCACCAAGTTCGGCTTTGCGCTCAACATCGGCAATATCACCATCACCAAAGTGAATAACACAGGAAATTCGTGCAGGTTCACCATACGATATCGGGTGTCCCGGTACATCGATGACCGTCAATCCATTAACTTGACCAACTTGTTCGCCCTCGGTTTCGATAATGACTTGGCCATCTCGAATATCATCAAGGGCGCGTTCTGGTAGGTAAGATTCGCGGTTATATTTGTGCTGTTGAGCTTGTTGGATATGGTGAATATCAATCTCACCATTGTTGGCTTCAATCAGAGCTTCGTTCAATAATGCATTGTGCCAAATAGGGCATAATGGAATATAGCTTTGATCTTCCGTTTCTCTTGCTCCGGCAGTAAGAATGCCCGTCAACGCTTGTTGCGTGATGGTTGGCAATTCATAACGTTGTTGAAGCCACTTAAGGTAACCAAGATATTGAGTCAAAGTCTCTTCAGAGAGCTTGATATCTTGTTCAATTTCGCTAAATAGGCAAAAACCGGTTTGAATATCGCTGTCCAGGTAATCAAGGTCACCTAGTTGAGCTCTGTCTCCAACCACAATCAACTTAATGTTGTAAGTCAAAGGCAAAGTCGGGGATTGGTTCAAGTGCTCTGGATTACTGCTGATTGGTTCTACGACTTCACCAAGCAGTGCTGATTTAAGCAGTAACCAGCTTCCTGGGTTGGCCAAGATCAAGTTTGCTGAAACGATCAGATAGCCGTTGTTTGCTCTAGCCAGTAGGCCGGGCTTTGTCGCTACAACCTTACCGTCTTTTGACTGAACTTGGTCAAACAGAGAGACAGCATTTAAAGACTCAGTTTTTATAACCGGTAGAGTGTGATCATCTAAAGCAGTGACTAGAGATTCAACAATCATTTGACGATAGATCGAATTGTCTGGAGCGTTTACAAGTAAAACACGCGAAAGGTTAGACAAACGGACAAAGCGGGTTAGCGCATCTTTGAATCTATGTTGAATATCTGAAAACGGGAAAGGCGAGATGTCAGGGAATTGCTCTAATTGAGCGCTATATTCGTCGTACTGAGGCGTAACATGTCGCCAATCTACTTGAGTCATTTAAGTTTCTGATTATGATAATGAGGTAGGGAGTATATAGAAAAACCGATCTCGCTTGTAGCTCTATGTTGTAGTTACTAATCACTAAGCTAATATAAGTATGATCTTGGTCTATTCTTTCAAGATCATAATTGTTAAATAGCCTATTTTGGGTTACGCTGTCACTAGGATTAACTCTCGAGATTAGACATGAAATATCAGCAACTTGAAAACTTGGAATGTGGTTGGAAATGGAACTATCTGGTCAAAAAATGGAAAGAAGGCGAGTCGATCACCTGCCACATAGATTCAAGTGAAGCTGACGTTGCTGTTAAAGCCTTATTGAAGCTTGAACACCAACCTACAGGTGTCCCTGAGTGGATATCTAACAACATGTCTCCTGAGCTCGATAACAAGCTTAAACAAGCGATCAGAGCTAAGCGAAAACGCCACTTCAATGCTGAACAAGTTCATACAAAGAAGAAATCAATCGACCTTGATTACCGTGTATGGGAAAAGCTATCTCAACGTGCGAACGAGCTAGGTTGTACGCTCTCAGATGCCATCGAGTATTTGGTTAGCGAAGCGTCTCGTAGTGAGCAGGCCAGCAAGACGGTGACTAGCCTCAAAGAAGACTTAAGCAAGCTCCTTTCTGACGATAAATAACCATCAACAGTAGTGGTGACATTATGATGTACGTAATCTTAATCGGTGCGGTATTAGTTTTTTGGTTAGTAGCAGTCGATCGACCGGTATTGAAAATTAAATTTAGCGACGGGGCGATCGAACAAGTTAAAGGGCATCTTCCACCGAGCTTTAAGCACAACCTTCAAGAGATTGGTCATAACAATACCTTTAAAGGCGAGCTAAAAGTGTATGCAAAACGTTCTGGTTACAATCTCAAGTTCACTAAAGATGTTCCTAAAAACGTACAGCAACGTATTCGTAACGTGTTCCCGCATAATGGTTTTAAGTCTAAAGGCTCAAAGAAAGCGTAATCGTTGAGAGTTACGCGTTAGCTGGTCAATCCTCATACTAAGTTAATCCTTCATTTCTCTTAAATCTCCGCATACTGTTCTCACCCTCAACAAAGAGAGAGCAGTATGAGATATCTAGTATTACTATTATGTTTTTTATCCCCAGTCGCTTTTCCCGACGATGCATTGGTTAATCCTGTAGCTAAAAAGATAAAAGTCACCGTCATGAAAGGGCTCAACAAGAGTAATGTTGATTTCGAGGGTTATTGCGATCTGATGATTGAGATGAAGCACTCTAAAGGTTATGCAAGAATCAAAAAGGTGAGAACGTCTGGAGATAGTAAAGTTTGCAAGCAGGCGAAAAAACACCTACCGACGAAGAAAAGGTTCAAATACAGCTTTCCAGAAAAGTATATCCGGCTACATATCACACACTAGCCACTCTCAACGCACTATAACTAAATATCCTTAATTTTATTGAAACAATTTCGTGAACCAATCTCTAATTTCTATTAATATTAGTTTTGTTATAAAGGCAGGATATGCCGATACAAGAGCATTTACGGCAAAGGAAAGTCACGGTTGTTGTTAGCAAATAAAAGTTATACCCCTGAAGTAGTTGAGATCTCAAGGAAGGTCTCAATCAATGTTGAAGCTCGCTTTAATCGATGGTTAATCTCACCTGAATATAAGCTCGCACAATCTACAGTAGACACGTTACTAAGTTTGGAAAATAGGTATTGTGATAGTGTCATATTTGATGAATCTGACCGCATATCTCACAATCAACGTATTTTATTGCGCTGCGAGCAGGATAGAGTCAATGCTCATCGTGAAAAAGTCGACGCGAAGCAACAAACCTTACGATACGTTATCGATGATGTCAGCAATGCCGCTTCTGCGCTAATGCTTGAGAAGCTTCAAGGTACCTTAATAAGTTCGTTGTTTTCAGACTTACCCGATTACAATCAGTTCGCTAGTGTTGCGTATTCGCCATCTTTAAACTTTTCCAAACTCCATGAAATATCCGCGAAAAGTAGGCCATTGAGCTCAAGTTTAATCGAGTTTGTTTCCAATCAAGAGTTTGCAGATAAATATGGAAAGAAATCTAAGGTAATTCTCGATCCAAAAGTTGCAGCACGACAAATAGGAATAGAAAATTGTCGTTTATTGTTCCCATTGTTAATGAGTCAACAGCTGATTAAGTGGAATGATGGCAACATTAAACACATCACACCTAAGGTTTGGCAACACTTGGTCGTGACGTCAAATGCGACTCGAATTCGACTTCAAGAAACGTCGGTTAAAGATCCTAACGTAGGCATTTTACTTGGTGTGTTGAGAGTTCTGCCTTTGTTTTTAATTTGTAACCACTTTTCTTCAACGTTTGAAGACGCATTGGTAAAAACGATGCTTGGTTATCGTGAAGCAAGTGACAAGCATGACGAATATTATGCTTGTACTGAGGTGATGCCAAACACACAGTTTCTTGAATCAATGGTCGAGCAGCTAGAGCTTAAGCTACTAAAAAACCTCGTTGAATTTATAGATTGGAGCCCTGGAAATCAGTTCATCAAGAGGGCACTTCTAGAGGAAGTGAATGACATTCCAGTACTTGAGCGAACGGTTTATGGTGCAGCTTTGGCTCAAGGTAGAAAATATTCTGTTTTCGAGGCGTTAGATAATAGTGAACTATTTAACGTTAAGCACCGACCTTATTGGTTTTCAACTGTTCAAATGTCTATCGCGACGATTGAGCAGATGCAAGATAAAGGATTGGGAAAGCTTACGGTGAACATGTAATAAAAAGAGAGAGTCTCATTAATGTCGCTCTCTTTTTTGTTGCGCTGTAACTTTATGTGAATGTCTTGTTTTGGCGCTAAACAGTAGGATTACACTCTACTTAACTGACCACTTCGAAGGTAAACGACTCTTGCTTTGCTATTGCGTGTTTAACAGGGATACCAAGGCGCTGGCAAGTCATCAGAACTTTCAATTTCCTGTCGGCAGGAGCGTGCTCTGACAGAATCACCGAGCTTAGGCACTCTCTATTAAGGTAGAGTTTATTTCCGATCATCTCGTCATCAGGTAATACCCAGCGGTATTCCTTTTCGTAGCACCAATTAGAGTGCTTAACCTTGAACATTTCAGATCCCAATTCAGCTCCTTGCAATTCCCCCAACGATGCTGAGTGGAACATGCTTGGCTCATCTTCGTATTGGACTTCGAAACAGTTGAGGTTGGCCTCACCGTTATAGCAGTTGAGGTCATACTCGATGCACATACCTTTAAAGTTGTCGCCATACTGAGACCATAGTATAGGGTGGTCGCTGGATTGAGAAAAACACATAACCTTGAAATTGTTTTGAAGTTCATTCTTGAATATGTGGTTAGATTCAAAAGGGTTATTGAAAGTTTTAGCATAATCGAACCACAGCGAACACTCGGCAATCGACTGTATGTTTCTATCATGGAGGGATCTGAACTTATAAAGTTTAGGCAACATATCAAACACCTAGTTTACAAAATTGCCTGATGTTAACACTTTAATTCATAGCTGATACCTGAGTGCATAGCATTTGATTGCCTAATCACCAAATATATTCATATAACTGTTTGATAGATCAAAATTTAAACATGAAATAGTAGCCTGTTTAAGTGGTTTATCTGGCAGCTGAGCGACAGTAATCTAACATTCGCTTGTTGAAAATAAGATACAACGTAACTTTTATGTTTGGCTTAACTGCTTGAGTTTCAGCATTTGAAAGTTGTGAGGTGAATGTTGTCCATTACGGAGTTATGAATAAGGTTTAAGTTGATTAGTTTTGTATAAAAAGGCGAAGCTCAGATCTTTCCTTGCCATTAGATAGCTATTAACAGAAACATCAATCCCTCAAATTCAACGAGTTATAAATCAACCACCACATGAACATCGAGCGTGTTTTTTTAAGAAGTTTAATGCCAAAGGGCTTGGCCGTCGAAGTATGAAGGATCACGAGGCAACTTACGCAAAGTGATTTCATCTCTTAAGTATAAATTGGCGAAGTTCTTTCGTTTTGTTCCTGATGCCGGCAGTTCTCCCAACACGTTGACAATCCTACTCACTTCTTGTGAATCAAAACTATAGCCTTGCTCAAGAAGCACCTCTAATACAGGGTATAGCTTTTTATATACTCGACTAGCATCCGCTTTTGAGTCTAAACGTGCTTTGATCTTTATTAGTATGGAATCTAATAGTGGTGCCTTCAAAAACTGGCCAAGTACATTGATTTCATTAACTATCACGTTCGCTACATAGCTATTGACGACTAGCTTAATGGAAAAAATGACATAGTACTCTCTAGTAAGTGCATGGCTGCTGAATATTACCATAGGATAAACATTCTCTAAGATGGTTATGCAAACAAAACTTGCACCAATCAAGGTTCGATATTTGGAATTAATAACGTCTACGTTAGCGAACCTTAAGAACAGAGAGACAATAACAATATAACTGATAAGCGACGAAATGAAGGCTAAGAGCTGTTCACCTATGGTCGCGTTCATTCCGTAAGCGTTAACGAAAGCCGACCCAATTGTTAATAGTGCAAATAAGATCATCGCTTGTTTTTGATAATTGTTTGTTTGCAAAGTTAGGGCTCCGTTTAATAAAGGCGCGGAGTATAGATGAAACTTGCAAATAATTTTATATCATTGATTTAAAATGGTTATTTTAACTATCCAATCAGTTATTTTGATTAGCTTGATGAGCAAAAAAGCCGTGTATTTGGTGTTTCTCAGTCAAGCTCTGTGCGACTTATGTCAATCGGCTTTTATAGTGTTCTGAAAATGTCTCTTTATGACCTAGGTTCTCTACACCAACCAACATTAGTTCTATCAGGAAGGCTTGAGCCAATTAGACGGCCACAAACGTCCAAGTCGCCATCAATCCGGGCATGCGATTGATTTCGTGGCTTACGATGAAAATAGCAAGGTGACATGGGACTTTAAGTATTATGAAGCCATCAGCAAAGCCTTTAAACAAGCGGCTAGGGAGCTTGATGTCTCTATCATTTGGGGCGGTGACTGGAAAAGCCTTAGAGATGGTCCACATGTTGAATTGAATCGTTTGGTGTACCCATGATTGGCGCATTATTGAATCTTGTGACCGGTGGCGTAGCGACGTATAAGCAGCTCAATCAAAACAAAGCTGAGGCGTTAAAGCGTAAAGATGAACTCGAAAATGAGAAGCATCAGGCGAGGGTACGTCGATTACAAAATGGCGAAGAGCAGGCCAGTAACCTTGATGACATCAGCATTCGAGATAGGGGATTTAAGGATGAATTTATCCTGTTAGTCGTCTTCGTGCCTCTCATCTTGTCTTTCATTCCTAATTACGCGCCATACGTCGAACAAGGCTTCAATGCACTGCAGAACATCCCTAACCCTTATTGGTTTGTAGTCGGTGCTGTTGTGTTGATACGCTAGGCATGCGCGCCATGCTGCGATACCTACTTTCTTTCAATTAGAAATTTTGCTACATGTTATTCCCTTGGATATTCAGATCAGCCAGATTTTTCGAGGCGCTCTAGCAGTAATCTAGGGGCGTCAAGTTTAGATATAGACAAAGAAGCTTTTAGTATATTGGAATCAGCTAGAATATTATGCACCAGAGGAGTAGGGGAAAACCTTACTCAATCTCAAATCGATATCGCAATTGAAGTCATCCCACAGATAGAAACATGGATGAAGTCCTTAATAAGTAGAATCAAGTGATCATGAGTGAATTTAAAAATAGAATTGAATCTCAGCGTGATGCTGTAAAAATCGTGAATAGTTTTAATTTATATAAAGAGCCTCTTTTTAGTCTTACCGAAAAGTCAATAATAAGATGGACCTCCGCTAATTTGATCGACCCTAAAGCTAAACATGTGGATTTGATTATGCAAGCATCTAAGAAATTGTTCTTTTTAGCTAACAAAAGTCAGGAACAAATCACTGAAGATTACAAAAAACTTTCGAAAGATGTTGAACTGATTTTTACAGAAATAAATAAAGAAATGAAGCGCTTAGCATAGGCTGGCAAGTCAACAACTTTACATTATGTCGAGAATTACTCCTTGGAGAGCGAGAAATTTATCACGTGTGGGTGTTGTTGTTATTTGAATTTGGTAGGCACCCAAGGCTTCGCTGGCATACGACGACCGCCACGAAATGGCAAAGGATGCTCTTTAGGTGGGTAAAACTTTGGGGAATCAATTCGGCCGTGGCGTTCAACGAGCTGACGATGTTCGTCGCGCCAATACGCAAAACTGAGCAATTCTTTCGGATTAAACTCGCGTCGTTCAGGCGTGATCAAGGTAGCACGGTCAAAGTGCACCTTAAATCCATTCCAACGATAGTCTAACGGCAAGTAACCGCGAGCGTGGATGTTCATCAATTTTTCGGCCATCGGGTTCACAGGGACTTCACCTGAGAGCCATCGTTGGACTGTGATTGGTTGAACGTGAAAAAAGGCCGCGGCGTCGTGGATATCACCAAAGTGATCGTGCACGAGATCCGCAAAGTGTGGCGTGAGCATGTGATCTCCTTCAAAAATTAAGACAAGCGCGCAAAGTTTTTTTTCTCCTTATAAAGTGTGTTTGTAGTAGAAAGTCTCTGGAAACGGCAACACGTGAGCGCAAAAATCAGAGACACGAAAACAAAGTATAGCCAACAATATTGAACTCAACGTGCATAAACGTGCAGATAAAATCCATAAAACCAACGACATTAAGGACTTAGTCCGGCGCCGTGTGCAAAATCTGCAAGGACTAAGGCATTGAAACCCCTCAGATTTCACATACAGTGACTGCGTATTATGTATATTATGTTAAATGGTGTTTGGTATTTATAAGGCAGGTATCTTTGTGCGATGCCCTGCCTCTTGTTTATCTACCAAATCGATGTTCTATTTAACAGTAAGGCTATTTACCATAAAATACCTAATAAACATATTTCCTAATCTTCGATTAAGAATACGTTTATTAGACTTCAAGCATTAATCGATCAATTGCTTCTGTGATCTCTTTAGTTCTTACTGGCTTGGTCACGAAATCATTCATGCCGACATCTAAGCACGAACATTTGTCTTCTACTGATGTGTGTGCTGTTAGCGCAACGATTGGTGTTTTGATGTTTGCGTCTCTCATGTATTTGGTTGTGGTTAATCCATCCATGACCGGCATCGACACATCCATTAAGATAATGTCTATTGATTCGTTGCCTCTTTCAATAAAGCCAATCGCTTCTTCACCATTACTTGCGATGAAAACCTCGTGGCCTTGTCTTGTAAGGATTAACTTTATCACCATTTGATTCGTTGGATTGTCTTCGACAACTAACACTGAATAACGGCTTCTTAACTCTCGTGAAGATTCGTCTTCTTTGTTAGCCAGATTATTCGTAACTCTAGTAAGCACTGGCAACTGTACTTCGAATTTGGAGCCTTTTCCAGGCTCACTCTTTACCGATATGCGCCCGCGCATCAGTTCAACCAGTCTTTTAGTGATGGCCAAGCCTAAACCTGTGCCACCAAATCTACGTGTGATTGTGCTATCAGCTTGCACAAATGGACTGAACAGCGACGAAAGTTGTTGCGAGCTAATGCCAATCCCTGTGTCTTCCACCGTTATATAGAAAGAGCTCTGCTGGTACTTTATAGAAACATGGACATGCCCACGCTCAGTGAACTTAATCGCGTTACCGATCAAATTAAATAGGATCTGTGCCAAGCGACTTGGGTCGATGTAATGAAGTTCACCTTCAGGGATATCGCTAGTTACTGTTAGCGGCAAACCTTTATCGTCTGCTGTCTTCTTTTGTTCAGATAATACAAAAGTTACAGTGTCTCTTGCGTTGCTCCATTGAGGAGCCAACGAGAAACACCCAGATTCAATCTTAGAAAAATCTAATACGTCACTGATAATTGCCAACAATAGCTCAGATGATGTGCTCATATTAAGCAGTATAGACTGTTGTTCTTCATTTAACTGTGTGGATTTTAATGCGTCAATCAATCCTATAATAGCGTTTAAAGGCGTTCTCAGTTCATGGCTCATCATAGCGAGGAATTCAGACTTGGCCTTGTTGGCTCTTTCTGCGTCTTTTCTTGCTGTGACAAGCTCTGCGGTACGTTCTCGAACGGTTGCTTCAAGCTTTTCTTTGTTCTCAATATCGAAAACAGCACGCTCTATCAACGGTCGAAAACGGTTTAGTGTGGCCTTAGTTTCAATACTAAAGTGCTTGGTATTCGAGTGGATAAAGATGATGACGGATTGTGTTAGTCCGCTATCGATACCAGTAATTAGAACAGAGTTGATTTGATCGAGGATAATGGGATGTAAGGAATTGAATTCACCCAGAGACTTGGGTTCAAAAAGGATGGCGCATTCTCCATTGATCACTCGAGATAACTTGCCACAATCACTCCAATTCATCTGTTCGAAGACTTTGTTATTGCTTAGCAGGGTTTTGAAACTGCCTTCGTTCCCTACCCTTGATACCACGATAAAGTCATCAAACTTAATGTATTTTTTGAGCACGAACTCGAGACTGGAGAATATCTCAGATATGTTACTTGCCTTACTGATCGCAGAGATGGTTGATAAGATCACCCTGTTCTCTTCAGCCAGCTTTCGCTCACGGGCTTTTAGTTTTTGCAGTTCAATACGTGCTTCTTGCAGCGCTTCTTGACCTTCAGAACCCATTACTTTTTCAACCTATAAAACGTTGCAGACGATACCATTAAATTCCCGTGTGCATTCTCGCCACCAGAGAGCCTGCCTTGTTCACCAAACGTAAATGGACATATGTATGGGAGCCCATTAAGTGCTTGATTTATTTGGTCACAAACCTCATCCATATCTTGTTTAAGGTTCAACATTGGGCCTGCACAAAAGATATTGATCGCCCCTAGTTTCTCTTCAAGATCCATGTCGTTGTAGTATGAGGAGTGAATGATATTCGCGGCGCGGCTAATCAACTGCTGCTTAGACCCTTGCATCAGGTAGATGGTGTCGCCTTCACTGATGTCTGTGAACAGCTCAATCCCATTACACTCCGTCTCTCTGATCGAATGAGACAATTTGAAATATGGGTAATCGTAAGAAGAGCCGACTTTCCTGCCTAATGGGTAGACTGACGACTTTTCGAATATGTAGCCATCATCACTGCCATCTAAGTGGAAATTAGTCCATTCGTTGTAAACGGTGACGGCTGGCCTGTGGTCTATCTCCAACAAAATTCGGTTTCTTACTTTGGTCACGGTGCCTGAATACCGCGTAGGCGTATGACCCGCGCTGAAAGAGGAATAGATGGACTGAGACGCAAACACTACCGTTAAAGACACACCATTTATAGACAGCGACTCTTCGGTGAAGATACTCCAATTTCCGGAAACCTGGTTGTCTGCAGCACTGCCACCAATAATTGGCACTTCAGTACCAAATTTCTTATCGATAGCCGCCATCACCTTTTCTTCGTTACCCGGTGTGGAATGCAGCAAGATAAGATCAGGAATTTCACCTTCTCGGTTGGCGTTCTTGAGTGCTTTGTCTATCGCGCTGAAGGTACTGCGGTCTATGGAGTCGCTGAAATGTTCGATTCCCGTACCATAGGCGTTGATCCCCGAGTCATGAATAATGAGGACGCCAATGACTGGACCAGAATGAAAACCAGTTTCGGTCATAATGCCGTGACAAGTAGTACAGCCATGTATGGGAGTGTTCGGGAGAGCATCTACGAAATATCTCTGCACAGCGAGTGTCGAATACTCTTCTGTGCTGTAGCAAATAAGACAAGCAATATCGTCAGGGTTTTCCACCCCGCTGAGCAACTCATCTACTGCGATTTTATCGTCTAGGGAGTAAGAGACTTTTGATAGAAATTTCATAGATTCTGGGTAACTTTATTAATGCTCTCTTTATAACACTTTAATGCATTGTGTTTCACTGATTTGGTACATGTTTCTATCAAAAGAACCGAGGTGTGCCCCAGTTTCTCTCTGTTACTCCTTAGAAAGGTTTACAGAAAACGTGCTCACCTGTTGTGGAAATGTAACCGTTATTGAGGAGGTCTTATCACTAGTTTGTAACAGCCAATTTGATGGTCCTTTTTCTTCCAGAATTCCGCTTTCATTATAGCTAATGATAAATTTGCCAGTTTTAGATGTTTCGATCGAATACCCTAGGTTATTGCTTGAAACTGAAACATTATGATTATCAATACCAAATTTACAAGGTTTTGAAACTATACAGTTTACTGTTTCGTTATTATCGTATGTTACTGTTCTCCAAGTAAATGCAGCTATTAAAACAACCAACATGACGATAATTTGAACAAGCCTGCCTTTTGTTAGCTTTTGTGCCGCCATTATAATCTTTACTCCTTGTTACAAAGTTCAAAGTTTTTAAATAAAAATCCAATTCCAGACCAAGCGTAAGGTTACTACTCTGTCATTGATTTGTTAATTCAAGTATAGTGTCGCGTTGAAAATGCCACTTTTTTTTAAAATCAGCAAGTGGAAATAAAGCCCTGAATAGGCTGAATTTCCTTTTCTAATTTGGGTGGCATTACGACGTGAGTCGTGTTGGAAGTAAAGTGTAGTAAATAAGAAATTGGAAGCATGCAAATGAGCCAAGAAAAGCAGCTTGAACAAAACTACAACTATACGGTCGTCCGTCAATTTACCCTAGTTACAATTTTGTGGGGTATTGTCGGTATGGGCGTTGGTGTTTTGATTGCCGCTCAATTAGTTTGGCCACAGCTAAACTTTGATACGCCGTGGTTGACGTACAGTCGTTTACGTCCCCTGCATACTAATGCGGTTATTTTTGCGTTCGGTACAAGTGCGCTGTTTGCAACATCATATTATGTTGTACAACGTACCTGTCAGACGCGTCTCTTTGGTGGCCCTCTCGTAGCCTTTACCTTTTGGGGTTGGCAAGCGATTATCCTGTCCGCTGCAATTACTTTACCGTTAGGTTTAACCTCTGGTAAAGAATACGCAGAACTTGAATGGCCAATCGATATTGCTATTACTCTTGTGTGGGTAGCTTATGCGGTCGTGTTCTTCGGAACCATGATTAAACGTAAGACATCGCACATTTACGTAGCAAACTGGTTCTTCGGAGCCTTCATTATCACGGTTGCCGTGTTGCACATCGTTAACAGCCTAGCTGTTCCTGTCTCTGCGTTTAAATCGTACTCGATTTATTCCGGAGCGATCGATGCAATGGTGCAATGGTGGTACGGACACAATGCGGTAGGCTTCCTATTGACAGCAGGTTTCCTAGGTATGATGTACTACTTCGTTCCTAAACAAGCTGGTCGCCCCGTTTACTCTTACCGTTTGTCGATTGTTCACTTCTGGGCTCTCGTGTCTCTGTATATCTGGGCTGGTCCTCACCACCTACACTACACTGCACTTCCTGACTGGACTCAATCTCTAGGTATGGTTATGTCTTTGGTTCTGTTTGCTCCATCTTGGGGTGGCATGATCAACGGTATTATGACTCTATCTGGTGCGTGGCATAAGCTTCGCTACGACCCAATCCTACGTTTCCTAATCGTTTCTCTATCATTCTACGGCATGTCGACTTTCGAAGGCCCAATGATGGCAATCAAAACGGTTAACGCACTATCTCACTACACGGACTGGACTATCGGTCACGTTCACTCTGGTGCGTTAGGTTGGGTTGCAATGGTTTCTATCGGTTCGGTTTACCACTTAGTTCCTAAACTATTTGGTCAAGAGCGTATGTACTCTGTATCCCTAATCAATGTTCACTTCTGGTTAGCAACGATTGGTACGGTTTTCTACATTGTAGCAATGTGGATCTCTGGCGTGATGCAAGGTCTGATGTGGCGTGCAGTTAACTCTGACGGTACATTAACTTACAGCTTCGTTGAATCTGTAGAAGCGTCTTACCCGTTCTACTTTGTACGTTTCTTAGGTGGTTTCATCTTCCTATCTGGTATGTTCTTAATGGCATACAACACGTACAAAACTGTTTCTGCACCTAAAGATAGCCTTAAAGCTATCCCTCAACCGGCTTAAGGAGATTTAGAATGAGCTCAAATTCAAATAATCGCCATGAGTTGGTAGAGAAGAATGTTGGCCTACTAGCGATTCTTATCGTTATTGCTATCAGTTTTGGTGCTTTAGTAGAAATTACCCCACTTATTTTCCAAAAGCAGACTACTGAACCTGTAGAAAATCTACGTGTTTACTCTGCTCTGGAAATGGAAGGTCGTGATATCTACATTCGCGAAGGTTGTAACGTATGTCACAGCCAAATGATTCGTCCTTTCCGCTCTGAAACTGAACGTTACGGTCACTACTCTGTAGCTGGCGAAAGCGTTTGGGAACACCCATTCCTATGGGGTTCTAAGCGTACTGGTCCTGATTTAGCGCGTGTTGGTGATCGTTACTCTGATGAGTGGCACCGCGTTCACCTTATCGACCCTCGCGAACTTGTTCCTGAATCAAACATGCCTGGTTTCCCATGGCTTGCTGAGAATGTACTTGATGGCAAATTGACTAAACAGAAGCTTGAAATCTTCCGTAATCAATTTGGTGTTCCTTACACAGACGAACAAATTGCTAACGCTAAACAAGATGTTGAAGGAAAAACAGAGATGGATGCAATCATCGCTTACCTTCAATCGCTTGGCCACGCAATGAAATAAGGAATAATTATGGACATTATTACATTTCAAAGTGTTTGGACTGTTACTGTTTTTGCTTGTTTCATCGGCATCGTTTGGTGGGCTTTCGGTAAAAATCGTAAGTCGCGCTTCGACGAAGATGCAAACCTAGTGTTCGCTGATGAAGCACCTGCGAAAGATAAAAATCAAGGAGTGACGAAGTAATGAGTACATTCTGGAGTATTTGGGTAACAGTAATCACAATCGGTACATTGATTGGCTGTGCAGCCTTACTTCGTTGGTGTTCCAACGATAAAACAGGTGTAGAAGAAGGTCAGGATATGGGCCATGAATACGATGGTATTCGTGAGCTTAATAACCCGCTACCTAAATGGTGGACATACCTTTTCGTTAGCACAATTGTGTTTGCAGCTGTTTATCTAGCTCTATACCCAGGCCTTGGCAACTTTAAAGGTCTACTAGGTTGGACGAGTTCAAACCAAACAGTTCGTAGCGTAGAAGAGTCTCGCTCTGCAATCGCTGCTGCGCAAGCAAACAAACAGTTAGACGCATACGCGAAAGAACTTGATGATGCTGACACCTACTTTGGTGAAGCTTTCAGAAAGCTAGCTCACGACGAAAATGGTCTACGTTCTGTCCCTGACATTGCATCAGATGCCGATGCAATCAAAGTGGGCCAACGTTTGTTCCTACAAAACTGTTCTCAGTGTCACGGCTCTGATGCACGTGGTCAGAAAGGTTTCCCGAACCTAACTGATGACGCATGGCTATATGGTGGTGAACCACAAGCTATCGTTACTACCATCATGCATGGTCGTGTCGGTCAAATGCCAGGTTGGAAAGACGCTCTTGGCGAAGAAGGCGTAAAAGAAGTAGTTAGCTACACGCTTAGCCTTTCTGGTCGTAGCGTAAACGCACGTGAAGCAGAGGCTGGTAAAGCGCGCTTTGTAGTGTGTGCAGCCTGTCACGGTACTGATGGTAAGGGTAACCCTGCTGTTGGCGCACCTGACTTGACTGACCGCGACTGGCTATTTGGCGATTCTCGCGCTGATGTGACGGAAACAGTCATGTACGGACGTTCTGGTGTAATGCCGGCTTGGAAGGACATCCTCGGTGAGGATAAGGTTCAGCTCGTCTCTGCCTACGTCTGGAGCCTCAGCAACTCAGATAAAGAGTAACATAATAATAACAGCCCCTTCTTAAGGGGCTGTCTTTCTTTTACAGTTATAACCTTAAGTGTTTGTAAAAATTAGTTTTATTTCATTGTATATATTGAGAATAATAATATGGAACAACCTTGGTATAAGCAGTTTTGGCCGTGGTTTTTGATCTTCCTAACCGTTGGCGTTTCTATGCTAACATTGGTTCGAGTCGCGATACTTACCAACCATTCAGTTAACGTTGTCACTGAAGATTACTATAAAAAAGGTAAAGGTATTAATGTCGACATTTCGAAAGTAAATGTTGCTAAAGAGCTTGGCTTATCAGCTTCAGTTAGCGAGAAAGGTAACTCAGTTATCATTACTCTCGACAAAGGCAAACTAGACCACTTCCCTGCTATTAGCGCAATGTTCGTGCACCGAACGCTGCCTGACCGTGATTTTACTCAGCTACTGACCGCTGATGCGAGAGGCAACTACACGTTGACTCTGGATCATGAAATGCAAGGTCCATGGTTTATCGAGCTTTCTCCGCATGATTCTGAATGGTTAGTGCAAGGTCGCATGAACTTCCCTATTGATACTCCTACTCAACTAACGAACTAAATCTTATGTGTGAATCCTGTTATCACTGCGGTGAAGATGTACCAGCGGAAACGGATTTTAAAGTAGAAATCTTAGGATCGGTGCGACCTATGTGTTGTCCGGGTTGCGAAACCGTAGCCCAGACAATCGTTGATAGCGGTCTGGTCTCTTACTACCAATATCGTACCGCTCCAGCTGAAAAAGCGGATCTCGTGCCAGAGCAACTTCTGGCACTCAGTCATTACGACAACGAAGATGTTCAATTGGAGTTCGTCCGTAACTCTGAAAACACCTCTGAAGTGACATTGTCACTAGAAGGTGTCTCTTGTGCTGCTTGTGCTTGGCTTATTGAAAAGCAAGTCTCTTCAAAGTTAGGGGTTGTTAGTATTCGTGTTAATACCACGACTAACCGCGCCCTGCTCAGTTGGGACAACACTCAGACGAAACTGAGCGAGCTGTTGTCTGCAATCCATACCTTAGGCTACAAAGCCGCACCTTTTGAGGCTGATCAACAAGAAGCCGCCTATCATCGATCGATGAAGAATTATCTCTATCGTCTTGGTATTGCTGGTTTAGCAACCATGCAGGTCATGATGCTGGCTGTGGCGTTGTATCTTGAAGTCTTCGGTAACCTTGAGCCCGAATTCAAAAGCTACTTCCGTTGGGTGAGCTTAATCTTTGCAACACCGGTTCTGCTCTACTCTGCATTGCCTTTCTATATCAACGCGTGGCGTAGCCTCAAAGGTCGAACATTGGGTATGGATGTACCTGTGTCGATCGCTCTTTTGTTTGCCTACGTTGCAAGTTTGGTCGCAACGGTGACAGAGAAAGGTGAAGTATTCTTCGAATCTATCTCGATGTTTACCTTCTTCCTACTGCTTGGTCGTTTCCTTGAAATGCGCGCTCGTCGTAAAGCCGCCGCTGCTAGTGGTAACCTGCTTAAGCTCGTTCCTGCTATGGCAACAACGTTAGATGGCGAACAAGTTCCAGTCAAAACCTTAAAAGTTGGCGACCAAATTCGCGTTCTACCGGGTGAGCACATTCCTGCCGATGGCAAAGTATTGTCTGGCAGAGTTCATATCGATGAATCGATGCTGACTGGCGAATCTATCCATGTAGTCAAAAACGAAGGCGATACCGTCTTTGCTGGTACATTGAATGGTGATGAATCATTTGAATTGGAAGTAATGACGTCAAAAGCGGATTCGGTGATTTCCAACATCGTTCGCCTGCAAGACGAAGCGCAATTGTCTAAACCTCGAATTGCAGAAATTGCTGATGTTGTGGCTCGATACTTTGTTGCGGTGATCTTAATCATTTCGTTCGGTACTTGGTTCTACTGGCACCAAACACGACCAGAAGACGCTTTCTGGATCATGCTTTCGGTATTGGTCGCAACGTGTCCTTGTGCTCTGTCACTTGCAACACCGACGGCGATTACTTGTTCAACGTCTCGCATGGGTAACTTCGGTATTTTGCTGCGCAAAGGCCACGTATTCGAAACCTTGTGCAAAGTGAATCACTTGATCATCGATAAAACAGGTACATTGACTGAGGGTGATATTCGTATCAGCCAAGTTGAAACCTTCGCTGAACTTGATAAAGACACTTGTCTCAAAGTAGCGGCGAGCCTGGAACAACACGCTAACCACCCTATCGCTAAAGCGTTCAAGACTCATCTTTCTGATGAGATCGAAGTAGAGTCAGTTAATAACGTGATTGGTTCAGGTATCACTGGTGAGTGGAATGGCCAAGAAGTTGCGATTGGTAGTAGTGAATTCATTCTAGGTGAAGCTCAACCATCGGAAAGCAACGGCATTTACTTGTCGATGGCGGGTCGTCATATCGCTACATTTACTTATGAAGATCCAATCCGTAAAGAAAGCATCGAGTTTATTAAGCAGTTTAAAGAAGCGGGCATCAAAACAACTCTGCTTACTGGCGATTCTTTGATTAACGCGAAGCCTGTTGCTGAAGAGATTGGTATTACTGATATTGTTGCTAACGCGAAACCTGAAGATAAACTTGCTTACCTGAACTCTCGAGATGCAAGTGACATTACCATGATGGTTGGCGATGGCATTAACGATGCCCCTATTCTTGCAGGTGCCCACCTTTCTGTCGCTATGGGCGGCGGTACAGACGTGGCGAAAGCTTCTGCGGATATGGTGTTACTGGGTGATAAGCTCGATAGATTACTTAAGTCGCGTACTTTGGCGTTAAAAACACGTAAGATAATTCGTGAAAACCTAGCTTGGTCATTAGGATATAACTTACTTATCCTTCCATTGGCTGTCGCGGGTTTGGTTGCTCCATACATTGCCGTTGTGGGCATGTCTGCCAGCTCTATTATTGTTGTGTCTAACTCGTTAAGGCTTTTAAAAGAGCAAGGTAAATAATGGAAAGTTTATACATCCTGATCCCCATTGCGATTGTACTGGTGTGCATCGCTGTTGGTATTTTTCTATGGGCGGTGAAGAGCGAACAGTTTGAAGACCTAGAACGTCAAGGTCACAATATACTGTTTGATGAAGACGAAAAGGCTCACAACCATTCTGATAGTAAACCTGTCAAGAATGAGAAAGCTAACAGCGAAAGCCAAACTAACGTAGACAAAAAGAACGATGACGCCTGATTGGATCGGAGCCTTTGTTGTTGGATTGATCGGCGCAGGCCATTGCATGGGAATGTGTGGTGGTATTGCGTCGCTTCTTTCGATTGGCAACAGTAAACCTTCCCCTGTTATTCCCCTACTTTATAACCTAGGGCGCTTGCTAAGTTATGCCGTGATTGGTGGTGTGATTGGCGGTGCAATCTCTTCGATAGGTCAGCTAAGCGATTTTAACGCTCTGCTAGGTTGGCTGCGATTATTTGCAGCTGGCTTTATGATCGTCTTAGGTTTGTATATCGGTAAATGGTGGTTCGGCTTGTTGTTCTTTGAAAAAGTCGGGCAGAAACTATGGCGCTATATCTCTCCTTTAGGTAAATCATTTCTACCCTTGAAGCACCCTAGCCATGCTTTGCCGTTTGGCTTTATTTGGGGTTGGCTACCATGTGGCTTAGTTTACTCAATGCTTACGTGGGCGGCGGTATCAGGAAGTTGGTACAACGGTGCAGGTATCATGCTTGCTTTCGGTTTAGGTACGCTTCCAGCAATGCTCACAGTAGGTATGGGCGCTAATTTCCTCAAAAAAATGCAACAAGCTGACTTATTTCGCCAATTAGGCGCAATTTTAATCCTCCTTTATGGTTTCTATACCGGATATATGGCATTGCAGCTCATTATTTATACCGTATAGCCATTCTTTAAATCCGGTTTTTTTACTACCCAACTGGATAAAGGAATGCTAAAATATTGACGTATATCAAATAGTGAAAGATTGTTATGATTTCTGAAAAGCCTGTGACGAAACGTGTTCAGTCTGGTGGCTGTGCGATCCATTGCCAGGATTGTAGTATTAGCCAGCTCTGTATTCCGTTTACTTTGAATGAATCTGAACTCGATCAACTTGATCAGATCATTGAGAGAAAAAAGCCTATTCAAAAAGGCCAAGAGTTATTTAAAGCCGGTGACGAGCTTAAATCTCTATATGCTATTCGCTCTGGAACGATCAAGAGCTACACGATTACCGAGCAAGGTGATGAGCAGATTACTGCATTCCACCTAGCGGGCGATCTTGTTGGCTTCGATGCGATTACTGGTGACCAACACCCTAGTTTTGCACAAGCGCTAGAAACTTCTATGGTATGTGAAATCCCATATGAGATTCTTGATGACCTATCAGGAAAAATGCCTAAATTGCGTCAGCAAATTATGCGCCTGATGAGTAACGAGATTAAAGGTGACCAAGAAATGATTCTGCTTCTTTCTAAGAAGAACGCGGAAGAGCGTCTTGCTGCATTCCTTTACAACCTTTCGACTCGCTTCTCTCAACGTGGCTTCAGCCCGCGTGAGTTCCGCCTAACGATGACTCGTGGCGATATTGGTAACTACCTTGGTTTGACTGTTGAAACAATCAGCCGTCTTCTAGGTCGCTTCCAAAAAGCAGACATCTTGAGCGTTAAAGGCAAATATATCACTATCGAAGATCACGATGCGTTGATGGAACTTGCTGGCGTTTCAAAAGAATAGTCTAGATATCAATGATGTAGTTCAATAATGAGCTACATCATGTTTCTCTCTTAAAACCTCTTATATTTCTCTTAATCTCTCCATAACTACGCTACATTATTTATATGTTCGGTCTGAAAAGTAGGCTTAGTTATGAGTATCTATAACAAAATTTTAGTTGTCGCAGACATTAATCACGATGAGCAACCTGCTCTAGTTCGTGCTATTCAACTTGCTAAGAAAAGCACCTCAACAAGCCACATCACTTTCTTTTTGTCGATATACGACTTCTCGTATGAAATGACATCTATGCTCTCTATCGATGAAAGAGACGCAATGCGCAAAGGCGTAATTCACCAACGCGAAATTTGGATGAATAAAGTCGCAGAACCTTACCTAGATGATTCTATTGAATTTAATGTACAAGTGGTTTGGCATAACCGCCCGTACGAAGCGATCATTGCTGAGGTTTACAGCGGCGAGCACGACATCTTAATCAAAGGTACGCGTAAACACGATACTTTGGAATCTGTCATCTTCACTCCAACCGATTGGCATCTGTTGAGAAAGTGCCCTAGCCCAGTGCTATTGGTTAAAAACGATTTCTGGCCAGATCACGCGAAGATTTTTGCTTCAGTTCATGTAGGTTCTGAAACAGAAGCTCATTTAGAGCTTAACGATACGATGGTCGATAGATTGCTAGAGATCACCGGTCGTTTGGATGCGGAACCGTTCTTGGTGAATGCCTACCCTGTGACACCTGCGAATATTACCATTGAACTGCCAGAGTTTGATCCAACGTCTTATACCGATGCGGTTCGTGGCCATCACTTAACGGCAATGAAAGCATTGCGCCAGAAGCACGGTATGTGTGAAGAACAAACTGTGGTTGAACAAGGCTTGCCAGAAGATGTTATTCCTCGCGTCGCTTCTGAAAATAACGCTGCGATGGTGATTCTGGGTACAACGGGTCGTACTGGCTTGTCTGCCGTGTTTATTGGTAATACCGCGGAACATGTTATCGATAAGATTAACTGTGATGTGTTGGCTCTTAAACCGTCTGGTTACGTTAGCCCACTAGACCCTAACCTTTCGAAAGGTTAGGTCAGGGATAGTTTAACTTATAAAAAAACGCCTCAAGCATTGCTTGAGGCGTTTTTGTTTGTCTGTTGTAGGCGCATCTATTGCTCTACAACGATTATTCTTATTATACGTTCGTTACGTCGATGAACATTGACTCATCGATGTTAGAAGATGAAATTTCAGCTTCTTCGAATTCGTACGCTTTGCGGTCTTCACTACGGTCTAGTGGAAGGTTCACGAAGTCAAACAGCTCGCGGTCAGCCAGTTGGCTTGGACTTACGTTCTGGATTGACTTGAAGATCTTCTCAACACGACCTGGCGTTTTCTTATCCCAATCAATTAGCATCGCTTTAATGTTCTGACGCTGTAGATTCTCTTGAGAGCCACATAGGTTACAAGGAATGATTGGGAACTCTTTATGTTCTGCGTATTTGATTAGGTCCGTTTCACGACAGTAAGTCAGTGGACGAATAACAACGTTACGACCATCATCTGAACGAAGCTTTGGTGGCATAGCCTTTAAGCGCGCACCGTGGAACATGTTTAGGAACATGGTCTCAACGATGTCGTCTAGGTGGTGACCCAGAGCGATCTTAGTTGCACCAATCTTCTCTGCGAATGAGTACAAAGTACCACGACGAAGACGAGAACATAGGCCACACGTTGTTTTACCTTCTGGCACTTTCTCTTTAACCACTGAATACGTGTCTTTATCTACGATGTAGTAAGGAATGTTCAGCGTTTCAAAGTACTCAGGAAGAATGTGTTCAGGGAACCCAGGTTGTTTTTGATCTAGGTTTACTGCCACAACATCAAATTTGATCGGTGCTGCTTCACGTAAACGTAGCAAAATATCTAACATCGCAAATGAATCTTTACCGCCACTAATACATGCCATTACTACGTCATTCTCTTCGATCATGTTGTAGTCGATGATGGCATTTCCAACATTTCTTCTCAGACGTTTCTGAAGTTTGTTGAATTCAAGTGTTTCTTTTCTATTATCGTTTTGGTTCATTGCGACTCTCACACCGTCGTATTACCGACTGTAGATTGCTAGTGGGACTGTTTTAGGGCGTGGATTATACGGATTTTTATTTGATGTTGAAATAGTAACGGCCGGATAAACAAGCTGAGTAATAGAAAGATTCTGCTTTTATTGTTCGATAAGCGCCTAAACGGCAGAGAAACGCGGCTTCAAAAGCTCTCGGTTGGTATCATAGATAAAGAAAAGCAGCCTGATCTTATTCGATGAGGCTGCTTTAAGATATGTCGCAAAAACTTAGGGGGATGATTTCGCTAAGCTTTTACTTCACTAACAATGATTCTGTTAAAAATTATTGCGCGGGAATGTACGGCAATACGCGAACTGTTGGTTCTGGCAACGTGATGCTGTCACTTCCATTCAGTTCTTCTAAGATGAATTTCGCACGTCCTTCTTTGATTGGTAGTTGCTTGCCATTTGAAAGCTCGATGTTGCCTTCCAGCTTATTAGCGAACTCTAGCGTTAACCCTTGGATATCTGGCGTGAACCAACCAGAGAACATACCGCTGACGTCTTCAAGCATCGCCTGCATCTGTGGCAATAGATTTTCTATCTGTGTAACTTCAACAGTTCCAACTAAAGGCTCTTGAGTCATCACGACCAAAGAATACGCACATTCTTGTTCTTGAGTTTGTACAAAGATAAGAGGGTTTGCTGAACGAAGGTTTTGATCTACCGGTAGAAGCAGTTCATTGGCTGGAGAGACTTTTAGCTCTTCGTAGTGCTCTTCTTTTTCCATCCAAGCTTTGCTGATGTGACAGGTTTGCTGAGCTTGTTGATCAACAAAGAAGACCGCAACTTTGACATCATCATGCCCTTCTTTGGTGTTGTTTTTCAGCTGAGTATAAAGCTTAGAATACGTGAACATGTATTCTTGCGCTGTAGCAGGAAGAGAAACCCCAAGGCTTAATGAGGCTAATAAAGCGAGTGCTGTCTTTTTCATTATTATAATCTTGTCGAAGTTGAGCGTTTATAAATAGAAAGAGCAGCCAATGAGCTGCTCTTTTTGTGATATTACTGGTATAAGCCGACTATCGAAGGCAACCAAGTTGGTATCAAAATGAGTTACTTTTTCCAGTATACCTCGTTGTGACGGATCATAGCTTGTAAATCAGTCACATAGTCGGAACCTCGCTCAGAATATTTTAACAAGCCATTGGTGAGCTCTGTCGCCGTTGCGGTTGTTAAAAGATCATCACCTTGCGCATCAAGCTTTGCACGAATCACTCTTAGATCGGCGTAAGCACGATTACGATTAAGGTTCATGAAATACCGATGTACGGATTCTTGGCTTGAAGAGAATGTTGCGACTTCATGCGAGCTACCTTCGTTACGTTGTAGCGGAACAAGGCCACAACCTTTGGTGTAACACCAGTGTCCAAAATAGTTATTTGCTTTAGTGGCGAAACGAGATGTACCCCAAGCTGATTCATTGGCCGCCTGAGTTAACACAAGCGCTTCAGGTAGCACGTTTACACGATTCAACATTTCTTTCAGCCAAGCGTCATTTAAGCCCGATGAAGGTACAGGCAGGCTATATAGCTTCCCTAGTCTCTTTGCGTATGACGCGTCTTCAGAGTCAACATTGTTCAACCCCGTCTCTGAAAGCTTGGTTAGAAACGCACGTTCTTTGGTGATTCGCTTGTTTTCGATGTTGATACTTGGGCGAAGATAAGAAAAGAAGGTGTCTTTCTTTTTATTTACATCTTCAATCGCTGCGAAATCTGGCTTATCAGAAGAGACGGTCAAGTCACCAAAGTTTTGCTCTGAGTCTGAAGCCTTTTGCCCCGCTCGCCTGCGCTCTTCTTCTTGTTGGTAAAGCATTGGGCCAACTAACGAGATCGAGCCAACTAAGGCTAATGCTGTCACTTTTAGCGCAAGTGATTTACTTGAGCTTAATTTAGAGTTGTTATGCATCGAATACCTGTGGGTCTTTATTGTTGCTACCGTTGTGGTCGTCGTCGCTCTTTGGTCTGTCTGACGCGATCAGTTTGAGTTTAATGCCAAACATCTCGCGGTAAAGGATACCTTTCACGTGGAAGAAGAATGGAAGAACGAAGATTAAGCCAATGCCGTACATCATTGCCGCGACGATGAACATCAGCATTACTAATAGGTAGATAGAAGCAACGGTGAAGATTTTTTTGTTGACAGCACGCAGAGAAAGCAGCAGCGATTGCATTGGCGGCACTTTCTTATCACAAATCAGCAGAATCGAATGGCTGAACGCCAGTGAGAAGTAGATAGACAAGAACGGCAGAATCATACCTGCGATGCCTTGAAGCATTAGGCTAAACAAAGTCACTAGAATAACCGGAACCGTAAACTGCAAACCTTTACCGATGTGGCGTACTTTGGTTTGTAGGCCAGCGGCGTGACTCATTGCCATTAAACAGATACCCGCATAGATAGGCGCACTGATCACTTCATAGCTAAAGTTCGCGATAAAAATCGATTCAACGATTTGTGGCGTAAACGACTCAGGGTCGATAACTGCATCTAAGATAACCGCGGGATCACCAAGCTGTAGTTTTAGTGCGATATAAAAGATAGCGAGCTGCACAAACATCAAAGCAATAATCGCTGGGGAAAACGAAAGAAAGTGACTTATCGTATGTTTCCAAGCTTCTTGGAATACAGCCGTTGCTTTGAGCTCATAATCGCCAGAAAGTGCACGGTTGATACTACCGCCCAAATTAAAATCTTTTTCGATGTCGTTGTTCATATTGATACCTAGGTGTGCCGATTAAGCGAAGCCACCTAACTTATTGATAAAAAATTACCTTCATTATACTCATATGTCGGATACAAACTAAAATATGAATCTGTAACAAGGCTTGCTTTTGCGTCTTGATGGTTAATAATTAGACACTTGTTAGGGTGTAAACCCAGTAAATAACAGTATGGTAAAGGATGTTTACTTTTACCTGCGAAATTTTTTATCTTCGAAAGGTAAAAAATGCTTTGAATTCACGTTTTTGGTGATTATGATGCGCGCCTTAAAGGTGTATAGCAACAGGTCTCAAATAGAACCAAGGTGGAGAAAAACAGACGTTGAACGCTAAAAAATCAGTAGGAAAGCCAGTAGTACAGCTAACTGGCATCAGTAAAAGTTTCGATGGTAAGGAAGTCATCGGCAATCTGGATTTAAACGTAAATCATGGTGAGTTTCTCACGATTTTAGGCCCATCAGGTTGTGGTAAAACAACCGTGCTAAGAATGATTGCGGGTTTTGAAACGGCAGATAGTGGTCAAATACTATTAGCTGAACAAAACGTAACCCAAGTTCCTGCTGAACAAAGGCATGTAAACACTGTATTCCAAAGCTATGCCCTATTCCCGCATATGACCGTTTTCGACAATGTGGCATTTGGCTTACGCATGCAGAAAGTTCCAAACAGCGATATTGAACCTCGTGTAATGGATGCTTTGAAAATGGTGCGCCTAGAGCAAATGGCACAACGAAAGCCACACCAGCTATCTGGTGGTCAACAGCAACGTATCGCAATCGCTCGTGCTGTCGTTAATAAGCCTAAAGTTCTTTTGTTGGATGAATCTCTATCTGCTCTGGATTACAAACTACGTAAACAGATGCAAATCGAGCTGAAACAATTACAACGCCAACTTGGTATCACGTTCATTTTTGTAACGCATGACCAAGAAGAGGCGCTGTCTATGTCTGACCGTATTATTGTTATGCGTGATGGCGTGATTGAACAAGACGGAACACCAAGAGAGATCTACGAAGAGCCTAAGAACCTATTTGTAGCGCGTTTCATTGGTGAAATTAACGTATTCGAAGCGACAGCGAAATCTCGTCAAGATGAAAAACGCATTGTTGCGACAATCGAAGGTGAAGAGTCCATTATCTATCACGATAAAGACGTAACACCGGGTCAAAAACTGCAAGTATTGCTTCGCCCTGAAGATCTTCGAATCGAAGAAATTAAAGAGTCAGAGCAACGCGGTATTGTTGGCCACATTGTCGAGCGAACCTATAAAGGCATGACATTAGATTCAGTCGTAGAACTTGAATCTGGTATGCGTGTCATGGTTAGCGAATTCTTCAACGAAGATGACCCTGATGTTGATCACTCACTGGGCCAAAAAGTTGCAGTAACTTGGGTTGAGAGCTGGGAAGTGGTATTAGAAGATGAGCAAGAAGTTTAATTTACAAAACGCAATTGTTGCTTTAATCACAGGTTGGTTAGTGTTGTTCGTGATGATTCCAAATATCATGATCATTGGTACTAGCTTCTTAACTCGTGATGAAGCGAACTTGATCGAGATGACCTTCACTCTCGATAACTACGTGCGTTTGGCTGACCCGCTGTATTTTAAAGTGTTGATGCACTCTTTCTATATGGCAATTGTCGCAACCCTACTTTGTTTGATTATTGGTTACCCATTCGCTTACATCGTGGCAAAAATGCCGGCGAAGTGGCGTCCAATCATGTTGTTCCTGGTGATAGTACCATTCTGGACGAACTCTTTGATTCGTACATACGGATTAAAAATTGTACTGGGTACGCAAGGTGTCTTGAACAAAAGCTTGTTAGCGTTAGATATCATTGATAAACCGCTACGTATCATGTACTCAGAAACCGCAGTAATGATCGGTTTAGTGTACATCCTACTTCCGTTTATGATTCTGCCGCTGTATTCAGCGATTGAAAAACTGGACGATACGTATTTAGAAGCGGCTAAAGATTTAGGTGCGAACAAACTGCAAACGCTATTGAAAGTGGTACTACCACTAACAATGCCGGGCATTATTGGCGGCTGTTTGTTAGTGCTACTGCCAGCGTTAGGTATGTTCTACATCTCTGACCTATTAGGCGGAGCTAAGAACCTATTGATTGGTAACGTGATTAAGAGCCAAGTGCTCAACGCTCGAGACTGGCCGTTTGGCGCAGCGACGAGTATCGCACTGACCATGGCAATGGCTGTGATGCTGTATGCCTACTACCGAGCAGGTAAGCTATTGAACAAGAAAGTGGAGCTAGACTAATGGGGCGCACAGTTAAGTTCAGCTTTATGGCGCTGGTATACGCCTTTCTATACCTACCTATTATCGTATTGATCGCTAACTCGTTTAATGCCAATAAGTTTGGTATGAAATGGGGTGGCTTCACCACTAAATGGTATGACGCGCTTATTAACAACGACAGCCTAATGCAGGCTGCGTGGCACTCGATCAACGTAGCGGTGTTCTCAGCAACAGCCGCAACGATTGTCGGGAGCCTTACAGCAGTAGCCCTATTCCGTTACCAATTTAAAGGTAAAGGCATCGTAAATGGCATGCTGTTCATCGTAATGATGTCTCCAGATATCGTAATGGCGATTTCGCTTCTTGCGCTATTCTTGGTAATGGGTGTTCAACTTGGGTTCTTTACCCTACTTGCTGCTCACATTACCTTCTGTCTACCGTTTGTTGTAGTAACGGTATACAGTCGCTTGAATGGCTTTGATGTGAAGATGCTAGAAGCAGCAAAAGACTTAGGTGCAAGTGAATGGACGATTCTAAAACAGATCATTCTGCCTCTTGCTAAGCCAGCGGTTGCTGCGGGTTGGTTATTGAGCTTCACTCTGTCTTTGGACGATGTAATCATTAGCTCTTTCGTAACCGGCCCAACGTATGAAATCTTACCACTGAAGATTTACTCAATGGTTAAAGTGGGTATCTCTCCTGAGGTAAACGCCCTAGCAACAGTGATGTTAGTGGTGTCGTTAATACTGGTGATCATTTCTCAGTCATTAGCGAGAGAAAAAATCAAGTAAGTCTCCTACTCTATATAGAGACTGGCTTGATTAAGAAGTTAAGAGACTTCAAGTTCAAAAAAAGTGTTAATCATAAACAGAATGGTAAATTGCCATTCTGTTTTTCTATCTACTGCCTTCGGGCAACGTTTAGTTTGGAGCTAACGTCAATGAAAAAATGGGCTACTCTATTAGCTGGTAGTGCATGTGCGCTTTCAATGTTATCTGCACCATCATTTGCAAAAGATAACAAAGAATTGGTATTCATGAATTGGGGACCTTACATCAACAGTGAGATTCTAGAACAGTTCACTGATGAAACTGGTATCAAGGTGATCTACTCGACTTACGAGTCGAACGAAACCCTGTACGCAAAGCTAAAAACACACAACAAAGGCTATGACCTAGTTGTGCCGTCGACTTACTTCGTATCTAAGATGCGTGACGAAGGTATGCTACAAAAGATCGACAAAACTAAGCTGAACAACTTCAAGAATCTAGATACTAACTATCTAGATAAGCCGTACGACCCAAGCAACGACTACTCTATTCCACACGTAGTTGCGATCACAGGTCTTGCTGTTAACACTGACATGTACGATCCAGAAGATTTCCAAAGCTGGGCTGATCTATGGAAGCCAGAGCTTGAAGGTCAACTGATGATGATGGACGACACTCGTGAAGTGTTCCACATCGCACTGCGTAAGTTAGGTTACTCTGGTAACACAACCAACGAAAAAGAGATCGACGAAGCGTACGCTGAGCTACAAAAGCTTATGCCAAACGTTCTAGTATTTAACTCAGACAACCCAGGCGCGCCTTACATGTCTGGTGAAGTGGGTCTTGGTATGCTGTGGAACGGTTCTGCTGCTGCAGCGCAAAACGAAGGTCTACCAATCAAACTGGTTTTCCCTAAAGAAGGCGGTATCGGTTGGGTTGATAACTTTGCGATTAGCTCTGGTGCGGTAAACGTAGAAGCAGCTCATAAGATGATTGATTTCCTACTTCGCCCTGAAATTGCTGAGCAAATTTCTCGTGACACAGGCTACCTAACGGCCGTTAAAGCGTCTAACGAGAAGTTCAAAGATAGCCCTGCGCTATTCCCATCGCAAGAAGACCTTGATCGTGTTGAATGGCAAGCTGCGGTTGGCGATAAGACAGTTAAGTACGAAGATTACTTCATGAAACTTAAAGCAGGTCAGTAATTTAGCTTATTATCTAACTGTGGCTAAGTAACCAGTTTACTTAACAGGTCAACGTAGATAATCAATAAGTTAAAAATAAGAATATCAATGAATAGGCAGCATAGGCTGCCTATTTTATTATATCGCTGCTATAATATAGCGCGATTTTTCGAAATCCTTTACCTTGGGTTCACTACCCAGCTCCAAATCAAACAAATGAACGGAACAGTAATGAAAAAAACACTGTATACCGGCGCATTGTGTGCTGCTACTTTACTTTCTACACCCTCTTTCGCAGCTGACCAAGAACTGTATTTTTACAACTGGTCTGAATATATTCCAAATGAAGTACTAGAAGACTTCACAGAAGAGACGGGCATTAAAGTCTACTACTCAACTTATGAGTCTAACGAAAGCATGTACGCTAAGTTAAAAACTCAAGGTACGGGTTACGACTTAGTGGTTCCTTCTACTTACTTCGTTTCTAAGATGCGTAAAGAAGGCATGCTTCAAGAGCTTGATAAAACCAAGCTAAGCCACTTTGCAGATTTGGATCCAAATTACTTAGATAAGCCATTTGACCCAAATAACAACTACTCAATCCCATACATCTGGGGTGCGACGGGTATTGGTATCAACTCAGACATGCTAGACAAGTCTTCAGTTAAAAACTGGGGCGATCTGTGGGATACGCAGTGGGAAGGTCAACTGATGATGATGGATGACTCTCGTGAGGTTTTCCATATCGCTCTATCTAAACTGGGCTACTCTCCAAACACGACTAACCCTGAAGAAATCAAAGAAGCCTACGAAGAACTTCGTAAGCTAATGCCAAACGTATTGGTATTTAACTCAGATTTCCCAGCGAACCCTTACCTAGCAGGTGAAGTGTCTCTTGGTATGCTTTGGAATGGTTCTGCTTACATGGCACGCCAAGAAGGCGCAACGATTGACATTATCTGGCCAGAAAAAGGCGCTATCTTCTGGATGGACAGCCTAGCAATTCCAGCAGGCGCTAAGAACACTGAAGCGGCTCATAAGATGATCGACTTCCTTCTTCGCCCAGAGAACGCTGCGAAAATTGCTCTAGAGATCGGTTACCCGACACCAGTTAAAACCGCTTACCCTCTTCTTCCTAAAGAATTTGCTGAAGACAAGAACGTTTTCCCACCACAATCAGTGATGGATAACGGTGTGTGGCAAGATGAAGTTGGTGAAGCGAGCGTTATTTATGACGAGTACTTCCAAAAACTTAAAGTAAACAACTAAGTTATTGTTAGTTAAGAAGTTAAGTAAATAAAGCGGCGTAAGCCGCTTTATTTTTTCAGATTCAGAAACTGATGTGTGTTATTAAAGACAAGGCTTAGGCCGTTAAAGAACCTTTCTCTGTACATAATAACTCGCCAACCAGTTTAGGCACCTCGATACTCGCCTTGCCGTAGCGCTTCTCTTCAAATTCACTTTCAACCGCACTTGGTTCGAGGTTTATCTCGATAGTATGTGCACCATGCATTTTCGCATCGTGAACAAAGCCTGCCGCTGGATAAACAACACCTGAAGTTCCGATAGAGATAAACAGATCCGCTTCTTCCAGTGCGGAATAAATGTCGCCCATTCTTAGTGGCATTTCGCCAAACCAAACAATATGTGGACGCATTTGTGCAGGGATTTGGCAGCAATGACAAAGTTCACCCGTTTCAATATCGCCTTTGTGCTCTACAACTTGATTGGATTCACTGCAACGCGCTTTTAAAAGTTCACCATGCATGTGAATAATGTTGTTGCTACCGCCTCTCTCGTGCAAATTGTCGATGTTTTGAGTAATGATGGTAACTTTGCCATCAAGCTTGTCTTCGAGCTCTCCTAGCGCCTTGTGGGCTGAATTGGGCTGAATGCTCTCACTTTGCAGGCCGTGACGACGCTTGTTATAGAAGGCTTGTACCAAGTCAGGATCTTTTGCGAACCCTTCAGGCGTCGCTACATCTTCGATTTTGTGGTTTTCCCATAGCCCGTCTTGTGCTCGGAATGTTTGTATCCCCGACTCTGCAGAGATGCCAGCGCCAGTAAGAATTACGATATTTCGATATGGGAAATGCATATAACGTCCTTTTAGATATGTCACTTTGTAACAGCTTAGCACTGTTCAAATTCCAACAATAGTTTTGGGGATTAGACCATAGTCTTAGGCAACTGAATTCATTGGCTATTTGTGACATAACTCGCTTGATAGTTGTGGTTGTTGTTACTCAAATTCTCTGTTTTGCTATCCATAGAAACAAAAAAGCGACCGAAGCCGCTTAGTTCTGTTCAACAGTTGTCTACTTGATGTGCTTTACCCCACCAAGTGAACAACGTTAGTCTTCGTTGATAGAAGAGATCTTATGGATAGAAAGATCCGCACCGTTGAATTCATCTTCTTCACTTAAGCGTAGGCCTGTTAGTTTGCTCAACACACCATAAACAATCATTGCGCCAATCAAAGCCACAGCAATGCCCGCTAGTGTACCGACAACTTGAGAAGCAAAGCTCACGCCCCCTAGCCCCCAGAATGTTTGCGAGCCGAAGATACCCGCTGCAATGCCACCCCAAGCGCCACATATGCCGTGTAGAGGCCATACACCTAATACATCATCAATCTGTGTTTTGTTTTGCATATAAGTAAATAGGTAAACAAACAGCGCACCTGCCACACCGCCCGTCACCAAAGCGCCAAGTGGGTGCATCAAATCTGAGCCCGCACAGATAGCGACGAGACCAGCCAAAGGACCATTGTGGATGAAGCCCGGGTCATTTTTACCTGCAATTAGAGCCGCAAGAATACCGCCAACCATGGCCATGAGAGAGTTCATTGCCACGAGACCGCTGATGCCATTGATCGCTTGAGCTGACATCACGTTAAAGCCAAACCAACCCACACATAAGATCCAAGAGCCTAGTGCTAAGAATGGGATATTCGATGGTGCGAAGTTGGTGTGTTTGCCTGCACGGATTCGACCTTTACGCATCCCTAAGAAGTAAACTGCGACCAAAGCAATCCAACCACCTACGCCGTGAACCACTACCGAGCCTGCGAAGTCATGGAACACGTAACCAAACTGACCTTCTAGCCAATCTTGGAATCCAAAGTTGCCGTTCCAAATGATGCCTTCAAAAAATGGATAGATGAAACCAACCGTAAACAGTGTCGCAATCAAAATTGGATAGAAACGAGCACGCTCTGCGATACCACCAGAAACAATCGCAGGAATTGCCGCTGCGAATGTCATTAGGAAGAAGAACTTAACCAGTTCATATCCGTTGCCTTGCGAAAGTGTTTCTGCGTCTGCAAAAAAGTGTGCACCGTAAGCAACCCAGTAACCGATAAAGAAGTAAGCAATGGCGGAGACACCAAAGTCGGAAAGGATCTTAACCAGCGCGTTGACTTGGTTCTTCTTTCGAACGGTACCGACTTCTAGAAATGCAAAGCCAGCGTGCATCAAGAAAACCATGATGGCGCCGAGTAATAGGAATAAAGTATCTGAACTTTGGGTAAGGGTTTGTACTGCACTATGAACTTGAGTCACCGTTTCACTCATTAAAGCATTCTCCTTCGCTTTATTTGATTTGCACTGATATCGTGCGATTCAATGTTGTAATTAATTAAAGACTCAACAGTGAACGCAAGATGCGTTCCAAGTGTGTGGTGTAATTTTCGTGCAACAGTTTTTGCTTTTAACTTACTGATTAATTGATAATAAATTTATCGGTGCACTTTCTTGGTTCTTAATGAGCGTGAAAATGGAAACAAGAATTGCACCAATTAAGGGAGTTGCACCATATTGAAGCGGTCAATACTATGCTTCATTAAGTTTCGTTGCTGATTAGAAACAAAAAGCCCAATGACCGAAATCATTGGGCTTTCAAAAGGACTATTGTGCTAGATAATTCGCTATCTAGTGAGCCGATACTCGACTACAAGTTTGGACCTGTTGTCGGGTTTTGCGGTAGGTTTTGACTTAAACGCTGCATACCTTGATACATACGAATAAACCAAACCACAATCGCAACACCACCGAACAACATGCCTACATACGGTATGTAGTAAGCGATGTCATCGATAATATGATTTTGATACCAGTAATCGTTCACACCGATCAACACGCCATTAGAGGTCGCTACTGTCACGATAAGTACAACAAAGAACGTCAAGTTCAAGAAGAACGAGCGAATCAAGCCGTAGTAATGGGTATCCACTACTTCACCATCTTCGCCTTTATCTAAACGATAGCCCGCGTAGATGATGGCAACCACACCAGAGAGAAGACAAGTAAATGGCGTAAAGCAGCTTAGTATGTAAGCGACCCAAATACCTTTATGAGGTTTGTTCATTCTTATTCACCCCTTCCGTTTTCTCTGTTGCTGCGTTAGCGCTTTGTTCAACGCCGTTTTTCTCTTGTTCCATCACTTCTTTGTACCAAAGGTCATGGTGCTCTTTAGCCCAGGTTTCATCAACTTCGCCTGTTACCATACCTTCTAATGCGCCTTCCATACCGAACAAACCGATATAAATGTGGAACACAAAGCCACAAATAAGGATAAGAGCGGCGATCATATGAACAAGGTTTGAAAGTTCCATATGGCGGCGTGTTTGACCGAATATTGGAAAATCCAACACCAAACCACTGATTGCCGCCACACTGCCCATCACAATTAACAGCCAAAACAGCGCTTTTTCACCCGCGTTCGAGAATTCTGCCGATGGATGAGAACCTTTATGTTTCCCGACCATACCACCCAGTTTGATGAACCACTGGACATCCACCATCTTAAATATCGACTTGCGCCACCACTTGATAAGAACAGCCATCAACAGCACATAGAAAATCGGGCCGATGTAGTTGTGGTATTGCTTCGCCAATAGAACGATAAAGCCCCAAAGGTCAGTTGGAATGTAGGGTTTCAAAAAGTGCTTGCCGTAAACCAACATCAAACCACTGAACGCGAGCGTTAAGAAAGTAAACGCCATGCTCCAGTGCAACGCACGATCCAGTCGAGACCAACGTTTGATCTTACGACCCGTTCTTGGTGCACTTAGCATTAATGGGCCAATCACAACATACATCAAAGTAACGAAAGCAATACTACCAAAGATAGCGACAGCACCGGCTGGTGACATCCACTTCTCTTTCAATATGTACCACGTTTGACCTGGAGTACTGATCAACACACCGTGCTCAGCAGATTGAGAGGTGGTGTAACCTTCCTCACCGTTTCTTACTTGTCGCCAAAAATCAGCGCCAGCAAGTTGTGTGATTTCTCTTTCAGCAGAGCTCGATTGAGTTTGTGATGAGTTCGTCTCAGATGCATGACTCAAAGGAGACAGCATTGTTAGTGCTGCCAACATCGGCAGCACAACAAGGAAGAGACGCTTAAACATTGTAAGCATATGTCTCTCCTAACTAGCTCTTCATCGCATCGTAAGAAAGGTCGTTGCCGTCTGTCCAACCAGCACCTTTCGCACCACGCTCAACAACACGCTGACGGAAGATATCAGAGACTTGCTCAGCATCACCTGCAAGCAGCGCTTTTGTTGAACAAAGCGAAGCACACATTGGCAGCTTGCCTTCAGCAATACGGTTCGCACCGTACTTCTGACGCTCTTCTACAGAACCTGGCTCTGTTTCAGGGCCGCCAGCACAGAAGGTACATTTGTCCATCTTACCGCGCTCACCAAATGCTTCCTGTTTAGGGAATTGAGGTGCGCCAAACGGACAAGCAAACAAGCAGTAACCACAACCGATACATAGATCTTTATTGTGAAGTACGATGCCGTCTTCTGTATGTTCAAAACAGTCTGCTGGGCAAACTGCCATACAAGGGGCATCAGTACAGTGCATACATGCTACTGAGATAGAGTTTTCACCCGGTTCGCCATCGTTCAGTGTTACAACGCGGCGACGTTGAATACCCCATTCCAGAGCATCATCATTTTCATTCTTACATGCAGTGACACAACCGTTACATTCGATACAACGCTTGGTGTCACAAAGAAATTTCATTCTAGCCATTTTAAGACTCCTTACGCTTTACGAATATTACAAAGGGTTACTTTCGTTTCCTGCATTAACGTGACAGGGTCGTAACCGTATGTGGTTGCTGTGTTAGCAGCTTCACCAATAACGTAAGGATCAGTGCCTTCTGGGTATTTAGAACGCAAATCTTCGCCTTGGAACTTACCACCGAAGTGGAATGGGATGAATGCCAGACCCGGTTTCACACGACGTGTAACCATCGCTTTCACCTTAATACGGCCCTTCTCTGCACCCTCAACCCAAACATCGTCACCGTCTTTAAAGCCGATGTCGTTTGCATCTTTCGGGTTCACTTCAACAAACATCTCTTGCTGTAGTTCTGCTAGCCAAGGGTTAGAACGGGTTTCTTCACCACCACCTTCGTACTCAACCAAACGACCAGAGGTCAGGATAATCGGGTATTCGCCAGATTTGTCTTGCTCTTGAATCGACTTGTAAAGCGTAGGAACACGGAAGATAGCTTCTTTGTCGTCCCACGTTGGGTAATCAGCAACTAGGTCGCGACGTGGCGTGTAAAGTGGCTCACGGTGCAGTGGTACACGGTCTGGGAATGTCCAAACAATCGCACGTGCTTTCGCATTACCAAATGGGATACAGCCGTGTTTAATTGCCACACGTTGGATACCACCTGAAACGTCAGTCTTCCAGTTTTTGCCTTCAGCAGCCGCTTTCTCTTCTGCAGTTAGATCATCCCACCAACCCAGTTGTTTCAGTAGTTTGTCACTGAACTCTGGGTAGCCGTCTTTGATCTCACAGCCTTTCGAGTAGCTGTCTTCTGCCAGTAGGCTTTGACCTTCAAACTCAACACCAAAACGAGTACGGAAGTTACCACCACCTTCAGCAACCGTCTTAGACGTATTGTAAAGGATGTGTGTACCCGGATGTTTCATCTCTGGTGTGCCCCAACATGGCCAAGGTAGACCGTAAGTCTCGCCATTTGCTGGACCGCCTTCTGCTTCTAGAGACGTTTTGTGGAATGTGTGCCAATTCTGTTGGTGTTCTTTCAAACGCTCAGGGCTTTGGCCTGTGTAGCCGATTGTCCACATACCTTTGTTGAATTCACGTGTAATATCTTCAATCAGTGGTTGGTTGTTCTCAACACGGATGTTTTTGAACAGCTGATCAGAGAAACCAAGCTTCTTAGAAAGCAGGTACATGATTTCGTGGTCAGGTTTAGATTCGAATAGAGGATCAACAACCTTGTCACGCCACTGTAGAGAACGGTTTGACGCCGTTACACTGCCGTAGGTTTCAAACTGAGTCGTTGCTGGTAGCAGGTAAACGCCGTCGGTACGATCATTCATTACCGCTGCAACCGTTGGGTATGGGTCAACAATAACCATCATATCCAGCTTCTGCATCGCTTTTTTCATCTCTGGACCACGAGTCTGAGAGTTCACCGCGTGACCCCAGTAGAACATGGCACGGATGTTTTCGCGTTGGCGAATCTTGTCTTTGTCTTCAAGTACGCCATCAACCCAACGAGATACAGGAATACCTGCACTGTTCATTGGTTTTTGACCGCCGTATGCGTTGTCGTCGAAACGGCCTTTCACCCAGTCAAAGTCGATATCCCAAACTTTTGACCAGTGACGCCAAGAACCTTCAGACAAGCCGTAGTAGCCTGGAAGTGTGTCTGACAGTACGCCAAGGTCAGTTGCGCCCTGTACGTTATCGTGACCACGGAAGATGTTTGCACCGCCGCCTGATTTACCGATGTTACCTAGCGCAAGCTCAAGTACACAGTAAGCGCGTGTGTTGTTGTTACCAGTCGTGTGCTGAGTACCACCCATACACCAAACGATACAACCCGGACGGTTTTCAGAAAGTAGTTTCGCGGTGTGGTATACGTCTTTTTCACTAACACCAGTTACGCGTTCAACTTCTGCTGGGTTCCACTTCGCGACTTCTTCACGGATCTCGTCCATGCCGAATACACGTTGTTTAATGAACTCTTTGTCTTCCCATTGGTTTGCAAAGACGTGCCATAACACACCCCAGATAAACGCAACGTCAGAACCTGGACGAAGAGAAACGTAGTGATCTGATTTCGCAGCAGTACGCGTACGACGAGGATCCGCAACAACGATCTTACAGTTGTTCTTCTCTTTCGCGATCAAGATGTGTTGCATCGCTACTGGGTGAGCTTCTGCTGGGTTTGAACCAATGAACAGCATCGATTTACAGTTGTGCATGTCATTGAACGAGTTTGTCATTGCACCGTAACCCCAAGTGTTCGCAACACCGGCTACTGTGGTTGAGTGACAAATACGTGCTTGGTGGTCAACGTTGTTGGTGCCCCAAAGCGAAGCCATCTTACGGAATGCATAAGCTTGCTCGTTACTGTGTTTCGCACTACCTAGGAAGTAAACTGAATCAGGGCCAGACTCTTTACGAAGTTCTAGCGCTTTGTTACCGATCTCTTCAATCGCTTGTTCCCAAGAAAGCTTCTTCCACTTACCGCCTTCCAATTTCATTGGGTACTTAAGACGACGTTCACCGTGGCCGTGCTCACGAAGTGCTGCACCTTTCGCACAGTGTCCACCAGCGTTGAATGGGTGATCGAATGCAGGCTCTTGACCTGTCCATACGCCATTTTGAACTTCAGCGTAGATACCACAACCCACAGAACAGTGAGAACAGATAGTACGTTTCACTTCTGTTTTCGCTTCTGGATCGACCGATTTAGCCTGTGCTTTCTTCATCATACCTGGTGCAAATAGACTTGCGCCTACCACTGCGCCACCAGCAGCTAATGAAGTGTTTTTCATGAAGGCACGTCGAGACACACCTAGCTGATTGGTTTCTTTGCTCACACTATCGGAGCGTTTGACAAGTTTCATCCGTTATCTCCTAAAGTGTGTCGTAGTAATCGCGAATGTGTTGCGTCTCACGATACCCTGTCTTCTTCACGTCTTCTGTCGAAATTTCAACAGTTTCTGAAGCGGTTGCCACTTTAGTTGTACCAGCGACAACGGCACCAGCAACGGCTGCAGTCGTCAAGCCTTTGAGTAGATCCCTACGGCTTGTATTTATATCTTTATTATCTTTCATCATTGCTTCCTTACCTTACGGTAGATCTTTTTTTGGAGGCTTAATGCCCCTCTATCGATATAATCGCGTACTGCTCGATTACTCGTAATCAGTGACGTTTTTCACATCAATCTTTAATTTGTGCTTACTGCTTTTTGTATTCACGCTAAAACGCACTTGTTCTAACGTTAAGAATGCTTCACACAGTTGAGCGGCCGATTTGTAGAAGTTCGCGCTTTCTGCCCCTTCAAGCTGACGCGTGAAAGAGTTAAACCAAGGGCCAAGGTGCTTATTGAATACCGCCTGTTGCAGTGCTTCTTCTTCAGCCGTTAGCATCGCCATCACTTCACACAGTGCTGCGATATGATCTTCCGGCTCTTTCACTTGATCGTCACGCTCAATGCCTAAAAGCTCTAAGTCATGACGAATCTCTGCCAATGGTTTTTCCATCATGGCGCCAGTGCGATGCCAAGAACCAAATGGAACGACTTCTCCACGCCCAATACCGATGAACAAATCTTGATATTCGTCTTCAAGAGCTTCACGGTTTGATTCTGTTGCCGCTTGTTGAATGGCAATCCAAGCCTTTTGCATTGCGCTTTCAGACGCTTCAATATCGAGTGTTTTTAGAAAGTCGATCACCTCTTCAGAAGGTGCGCTGCGAAACAGTGCGGATAGAACCAAATAGATCTCAGTTCTTAGTGTCTGTTCTTGTGCCTGATCCAAATTCGTTTCCAAGGCTAACTCCTAGTATTTCAATTGTTTCAATGGGTCTTGAGCCATTGAATCGAACATATCCACCACACGGCAGTCTTCACACATAGCGATACGATTAATCGCTGCTTCATCTGAAAAGTGAGAGTGACCGCGTAACTTGTTCTGTAACATGTCAATCATAGACTGAGGTGCGAATGGTTTATGGCAACGTACACATTCCGCAGCTTTCTCTTCATGAATCACAACTGCTTTTTGACGTTCTTCTTTTACCCAGTTCATACGAGGCGTAAGAGTCAGAACATTTTCAGGACATGCCTTTTCACACAAGCCACATTGAATACAGTCTTGTTCTACAAATTTAAGTGATGGAGAAGCCCCGTCGGTATGAAGCGCACGTGTCGGACACACAGCCACACAGCTCATACATAACGTACAATCTTTGCTATCACACGAAACGTTGCCGTAAGGTGCGTTTGACGGAAGCTCAACAATATTTTCAACAGGAATACGAGCTGAAGACATCGCATCAAGTGCTGTAAATAGACGTTGGCGCTTGTTGCCTTGAAGATCGCCAAGTGCAAGGTCGAATGAATCCACACAAAGTGTTGGAGGACATTCACGTAGAGATTCTAAGTACAGAATATCAATGGTTTCTTTTGGAATACCGATTTGATCTAGTAGTTCTTGAGCAATCCCTACTTCGTTATTCAGAACACGAATGATCGTTTCTGGCATAAAGCGAGATGCGGCAAACAGAACCTGAGTTGCGCCATTAACTAAAGCTGCAAACCAAGTATCGATACCAATAGATGGCAGTTCTTCTACGACAATTGGAATCACGTTATCTGGTAGCGCCTTAAGTGCCATCACGTTATAGGTTTCATGACGCGAGCTACAGATAAGCACTATGGGATCCAGACCGCCCGCTTGCTCATAGTTCGCTAGCGTACGTTCAATAAACTTTTGAGTGTCGTCAGGGTTTGGAAGCGCATAGGTAATCGCTTCTGTCGGACAGCTCGTTGCACAAGTACCCACGCCTTGACATAGGTAAGGGTTAATCTCGATCTTATGACCCGTCTTATCTGAGCCTTCACTCGAAAGTGCACCAGCAGGACAAGCATCAACACAACGCTCACAACCTTTAACACCACGAGAACTGTGTGCACATAGGTCTGTGTCCAAACGGAAGAACTTAGGCTTATCAAACGTGCCCATTAACGTAGGAATTTCTTCTAACGCTTCAGCCAGTTTTGGATAACCACGACCTACTGGGTAATAACCAGGAACAGGCACTTCTTCAGTCATGCAGCTATTCAGACATAAGTCCAAAACCACATCAAAACAGTCATGATTGATTGCTACTTTTGCAAGGTTATTGGTTCGGCCTTTGTTTTCGATTAGAACTTCGAACGTACCAAGGAACCCTGAAACCTGAACAGCATTTGCGTAGTAAAGCTCTGACTCAGTATTCGTCGCCTTCACACCATCTGTCGAAAGCAGTGTTAGGCTTGTTAACTGAGGTAATTGAGCCGCAGCACTTTCAATGATCGCAGTTGGACCAATAACAAGTGTATTACCGCCGCTTTCGTAGCTAACAGTAGGTGGAATCAGATTTGTTAACTCAACTGTATTTTCAAATGCATACAGTCTTGCTTTAGCGTTATTTGAATTTGCTTGTTCTAATAATTGTTTAAGCATTGCTCAGTTCCATCTTTGGACATGGATAATCTGTTCAACCTTTATTGTAGTAAGCGAGAGAGAACTTGCTGAGTAATCCGTTAACAACTAACCCTTTAGCCAGTGTGTCGTTCGTCAGACCGTGAACTCGTCTATCTACAAAAAAGTTGATAATGAACGTTATTTAGCAAATGCCATGCCAATTTAATATGCCTTATATTTCAGTGATTTAATCCTATATAACGTTTATTGTGCGTATAAAAAAACCGCTTGGGACATTTTGTCGCAAGCGGTTCATTGAGTGTTTAGTACAAAATGTACCTATTCTTTGTGTGGTATATTTTGTCCCACCTCTTTCAGGTCTGCTTCGTCTGACATTGTAGCGTTATTATCCGATACTGTGTTTTTATACAGTTCTTTTTCTTGTTCGGTTATTTCGGCACTTTCTGACGTTTCAAGTTTATTATCAGATACCTCAAGATCGCTTTCAGAATTTTCTAAAACTTCACCTTCGTCTTTATTATCAATGATTTGCTCTTCTTCTGGCGCAGTTTCTTCTTCCGTTTTGTCTTTAACCCAATCACGCAAGGTTTCCGCAACCCCTTCAGAAAGAGACTTCAAATTACTGTAATCGTCGTCGTAATCATCTAAACCATCACGAACGTTGAATTCTTCTGAGAGGAATAATTTACGCAATGCCGCTTTTTTTACGCTTTCTGAAGCTTCTGACACCAATAATTGAGCAACAGACAAGTCTTCAGTCGTTTCTGATGCTATCTCCTGAGAGTCAATAGCTTGAGAATCGACAGCGTGAGCGTCTTCATTGTGTTCTGGAGACTCATTTTCTAAAGCACCATTTTCTAAAGTATCACGCTCTAATGACTCCGATGTTTCTGCGTCTATAGATGAAGCAGCAAACGAAGTCCTTGCGGAAGTAAGCTCAGTTTCCTCAAGCGTTTGTTGCGCTTCTAAAGGTTGGTCGGTTGATTCATCAAGCTTTCGTTGAGACCAACGGCTAAAAAAGTTAGTTGCCATTTGATCGACCCGCGCCTTTACGTTTCTTACGTCTTGCTTCTAATAACTCACCATGACGACCGATGAACGCTTCCATCCAAGCTTGTACAGGTAACGGAATGTCGTATGAAAGGACTTGGTTGTCACCGTCCATGTATTGCCCTGCAACGGTTTGTGATGCTGTAAGTAACTGAATGACGGGCTTAACGCCTGAATCGACATTATCCATCACTAAGAAAAGCTTAGGTTGCTGAGAGCTTAGGTTGAAACGATAGTCTGTACGCTCGTCTTTGTGCAACTGAAGCGAACATACGTCTGGGGTTTCATGTTCAGGTGATAATTCAAAACCGATGAGTTCCCATTGAGTTGTTACCCAAATGCCAGTTTTGATCTCTTTCTCTATTCTTTGGACACCTATTGGCCAAGCTGATTCTGTTTTTTCGTAGTGTTCTTGGAATTCTTTTATCTCAGACATACTGCACCCAATTGATTTTCTTTATTCTGATCGTACGTAGGACATTTTGTACTTCGCATAATCATATACCCTCTACAAAGCAATAAACACGCCAATACATTTTAAGTCCTGCTCCGTCTTTAGTGCGTTTGTCGTAAAGTTACCCCTATAACGTTAGTCGATCGCGCTGGTTTGAGATGTTAGTCTCGGTGAACTCTCATATTTTGCGCTATTTTAATCGAATGCTTCATGTTTTCTCGAATAGCCGCTATTTTGGAATGAGAATTGCTAAATGCTTGAGTTAAAGCTAAGACTGACTAAGTGACAGAGAACGCATGTATTCTAAAGAGTCGTATGATGACTCTTGCCTAACTTCTTATCCCTTATAATCGCTATCTCATTAAGTAGGACGTGACTGTGGTAAAACCAAACATAATAAAAACCAGTGAAAACCCACTTCAGACCATCGAAGTTGAAGTGTTTGATGAATATGGCGAAAAGCTAACGAAACAAATTGCGTGCGAGCGCCCTCTTACCGTTATGTTGAACTGGAAAGAGATCGTAACTCTAATGACATTGGGTTCACGCCCGGAAGCATTAGTCTTGGGTTATTTGAAAAACCAAAGCTTCCTTTCTGATCCAGAAGCCGTTGAATCAATCATCATCGACTGGGAAACCAGCTCAGCAGCGGTTATCACCAAAGAAGATACGAGCCAACTTGAGCAAGCGCTTAAGAAGAAGACAGTTACCTCTGGCTGTGGCCAAGGTACCATGTATGGCAACGTGATGAAGCAATTGGAAGATTACCAAGTGCCTCAAACCAAGATTAAGCAATCTGAAATCTATACGGCTCTAGAAGCGCTGACTCATTATAACGACACCTACAAGAAAGCGGGTGCGGTTCATGGCTGTGCTGTTTGCAAAGACGACAAGGTTCTATCGTTTGTTGAAGATGTTGGCCGACACAATGCCGTTGATACATTGGCTGGTGAGATGTGGCTTAACAAAGAGACAGGTGAAGATAAGATCTTCTACACCACAGGCCGTTTAACGTCTGAGATGGTGATTAAGGTTGCGCAGATGGGAATCCCTGTTCTACTGTCACGCTCTGGCGTTACACAAATGGGCTTAGATTTAGCGCAGAAGTTCGGCATCACTACGATTGCTCGCGCTAAAGGTTTACGCTTCCAAGTGTTCACGGGTGCAGACAAGATTGACTTTGATGTGAAAGGTGAATAATCAGCAGTCGGAAAAAAGCGTAGGTTTGATTGGTGATTCACTAACCGCTTCTAATTGTAAAGTTCTGATGTAAATAGTTAGTGACCCATCAAGGATAAATACATAGAAACTTAGCTAGATACAAAAACGCCGTCATGCTTTTTAGTATGACGGCGTTTTTAATTTTCAATTTATAGCTTAATTTCCAACGCATAGAGTTGAAAACTAAGGCTAACTTAAAGCTTAGCCGCGTGCTTTCAAGAACTCAGCGTAAGTACCGCGGAAATCGTTGATCTTGCCATCTTTGATTTCAAGGATACGAGTTGCAAGCGAGTCTACGAATACACGGTCGTGAGATACGAAGAACAATGTGCCTTTGTAGTTCTCAAGAGCCAAGTTAAGCGCTTCGATAGATTCCATATCCATGTGGTTTGTTGGCTCATCCATTAGCAGGATGTTTGGTTTATGCATCATGATCTTACCAAGAAGCATACGACCTTGCTCACCACCAGAGATAACCTTTACAGATTTCTTAATGTCGTCTTGACCAAATAGCATACGACCTAGGAAGCCACGAACAACTTGCTCGTCTTCGCCTTCTTGGCGCCATTGGCTCATCCAATCAAACAAGTTCATGTCTGTCTCGAAATCGTGTGCGTGATCTTGAGCGTAGTAACCGATGTTTGAGTTTTCAGACCACTTGTACTCACCTGTGCGAGGCTCAAGAGCGCCAGCTAGTGTGTTAAGTAGTGTTGTTTTACCCACACCGTTCTCACCGATGATAGCAACACGCTCACCTACTTCGAAAATACCGTCGAACTTGTTGTATAGGTCTTCTTCAAAACCTTGAGATAGGTTTTCAACCACAAGTGCGTTACGGAATAGCTCTTTAGACTGTTCGAAACGGATGAATGGGTTTTGACGGCTAGACGCTTTAACTTCGTCTAGTTGGATCTTATCGATCTGCTTAGCACGTGACGTTGCTTGCTTCGCTTTAGATGCGTTAGCAGAGAAACGAGATACGAACGTTTGAAGTTCAGCAATTTGTGCTTTCTTCTTAGCGTTGTCAGACAGTAGACGCTCACGAGCTTGAGTCGCAGCCGTCATGTACTCATCGTAGTTACCTGGGAATAGACGAAGTTCGCCGTAATCAAGGTCAGCCATGTGTGTACAAACAGAGTTTAGGAAGTGACGGTCGTGCGAAATGATGATCATTGTGCAGTTACGTTGGTTTAGCGTGTCTTCCAACCACTTGATGGTGTCCATGTCCAGGTTGTTCGTTGGTTCGTCAAGAAGCATGATATGCGGGTCTGCAAACAGTACTTGAGACAATAGAACACGAAGTTTCCAACCCGGTGCTACTTCGCTCATCAGACCGAAGTGCATTGATTCTTCAATACCTACCGCTAGAAGAAGCTCACCAGCTTTAGCTTCTGCCATGTAACCGTCCATTTCAGCGAACTGAACTTCAAGGTCAGCCACTTTCATGCCGTCTTCTTCGCTCATTTCTGGCAAAGAGTAAATGCGGTCACGCTCTTTCTTAATAGCCCAAAGCTCTTTGTGACCCATGATAACCGTGTCGATTACCGTGAATTCTTCGTAAGCAAACTGGTCTTGGTTTAGCTTAGCAACGCGCTCGTTTGGATCGTAGCTTACGTTACCAGCACTTGGCTCAAGTTCACCAGATAGGATCTTCATGAACGTCGATTTACCACAGCCATTCGCGCCGATTAAACCGTAGCGGTTGCCTTCGCCGAACTTAACTGAAATATTTTCGAAAAGTGGCTTAGCGCCGAATTGTTGGGTGATATTTGCTGTGGAGATCAATGCCATTACCTTTTTAATGTGAAAAACGCCGCAACGTTACTTGTTCAGGGCTTTAACTGCAAGTATTGATTGCAATTACTGGCCATTAAGTGAGTGATAACCTAGCCAAATCATAGTTTGAACTGACTCACATTTTTGGTTTTCTATTTATCGCCGTAAAACCGTCGATTTTAAGGAAAAACAAAGTATCGAACAGCGCACCATAATGGGCGGTATATAACGTCCCAAATCATGCCAACCATTGAATATATCGTATGCTGATTGGTCACAGTAAAAGCCAACCCGATCAACGCAACAGAAGACATAATAAAGATGCTCAAATACTAGCCTAATCCCTGACAATTTCATGACAAAATCGCTCGAAACAGGAATAAAGTACTCGCCCCCGACACGGGGTTGGATTTCACAAAGTCAGATTATCTAACTATAGTAATCCTAACCTCATAATTCTAAGAGACTTTTATGCGTTCACTATCGCGCTTCTTAATCCTCACTTTGGCCATTCTCTCTTGGCCTAGTCATGCCAACTTGGAATATGACTTACAATCTCAGCCGCAGGTATCCGATTCTGCTGTTGATCTCGATGATCGAATTGATTCGTTACCCGACCCCCTCTTTATGGAACCGTCGGACAGACGCCAAGTCAATATATTGCTCGCTGAAGTGCTACAAGTTCAAAAGCAGGAAATCAAAACCTTCGAGCAACAGATAAAAGCCTACAGAGCGAACAACGACGCCGATCAATGGTTTGCCGTTCAAACCAGTTACGTCACTTTGAATAGCTTGAATGTGAGCAAGCAACACCTGTTAGAGCAGACGAATTCCGCTAATAAAGAGCGCCTAACGGGTTTTGGCCCCTACGGCGTAACTCAATTTAAGCAAGAGTGGGAATTAACCAAGCTCAACATTGAGTATCTTGTTTATTTCCAAATTCGTAGCTTTAAAGCGCTTGTTAAAGACATCTTTATTTCGCCAGTGCCAGTGATTGGTGCCTCACTAAAAGTGTTATTCATCTACTTCGGTTTAGTGTGGTGGCTTGCCAACAGCACCCGCTTGATTGAACTGTTTCGAATTAACTTTCTTGAAGCGAAAACGAACCCTCCTTTTCTGGTTCGCGTGATTTGGTATATCAGCCGCGCTGATCGTGCGATTGCTTGGCTAATTGCCATCACATTGTCATTGAGAGTGCTTTCTAGTATCCCTAGTCTTCAACATTTGATTTTCCTGGAGATCTTCACTTGGTGGATTCTAGGTGGTTCGATTGCCATCAGCTTTATTTTGGAATTTGCCTACCGTTTAGGTCGTACATCAAATCAAGAAGTGATAGCACTACGCCTATCGACTATTCGTCGTTACGTGTGGAGCTTCATCGTTGCGGGTGTGATTCTCCAGATATCAAGTATTACGCTAGGCAAAGGTACGATTTACAGCTGGATTTACAGCGCTCTGTTTTTCTGGTTTGTGCTGGTCACGATCTCAGTTCTCAGACTATGGAGAGCGAAGGTCTTCGATACGTTGCAACACATCTCTGATCGCCCGGTTTGGGTGAATTGGGCAGTAAACCGCAAGGATACCTTCTTACTTAATATATTGGCGACGGCCATTGGCATCGTGTGGTTGAGTGTTTACAACTTTCAACATCGAATTATGGCCCTGCTATCCAATTACACTTTGTTTAGCCAGGCCTTAGCTTATCTATTTAGAATTGAAGTTGCTAAACAGTCTGACCTTGATAAGAATCAGCAAAACTTGGTTCGAATCAAAGGCGATCAAACCTATGAATACATTCTTCCGGGTAATATCGACAGTACGTTGATAGATTACGCGGGAGATGAAATTAAGCAGTTATCACGCTACTTAATGTCAGACAGCCCGGCTATCTGTATTGTGTCTGGCGAACGTGGTGTCGGCGCGACAACGCTGCTATATACCTTACTGCACAAAGTCTCTAACGCTGAGCCTGTATACGTGAGTTGCCCTTATGCGGGTTACCAAGAGCTTTTAGCGCATTTAGCCGTGAGCATTGGCTTGGACGAAGAAGCGACTGAAATTCAAATATTAGCGCATCTTCGTAAGAGCAATACCACTTACCTTATCGCGATTGATAACGCACAACGACTGGTGCAACCAATGGTCGGTGGCCTGTCTGATTTGATTCGTTTGACCAACCTTCTGCGTCGTTCTAAAAAGAACCACCGTGTCGTGATATCGATCGCCAAATCAAGCTGGCGATTTGTGGATAGAGCGCGTGGCGAACGTTTGCTGTTTGACTTGGTGTGTTTCCTTCCGCGTTGGACAGAGAAACAAGTGGGTGAACTTCTAAATAGCCGTATCAATACGGAGCTTGAGAAGCCGTTGTCTTTTGATGGTTTAGTAGTCCCTAAGCAATGGGACCAAGATGATATGAGTGAAGAAGAACGTGCACGCCAAGGTTTCTATCGAATTTTGTGGCACTATTCTGATGGCAACCCTACCGTTGCGCTGCGTTTCTTCCGACTCTCTTTGAACCGAAACAAAGAGACAGATCAAGCAGTGGTGCGTCTGTTCCATGTTCCTGAAGCCCAGGAGCTGGAAAATATGCCGAAACCTATGCTGGCTGTACTTCGTTCTATCGTACAACTGGAAATCGCTTCTCCGGAAGTATTGTCTGAATGTACACAGCTGAGCACGGCAGAGATAACGGGGATTCTGCGTTACTTTGAAAGCCGTGGTTATATTGGTTGGCATGAAGAAAAGGCTCGGATTTCTGAGCACTGGTTCCGCCATATTACGAACGTTCTCGACCGTCAACATCTACTGGTGAAGTAAAATGAAGAAGTTATTTATCCTACTATTTGTTGGCTTGGCAAGTGCTGTCAGTTTCCCGACCTTTGCGACGGAAGAGTTAGCTAACGTAGAAAACATCTCTAAAATAGCGAGCCTTGTGCGATGGAGCGGCGTGTTCTTCTCCATGATCGTTATTGCTGCGATGTGGTTATTGCTTAAGTTCATCAACTCGTTAGTGACCAGCTTTGGTAGTCAGTTCGTGCAATATCGAATGCTACTACAAAAACTGCAGTCGTTTACTCAGTTCTTCATCTATGTGAGCACCGGTCTTATCGTGTTCATGATGAGCTTTAGAATCAACGACCAAATACTGGCTTTGATTGGTGGTACCCTCGCCGTGTCAGTCGGCTTTGCGCTTAAAGATTTGGCAGCTTCATTCATCGCGGGCATCACGGTAATGATTGATAGACCCTTTCAAGTTGGTGACCGCGTCACGTTCGAAGGCAACTACGGAGATATCATTACCATCGGTTTGCGTTCAGTGCGAATGAGAACGCTGAACGATGACATCATTACCATTCCTAACAACAAGTTCTTAAATGAAGTGACCACCAGTGGTAACTACGGTGCGTTGGACATGCAGGTGGTGATTCCGTTTTACGTCGGTATGGATGAAGACATCACCCTAGCCCGTGACTTAATTCAAGAAGCTGCGTCTTCGAGTCGTTACATCCACTTACCGAAGCCTGTCACGGTTTTGGTTAAACAGACGATTACCGATAACTACCTAGCGATACAGCTAACCTGTAAGGCTTATGTTGTGGATACTGCGTATGAGAAGCTGTTTGAAACCGACATTACCCTGCGTGTGATGAAAGAGTTTAAGAAGCACAACATCAACCCACCGAAGATTTCAGTGGCAGCGCATTAGGCTTGATGCTTTTGACGTTAGTTTCTTATAGCAAATGACTAACCATAAATAAAAACACCTCCGAACTTATCTCAAGTGCGGAGGTGTTTTTTATGGGCTTTTTATCTTCAGCTCAGTTGTATTTAGGCTAAACCTTAAAGTATTTCAATTGCTCAGTAAGGTGCTCTGTGGTGTTCGCCATTTTCTGACTGTCTTCTGCGAGCGATTGTGAGGCCTGCAGCACTTCATTTGCAGCGAGTTGAGATTTGGTTTGCGATAGATTAGTAGTGCGGAATTTTCGTGCTTGGGCTAAAACGTTCGTGTAATAGCCCAAGCGCGTTAGAAATATTATCAGATGATAATATCAGTGAATGAGTTCTTAGAACTTATAGGTTTGATACAAGCAATTGAGGTGTCGCTTTCTGTTGAAGATAGATACTAAAGCAACTTCCCTTACCTACCTCAGATTCAACTCGGATCTCGCCGCCAGTTTGGCTCAAGATACTCTGAGATACTGACAACCCTAAGCCCGTGCCATCTCGTTTGGTGGTATAGAAAGGCGAGAAGATACGTTTCAGTTGTTCTTCCTTAATACCGCAGCCTTCATCTTGAACATGAACGATAGCGCCATGAGACACACCATTTTCAACCCAGTCTTCACTCGAAATGGTTAACGTGCCCTGACCGTCCATTGCATGAATCGCGTTCATTTGTAGGTTAACCAGAATCTGTAGCAATTGGTTTCGATTGACCTCGACTGAGGTTTTAGCGTTCAGCTGCGATACGTACACAATGCCTTTCTTCTTCGCACCTGTTTTTACGAGCGTAATACTTTCATCCACTATTGGGTTGATATGTTGCCACGTAATTTCGTCTTGTACGCCGCCGTGACGGCTGTATTGAAGCAGGCTTCGTGTGATATTTCGAATTCGGTCAATCTGCTCCATGATCGCGTGGACTTCCTCATCTACACGGCTCACTTCATCGCCCAGTTCAAACTTCATCAGTTCAACGTTGCCAAGAATCACGGCGGTTGGGTTATTGATCTCATGAGCAATACCTGCCGTTAATTCACCTAACGCGGCCAGTTTTTCATTGACCACCAGCTTATCTCTGGCTTGATTGAGAAGCTTGATGTGCAGTTCGAGTTCTTCAGTTTTCTCTTTCAAACTCGCGGTACGAGAATGCACTTTGCACTCAAGTTCAGACGCCGCTTGTTGAATCTCTTGATTGCGCTCGTGCAGTAGATCCAACATCTTGTCGAATTGTTTAGCGAGCAGTGTCAGTTCGTGTTGATCATCCAAACCTAGCGTACCAATTCGCTTGTCTTGCCCCATCTGGACTAGCTTGACGACCTTATGAATGCGTTCGATTGGGTTGAAAAGATCACGTGCGCCACGGTGAACGATCAAACCGGATGCCAACAACAGCAACACAATGGTAATGCTAATTTCGCCAAGGTTGGTCAAGTAGGTTTCTATCAACGGCCAAATCAAATAACCGGTGTAAAGCATGCCGATCACATTATTAAACTGGTCATGGATTGGTTGGTAAGCTGTGATGTACCAAGCATCGTAAACATACGCTCGATCTAGCCACTCTTTACCTTCATTCAAGACTTTCGAGTGAACCTCGTGAGAAACACGTGTACCAATGGCGCGCCCTACACTGTCTTCACTGCTCAAAGGCACGTTGGTGCTGACACGAAGATCATCAAGGAAGACCGTGACCGTACCAATATGACGATTAAAACCTTCTCGTTGTGGATAGATAAGGTTACTGATTTGGTCAACAAGTTGAGTACTGTTATTCAGTAAGATCCCACCATCCAGAAAACCAATCAAATGATCATGTTCATCTTTGATGGATACAACGGTTCGGCTTACCAATCCGCGAGTCTCGACCTCTTGCCCGTTGAGCATCGGAACTTCCGCTTTTTTAGCGAGGTCACGATCGAGATAATTGAGTTCATTACGGCTTAAGACACTGAAAAATGAAGGCTTGTGAGTTAAGTTTAGATATTCGAGTTTCTTTTCCATGCTCTCGACACTGCGCCAGCGCAGAAAATCGAGCTCATAGCGAGATTTGTTCTCAGACACCCAGCGAGTTAGCTCTTCGTGTGAAAGATCACTCGCGAGTTTGGTTCGAAAGTTATAAGACTCGGCGAACGCACGAACGTTGTATGCTTGCTGATTTTGGATCAGGTGAATACTGTTATCGGCAACATCCAAGCGTTCATCAACATCAATCAGAGCGCCCTGCCACGTGTAACGTATTGACCAATACAGTGTGATAGCCACAAGCGCGCACAAGGTCAGAATGATCGGAGCTGATGTTAGGAATAATAATCGGTAGCGAACCATGGTTTTGAATCGGAACGCCCACTTTGACCACCAACGACGTCTAATCGGCATATTCAGAGCCTTCTGTGTTCCAATCTTTGTACTTACGCTCTAGCGTTTTACGTGCGACGCCAAGATCTCTTGCAGCTGCCGATTTATTGCCATCATGAAAACTAACCAGCTGTTCTATATGAGATTTTTCTACTTCTTTGAGTGTCCAAGTGTTTGGATAACCCTCGGCAGCGTCTGCATTATTCAAGTTTGGCATTTCCGCACCATGTGACACCGTCACTGAAATGCTAGCGGGAACAGGATCACCATTAATCTCGCGCCAATAGTGTGCTGGTGGCTTGTCTAAAAGAATGCATCGTTCGACTAAGTTTTTAAGTTCACGAATATTTCCCGGCCATTCGTATTCGTTCAACGCCAAGATATCTTCATGTGCCCAATTTGGAACTGGCATGCCAAGCTCGCTCGATAAAAGACGAGTAAAGTATGGAACAAGTTCAATCAGGTCTGACGGGCGCTCTCTCAATGGCACCACATCAATCTTAAGTACATTGAGTCGGTAGAACAGATCGCGGCGGAAGTGCCCTTTATCGACCTCTTCTTGAAGATTTCGGTTGGTCGCCGCCACCACTCGTACGTCAACGGAAATTTCCTTTTCGTTACCGACTGGACGAATGGTTCTTTGCTCTAACACGCGTAGCAATGCAGCTTGCATTGGCAGTGGCATTTCACCAATTTCATCAAGGAACAAGGTGCCACCACTTGCGACTCGGAAAAGACCTTCACGGTTTTTCTTCGCACCAGTAAATGCGCCTGATGTATGTCCAAACAGTTCACTTTCTAGAAGCTCTGGAGCAATCGCACCACAGTTGATTGGCACAAATGGACCTGTGCGTTTACTGGCTTCATGTACACCACGAGCAACCAGCTCTTTGCCGGTACCCGACTCACCTTCTATCAAGACGGACGCTCGAGACGGTGCAAATTGACTGATCAGCAATTTAAGTTGTTTGGTCTTGTCTGAATTGCCAATCAGTTCAGTCTTGATATGACGACTCACATCACGCTTCAACGCGTACTGCATTCTTTGGTCGAGTCGCTTATCCATACAACGCAGAACCGCTTGTATCATCTGTTCGAGGTTGAACGGCTTAAGAATAAAATCTGAAGCACCAAGCTTAAGCGCGGATATGGTCATCTCTAGATCGGCATAACCCGTCATGAAAATCACATCGGCGCGTTTGTCGTTGTCGTTAAACGCCTCTTCCCACTCAATGCCAGAGCGGCCTGGTAGGTTGATATCAAGGACAATCAGATCAAAATGTTCGCTCGAACGCAGCGTTTCAGCCTCTTCAACCGATCCTGCGCTCGACACCTTGCCAAAGAACTTACCTAGTGCTTTCTTTAAGATAGCCTGCATACCCAATTCATCATCGACGACCAAAACGGAAAAGGCCTGATACTGAGTCAATGTGTTCGGGTTGAGATTGGATGCAGATGAACTAGGTAAAGACATAATGATTAGCCGGTGAGAAAAGTTGGGACAGAGTGTACCAATTAACCTTTTCTCCAACAGGGACAATGTGCGACATTTTGTCCTAGCTCATGTTTTGATTCATTTTAACGGGGTAAAAGACTCAGTTTTGTCCGAAATAACAGCAATTTAAAGAAATCTGATGCATTATTTGTTGGCATTAAGATTGCTTATAAGGTGTAGATTTCTAATTACAACAATTAGCGTCTTATTCACATGCCCTCTTTGAGCCCTTTAAAATTGAAGGCATGTCATTCATTTATAACAGAATGGACATAATAATAATGAAAGCAATTCCCCTAACTATTGCAGCTCTATCTATCGTCAGTTACACGGCTAGCAGCGCGGAAGACACCACTCATATTAAGTTGGCGACAACCACAAGTACTTATCACTCTGGTCTACTGGACTACTTATTGCCTGAGTTCGAAAAAGATTCTGGTATCAAGGTTGATGTTCTAGCTGCGGGTACCGGTAAATCACTTCGCATGGGCGAAAATGGTGATGTTGATTTGGTAATGACTCACGCACCAAAAGCTGAAGCGAATTTCGTAGAAAAAGGCTACGGCGTTTTACCTCGTAAGCTGATGTACAACGACTTTGTGATTGTGGGCCCTCAAAGTGACCCAGCAAAAATTGAATCTCAAAAAGCTGTAGCTGATGTATTCAAAGCAATCGCAACCAACAACGCGACGTTTGTGTCTCGTGGTGACGATTCAGGCACGCACAAGAAAGAGATGGGCATTTGGGCACAGACCAAAATGGAACCAAACTTTGGTGGCTACCGCAGTGTTGGTCAAGGCATGGGCCCTACTCTGAACATGGCGTCTGAAATGCAAGGCTACACCATGACAGACCGTGGCACATGGTTGGCTTACCAAAACAAACTGGATCTTAAAATCCTTTTCCAAGGTGACAAGAACCTATTCAACCCTTACCAAGTAATCCTTGTTAACCCAGAGCGCTACCCAAGCATTAACTACCAAGCAGCGAAAGTATTCAGTGATTGGTTGGTGAACCCTAAAGGTCAGAAACTGATTAACGACTTTAAACTGCATGGCAAACAGCTGTTTGTAGCGAGCGCAGAGTAGTTTTTCGTCAGCGTAGATTCGTTTATAACAAGCTGAGAATGGTTTGTTGTAAGTACTAATTCCAATTAGCACTACGTTTAACTAACCAGTTAACTGAAGCATTTAAAGAAACAATAGCTGGCCAATATAGGCTCAATAATATTGTGTCAGCTATGATTAACATCAGTCATTACCGATAAAGACCTATTATCGATTCACACGAGATACTTCATGACCCTATGGCAAACAACGATTGATGCAATGAACCTACTAGTGAGTTTTGACCACGAATTGTGGAAAATCGTCGCGGTATCTTTCAGCGTATCTTTGTCCGCCATCTCATTAGTGATTATTCCTGCAATCATCATGGCTTTCTTATTGGCTTATACCGAGTTCCCCGGGAAGTGGGCATTATTATCGGTGATCAACACCCTGCAAGCTATCCCAACCGTGGTTATCGGTTTGTTGATGTACATGATGCTCTCTCGCTCTGGCCCGTTAGGTGATTGGGAATTACTGTTCACCCAAAAGGCGATGATTCTAGGTCAAATGGTGATCTGTTTCCCAATCCTAGTCGCGATGATGCACGGCGCTCTGCAGGCCAGTGACCGCCGAGCGGTTGAAACGGCGCGCACGCTTGGCGTATCAACGACTCGTGTGGCGTGTACGTTAATTTGGGAAACGCGCTTCCCTCTTTTAGCTGCAACTATCGCTGCCTTCTCTCGTATCGTCACTGAGGTTGGTTGTTCAATGATGGTCGGTGGCAACATTATGGGGATGACAAGAAACATCCCAACAGCTATCGCTATGGAAAGCCACAAAGGCGCATTCGCTCAAGGCGTCGCCCTCGGTATGGTGTTATTAGCATTGGCATTAGCCCTTAACTTTTTCCTTTCCAGTGTGAGAGGAAAAGGCTATTTAAGAACTTAGGAACGCTGTCATGAGTATAAAAATAACAACGCAGCAAATTTCAATGCGCTACAAAGAGCGTGTTTTGTTCCATATTCCCGAATTGTCGATCGGCCCCAACGATGCCATTTATCTCAAAGGAGATAATGGTGTGGGTAAAACGACCCTACTTAAAATATTGTCTGGATTGATTCAGCCCAGCTCTGGCCGCATTCAGTCTCCGACACAAAGCTGGCAGCAGATCTTATTCCCTAGGCTCAAGTTCAAAGACATTATCTACCTGCATCAAACCCCCTATCTTTTTGATGGTTCGGTGTACCAAAATGTCGCTTATGGCATTCGCTTTAACAAAGAGAGCCAAAAAGATAAGCGAGCTCAAATAATTAATGCATTGAGAATGGTAGGTTTAGAAACCTTGGCAGATGAACACATTTCTGTGTTGTCTGGTGGTGAGCGTCAACGCGTAGCAATGGCTCGAGCTTGGATTCTTAAGCCTTCAATCTTGCTTATGGATGAACCAAGTGCTTCTTTAGACAAAGAATCTATTGAAAGATTGGTGATAATGGCCGAAGATCTTCTTCAAAGAGGCGCGAGTTTAGTCATCACCAGTCACCAAACTAACGCGTTAACCGATTTATGTAAGAAGCAGTGGTGGATCAAAGACAATACTTTGACCGAATCGCCGCTTCTGCAAGTTATTCAGAAAGATAAAGCACAAGAGAATATTTATGCTGCTTCCAACGCAAACTAGTTGGGTTATTTTGGCTGGCGGACAGGCCAGCCGCATGGGCGGAAAAGATAAAGGACTTGTTGAGCTCAACGGTTCTCCGCTTATTCAATACGTTATAAACAAGCTGTCACAGCAAGATGTCAGCATCACTATCAATGCCAACCGTAACTTAGACAGTTACCAAGCATTTGCTCCGGTTGTTTCCGATTCCTTCCCTGACTATCCAGGTCCATTGGGCGGCATTCATGCTGGCCTTAAAAACGCGAGTACAGACTGGGTCGGCTTTGTCCCTTGCGACAGCCCACAAATCAGTGACGACCTTGTTGAGCGTTTTTGTTCTGCAGTTAAAGAAGACAGCGACATTCTTGTCGCGCATGATGGCGAATTTAAGCAACCTGTATTCACCCTATTCCACAAACGTGTTCTACCAAAGTTAGAAGCGTTTTTGGAACGTGGTGATCGTAAAATCATCTTGCTATACAAAGAGTGTGTTACCGAATACGTTGATTTCAGCGATTCTCCTAACTGCTTTGTTAATCTCAACACGCCAGAAGAACTCACCCAATTCGGAACGCTTCAATAATGAAAGATTCTAAACAACGCCCTAACCTTCCTTTATTGGGCTTTGCTGCTTATAGCGGTACAGGCAAAACGACCGTACTTGAAGCCCTGCTTCCTCTGTTGACTGATGCGGGTTTAAAAGTTGGCGTGTTAAAACATGCTCACCACGATTTTGATGTCGATAAGCCGGGTAAAGACAGTTACCGCTTACGTAAAGCGGGCGCGAACCAAATGTTGATTGCTTCTCGTAATCGTCACGTGATGATGACAGAAACACCAGAAGCCGAAGCAGATTTTTATTACCTGCTGACTCGATTTGATACCAACACGCTTGATCTGATTTTGGTTGAAGGCTGTAAGAACATCGCCTTCCCTAAAATTGAACTGCACCGAGATGAAGTGGGCAAACCTTGGTTATATCCAAACGATAACAACATTATTGCTATCGCGGCAGGCAGCCAAGTTGAATCAGAGCTGCCACAAATGGCGATCAGCGACTTAGAAGCGATTCGTGATTTCATCATCGATTACGCGCAGTCCTTTGACCTTGTCTCTACAACAGGCAGAGCCGTGTCATGCTCACCTTCAAAAGACGCAGCGCCAGCTGTTTGTTGTGATTCGTTCTCTCCTGCAGGTTTAACCGTTACTCAAGGCCAACAAAAGATTGTTGATAGCATTGACGCACTCGATCTCACAGAGAGTGTTGAATTACTGCAAGGCTACGGCCGCGTGCTGGCTGAAGATGTGATTTCGCCAATCAACGTTCCTCAGAATACCAACTCTGCAATGGACGGTTATGCAATTCGTAGTGAAGATCTAGAATTGGACAGTTACAACATCGTTGCTGAAGTCATGGCGGGTCACAGCTACGAGCAAATCGTGCAACAAGGTGAAGCCGTTAAAATCATGACCGGCGCACCAATGCCAGAAGGCGTTGATGTTGTCGTGATGCGTGAACAAGCCGTCCAAGATGGCGATAAAGTTAGCTTCCCTGATGCTAAAATCTCGGTTGGACAAAATGTCCGTATGGCAGGTGAAGATTTAGAAATCGGCCAACCTGTCTTTACACGTGGCACACGCATTGAAGCGCCAGAAATGGGCATGATGGCGTCGTTAGGTTTTAGTACCTGCCCTGTTCTGCGTAAAGTGAAAGTGGGTGTGTTCTCTACGGGTGATGAAGTTCAAGCGCCGGGTCACGAGCAAAAACCAAACTCTATCTATGACTCAAATCGTTTTACTATTATCGGCATGCTTCAAAAGCTCGGCTGTGACATCGTCGATTACGGCATCATTGAAGATGATGAGCAGAAGATGATGGATGTGCTGCATTCTGCGTCGCTTGAAACCGATATGGTTTTGACTTCTGGTGGTGTGTCTGTTGGTGATGCGGATTACATCAAGCTTGCGTTAGATAAACTGGGTGAAATCAACTTCTGGCGTATCAACATGCGTCCAGGTCGCCCATTGGCTTACGGTAAGATTGAGAACAAGCCGTTCTTTGGTTTACCGGGTAACCCTGTTGCTGTGATGGTGTCGTTCATTAACTTTGTTGAGCCTGCGATCCGCAAGCTTCAAGGTCAAACGAACTGGACACCAGTAAAAGCAAATGCTGTAGCAACTGAACAACTGCGCTCACGCCAAGGCCGTACTGAATTTAGCCGTGGTGTGTTCTCGATGAATGAATCTGGCGTGCTTGAAGTGAAAACAACGGGCAAGCAAGGGTCAGGTATTCTGCGTTCAATGAGTGAAGCGAACTGCTTAATCGAAATCTCTCCAGCAGTTGATACTGTGAAAGTTGGCGAGACAGTGACGATCATTCCTCTGCAAGGTCGTGTTTGATTCAAAGCTCAAACACCTAAATTGACTTAGCTGCTTTTTAATTGACTTAGAAGCTCATTGCTAAGACATAGACGAAGCCCCTTCTATCGAGCTTTCGATGTTAAGGGGCTTTTTGTTCTTTTCGTTTCGTGAAAGACAACCTGTTCGTTGCCTAAAAGACAAATAGCTTAAATTACGCTAAACGTTAGAACGATAATCTTAAGATTTCTTATCATAACCTTGAGCCACGTACTGTTTTTATGTAGAGTGCGCGCAAAGTAATAATTCTATTGGAGAGCATCATGGCTCGTACCATTCTGTACACTTACAAAGACGAAGACAAAGAGTTACTGTTTTCGAAACAAGAACACCGCACGATCCAAGAAGCTGTAGCTGCAGCCGAAGGTATCGACATCACTGAGTACCTAAAAACTGAGCAACAGCTTGAGTTTATTTCTGATACTAAAGCGGTTCGTAACTACCAAGACAACTATTTCCGCAAGCTTGGCTTTACTAAGCTTACGTTGAAGCAAAAAGACAACCTTGGTGTTGGTAAAAAGAAGAAGTAAGCCCTCTGGCTTCTTTTTCTCGTTCTGTAGTTTCTTGCTTTTCGTTTGCACTTGAGAGCTAAGAAGTTAAGAGCTAAAGAAACGGAAACACCGAACAATAAAAAATGCCGCAACCTCTTTTGAGATTGCGGCATTTTTATTTATGCTTTTAACTATCTAACCTTAATTAGCTTAACGGTAAGTAATGATTACTTAATGTTAAGGAATGCTGCGCCACGAACGCCACCTGAATCACCGTGCTTCGCTTTGATGATCTTTGGACATTTCGCTACAGACAATAGGTATTTAGGAACACGCTTTGGCATCTCTTCGTAGATAAGTTCGAAGTTTGAAAGTCCACCACCTAGTGCTACAACATGCGGGTCAAGTGCAGTAAATAGGTTTGCGAAACAGATAGCCAATAGTTCCATGAAACGGTCAACGTGTTCAGCTGCTTTTGCTTCGCCTTCGTTGTACGCTTGGATGATTTCAATCGCTTTCTTTTTCTCACCGAAGTAGTGCTCATAAATCAGTTCAAAGCCGCGACCAGATAGGTAGCTGTCTAAACAACCTTTCTTGCCACAACCACAGCCTAGTAACGGTGCGTTGTCGCCAAGGTGGAACCATGCATCAATAGGAAGACGCATATGGCCGAGCTCGCCAGCAACGTGGTTACGTCCTGAAAATACTTTGCCATCAAAAACCAAACCACCACCAAAACCAGTACCTAGAATTAGGCCAGCTACTGATGGTTCATCTTTCAATTCATCATCCCACGCTTCAGACAGCGCAAAACAGTTCGCATCGTTCTCGATTTTAACACTACGACCAATCAGCGCTTCTAAGTCTTTGCGTAATGGCTTACCTGTTGAAGCCGGTACGTTAACAACAAGCATAGTGCCGTCGTCCGCATCTTCCATGCCTGGAAGACCAAGGCCAATTTTGCCTTCGCAAGAGAATTCGCTATCGTATTTTTTTACCAAACCGGCAATCGTATCAAGTAGCAGTTGATAATCTTCAGTAGGCGTTGGTACGCGTTCGGTTGCTACTCGCTCAAGTTTTTCATTGAACGCACCAAACTCAATTTTTGTGCCGCCAACATCAAAGCCGTAATACATGAAATCTCTCCAATTTTTCCCTAAATTCGGGCAAATAAAATTTTTAAATTAAACAACTAGGAAGCATTATCCATAACACTCCCCCTACAAACCGTGATAGATAACAAACTTATCTCGTGTTCGAATCTGTTTGAACAACAAGTCAGCACAAAGCGGTTAAAGGTTAGAGTGACGTCTCACTTTTAGTATGCTCTATGAAAGCATTCAGGCTTGGTTTGGTTGGATCGGACTTATAACGCGTCTTACTCAACATGTAGCTTTCACGAAATGCTTCAAACCATAGCTGTAAAGTCTTAGCGCCCTGTTCTTCACCGGCTTGTTTCAAAACTAAGCTCGCTACTTCGGCCGTTGATAGATGTTGTTCGTTGTCTGACTTACGCATCATGTATTGAGAAACCGATTCCGGCTCAATCGACAACACCGGTAAATCTTGCAGATACTCTGAGCGACGGAAGATACGTCGTGCTTCGCGCCAACTGCCATCAATGAAAATCAGCAATAGTGTTTTGTTTGGGTCACGCATTTGTGGCAGATCTTGAACTACGCGCGTTTTGTCGTCGGTATAGTCTTCAGGGAATACGATCACAGGTTGGTATTTGTCATCTTTGAGGACATCCAACATCTCTTGATTTGGCTCAGTACGATGCCAAAGGTAGGCGTAACTGTCTTTAACCGTATCAACAATCAAACGGCCGGTATTACTTGGCTTTAAGATTTCGTTGTCTGACAAGATCAACATAGTCGCGACGTTCGTATCAACGTTAGGTTGATGCTCACAGATACAGCTGTCTTGTTTGATTTTGCAGAATTCACATCGCACGACTTTACACCCGCGCGCATTAAACGGTTTGGTAGCAATGGATAAACGATGTTGATATAAACGGTGAAAAGCGTGGATTCTCATGGACAATAACGATAACTCTAGAAAAGTGGCACGATTGTACTTACAGTGTCCTTAGAATGATAGAAGGAATTCCCATGCAAGACCCATCACTGCTTCGCCTTGTTTGTTTTATTGTCGTTTTTGGATTGTGTGCGCTTTGGGAATACCGTTTTCCGCGTAAAACACTGACTCAAAACAAGTGGTTTCGTTGGGGAAACAACTTTGCGCTGGTCGCTTTGAACAGCTTTCTATTAGCCACTCTGATTCCTATTGCAGCATTCCAAGCGGCGGTCATTGCGCAAGAAAACCAATGGGGTCTGTTCAATACCCTGTCACTTCCGAAAGAACTCACCATTCTGGTCTGCGTATTACTGTTAGATTGCGCCATTTACCTGCAGCACTTGGTGTTTCACCGTGTTCCTTGGTTGTGGAAGCTACATCGAGTTCACCATGCGGACCTAGATATTGATGTCACAACCGGAACGCGCTTTCACCCTATTGAGATGATTCTTTCAATGCTCATCAAAGTGAGTTTGGTGATCGCACTTGGTGTGCCTGTCATTGCGGTCGTGATATTTGAAATTGTTCTTAATGCGAGTGCGATGTTTAACCACAGTAATGCACGTCTTCCGCTATGGTTCGATAAACGATTGAGAAAAGTGGTTGTGACACCAGACATGCACCGCGTTCATCACTCAGTCATTGTTAAGGAAACGCACTCAAACTTTGGCTTCTTTTTATCAGTGTGGGACATCTGGTTTAAGACTTACCGCGCCCAACCCAAGCTTGGTCATGACAAGGTGCATATTGGTGTTCCCGAGATTCAAGATGGTAAAGAGCAACGGCTAGATTTAATGTTACGTCAGCCATTTGCACGATTCCCGACAACGAAAGATTAAGTTCGAATTCAGTTGAGTCTCAAGCTTATATTGAGACCAACCTTAGCTTAATACCAAAGTTATCTTAATCCGAAAACAAAACGCCCTTAGATTCTTGTGAGAACTTAAGGGCGCTTCTGTATCGATAGTCGTTATAAGCGTAGTTAATGATTAAGTACTGCTAGTGCTTAAACTCTTTCGCACACTAGCTTAACTATCACGCTCGTCTATTTCAGCACGTACTTATGAAGCATGGCTTGTTGGTGCCCTGCTATCTCTCCGACTTGCTCTGAACTCTCGATCATAGATTCAAGTTGCAGCTTAGTATTCTCGCCCTGCTCAGATACTCGAGTGATTGAATGGGTAACATCGACAGTTGCACGAGCTTGTTCTTCGGTAGCCACCATGATTTGCTCAACACGCCCTTTGATCTGGCTAACCGCAAATTCGATTTTCTCGAAGGCTTGTCTTACATCGCCACTGGTTTCCAGTGCATTGGCCATCTCACTTCTCGATTCCGTTACAGAAGCACGTGAGCGATCTGCTGCCGCTACTAGTTCGTTCATCATGCTACGAATATTGGTGGTTTGCTGGGATGTGCCGCTCGCCAATTTACGCACTTCGTCTGCAACTACCGCAAAACCTCGACCTTGTTCACCTGCTCGCGCCGCTTCTATCGCAGCGTTCAGTGCCAATAAGTTGGTGTTTTCAGCGATACCACTGATCATGTCGACCATTTCACGAATCTGTTTCACTCGACCATCCAAGTCAGCCATCGACTCTTCACTCATGCTAAGAGAGTGCTCAAGTGCTTGTAATCGTTGTTGGTTAAGGCCAACCACTTGGCTGCCATTCACTGACTCATCTTCTGCTATTTGAGCATCGTCGTTCGATGCGTTAGAGATACGAGCAATCTCACCAATCGATGCTTCCAGCTCCGTAATGGTGGTGATCATATTCTGAAGTGATTCGTTCTGCTCGTTCAAGCTCGAATTGGTTTGCTCTGCAGCGTCGTGGCTTACTTCTGCCGTTTGATAAAGCGTCTCACAGTTGCGCGTTACTAAACGAACCGAATCTGCGGTTGAATCAACGACCGTATTGAGTTTTGAAGTAATAACTTGCAGCTCTAGCGGCCCCAGTAATTCACTCTGTTTAGAGAAGTCATGATCTGCCAGTGAACTCAACTGTTGAGTTATGTTTTTAAGCCCTTTATTCATCCAACGGCGTAACACGAACCATGAAATCACAATGATTACGGCAATCACTAGCCCGCTGATAAACAACACACGATCAATATTGGTGATGGTTTGATTTACAACCAGTTCACTTTCATCAATCAGGTGGGAAGCGGTGGAAGACAGCTGATTCAATGTGCTAATGACGGTGTTCGCTAAGTTAATGACTTGCGTTAAGTTTTGCTCTTGCTGCTGAACCAGTTCGAGTTTCAAGAGGATCTGTTTGATCACGCCTTCTTCGGTAAAGCCTTCTTTCACCATCTCGTAAGGCGCCGTCAAGCTCGCGAACTCAACGATGTCTGGATGCCAATCGGCAAAATCGCTGTAAGCCAAGTTAAGGCCTGCGATTCGGTTTCTCAATTGACGGTATTCGTCTTGTGCTTTATCAATGTCAGGTTGCATCATCAACATCAAGAAGGTGTTCGCCATAGCAGACGCACTGGATGTGAATCGGTTCGCTGCATCGCTCGCTTCTGGGTTGTCTTCAACCAAGAATGAGCTGATTCGATTCATTTCTGGTCCGATAGATCCAACGCCATAACGGAACTCGCCCATTTTACTGTCGATCAGATTTTGCTTACTTTGAATTTCGATCTGTGCCAGCAGTACCGTGTTGGTCATGGTTTGCAGTTGCGCCATGTCATCGACAAGGTTTTGTTGTTGCTCTAAAGAGATTGCATCAGGAAAAGATTGGGAGATAAAAAGGAGTTCCTCTAGCGTGGTATTGCTCTCTGTAGCGAGTTGGTCAATTGAGCCCCTTGTGGCATTCAGTGTATCTAAGTCGGTTGATTGGGTGCTGTAAGTGAGAAGTTTTACTTGTTCTAATACGCTTTGCGTTAATTCGGCGTTATGTAGAGCAAGGGGTAATGCTTGTTCCGAGAGTGCATCAAAATGTCCCCCGACCCGTTCAACGCCCCGAATGCTAACCATTGATAAAAAAGTAACAAGTAAAAGAATGGAAATAAATACAGCAGTGACGGTTTGAATGAGCGAGAATGTATAACGTGAGGGTTTTATTGATAAATTTGTGTCGGGCATGTGAAATCCAGTTTGACTACGAAAAGAGATATCCTTAAGTTAGGTCGTATACTAGAAGTCCTTGATGACGTTTTTATTTCAGTTTTTTGTCAGAAGAGTTACATATGAAAATCAGAAAAATGGCTGTAGTTACAATAACTTTAGCAACATTGGCTGCTTGTAGCTCGTCACCTTCGCCTTCTCAGCTTAGTCAAACCGCACAGAAACCCCTATCAAAGTCAGAACAATTGACTACAAACGCTTATATGAGCGTGTATGAACAGTGGAAAGGCGTGCCATACCATTTCGGTGGGACCTCATTTCGAGGTATAGATTGCTCTGCTTTTGTTCAAATCGCCGTGCAAAATGCGACTCAACAAGCTCTACCAAGAACCACAAAAGACCAGAGTAAAAAGGGAAAAGAAATTGCGTATGGGCAGGCAACAAGCGGTGACTTGGTGTTTTTCAAGACTTCGATGACGGTGCGACATGTAGGCATTTATTTAGGAAACAACCAATTTCTACATGCCTCGACATCGAAAGGTGTCATTATTTCTAGGTTAGATAACCCTTACTGGGCATCCAAGTTTTGGCACTTTAGGCGTTTATAGCGGTTCGAAAGATAAACCGCTGAGCGAGGTAACTCTAGAAAGATACGACTTAAACGCCCGTTGTTATTATGCTGATTAATTACGACGATAAATGAGCAAACAAACCGTTAATCGTATTTAGCAACAGCAGTATCAAACAGGTTCTTCACTAACGCGATGTACTCATCGAGGAATACAATTTGTTCGTTAGTCGCTTTCTTAGCCCACACACCCGCTAATACTTCACCAAGATCCGCTACTACGGCATCTGCTTCTTTCAAAAGTTGAAAACGAACGCTCGAATGCAACTCTGGGTTTTGCTCGAAAATAGCCATGATGTTTGTTGAAATCATGTCGGTAACAATGTCTTCGACACTTTCGTTTCCAGTATCACCATTACTATTGGTAAACACATCAAGGTTGAATGATAGGTGCTCGATTAAAGCCAAATAGCCATCGGTTTCTACAACCACAATAATTCTCCGTTTTAAGCTCTAGAGCAGATTAATACGTACTTGCCTAATACTATGTAAATGAAGCTATTTGTCATCACTTTATTGCCCAAAACCACATTTAAATGATCCTAGTTAGTATTTCAGCTTAAAATTAAATCGATATAGCTTTATGTGGTATACCTGCCTACTTACGACATAAGTAAATTCACGCTAAAGAAGTGTAAGACAAACTTTGAAGCAAAGTATTGCGCCAGTTAACAATAGCCCTTTCAACTTACTCTAAAAGCTCATTTGATTTAGTCGCTAGACAATAACAAGCTCAAACCTCTTTTCCAGTTTGTGGCGTTCAAAACCGTTTCGATTGTGAGACCAGTTCCAAACTATTTCATCACGTCAGGTTTTCAATTTATGTTTGTATTTCAAAGAGCTTGAATCAGTTCGAGTTCACAATTCGGCCAATTGATTCTACGTAAGATGAAGAAGAGCTAAGAACATTGACGAGTGCGTCTATAAATTGTTCAGATTTATCCTAAACTATTGCTATTAAACAAACAGTATTTCTAACCTTCAATCTTTTTAACTTTCAGTCTTTGAGGATTTCCTATGTGGCAGGCCATTTCTCAACAACTTTCAGATACTCTTCTATTTAACTTTCAGATTACTGAACGTACCAAGGTTTCTGGTGGCGACATTAACGATTGCTATATGATCAGCGATGGTAATGAGCGTTACTTTGTGAAAGTGAATCAGCGAGAATTTTTACCTAAGTTTGAAATTGAAGCTGAGAACTTACGCTTGTTAAGAGAAACCTCCACTGTTTACGTTCCTGAGTTGGTGCTTATTGGCAAAACCAAAGAGTGCTCGTTCATTATTCTGAATTACTTGCCGACCAAACCGCTCGAGACGGGCAACAATAGCTTCGATTTCGGCGTTCAGCTTGCGCGGCTTCATCAATGGGGCGAGCAAAAAGAGTTTGGTTGCGACCAAGACAACTATATCGGCAGCACACTTCAACCCAACCCTTGGCATAAGAAATGGGGTCGCTTTTTCTCTGAGCAACGCATTGGTTTCCAACTGCAACTGCTCAAAGAGAAAGGCATCGAGTTTGGTGATATCGATGACATCGTTGATGTGGTGAATATGCGTCTTGCTGGCCACAACCCTCGCCCTTCTTTGCTTCATGGGGATCTTTGGAATGGCAATGTAGCAAATTCAGCCTTTGGGCCAATCTGTTACGACCCGGCTTGTTACTGGGGGGACCATGAATGCGATTTGGCATTAACGGAATTGTTTGAAGGTTTCCCTAAAGAGTTTTATGAAGGTTACCAGAGCGTCAATCCACTCGACGTTGGCTATACTGATCGGAAAGACATTTACAACTTGTACCATCTTCTTAACCACTGCAATCAATTTGGCGGCGAATATTTAGCACACACTGAAGCATGCATTCAGAAGATACAGGCCGTTTAATACCAATTACAGCTGTTTATAACCGAATACGATTGGTATCAGTTACTGTGAGGAGAATTTGCCATGCATAAATACACAGAGAAACATGTCTCCTGTCCGCATTGTGGGCACGGTATTAACATCACGCTTGATGCATCTAATGGTAGCCAAGACTTCTATGATGATTGTCCAGCGTGTTGCAATGCCATTCATTTGGATATGCAGGTTGACGAAGTAAGAGACAGAATCAACCTTTCGATTGATGCCGATGATGAACAAGTATTCTGACAATCAGTTTCTCGTTTAAACCATGATCAAAAAAGAGCACCTCACGTGCTCTTTTTTAATTTGGTCATCGGTGTGATTTTATTGCCACCGATTAAATGCGCTTAGTGGCTATTTCTGGTTCGCTAATACACGCTCGACAGTATCAACAATCGCTTGTGTTTGAGGATCAAACTCAATGTTTACTTGGTCGCCTACTTCACGGCCGCCAAACAGAGTACGATTCAGTGTTTCTGGGATCAGGTGAACAGAGAAACGGTTCTCTTCCACTTCACCAATCGTCAATGAACAACCATCAACGCCGATGTAACCCTTACTCAGCACATACTTCATTGATTCTTGAGGCAGCTCAAACCAAAGCGTACGGTTGTTTTCTGTTTTAATCACATCGACTAGGTTAGCCATCAGAGTAATGTGGCCAGACATGCTATGCCCGCCAATTTCGTCACCAAACTTTGCTGCACGCTCAACATTCACTTTGTCACCAACATTCAGTTGGCCTAAGTTCGTCAATCGCAATGTCGCTTGCATTAAATCAAAAGCAATCTGGTTACCTGAAATTTCCGTTACCGTTAAGCAACAACCGTTATGAGCTACTGAAGCACCAATGGCTAATCCTTCAACCATTTCATCGCTTAGCTCAATGGTATGACTTTGAAACGACTCTTTTTTGTTGATAGCAACCAGTGTTGCCATGCCTTGAACGATACCTGTAAACATAAGATTCCTATTTAGTATTCTAGGGCGTGTTGACCTTTCGCGGTTAAATTTTGTTCGGATGGGGACGCCTAGTCAAAAACGTTTTAATCGCGGCGAGGGGGAAGTAGCCTAGCATCCTAAGCAAATCTCCCTCAACAAAGAGTAAAACGCTTTTTGCGGGGGCGCCCAGCTCGAACCCTTCGGGCGGCGTTTGCTGGTCATTTTTACTACGTTATCGGCTTCTCATGTAGGCTAGCTACACATCAAAGCCGCTGCCATGTATAAAGGCCCAGCAACTCGCTGCAAAAATCAGCTCGAAAGATCAACACGCCCTAATAACAGTTTTTCATAGCAGTTATTGTGACATTTCTTTATGATTCGTCCAGTGGAAGCTTAAGATCATTGTCTCTGATTCCTTCAGAATGTCCTTTCCTACACTATTATTCTAATTTTCCCTCTTATTTGGAGTTGTTTGTGCATCGTTACAAAGAAGAATCCTCGAATCTAATCAAACTTGCGACCCCAGTATTGATCGCATCTGTTGCACAAACTGGAATGGGGTTTGTTGATACCGTAATGGCCGGTGGCGTAAGTGCTATCGATATGGCGGCGGTTTCTATTGCAGCAAGTATCTGGCTACCATCAATCTTATTTGGTGTCGGTCTATTGATGGCGTTGGTTCCTGTCGTTGCACAACTGAATGGTTCTGGTCGACAAGTCAAAATTCCATTTGAGATTCAACAAGGTGCTTTTTTAGCACTCGTCATTTCCCTTCCAATCATTGGCGTCCTGTTCCAGACGCAATTGATATTGGAGTGGATGGACATTGAACAACTCATGGCGGAAAAGACCATCGGCTATATGAATGCGGTGATGTTTGCTGTACCTGCATTTTTGTTGTTCCAAACATTGCGAAGCTTTACGGATGGTATGTCTTTAACTAAGCCTGCGATGGTGATTGGTTTTATTGGTTTGCTATTAAACATCCCGCTTAACTGGATGTTCGTATACGGAAAACTTGGTGCTCCTGCTCTGGGCGGTGTTGGCTGTGGCGTTGCAACGGCTATCGTATATTGGGTGATGTTTGCACTACTGTTCGCTTACGTTTTAACATCAAAGCGTTTGGCGAAAATCAACATCTTCGGTACGTTCCATAAACCGCAACTTAAAGCTCAAATTCGTCTGTTTAGACTTGGTTTCCCTGTGGCGGCCGCTATCTTCTTCGAGGTAACTCTGTTTGCGGTGGTTTCTCTGTTAGTTGCACCATTGGGTTCATTGATTGTTGCCGCGCACCAAGTCGCGATCAACTTCTCTTCGCTGGTCTTCATGATTCCAATGAGTATCGGTGCAGCCGTGAGTATTCGTGTTGGCCATAAGTTGGGCGAAAACAACACCGAAGGCGCTAAGATAGCGACACACGTGGGTATCATTGTTGGTTTAGTGACAGCCTTAATGACAGCGGCGTTAACTGTCCTGTTCAGAGAACAGGTTGCATTACTTTACACAGAGAACACCGCGGTAATTACCGTTGCAATGCAGTTGCTGTTGTTCGCGGCGGTTTACCAATGCACCGACGCCATCCAAGTTATCGCTGCAGGTGCTCTGCGTGGCTACAAAGACATGCGTTCAATCTTCAACATTACCTTCGTAGCTTACTGGTTGCTTGGTCTTCCTATCGGCTACATCTTAGGAATGAAAGATTGGATTGTTGAACCTATGGGCGCACACGGTTTCTGGATTGGTTTCATTATCGGTCTAACGTCAGCAGCGATTATGCTAGGTATGCGCTTACACTGGATGCACAAGCAGGATGATGACGTACAGTTAGAATTTAGTTCTCGTTAGATTCGCACTCGCTAAGTCGGTCTATCTGATTTCGAACACAAAAAGGAGCTCTGATTTTCAGGGCTCTTTTTCGTTTAATGGTCAGGTAGATCGCATCTGCCTTAGTATTCACTCTTCTCTCGAACAAAGCGCGCAAACTTGGGTTTTCCGTTTTGAGTAAAACCATTGTAGCGAAAGGTAATACGGCTGCCGATCTCTGGCGGTGCGAGTCTCATTTGGTCACTGAACCCGCTGCCTATATAAAATTCCACACCCTCTTCTGTGTGAACCAAAATTGACCCCATCATCCCTTTGTACTTCCCTGTCCCGCTCTTGTAGCCAATAACTGTGGCTTCGGCATCGTGATGCCTTTTGAGCTTTAACAGGTCATTACTTCGGCCTGCTTGATAACGACTGGTGATCTTTCTAAGCATCAAACCTTCGCCATTACGCTCATCGACATTATCAAGTTGATGAAATAAAGCCTCTTCACTGTGAATTGGTACATGTTCTATGTAGCTGACATGAGATTCTCCAATCACGCTTACCCAATGCAAAATGTTGTAATAGCGCTTTTGGTAATCTCCTGCGGCGCCTGGCATATCAAACAGCATGAAATCGATTTGGCGCCATGCTGTGTCACTCGGCGTATGGTCGAGAACGGTAGATTGAACGAGATGGAACTTGCCCCTTCCTGCCCACAACTCTCCTTCGAGATGGACCTTAGGCAAGTTTTCAGTAAACCACTTGGGTGAGTAAATGCGATTACCATTGCGTGTATAAAGATGTTGTCCGTCCCAAAGAGCCCGAATCCCATCAAGCTTTTCACTCTTCCAGTATTCAGAAACATCAATGCCTTGTTGGTATGTATTGGCCAGTACCAAATGGTCGGGAGGTAAATAGGATGAATGAGAAGAAAGCGAACACGCCCATAGAGTTGCTATCGCCAATTTAGTTAATCTCATCATCTGCTCCGTATTGATATCTGTAGTAGTCAACAAACGCCTTTAATCCTAAGCGTTCTGACACGTAGGTAGACAACCTTTGCTAGAAGATGCGATCCACTCATCAACCTTATCTAACCTTTTCATTTATTCATTAAATTAGTGATCTATAACTCTCATATATTCCGCCGTTTTTAGTTCTCATATTGAGAAACGTCTTTTCTCAATTTGAGATAGGAATTCGTACTAAACATAACTTATTGAAAAATAACAACATAAAAGTTGGCACATTCAGTGCAGTTGTCCATACATACTTAAAAGGAGATATCGCTATGGAACTACGTAAGATTGATTTAAACACAACGACACTGATACTTTCTATTTTCGGTGATCTGGATGCAGCAGGCAGTCGTGATGCACAAACCGACATCGATGATGTGATTTCTAACGATGGCCACCCTGAAATCGAAGTTGATTTTAGCCAAGTTGAGTTTTTAGATTCATCTGGGGTTGGCGCAATTGTTTATATGTTCAAACGTCTGACTGAACGCGAGCGCAATATGCGACTTGAAAATGTGACGGGGCAACCGCTTGAAATTATGAGCTTGCTGCGTATTGGCCACGCTATCCCAGTAAATTCAAAAAATCCTGCAAATTCATGAAGAACCACTAAGCTAGAAGTAACAAAAAATAATAAGAAAAATTAGAAACATAGGACGTTGGCATGAAAATACTGAAAAACTACATAGCCCTTTCTCTGTCCGCTCTCGTTCTGGGTGGCTGTACTAGCTATCCTGAACAAGGCACAGGGGGTTTGGCTGAAAGTTACGATTCTATTAACTATCAAAACTCAGACTTCTCTCCTGTCATGCCAGACGAGCCTCTTGGTCCAGAACATGGATTACGCTTTGATTGGCAGCTTGCTAAATTGCACCTTGATGCCTTGATCCAAGAAGGCGCTCGTTGGTGCTTCCCCGCTGCTGTTGTTCAAGCAATCGAAAAGCAAAATCGTATTGCTCGTGAACTTCAAGGCGGTCTACTACTGGATGCAGCCAACGACTTAGTGATCCAAAGAAAACGCCTAAATGAACTTGAGGTCCAACTGGATTACGTAACTTCACAAGCCCGCTGTGAGCCACCAAAAAATGAAAATCAATTTAGAATGCAACTGTCGGTTATTGAACAGTTGTATGACCTGCTTAATGTTGACAACCAATTTGCGGAAAACTCGACTGAAGTAAATCCTAAATATATGGGAAGACTGGCCGAGGCGACCACTTTACTTAAAGAACACAAATCCCTAGACCTTGTTGTTACCGGCCATGCTGATGCAACGGGTGCCGAAGAATACAACGACAAGTTAGCACTTGGACGAGCGAAACAAGTCGAACGCTACCTGACTATTTTTGGACTAGGCGCTCAACGAATCAAAGCCGTCTCTGTTGGCGAAACCGTCCCTCTTTTTGAAGGTGAATCCGACGGCACGCGTTTAACGAACCGCCGAGTAAGTATTGAAATTGTCTCGCCTAAGAATGCCGAGAAAATGGGAGGTGGATTATGAAATCCTTGATCGCTTTTATCATCACCCTATCGTTATGCTTTGCGAATGTCGTCAATGCTAACGATGAGTTTTCAGACGCGGTTCAAGTCGGTGACCTTATCCAAGTTAACGTACCCGGTGAAAGTACCTTAAACACGGGGTTCCAAGTGGATAAGCGTGGCCGTATTACCCTTCCTGAAGTAGGCGCTGTGTTTGTTGCGGGTTACGACAGCGAACAGCTTAACAAAGTCGTTCTAGAGTCGCTGGCAACCGCTTACAAAGATCTTTCGAACGCTTCAGTGTATGTAAAAGAGCAGCAAATCATCATCTACGTGCAAGGTTATGTAGAACAGCCTGGCGAATACACGCTCTCATTAGGTTCTAGCATCCAAATGGCACTTTACGCTGCGGGTGGTTTACGCCCGGGCGCGCAACTGGATAAGCTGATTCTTAAGCGAGGCGCAGATAAGAAAGAGTTTAACTACAAACGATTCCTTGATTCAGGAGACGAGTCAGCATTACCTACTCTTCAATCACTGGATTCACTATTCGTTCCAGCTTCTCCACTGGTTGGTAATATTGAACAAGAATTTGATCCTGCTAAGCTCGCCAACTCGGGTGACAGCGCGGATTCAAGAAGTTCAATTAAAGTCTTCGGTGAGGTAAACGCACCTGGTTCATTCACTTATAAAGAAAACACCGATCTCGTTGATGTCTTAATGCGCTCTGGCGGCGTCACTCGCTACGCCAGTGTCGAACAAATCCGCGTCATCTCAAACAATACTCCAACGCTATTCAACCTTAAGCGCTACCTTGATTCTGGTGACGAAAGTCTACTGCCAGTGCTACGCCCAGGCTCAACCATTTTTGTGCCAAAACAGGAAGAAGAAATCAAATCTGGTGCGAACATGGTTTATGTAATGGGCGAAGTGGCAGCACCTGGTGCCTTTGAAGGTAAAAAAGGCGCGACCTTTATGGATATCTTGGCGAATGCGGGCGGCCCAACTCGATTTGCAGAGTCACGACAAATCCGTGTTATCAAAGCAGATGGCAGAGTGCTTAAATTCGATTTAGCGGCTTACACTGAAGGCTTACCTAACTCTAACCCTCCTAGCATCAAAGCTGGTGACGCGATTTTCGTTCCCGAGAAAAACGACATGAACGAGAAGTCTTGGTTGAAAATCACGCCAGACAGAGCAGTTAACGTGATTGGTGAGGTGAATCGACCTGGTCGTATTGAATGGTCAGATGAAATGAATTTCATGGGATTATTGGCACACGTCGGTGGCCCTACGCTACGCGCTGACACATCGAAAATCGAAGTTGTTACTGGTAGAAAGCTAGTTGTGTTTAACCTTGATGATTTTATTCGAAATGGTGCGCCACGTGACCAAATGCCACAAATTCGAGCGGGCTCTATCGTGCGTGTTCACGACTTGCCACAAGATCCTTCAGACAATAAATCACAATGGGTTCGTCAAAGCTCTGATGCTTCGATCTACATCTTTGGACAAGTGAATGCACCCGGTCGTTACCGCTTCACCAAAGACATGCACTTCCTTGATATCTTGTCTGCGGCTGACGGTCCAACAAAGGATGCCGACATCCACAACGTTCGAGTAACGCATCGTGACAAAACCTATTCGCAAGTAAGCAAACTTAACTTATCACTGTACTTTGAAACCGGTGACGAATCGTTACTGCCAAACGTAACCACTGGCGACACGATTTACATCCCAGAGAAAGGCAAAAACTGGTTAGATACACCGAAAGAAGAAACCGTTCGTGTGCTTGGTGCGATTAACAATCCGGGGCGTTATGTGTTCAACGACAACATGACCATTCTAGATATTCTGGCAGAAGCAGCAGGACCTACCGACAATGCTTATGTAGAAAAAATTACCATCGTCAATATGTCTTGCTGCCAAGGTCAGGCTCGTACTTTTGACCTTGTTGAATTCAGCAAAACGGCGAACATTTACAACTTGCCGGTGCTACGCGCTGGTGACACGATTTACATCCCAGACCGTCGCGAAAGCTTTATTGAAAAAGCACGCGTCGGACTTGATGACATACTGCGTATCACCACCACCATCGTATTAATAGGAGCTTTATAATGACAATTTCAGCGACCCATGCCGAAGTCGAGCAACTGTATTTAGCTTCTGAACTTAACGGCCAAAAATCAATATGCGTCACCGCCTGCCATTCAGGTGACGGCGTAACATCTATTGCAACCGCATTAGCCGAGCGTTTTCTTCTTGCGGGTCATTCAACGCTTTATGTTGATCTCAACTTATTCAACCCTGCTTTCAAAGATTTGAATATGCTAGAAGATAATCAGCAAGGTCAACTGATAGAACATGTTGAATCTCAGCGTACGTTTATCGGTGTCCCTGCTCCACAAGTTGCTTCAACGCAATTGGCTTATAAAGATCCGACAACGTTACAAAACGTGGTCAACAAATGGTTAGAGAAATACGACAGAGTCATCATTGATACCTCACCGCTTCTCAACATAAACAAAGGCAACATTCCGGCTCAGTCTGTGGCGAGTGCTTGTGACAGCACATTGATGGTTGTCGCCTATGGTGAAACGTCGAGTCACCACCTAGAACAAGCGAAAAAGCTGCTTGATGCACAAAGTATCAACCTAATGGGCTGCGTGATGAACATGAAACAAAAGCCTAGCTTTGCACAAGAGATGGTCAGACAAATCAATCGAATGAAATTCATCCCCGCTAAGCTTCGCGATAGCTTGGCAAACAAGCTGTATCAAAATGAGTTTTTGAACCTTCCGATGTAACTTTCTTTTGCTACTTTCTGGCTGTCATTAAACCATGACAGCCACCTATCCTATTAGACTTCAAGCTCCAAAAGCTCTGAATAACTCAAAACCAAATTGGGTATTTTTGGCGAAGTTATTATTAAAAATAAGATTTTAAAAACCATTCAACGCATTTCACACACATCAATCATGGTCTTACCCCCTTTAAATTCCTTCAAAAATCAACAGCCCCACACCTAACTTTAGCGGTAATGTGACACAGGCGGTTAAAGTGCCATGTAAATCGCATCAAAGATGGAATTCGTACGATTATTCCCTAAGATTATAAATAGAGGTGGTTTTTGACGAATTTGTAATAGTTTGACAAAGTTATCCGATGGCTGTTGAAACACAGTGGATGAATTGGCAAATCACACTTCACTGACTTTGCACGTTTATCTATTCAAACTTCACCCATCCCTCCTTCTGCTCAAATGGTTCAAATACACGGAAAGGATCACCATCGAGCAATTTAGATAATCAATTTACCTTGATTACCTTAGTTGTATTATTAAAGAGAAAGGAAACTCAATATGAAATACAAGTTAAGCTCCGTATTTTTGTTAGTAGCAGCAGCCAGCGGTAATGCTAACGCTGGAGAATGTGGCAGCGTAACAATTGCAGATATGAACTGGAACTCTGCAACACTGATCGCCAATATCGACCAATTCATCCTTGAACATGGTTATGGGTGTGATGCTGAACTTATCCCTGGCGACACTATGCCAACAGGCACGTCTATGATCGAAAAAGGCCAGCCTGATGTTGCACCTGAACTTTGGAGCAACAGCTTAAAAGACGCATTAGATAAAGGTGTTGAAGAAAAACGTCTTCGCTACGCAGGTAAAGCACTTGTGAACGGCGGCGAAGAAGGCTTTTGGGTTCCAGCTTACCTAGTAAAACAGTACCCTGAAATGGCAACCATCGAAGGCGTACGCAAAAACGCAAGCTTATTCAAACACCCTGAAGACCCAGATACATCTGCATTCTACAGCTGCCCTGCAGGCTGGAACTGTCAGATCAGCGCCGGAAACCTGTTTAATGCTCTTGAGCTAGAAAACAGCGGTTTCACGATTGTTGATCCAGGCTCGAGTGCCGGCTTATCTGGCTCTATCGCAAAAGCTTATGAACGTGAAGAAGCTTGGTTTGGTTACTACTGGGCACCGACCGCTGTTCTAGGTAAATACGACATGGTTAAAGTCGACTTTGGCAGTGGCGTTAATGAGGAAGAGTTCCTTAACTGTACCACCAAAGAAGATTGTGAATCGCCAAAAGCAACCATGTACCCGCCTTCACCTGTCCACACGATTACCACTGAAAGTTTTGCGTCACGTGCTCCTGAAGCATACGACTACTTTACTAAACGTGGTTTCACGAACGACAAAATGAACTCGCTACTTGCTTGGATGGAAGACAACCAAGCTGATGGCGAAGAAGCGAGTCTGCATTTCTTAAGTGAATTCCCAGAAGTATGGCACCCATGGGTTTCTGAAGAAGTGGCTAAGAAAGTTGAAGCAGAGCTGTAAGAGCTTGATTTAATAACAAGTAATTACGCTTCAACAATAAAACAGAAATAACGTCGCTATACTTGATGTTATTCATGATTCGGAGCCCTTTTCATTAGCGATTTTCTTATCGCATGGACAAGTGGCTCCGAACTATAAGGATATAAAATGGCTGACAGCAATTGGTTATCAAGCTTTCCAGAGATGGAACGCGGTGATTTACGAACCATAAAAAAGACGCTAGATGGCGCATACCGTGAATTTTCCCGTGAATACGGCGAAATGATTGAATCTCTCTTTGACCCTCTTCTTTCATTCCTCGTTTGGTTTGAAAAACTCCTTATCTCAACACCTTGGATTATAGTCCTGGCTGTGTGTACCAGCCTTGTCTACGCAGCAAGCCGTTCTTGGAAACTGGCTCTAGGCTGTGTTGCTTCTCTACTTCTCATTGGTTACTTTGGAATGTGGGAAGACACCATGCGGACGCTCAGTATCATCACTGTATGTACCTTGGTTTCAATATTCTTGGGCATTCCGATTGGTATTGCGATGGCTCGTTCAAATCGAGCTCAGTCAATTGTTACGCCGATGCTCGATATCATGCAAACCATGCCTGCGTTCGTTTATTTGATTCCAGTGGTAATGCTACTGGGCATCGGTAAGATTCCAGGGCTAATCGCCGTGGTTATCTACGCGATCCCACCTGTAATTCGTCTAACTAACCTAGGCATACGCTTAGTTGATAAAGAAGTCCTTGAAGCCGCTACCGCTTTCGGTGCGAGCAAAAAGCAACGCTTATGGGGTGTTCAACTTCCTCTAGCAATGCCAACGATCATGGCGGGTATTAACCAAACCATCATGATGGCACTGTCTATGGTTGTTATCGCATCCATGATTGGTGTGAAAGGCCTAGGACAACCGGTTCTCAAATCGATTACTAACCAGTACTTCACATTAGGCTTGATGAATGGTTTCGCCATCGTTGCCCTCGCAATCCTTTTTGACCGCGCTTCACAAGCGTACGCAAGAAGAACTAATGCGCATTTAGGAGGATTCAAGCATGACTAAACCATTGATTGAAATTAGTGGTCTGTACAAGGTGTTTGGACCGAAACCAATGTCTGTTATGAACCGAGTTCAAAACGGCGAACACAAAGATCAGATTCTTGCGGATACGGGTCATACCGTTGGTTTGAAAGAGATCAACCTTGAGATTAACCGTGGTGAAATCTTCGTTATCATGGGGCTTTCTGGCTCGGGTAAATCGACGCTGATCCGCCACTTCAACCGTTTGATTGACCCGACTCAAGGTAAAATCATGGTTGAAGGCATTGATGTGATGAGCCTCAACACTAAACAGCTAGAAGAGTTCCGTCGTCATAAAATGTCGATGGTATTCCAACGCTTTGGCTTAATGCCTCATCGCACTGTGGTTGAAAACGTTGCGTACGGGTTGGAAGTACAAGGCATCAAAAAAGAAGACCGTTTAGCGAAAGCCAACGAATGGTTAGAAACGGTGGGCTTAAAAGGTTACGGCAAGCAATACCCAGCGCAACTTTCAGGTGGTCAGCAACAACGTGTTGGGCTTTCGCGCGCTCTGTGTACTAACGCTGAAATCTTGTTAATGGATGAAGCCTTTTCGGCACTCGACCCTTTGATTCGAAGTGAAATGCAAGACCAGCTTATTGAACTTCAAGAGAAGCTTCATAAGACGATTGTTTTCATCACACATGATCTGGACGAAGCACTCCGCCTAGGCGATAGAATCGCAATTTTGAAAGACGGCGAGTTAGTACAACAAGGCACACCACATGAGATTCTGCTAAATCCAGCCGATGATTACGTGGAAGCGTTCGTGAAAGACGTAAACCGTGCTCGTGCACTGACCGTTGAAACCGTTATGCAGCCTCCTCTGTATCGAATCACATCAGAAACAATTGAAGGTGCTTTGGCACAAATGAAGATGCTTAAAAACGATTACGCTTATCACGTAACAGATGACGGCTATCAAGGCCTAGTCACACAAGAAAGTCTACAAGACGCCGTTGAAGATTCATCGGTACATGATTTTAGTGATGAGATATACGAAGAAGTCCCTGCCATCTTACCAGATGCGGTGATTGAAGAAGTGCTACCGGACACTATGTCTTGTGACTACTCTCTTCCAGTTGTTGATGAAGACGGTAATCTAAAAGGTGAACTCGAGAGAAGCGCTGTTGCTGATATCTTCTCAGAAAGTAGCGAGGAAGAAGTAGAAGCCGACCCAAAGCCAAAAATTGATAAAGCTTCGTAGTCCTACTTTTCGTGATTTAAAGCACGGCTGTTTAAATTATCATTGTTTGGGTTATCGTTATTTGAGTTATTGCTATTTAGATTAGCCTAAACTACATAAACCGCTCTAAGACCACTGTTGTTATTTCACTGCAGTGGTCTTTTTTATTTGTATCGGGCTCGTTTTCTTCTGAGATCTACCCGCACCTTAGGCTTTATAGGCACCTAAGTTTATATTTCATAAGAGAAAACAAAATAAAATCAGTCCGTTAGGTTTGTCACAAACCCAATAGCAAGATGAGTGAGATGCCAATTAAATGCTCTATTTGTACGGCAACCAGTTGAAATTATTCTAGAAAATGACTAAAACTTAATAGTATTAACAGATATTAAGCTCAATAAAAGGACTTAGTTTGATGAATTCTACTTTAGCGTCAGACGCAGCTACAAATCTAAACTCACAACAAGTGAGCGAGCTTGTCGATGAAAGCGTTCTGGAGCAAATGATTCGCGATACAAGTGCGGACATTATCCCTATCTTGATCGACCATTATGTCGAAGAATCACAAACACGCTTGGTCGCTATAAAAGAGGCAGTCACGCAGAAAGACGCTCAAACACTTGAGTTCGAGGTCCACACTCTCGGCAGCACAGCGCTTTCGTTAGGTAATCGCCCTTTGGGTGAATTAGCTCGAGCTTTAGAAAAGCTATGTTTAGAACAGAGTCATGATGCGGCATTTCGACAAGTTGATGAATTACTAGAGCTCGCAGAGCGTTCAATAAAAGCCTTGCTTGAAAGGAAAGAGGCAGGCTTCAGCTAGCTTTGCATGTTCATTATCGGTATCAGATTAAAAACTCAAAACAGTCGTTATTAATATAGTCGCCATAAGATGGGCTCCATCATGAACAGCAATGCGAGAAGTTATACAGGCCGCTTCTTAAAAGATTGCATGTGGTAGATAACAAATACACAAGACTCGTATTGATGGTTGCATATCACTATGTTATTGATTGGTTAGGATAAAGTTTCAAAAGGAATACACAATGCGCCCTAAGGTATTGTTAGTTGAAGACTCCACCTCACTCGCCGTACTCTACAAGCAGTACGTAAAAGACGAGCCCTATGATATTTTCCACGTCGAAACCGGCGCGGAAGCTAAGACCTTCATTGAAAGGCACTCTCCACAGCTTGTGATTCTCGACCTTAAGCTTCCTGACATGCCAGGCGAAGAAGTCTTAGATTGGATTACTGCTAACGAAATACCGACCGCTGTCATCATCGCGACAGCGCATGGTTCAGTAAACATCGCGGTAGACCTTATCCAACGCGGTGCAGAAGACTTCTTAGAGAAACCCATTCAAGCCGATCGACTCAAGACCTCTGTTAGCTTGCATCTAAAAAGAGCGAAACTCGAAAACCTCGTCGATAACATGCAAAGCAAATTCGATCGTGATCGTTTTCATAATTTCATTGGCTCTTGCCTACCCATGCAGGCGGTTTACAAGATCATTGATTCGGTAGCACCAACCACTGCCAGCGTGTTTATTAACGGCGAAAGTGGTACAGGTAAAGAAGTGTGTGCGGAAGCGATTCACCAAGAGAGTCAGCGTAATGGTAAACCCTTCGTGGCCATTAACTGCGGCGCTATCCCTCGAGACCTAATGGAGAGTGAAATCTTCGGTCACGTTAAAGGTGCGTTTACCGGTGCGACAACCGACCGTAAAGGTGCAGCAATGCAAGCGCATGGCGGTACCCTATTTCTCGATGAGCTTTGTGAAATGGAACTGGAGATGCAGAAGAAGCTCCTCAGATTTTTGCAAACTGGTACGTTTACTCCACTCGGTGGCAACCGCGAGATTAAAGTGGATGTCAGAATTATCTGTGCGACCAACCGCGATCCACTGGTTGAAGTAGAAGAAGGACGTTTTAGAGAAGACCTTTACTATCGTGTTCACGTTGTGCCTATCGAGATGCCACCGCTTCGCGAGCGAGGGAGTGACATTGTCACTCTTTGCAATCATTTCTTGAAGCTGTACGCGAAGCAAGATAAGAAGAAGTTTAAATCAATAGACAAAGAAACGCAGAATCTACTTAAACGTTATGCGTGGCCAGGCAATGTGCGTCAGTTGCAAAACATCATCCGTAACATAGTGGTGTTGAACAATGAAACGAGCGTGACTAAAGACATGTTACCGCCTCCGATTAATAAAGTAGATGCCGCTCCATCATCTAAATCAGTGACACCAATTCGAGTAACTGCGCCTCAACCTGCAGTTGTTGAAGCACCAGAAGCTAAGTTGCCACCGATTACTCCGGAAGAGTTGGAACAATCGTCAGTTGCTCAAGCTCACAATGAGCCGATGACGCCTGCATTTACCACAAGCGAAGGTGCTATTCGTCCAATGTGGCAAATAGAACGTGAAGCCATTCAACATGCCATCAATCATTGCGATGGGAATGTGTTAAACGCTGCTGTGCTGTTAGAACTTAGCCCTTCTACTGTTTATCGTAAGAAACAGGCTTGGGAATCGGAAGATGAGTACAATCAAGCCTAACCAAGGTATACTCGACATAAACCTTCATGAGATTTGGCTGTTGATCGACAGCCAAACTTTTGGAGGCATAGAAACGCATGTTTTAGAATTAGCACAAGGCCTGATATCGGAAAGCGCTCAGTATTCAGAGGCTGTTCGTATCGTTCTTTTGACTAAGTTTAATCCTGAAGCGATCATCGTTGAAAAGTTGAATGCGCTGAACATCCCTTTTAGTTACCTCTCCGATTTAGCCTCATGTTCTGTAGATTCAAATGGCAATAGCGCGACACAGCTGAAACGTGCAGTTCAACATTATCAACCAATGCTTATCCATGCTCATGGTTACAAAGCCAGTTTGGTCAGCAAGTTAATCAAGCTTCCGCCTCGTTTCAACAACACAAAGCAAATCACCACTTATCACGCAGGCGAAACCCCAACAGGCAAAGTATGGCTTTATGATTGGCTCGACCGTTACAGCAGTTTTCTTTCTGATCAGTCGCTCGTGGTCAGTGAAAAGATTAAAGCGAAAGTGCCGAGTCAAACCCATCAATTGAATAACTTTGTTAAAATGCCAACCGGGTTAACAAGCTCCCCTTCATCAAGCCCATTCCATGTTGGTTTTGTGGGGCGATTGAGCCATGAAAAAGCGCCTGATCGATTTGTTGCATTAGCCAAACAGTTTCCTGATGTTCGGTTTGAGCTTTTTGGTGACGGGCCAGAAATGGACATCTTAGTTAAATCGCAGCCTGATAATGTGACCTTTCATGGGCATCAGACCAATATGGACGACGTCTGGAGCCAAATCGATCTGTTAATCATCCCTTCTCGCTTTGAAGGCTTACCTATGGCGGCATTAGAAGCCATGATTCGTGGCATTCCCGTTCTCGCCACCTCAGTTGGTAACTTGCCTCAACTCATCGAGCATCAAGTTAACGGCTACCTTGCAAATTCAGAAGCTGAGCTAGAACAGTTTTTATCTTTGTGGATGTCATTGACGAACGAGCAACGTAACTCTCTCAAGAGTCACGCGATAGAAACCGTGAAAAACCAATACTCTCCACAAGCCGTTGTCCCGCAGTTGTTGGAAATCTATCAACTCGACCGTTAATTCTAGCCTTAGTCGATAACTGGTTATTTGGGCTTGATGATTTAAGTACTTTAGTCAGTTTTATACTGATTCTCAAAATGACAAAACTCACCTCAAGGCTACGCCCTCACTTAATAATCCAACATTAAATCAGTAAGTTAAACAAAATGCATAACTGGCACTCACTTTGCAATCTTTAACATCAGGCGTAACTACGTCTTAAAAAGATTACGAGCCGAGTCCTAAAGAGTTTATTTGCCAATAGAGGTCACAATGGTCAACCCTGAAGCCAATAGATTGCCAGTCATCATCACGATCAGCACCTTGTGTGTTGGGCTTGGTGTTGTTTGGTACTTTGTGCCTCACCCTGCTGTCATTGTGGCGCTCGCTCTTGTGCCATTGGCCGGGTTATTCGTGTTAAACAAAACATTCTGGTTAGTTTTACTGTTCGTTGTCTTTTCATTTTTCCGAATTCACGAAGCTATACCTCAGCTCTATTCGCTAAAAATACCGCTGATGCTTTCATTAGGCGCTCTGTCGGCTCTTCTATGGCATGCATTAATCAGTAAAGAACTTAAAATCTTCTGGCACCCTTGTTTAAATTGGCTCGCCATATTTTGGGTATTGGTTTTCATTGGTATTATCTTCGCGTCCAACAGGCCAATAGCACTAGCAGAATTCAAGGGCGTTTATTGGAAAATTATAGTGATGACGCTTGCGATTACTTGGCTAGTAAACACCACGGAAAATCTCGCAAAAACCGCGATGACGATTATCTACGCTGGCGCTTTAGTCAGCTCTATTGCCGTGTACAACTCAGTAAATGGTATTGGGCTTGTCGAGGGCTCACGCGTGACTATTGGCCGCGATTTTGGCTCTATGTTAGGCGACCCGAATGATCTAGCACTGGTACTGATGTTCCCACTCGCCTTTACAATAAGCCAAGCCACCACGACTGGCATCTCACGATCCAAACGTTTAATCAGTGCCTTAGTTTGTCTGTTACTGCTCGCCGCCATTATTGCCACTCAAAGCCGTGGCGGATTACTGGGTTGTATTGCGGTGATTGGTATTTTTGCGTGGAAGCTAGTGCGCTCTAAAGTTCTCTTAATCTCAGTGGGAACTGTCGCGGCCGTGGTGCTCTATTTAGTTGCTGGTATCTCAGACAGATCTTCTGGTGGTGCCGCTGAACAAGGTATCGATGAATCTGCAATGGGTCGAATCTATGCTTGGGAAGCAGCAATAAAGATGGCAGTTGAGAATCCACTGACCGGCGTAGGGTTGAACAACTTCTTCTCGAACTACTTCTTTTACAGTTCGCATTGGGACGGACTGAATCACGCCGTTCACAGTACCTGGTTTGGTGTGTTGGCAGAAACAGGCTTTATTGGTCTGATCATTTTTGTCTGCCTTATCGTTGCTTTGATCAAAACCTCTCGCTCTACGCTAACGAGGTTAAAAAACTCGGCCACAGAAATCGCCCCCGAACTCAATGCGGTCGCCTATGCGATCTATGCAGGTCTGATTGGAACAATCGTGTCGGGTACATTTTTGACTCAAGGCTTCAACTGGCCGATTTATATCCTCGCAGCACTCACAGTTTGCGTCTCAAAAGTATCTCAAACTGCCTGTCAAAATGAGAAAACCTAAAAGACACATTTTAACCTATTGAAAATATTATATTTATTAGATGGCACAATATATGAAAGTACTTCTATATAACAAAACAGAGGATTTTCATTATGACGTCAGTATCTATACATCAATTCAAACATTGGCTTAAGTTTCATCCTAATTCTCGAATTAGAAATGTGTTTTTCATTTTGAAAGACATCAGAAGCGCAGAGCTACCTACCCCTCAAGTACTTAATCGCTGCCTATATCAAGCGCACAAGCTAGTGGTGAGTTTGGTTTCTGGCTTTACGCGATTCTTTTACTGGACTCCGGCTTTCAAAGGTCGTGTGGCTCAATGTGGCAAACGCCTGTATTTGTATGGTGGACTGCCTTTCGTCAGCGGTCCGGTGCAAATTACGATTGGCGACAACTGCCGTATCTCTGGCCACACGACATTCTCTGGTTGTACTCAACAACTTGAAGGCTTGGAACACCCACTATTGTCGATTGGCAACAACGTCGACATTGGTTGGCAGTCGACTATCGCTGTTGGCGGTAAAGTCGTTATCTCTGACAACGTACGAATCGCAGGCGGCGCTTTTCTATTTGGATACTCTGGACACCCGCTTGATGCAAAACGCCGAGCGCTAGGTGAAGGTGACGACCCTCAGCAAATCGGTGACATCATTCTTGAACCCGATGTTTGGTTGGGCACGAATGTGACGGTCAAAGGTGGCGTAACCATCGGCGAAGGTGCCGTAATAGCCGCAGGCAGCGTAGTAACAAAGAATATTCCTGCCTTCGCAATCGCAGGTGGCAACCCAGCTCGAGTTGTCGGTCACATCAAACCCGTTGAAGTGACAGAATCCGATATGTTCGATTCGTTAGAGACTCATGGAGGTGACCATGCGTGATTTAATCGTATTTGGTGAAGACTTTGGTGGCCTACCTTCATCGACTCAACATTTAGTTCGTCACCTTGCTAAGCAGCACAAAGTCTTATGGGTCAACTCAATTGGCTTAAGACAACCGAAGCTGTCCGCCAAAGATGTTAGCCGAGCGTTCAACAAGTTGTTTGGTAAAACCAAGGCCGTAACTCAAAACATGCTCGACTCTGAGGGACACGACAACATTACTATCGTTAACTTAAAGACAATCCCTGCGCCTGCTTCTAAATTTTCTAGAAAGTTGGCTCAGCAAATGATGTTGCACCAACTAAAACCGGTTATTGCAGAGCTTAATCTTAACGCGCCTATCCTATGGACTTCTCTTCCGACCGCTGTTGATTTGTGCGGACACTTAGGCGAGTCATCTGTGGTCTATTACTGCGGTGATGATTTTAGCGCGCTGGCTGGTGTTGATCATGACACCGTTGCACAGCACGAATCAGAGCTAATCGAAAAATCAACGCTTATATTCGCGGCTAGCAAAAAATTGATGGATAAATTTCCAAAGCATAAAGCGCACTTGCTACCACATGGTGTCGACGTAGACCTATTTTCAACACCCGCACCAAGAGCAAAAGATTTACCAAGCAACCACCGCCCTATTGCTGGTTTTTATGGCAGCCTTTCTAAGTGGCTTGATTATGAAATGATTGATCATGTTGCGAATGCGATGCCGGAATGGGACTTTGTTTTCATAGGTCCAAACGAGCTTGATACGCTCATGCTGCCTAAGTTGAGTAACGTACATTACCTTGGCCCTCGTCCACACCACACGCTACCAAGCTATTCTCAACACTGGGATGTGAGCTTGTTGCCGTTTGTTGATAACGAGCAGATCCGAGCGTGTAGCCCACTCAAACTAATGGAATACCTTGCGGCGGGCACACCCATTATCACAACACCGTTCCCTGCTTTGGTTCCATATCAAGGGCACGTAACCACGGTTGGCAGTGCCAACCAAATGATTTGGGCGCTTGATCATGCACGCGAGCTAAGCAACTCACCTATCTCTGTCGTCGAACAAGAGAGCTGGCAGAACCGTGGTAACTTTGTACATTGGATGTTGGAGCTATTATGAATAATCTGAAATTGCGGTTATTAGTCATCATCAATGCGATGTGGCGCCAACGCTACGTTATCGTTCTGCCAATGCTTATTTTGCCCTTTGTAGGCTTTGGTGTGAGCAAGTTGGCTCCAACTAAATATGACGCGCATACCAGTATGTTGATTCAAGAAACGGCCAAGATGAATCCATTCTTGGAAGACATTGCCGTTTCGACGATGCTCAAAGATCGACTTAACGCATTGAGAACACTGCTTCACAGTCGACATGTGCTTTACTCGGTCGCTGATGAACTGCAATTAACCACGCCAGATATGCCTGAAATTGAGAAACAAGAGATCATTACTGACCTGTCTCAACGTCTAACGGTGACTCAGCTTGGAAAAGATTTTCTAAAGATAAGTCTAACGTCGAACACACCAAATGGAATGGAAGCGACGCTGCGCTCGGTAAGTGAACATTTCATTGAACAGTTACTCGCACCGGAACGTTCATCGATTGAAGATTCAAGTAACTTCTTGAAAATCCATATCGACAAACGTAGCGCAGAGCTTGCAGAAGCAGAAGAAGCGCTAGCTGCATACATGAATGAGAATGTTCATTCGACGCCTGAGGTACAGAGCCAAAGTTTGAATCGCTTAGCTTCACTCAAACAAACACTGGCAGAAAAAGAGGCCGAGTTATCGGGTGTCGAAAAAAGTTTAGGGTCAATCGACCAACAACTTTCAAGAACCAACCCTGTGATCGGTAAATTAGAAGACCAGATCATCGACATTCGTAGCGACCTAACCTTGTTACAAGCTAAATACACGGACAAGCACAGTGCTGTGCAAGCTAAAGTGCGTGAGCTAGACAGACTAGAGAATGAACGTAAGAGTTTGCTCGAGGTAACCCAGCCAACGATGAACAGCGACCAGCTTTGGGACATCGCAAGTAGTACGACACTGAACAAACTTTCTGATACCCAACCTCTTCTGGTCACTCAATTACACAGCCTACAGCTGGTTCGTGCTCGCTTTGAGTCTTTAACTGAAGAGACCAAAAGCCTTCGAACTATGATTTTTGAATTAGAACACAAGGCCAATAACTTCGGCGAAAATGCAAAAGAGATGTACCGCCTTAAACGTCAAGTTGAAATCAAACGTCAACTATATGATGAACTGACAGAGCGTTATGAAATGGCTCAACTAACGGGTTCGCTTGGTGTATTTGAGCAAAACAAACGTGTGAAGATTATCGATTTGCCTTTCACACCGAGTGTCAAATCTAACATGCCGACTTTTGTTTTTATTCTGGCTGGATTCGTTGCAGGTATCGGACTGGGTATTGGTTTAGCGGTATTGTTTGAACTGTTTGATTCTTCAATCAAACGCAAAGACGAAATCGAAGATATCTTGGGTGTCCCTGTGATAACGGTGATCCCTAAAATGAGCTAGTCAGCCTCAAAGCCATTTTTGACTTGCTAGATTCACAGCTTTCTAATTTCCTAGCTTCGTGCTTCCTAGCTTTCTAGCTTTCTAGCTTTCTAGCTTTCTAGCTTTCTAGCTTTCTAGTTTCGTGCATCCTAGAGCAAAACGCCAACACTCGGTTGGCGTTTTGTTTATTTAGAGCCCCAAGTTCTAATGCTACTTTCGATTTACCCAAGCCCTATGATTCAAACTGCCATTCAATTGTATTTTGTTTTGATTCCCATTTTGAGAAATGAAAACTGCCCTAGAATTAAACAATCTAAACAACTGAAAAATAACGGTTATTTAATTGGCACAACTCCTGCAATCTCCTTGTGTAGTTAAACGTTTTAAAGAAGTTACTTCAAGAGAAACGTCAGAAAGGCGAAACAACAATTATAAAGGCAGGGTCCAAACTATGAATACGCATTTAACGAAGCATGGCAAAAAGATCATACACGTTGTTCAGCACCTTGCACCGGGTGGATTAGAAACCCTAACTCTGGATTTGCTCCGCCTTGCTAAACCAACAGACCAAGTGTTGATTGTCAGTTTAGAGGGTACTAAACAAGAGTCTATAAACAACTGGCCGAAGCTAGAGCCATACAAAAAGCAAATCGTCTTTTTGGATAAAGCACCAGGCGTACAATTCAATATCATTATTAAGCTAATTAAAGCCTTCAACGCGATTCGCCCTGATGTGGTTCATACCCATCATATTGGCCCACTGTTATACGCTGGTTATGCCGCTCGCGTAACCGGGGTTCCAACTCGAATCCATACCGAACATGACGCTTGGCATCTGAACAACAACAAACGTCGTCGATTACAAGCGCTTGCTTTAAAAGCTGCGCAACCAACGTTAGTTGCCGACGCGACACGTGTTTATAACCAACTACGCACTGCTTTTTCTTATGAGAACATCATTACCATCAAAAATGGCGTTGATTGTGAGAAGTTTAAGCCAATGTCGAAAGAACACGCGAGAGCAAAACTAAACCTGCCGACAGACAAACACATCATCGGTTGTGCAGGTCGACTAGAACATGTCAAAGGCCAAGACCAACTTATTAAAGCACTGACTCTTTTACCTGCAAACATGGTTGTCGCATTGGCTGGCGGCGGTACTAAACGCAATCAACTAGAGCAACTGACTAGCCGGTTGAATCTGAGTGACCGAGTGATTTTTCTTGGCTTAGTTGAAGACATGACCACGTTTTACGGAGCGTTGGATACGTTCTGCCTACCTTCACGCCACGAAGGGCTGCCGCTTTCTACACTTGAAGCTCAAGCATGCAATATTCCAACCGTCGCAATGGACGTTGGTGCCGTCGATGAAACCTTATGTCCAGTCAGCGGCGCCCTCGTCAAAAGCGGCAGCATTGTGGGGTTAGCTAGTGCGCTATTAGAAAAGCAAAATGAACGCTTTTTGTCACCTCGTCGTTACGTACTCGAAAACTTCGACATCATCAAAATGGTTTCGTCTTACAACGATATATCAGAAGGAGCTTACGCATGATTGATTGGTTGCTTGCGGGACTTTGTTTGTTTTCAGGTGCGTTGATTGTCTATCATCACGCAGCCTACCCTTTGTTACTGCGTTGGTATGCGAAAAGCCACCCCGCACGCAAAGTTGAAGAGAGTCATCGTTGCTACAAAGAGGAACAGCAAGATTGCACGTTGCCGACCATCACCGTTCTTGTTCCTGCATTTAACGAAGAACAGTGGATCGCAGACAAGATTCGTAACCTTGCTTCACTCGATTACCCAAAAAAGAAGTTGGAAGTCATTATCGCTTGCGATGGTTGCACTGATAACACAGTCGCCATTGCACAAATGACCATACAAGAAGCGATGTGCAGTGATGTCTATTTTGAGATACATGACCATCAAGTAAACCGAGGTAAAGTCGCGGTTGTTAATGAAGAAGTGACACGTATAACCAGTGATATCACGGCGATGAGTGATGTTTCTGCCCTTATTTCATTGGATGCTTTGCTTATAGCTGCCGCTCATTTTGAAAGTGACAAGGTTGGAGTGGTAAACGCAACGTATCAACTTTGTCCAACAGGCAATGAAGGCGAAAACACGTATTGGCAGTACCAAACCGCGGTTAAAGAGTCTGAGGCTTCGTTAGGTTCTAGCTTGGGTTCTCATGGCGCTTTCTACTTGTTTAGAACACACCTGTTTGAACTGCTTCCACTCAACACTATTAATGATGATTTCATCTTACCGATGCAAATCGTTAAACAAGGTTACATCGCAGAATACGAAACCCAAATGGTGGCATTAGAGCTAGAAGAATCGAACCTAGAAACAGACTTCAAAAGAAGACTTCGTATTTCAGCGGGCAACATGCAACAAGCGATTCGATTATTTGCCTTGTTCAGCCCGAAGTTTAAAGGCATCGCGTTTGCGTTCTTTTCAGGAAAAGGACTTCGCCTGCTCACTCCCTATTTAATGATTGTGTGCTTAGTGTGCTCAATCTTACTTAGCAACTACTTGGTATTTGAAGCGCTGTTATGGGCTCAAGTTGCCGTTTATACCATTGGCGTCCTTGGCTGCATCTTGCCAAAGCGTCTAGTAAACAAACCTATTTCATTAATCTCTTATTTGATAGTTGGACACTACGCCAACTTCATTGGTGGCATTCGTTACCTAATCGGACTAGAAAACTCACCTTGGACACGAGCAAATCATTAAGGACTTATTATGATGAACATCGAACAGCTATCTACCCAAAACCTATACCAATACAAAATCTCACGTGCTAAACGTACTTTCGATTTTGTAAGCTCACTGATTGCTTTGATTTTGCTAGCGCCCGTATTTCCGTTGATTGCGATGGCGATTGCACTCACTTCTCGTGGCCCTATTTTCTACCGTCAATTGCGCGTTGGTAAATCGACACCGGAGAAAATGGAAATCTTTGAGATCATGAAATTCCGTAGCATGTACGAGGATGCAGAAACTCGCTCTGGTGCAGTTTGGGCTACCGCGAATGACCCACGAATCACGCCTGTTGGCCGCTTTTTGAGAAAGACACGTCTTGATGAACTGCCACAACTGATCAATGTACTGAAAGGTGAAATGTCTCTAATTGGCCCGCGCCCTGAACGCCCTACTTTTTACACCAAACTAGAGAACGAAATTCCTTACTTTGCCGACCGCACATACGGTGTAATGCCTGGTATTACAGGGCTTGCACAAGTAAATCAAGGTTACGACACCTGTATTGATGATGTACGTCGTAAAGTAGGTTTTGACCACAGTTATGCACTAAGCCTATGTTCGGTTAAGTCTTGGATTGCCGCTGATCTCAGCATCATCTCTAAAACAATCATCGTAATGGTAGATGGTCGAGGTCGCTAAACCAGTATGGTCTAATGTGGATACAAAGCCTGTTTTCTATAAAGCCTTAGGGGGCGATTGGAAAGTCGCTAATGAAACACATAGTGCCGAATTAGCCCACGTTAACTAGACTCGCTGCTCTCGGCTCTCAGTTGAATGGTGTAATAAGGTTTCTTCCCTATCAATTGACGTAAACATTGGCAATGAATGTATAACGCAGATGTGGCTTGAGTTAGGGATTAGAAATTAAGAGCTGAGAGCTCAGAGTTAAGAATTAAGAGTTAAGACGAGAAAGCTTATATTCATAGAAAACCACGGCACTTTCGTCAGAGGCTTGCTCAACAAAACCTAGCTTATTAAGTAAGTGTGTAGAGGCTATGTTTGAACGGTCGACACCGCCAATCAGTGTGGACCATGACTCGGTTTTTGCGACTTCTGTGATGAAACTCTGCAATAACTCACTCGCGAAACCCTTGCCCCAGCATTCTTCTGCAAGCAAGTAGCCAATATGAGCATCACTTTCGTCTTCTACATAAGCGAACAGAAAACCAATTAATTGATTATCGTTGGATTTCACTTGAAGTAAGCGGCTCTCCGACAACATTCGGTCGAGCCAAATTTCAGCCAGCTCACCTGACACAATACCATGAAAGTATGGTGGAAGGTTTTCAACGACTGACGGGATTAGAATGCCAGGTACTCGCTCAAGCAGAGCCGAACGTTCAGGAACAGTAAGTTCACCTGCGACTTCTTCTACTTTTAGTCTTTGAGTTTCAAACGAGATCGCCATGTGTCCTGCCCAATTTGATAAAAATGTGGATTATACACCTGAGTTCTCGTGTTGGCTTCGTTTCCAGGCTAAAGCAAACTAAAGAACAGCCACGCCTTCAACTTCAATCACTGAGTTAACATTTGCTCGCTCGATTATCTTGAGTAACGTCGTTTGAACTAACTCATTATCTCGGATTTCGGTTTCACAAGAAAAACGCTCTTCTTGAACACCATCGCCCTCACCCAGCATAAATTGAACCGCGACTTCCGTTGCGAGATCTTTGGTCGTCCCGTAATACGCTAACGTGATTTTTGGGTATCCGTGGTCGCCTTTTTTAACCTGCTTTGCGATACGTTTTTTGGCTTTATCTAAATTCATACAACTTCCTTTTAAGTTTGAAATACAAGGTGACTAGAACACCTTTTTAAACGGTAAGCAATACAATCAGCGTTGGTTATAGAGATTCCCTAGCCTCTTGATACTAATCAAGATGGTACAGTCTTAGCACTTTAAAGAGTGATAGCTAGAACACAGAAAACCTGTTTAAGAAATATAATGACAACACATAAGAATTACGCGCCAAGAAGCGGTAGATGTTTTCGTTGTTGATAAGTTAAGGCTAACTCTAAGCACTGCTTGATTGGTGCTTTGGGAAGTGGTTCAGTTAGGTTCAAGACGATTGCCCGATTACCTTGAAATACCAATGTGCCATCGTGCAATTCTCTGAATGTGTCGACTAGCTTCGTTTGACAGTTAAAGAACAAGTAATAGTTGTTTGGTGACTTCAATTTCCAGTCGATTCGAATTGGGCTGCCCGTCTTAACGCTGTAACTCGGCTCGCCCCATTTCAGAGACTCTTCGACTTCAGCTAGTTCCAAATCAGAGCAAAGCTCAAAGATTAATGAACGCAACTCTTCAAGCCGAGCTCGAACATCATCGGGATACTCGTCGAAATGTGTTTTGATTGCTTGGTCCATTGAACCTCCGATCCACTTGTTGAGATATTAAAATGCAGCTCACTTAAAGCATACAGCCTTAAAAATTAGTCCAACTCAAAACGAAAAGTGCCAAGCCTCGTAAATCACTTTTGCGTTATCTGTTCGTTAGCGGTTTTCAACGCCAGCTTTAAACCGTCCGTATCCTTACAACCAATGTAAACATGCTTTCCATTGCTTAGGCTTAACTTAAGCGCTGAACCTATCGATGCATTATACAACCAACCATCGCTCAGCATTCGGATACCAATACCTTGATACCACTTGCTTTGATAAAACGATGTCTCTGTAATGTCTGACACTTCTACATTCTTACGCCAAAAACCAAAGCCGAAATACCAGCTTAGTACATTGTCTTTAACCTCAATTGTCATGGAGAAAAAGAGCAAAGCAATTAAACCATTGATGGCGTGAGCGATTAATGTCCCAGGGTTATTATCCGAGGTAACGACAATGAAAGCACTTATCGCAACAAGGATGAGCAGCAATCCCTTGTTGGATTCCTTACTATAAAACACAGTGGCAACTCCTATAGACAACGAACAATCAACTAACTAGCCAACAGTTATCTTACTGCAGCCTTTCTAAAAAATCGTAGCAAGTAATGCAGGCATACTCCCACAACCAAACCAAGTAGCATCGCCTTGATACTACCAACCCAAAGTATCAAACCAGAATAACCTTGTCCCGGACCTAAGCCTTGTTTATTAATCACATCGACAAACATAAAACCGTTCCACAGCACATGCAGTGAGGCTGTAAATCCATGCACACAAATTGCGATGGTTCCAAGTAACTTGTACTTGTTAATAACTGGTGCGCCACAAAAAATGACAACAAGCGCAAATGTAAAAATCAGAGGGCCAGACAGTACTAAAGTGAGTGTAATTACTTCAACGTGGCTCTCTATGCCATAACTGTATGTACAAAATACCATTGTCATTGAAAACAAAAGCGAAATGAGTGCGAACCATAGCGTTCTATTCATTGGGGTTCCCTGCCTTAATAGTGGGTTTAGGACAAATTCGATAATCGACAGGAAGAACTAATTACCAAAAATACGGCATGAGAAATGCCCTTGTTACTCTACTATTCGATGGACGACTCAGACTTTCATAAACCCAATGTAACGGAAGACTTAGAACACAAGCTAGATAACAAAAACACCTCTCACCTGCGCGCCTAACTACATACCTTTTTGAGCTTCCTGTTGAACCCAAACAACATTTTCGTTTGAAGTTGGAACCTCAAACCAAGACCAAAACAGATCTAACATTTCAGGTGTCATTTCATAAGACCTACCATTCAGTTCCGAGTTACGGCTGAATGCTCTCTCCTTGCAAGTCTCAAACGGAACATCAAGATAGTGAACTTCGCTGTCCACACCTAGGTTTGATGCCCAGCTTGTAAAAGAATCCCGATCAGACTCACGCCAAAAACCAAAGTCAAAAATCACAGGGACACCCAAAGAAAAGAGCTGCATTGCAGAGTCCTTGAATAAACCTTGTAACGTAGCCAGCCGGCTATCAAAAACCTCACGCTCCATATGCTCGCCATACAAAGGAATCATCCACTCATCGATTGAGAAACGAAAGGCGCCATGCTTTTCTGCAAGCGCTTTCGAGTAAGTAGTTTTACCTGAGCCAATAAAGCCACATACGAAGTAGATTTTAGTCATGATGCTCCATTAGTCTCCTTGTTACGCATGATTCTTTCTTTTAGAAGTGTACCAATACTGCTAACTACAAACGTAAAAGCAAAAGCCACAAGTGGTCGATAGAAATCAAACGCACCATCCGTCATAAAAAAGTACTGATGAATGGCAACACCAAAACCAACACCTAATGCCAACTTCAGATTCTTTAAAATTCCTTGTTTCATGTTCATTCCCTCGTAGAAAGCAACACTATGTATAGGTGTGAGTGACGTTATGACCAGACCTTAAACCATTGTTACATAAACACTGAGATTGAAGTAAGCCGAAAACAACAGCGCTGGGCATTAGTCTTAAATGCTATGTCGGGCTAATTTTTCCTGACGTTCTTGAGTGCATGTTTGATCTTGTCGTAAATAAAACTAAGAACCGCACCGACAAAGACAAATAAACTAAGGTCAATCAGAGCAAGCTTAAGACTGAACGGATCTGAAAACAGGTTATAGGTGAATCCCATTTGCAAACCAATAAATTTAGCTAAAAAAACTGTAGGTATGATAAGAAGTATATTCACGTATTACCTGAAAAATTGACTAGAAGTAGAGTTCTAAAGCACATACTACTTTTGCTCATTTTTCAGGCAAGGAAATAGGTCTCGATTTACCCTGAAATGGGGATGAAATATGAATTTCACCACGATGAGTGGTGCGCCCTGTTCAGGGCGGAGTAACGCAATGCCGAAGCAGCCTTATACTTCTTAAATGGCTAATACAAAGGCATAGTTAAAATGCCGTGTGTTGTGAATCACTCTTGAACAGCTCGGATGGATAATAAGCCCTCCAATCTAGTAAGATGAGGCTCAGACTTGCTATACGTTACTTCCAAGCTCAGAATTTGGCCTCAACTTATTGCTAAAAACGAACAGGCAACTAACCAAAATGCCTATCTCGAAAAGCTGACATAGAAAAGATGCTGTCTTAAACACCAGACCAGATTCCATCCAGGGCATCGCTATTTCCATTAGCACAGCGGCAAAAACCAAAGCATACCCAACCCATTGATGCCACTTACCTAACATGGGTGAAAAATGATAGAAAGCTAACAAATAGAGCACCGAAAAAAAAGGCATTATAAACCAAGTGAAATATTCAAGAATTTCAACTAACGAGCGACCAACTTCGCCCAAAATCGCCATTAGAATCGGGATAATAAAATTGAGTATCATGTAAAGAAACGGGTAGATAAGAATACCCAAGGTAAGATACCGAACCGACTTTTTAACTCTAGTTTCCACTTGTACTACCTTCTCAAGTTGGAGTAGCGCATGACTCCCAATTAACTTGCTTAGCAATACAAAGATTCAGCATTGTGCCATAAACACTAAAACTGGAGTAAAAGCAAAAATGCCAAGCGTTGGGAATCCCTCTTAAATTGCTTGTTATGAATCAGAATTTCTCGACAACTTGAGAAACTCACTACCAATATCATCTGAATAGCATGTTGCAATTTGCATCATTACAATTGCATCCATTGACGGTCTTAACATAAGTAACGCACTCGTCACTTGAAGTAGACTAATTGCAGTCGCATGAGCAGGGTCAGTCATCCCCGAATTACTCTGCCCCACAACTAATATATCTTCTTCACATTCTTCGAGAGCTAAACGATTTCTTAATCCTTTTGAGCCAGCGTGAATATTTTGGCTTGCCCATTTATAGTAAGGACGTAAGTGCTCAAGACCAACGTCTTTTTCAATTGCACCAAAGCCAACACGATTATGCGCAGGAAACAAATAAGCGGCCCATCCGTAGTGTCCTGAGTAACCTTTTCCGTATTTTTTAATTAGGTCATCGTAGACCTTTTTTACTTCTTGTATTTCTGTGTCTGTTGGTGCTTTTGCTTGAAGTCTGCTTTCATATTTCCGGTGCTCTTTCATGGCATCGTAGGAATCCACAACATCATGAAAGTAAAATCTTTCTGCACACTCTTGACCATGTTTAGCGATAAACAATGCAGTAGCACTCACTTCATGCAACGCCCTCCAGCGTGAATGCGCTGCATCAGGGAAACCATTTTTCATTAAGCATAAAATTTCATTTGCGATGTGGCAGGCTCTCGCATGATGACGAACTAAAAGATCAAATACCAAATCTCCTTGTTCCGCTGCTTGAGGGCGATGTTCAGAGTTTAAGGTTTCACCTGCTTCAGTACAAATCACGATATGAGTTTCTAGAAGATCAAAGCCTGACTTCCACCTGTCAACGTTCCTATCAGCAAATGAATTGTAGTCATACCTGCGATTTGAAAGCATTTCTGGCATCGAACTGGCCAATGATGCACCTATTGCATCTACGAAATCAGGTGTTATATCTGCTATTAGCATTTCTATATCCAAATCTTTAGCTTTATCTGGATTTTCGGCAATCAAATCTTCAATGAACTTCTCGAATTGTTCTTGAATAGTGCTCATAAGTCTCCCTGATTCATAACAGCTATTAGACTGAAAAATTCTGCATTCAAATACAGAATCATTCTATCTAGTTTCATATGCATATTAATTTACCACGATTAATCACAGCAATTCAGTGACTTAAAACATAGATAGACTCATTGAATGACAAAATGCAGAATATTTCTATATAGTATGAATTTCGCAAAAACCCCGCTCTACTAGATATAAAAACAGTACCACTACACATACCCCAAACACAAAAAAGCCTGCCATCTATGCGAACATAAATGGCAGGCTTTATACGTTAATTAAATTTGTTTGTGGCTAGCTTACGCGGCTTCGAATGCGAGGGCTTTCTTCTCTACCTGACGGAAGATCAGCGTTAGTATGCCGTTTACTGCTAAGTAGAATGCGCCAGCAATGCCGAACACGGTTAGCGTGTCGTAGGTTTGGCCGTTGATACGCTGAGCGTAGCCCATCAAGTCCATGATGGTGATGGTGCTTGCCAGTGACGTACCTTTGAAGACTAGAATCACTTCGTTCGAGTAAGCTGGAACGGCGCGGCGTAGTGCATATGGCAGTAACACTTTAAGCGTTGCTACTTTGTCCATACCTAGTGCACGACACGCTTCCCACTGCCCTGCTGGAATGGCGTTGAATGCGCCTCTGAACAGTAGCGTGCTGTATGCGGCAGTGTTCAAAGCTAATGCTAACATTGCACAAAACCAAGGTTGGCTTAACCAAGTCCACATGAAGCTTTCACGAATCCAATCGAACTGCCCCGGGCCGTAATAGACCAAGAAGATCTGCACCAACAATGGTGTGCCGGTGAACAGCGTGATGATGCCACGTGTTAAGCAGTGAATCGCAGGTATTCTTAGGATTAGCGTTACCGTCATCAGCAGTGACAAGATACAACCAACCAGCAATGAAGCGCCTGTAAGTTGAAGACTGGTCACTAAGCCTTCAAGCATTTGAGAGAGGTATTGTTGATTCATGCCATTGCCCCTTTGTTACCCAAACCTTGAATAGAGAACTTACCATCAATCACTTTTACCAATCTTTGTGTGATTAAAGTGATGACCAAGTAGATTGCTGCTGCTGTCGCGTACCAAGTAAATGCTTCGTGCGTTGCAGCGGATGTTAGTTGTGCTTGTTTCAGCAAATCTGTTACGCCAATTAGCGAAACTAATGCAGTGTCTTTCAGTAACACTAACCATTGGTTGGTTAACCCTGGTAGTGCGTGTCTTACCGCTTGAGGTAACACGATACGAAAGAATGCACGAGACTGAGAAATACCAAGTGCGCTTGCTGCTTCTCTCTGCCCTTTGCTTACTGCTTTCAAAGCACCACGCAAGGTTTGCGAAGCGTAAGAAGCAAAGATAAGTGACAGTGCAACAACACCAGATAAGAACGGGCTCACTTCTATGAAGTCGCCAGTGATCATGAACAGAACTTGTGTCGAACCAAAGTAGATAAACAGTACGACCAGAATTTCTGGTAAACCACGAACAATCGTCACAAATGCAGTCGTTGGCCATTTGATTGCAATACGACGAGACATCTCACCACTTGCAAACAAAACTGCTAGAACCAATCCAACCAATAGGCTTACGAACGCAAGCTGAACAGTCATCCAGCTTGCTTCGACGAGCCCTAAAGAGTAACCCGTTAATTCCATAAATTACTTACCGAAGTACTTGTTGAAGATCTTGTCGTATTCGCCGTTCGCTTTCACTGCTGCAAGTGCAACGTTAAGCTGGTCTACAAGTTCTTGGTTGCTCTTGTTTACTGCGATACCAAAGCCGTTACCGAAGTACTCTTGGTTTGTTACTTGGTCGCCTACGTACGTTAGGTTGTCTTCTTTCTTGAACCATTCTGCTACAACGGCTGTGTCACCGAATACAGAATCGATACGACCGTTCTTCATGTCGATGAATGCATCTTGGTAGCTTGAGTAAGGTACCGCTGTTACGCCAGTCATTTGCTCAAGTAGGAAGCTCTGGTGAGTAGAACCGTTTTGAACACCAACACGCTTGCCTTCTAGTGCTGCTTGGTCTGCGACTTTGCCTTCGAAAGAGATGAATGCTGCAGAGTTGTCGTAGTATGCGTTAGAGAAGTTCACTTGTTGAAGACGCGCTTCTGTGATGTCCATTGCCGAGATAGCCGCATCGTAACGTTTGAATTTAAGTGCAGGGATCAAGCTATCGAATGCTTGGTTGTGGAAAGTACACGTTGCTTTCAGCTCTTCACAAAGTGCGTTTGCTAAGTCTACGTCAAAACCCTGAATTTGGTTGTTCTCATCCATGTATTCGAATGGTGCGTACGTTGCTTCCATCGCGAATTTGATTTCTTCTTGAGCTGCTGCGTTAAAAGAAGCAAGGCCGATAAGTGAAGCTAGTAGAATCTTTTTCATTTTGTTACTCCGAATACTGTGTAATAGCGGCCTGTGGCCATTCTTATAATTTGATTGTTTTAATTGATGTTGTGTTTAGCTAGATCTAGTGAGTCAACTTTCTTTTAATAAGTGACTTACTTAATGAGTCAGATACTCGGCAAACTCAGGTGTCTGCGGATTAACGAATGAATCGCTGGTGCCGTGTTCAACGATGTACCCTTTCTCTAGGTACAGAACGTGGCTAGCAATCTTCTTCGCGAAATCGACTTCATGCGTCACGACCACTTGGGTAATGCCCGTTCCGCTCAATTCTTTAATAATGCTCACGACTTGGTTGGTGATCTCAGGATCAAGCGCCGCTGTTGGTTCATCAAACAACAACACATCCGGTTTCATCATCAGCGCACGTGCAATCGCAACACGCTGTTGTTGACCGCCAGACAGTTGAAGTGGCCAAGCGTCTGCTTTGTCGGCAAGTTGAAGTGTCTTTAGGACTTCTTGCGCTTGCTTAATCGCTTCTTGCTTATCCAAACCCGCCACTTTGGTTGGTGCTTCAATCAAGTTTTCCATCACCGTCATGTGTGGCCATAAGTTGTATTGCTGGAACACCATGCCGACTTTACGACGAAGTTTAAGCCCTTGCTTCTCTTGGATCTGACCAGCAAAGTCGAATTGCTCGTTAGCAATGTCTAATTCGCCGTTGTCCGCGATTTCTAGCAGGTTCAAAACTCGCAGTAGTGAACTCTTGCCTGCGCCGCTTGGGCCAAGCAATACCAAGGTTTCGCCACTCTCACAGTCGAAACTGATGTCGTGAAGAACTTGGGTATCACCGTATGATTTGTTGATGCTCTTTACTTGAATACTCATGCCATAATACTGCATTAATTGTCATTTGTTGGTTATTCTATTCAATCCGAGGTTTTATGCAAGAAAAATGTATAAAAAACTACTTTGTTGAATTTTTGTAACAAATATCGCACAAAAAACAGTCGCTATAACTGGTCTTACAACCAAAAATTGCAAGCCATTGATAAGGTTAGTATCGAGATAAAAAGCAAACGTTTTTCTATCAATTTATAAATCATAACTCGATTACTAGTTTATGAACGCACTCCCCTATTAACGCTAATTTACTTGCATAAAAATTAGGGTTAAACCCCCTACTTTCCTATCGAACTGACTGGATCAGAATGCTTAGTTTTCCTTTAATGTCGTTTCGAACTATGCACTTGGTGATGATCAAATATTGGAAATTGAGTTTCCTAGGGAGCGTCACGGAGCAATAAATGCTTTAATGGGTTCTATTCTCAACAACAAGTACTTCCCAACGAACAACACGCAGTACAGGCAATAAGTCATAAGTAACAAGCCATAAGCAACAAGCAACAAGCCATCTATTTTTAAAGCGACAACACATTAAGGCAGTCATATGCAAAACGATGTCTCTTCTACGCTCGACTCAACTCAGCGATCGACTCAAAAAGCGCCAGACCCCAAACCTGAGAAGAAAAGCCTCAGTATTTTGTTTGAGCTGAGTAAATTCATTCAGCCTTATAAAGGTCGTGTTATTGCTGCGTTGATCGCGTTGATCTTCACAGCGAGCTTAACCCTTTCAGTCGGACACGGTATTCGCCTTCTCATCGACCAAGGTTTTAGCCAACAATCACTCTCAGATTTAGGCAGCGCAATTCAGTTCATCATGGTCGTGGTCGTATTGATCTCGATTGGTACCTTCTTCCGCTTCTATTTGGTTTCTTCTGTTGGGGAACGTGTGAGTGCGGACATTCGTTTATCGGTTTTCAATCATGTCGTGACGCTGCACCCGAGTTACTTTGAAACCAACGGCAGTGGCGACATCATGTCGCGCATCACCACGGATACCACTCTGCTTCAAAGTATCATAGGTTCATCGTTCTCTATGGCGATGCGCAGCGCGTTGATGTGTATTGGTGCAATCATCATGCTGTTTGCGACCAATATTAAGCTGACGTTGATTGTATTGGCCTCGGTGCCATTTATCTTGATTCCGATCCTTGTCTATGGGCGTCGTGTAAGAGCTTTATCTCGCCAAAGCCAAGACTCCATGTCTGATGTGGGTTCTTACGCAGGTGAGGCAATTGAGCACATTAAAACGGTGCAAAGCTACAGCCGAGAAGAGCAAGAGAAAGCGTCATTCGCGGTAGAAGTGGAAAAGGCTTATGAGATTGGTCGCCAGCGTGTAAAACAGCGCGCGATTCTTATCTCTGGTGTGATTGTTATCGTGTTCAGCGCAATATCAGGGATGCTGTGGGTTGGTGGTAGTGATGTCATCAATGGCACCATGTCGGCTGGTGACTTAGCGGCGTTTGTGTTCTACGCAATTATGGTTGCTTCATCGTTAGGTACGATTTCTGAAGTGATGGGTGAACTGCAACGCGCGGCAGGTGCGACCGAGCGATTAATCGAGATCCTACAAGTTGAAAGCCATATTGTTGCGCCAGTTGCGAATCCAACTTCGCTTGCTAACGTAACGCCAGAAGTTGCATTTGATGATGTGACCTTCTGTTATCCATCAAGACCGGACCAACCCGCAACAAGCAACCTCACGCTTACTGCCCATGAAGGCAAAGTGTTGGCACTGGTTGGCCCGTCTGGCGCAGGTAAAACTACCCTGTTCGAACTGCTGCAACGTTTCTACGACCCACAAGTGGGTAAGGTCACCTTAGGCGGTGTTGAACTGAATCAGTTTGATCCTAACGAGCTAAGAAAGCAGATGGCATTGGTACCGCAACAACCTGCTCTGTTCAGTAACGATGTGTTCCATAACATTCGCTACGGCAACCCGCAGGCAACAGACGAGCAAGTGATCGAAGCGGCGAAGAAAGCGCACGCACACGAGTTCATTCAAAACCTACCTGATGGCTACAACAGCTTTCTTGGTGAACGTGGTGTAAGGCTTTCTGGTGGGCAGAGACAACGTATTGCTATCGCACGTGCCATCTTGAAAGATCCAAATATTCTATTGTTGGATGAAGCAACCAGCGCACTAGACAGTGAAAGTGAGCATCACGTACAACAAGCGTTAGAAGAGTTAATGCGTGGCAGAACGACGATCATTATCGCCCATCGATTATCAACAATTAAACACGCCGACCAAATTGCGGTGCTCGATAAAGGACAACTAGTAGACATCGGCGACCACCAGTCTCTCATCAATAGCTGCGAATTGTACCAACGCTTGGTTGAGCTGCAATTCAAACACCTTAGTGCCTAACTATTGAGTGGATGTGCAACTAAGTCACTGACATTGTGTGGTTTCAAGCTTCAAAAACTTAAATCACGCGTGTTGCAGTTTTGTTAATTTAGCGGTAGGGTTTTTATTCCAATAACAACTTATCCCTACATAACAATAAGAGAGTTCGCATGGAAGCACTATTATCTGACTACCCGGTAGTAACAGAAATCCCTGTCGCGTGGGGAGAAATGGACGCACTCAATCACGTTAACAACGCTGTATATTTTCGCTATTTCGAAACCGCTCGCTTAGATTTTTTCAAGCACGTCGAGCTGATGGAAGAGATGGCGATTACCAAAGTTGGTCCTGTTCTTGGTGACACTTACTGTAAGTATTTCCGCCCAGTCACGTATCCAGATACCTTGATGGTCGGCTCACGTGTTACCGATATTCAAGATGACCGATTCACCATGGAATACGCGATTGTCAGTAAGGCTCAACAGAAACTGACGACCGTTGGCACTGCGACTATCGTGATGTTTGATTTTGCTTCGAACCAGAAAGCCCTGCTCTCGCTGCGCTTAACCAATGAAATCGAAAAGATGAACACGTTGAAAAGCCCATGCTTCAAACAAGAAGCCGTGACAGAATAACGTATTCGTTGGTTGAGAAAGATTCAGAAAGTTTCAGACATTAAAAAGGCCACTCGATTGAGTGGCCTTTTGTTTATTGGTTCAGAGTGCTTATAAGCGGTTGAGCGTTATAAACCTTGAACGCTCTTTGCGTTAGAAGCTATAAGCCTTACAGCCCATAGACATTGAACCCTATAAACCTTGTACGCTATAGACCTTGCACGTACTGAGCATTAGTTCGAACTTCAACCATCTGCTCTAGGTTCTGTTGTGAACCTTCAACGCCGTTCAGTAGCGCTTCGAAATGCTTGATAAGCTCAACTTTGTCTTTCACTTCTTTAGAACCTGCACCGATGTTGGTTAGGTCAATGAAGAACTCGTCGAACAGACCAGAGAAGTCAGTTACTGCGTCGTGGTTCAAGAACTGCTCGTGGTTGTAAATGCTTGGGTAGCCACCCTTCTGTTTATCAACCGCAAAAGAGATGCCTTTCACGTTGGTAATCGTGGTCGCTTTCTCACACTTCAACATACAACCTGCTTCGATGCTTGGCTTGTTACAACCCACGGTTCTTTGGAAGAAACACTGACGGCTGGTCATCATCAAGATTGGGTGGTAAATGCTGTAGAACAGTTTGAAGTTCTCTGGGCGACGAATATGACGAATCTGACCTTTGTTGATCTCGTTCGAAATGAATGCGCCTGCACAGTTTAGCTCTTCTTTCAGAGTAACCAGTGCGTGAGAGTTGGTCGTGTTCATGAACGGGCCTGCAACCCACTCAATACCCATCTCGTAAGCTTTGTAAGCAATACCCGTGTTGTTGGTTACGATGCGAGCTGGCTTGATCTCTTCAAGAATACGAACCGCTTCGTCGTAATCTTTACCGATCAATACCGCTGGGAACCAAGGAATCAAACGTGGGTTTGCTGCCAAGATGTCGATGTACTTGTTACAACGCTTCTTGAAGCTTTCTGGAAGTTTGAAGTAAACATCCGCGTCAGTCACGTCACACAGGTGTAAGTCTTCTACATCGGCGATAAGCATCGACATAGTCGGCTTCTCGTTCACTTTAGGGTGCTGAGGCAGTGCTGGCACTTCAACGTGCTTAATCACTTCCACAGAGCCGTTCAGAATGAAGTCGATCTCGCCTTTTAGGTCTGAAACTTCTTTTAGAGGAATCAACAAGCCTGCATCCACTTCACTGAAGTCGTGGCTTTCTAGCGTGTGAACTGCACTCTTCACGTTTTTGAAGCGCTTCTCAAGTAGCTCTTGAGTAATCGCCTTCTCTTCAACCGCTTTCAATAGCGATTTAGATTGAAGAGTAAAGTTCTCTTTTGGCGTGTTCACAGTCACCGTAAATGGTTGACCCACTTTTGCGCTGAACGACAGTGCTACTGGTGTCTTGCGAATATCAAGGAACTCGATCTTGTCACGCATTTCGTTACCAAGAACGTCTTTCGCTTGGTGAAGTTCGTTGGTCACTTCTTGAATCTGTACAACTGAGATTTCGTTGTTCTGCTCCGTCGCTTTTTCAACAGCGTAGTTCATGCTGTTGTCGCGCGGGTTATCGATGAACATGTCTTTCGTTAGGTTGCCCTTTAGGAAAGAGTTGGTGAAATCACGGTTGAATACTTTGTGTAGGTTCGAATCGTCTTCGATCAACAAACCACTTTCTACAAAGCTATCAATCTGTTTACGCCATGTGTCTACCACAGTGTAAACGTAGTGTGCGCCTTTAATACGGCCTTCTACTTTCAATGAGTCGACTTTCGCATCAACCAATTCAGGTAGGTCGTAGTAAGCTGAGTTATCTTTCAGGTTAAGTGGGAACTTGTTGCCCGCGTTGGTGATTTCGTACTCATCACGACACGCTTGGCTACAACGACCACGGTTACCTGAGTTACCCACACTTACTGAGCTTGAGTAACATTGACCAGAGAATGCGATACACAGAGCGCCGTGTACGAACACTTCGGTTAATACGTCGTGATCGTGTGCCACTTCCGTCAGCATCTTGATTTCAGGCAGGTTCAACTCACGAGACAAGTTAACGCGCGTCGCGCCAATCTTAGACAAGAACTTAATCTGACCTTCGTTGTGCGTAGTTAACTGAGTCGACGCGTGAACGTCTAACGATGGGAAATGCTTCTTAACCAGGTTGAATAAACCCAAGTCTTGAACAATGATGCCGTCCACTTTGGTGTTCACAAGCTGGTTCAGCAGTTTGGTGATGCTCTTAGTCTCGTGCTCCAGTAGCACAACGTTAAGAGTCAGGAACACTTCACAGCCGTATTCATGAGCAAGGCGAATCACACCATTCAATTCGTCTAACGACAGGTTAGAGGCTCTGTTACGAGCGTTGAATGTGTCTAAACCACAATAAACTGCATTAGCACCCGCTACGATGGCGGCTTTTATCGCTTCTACATCGCCACCTGGGGCTAATAACTCAATTTTTCTGCTCATTTTTGAAGTCGCTCACTTACTTATAATTTTTAAGCCGCGTATTCTACCCACATCACGATCTCTTTACCACCGTACAACACTTTTCAAACTAAATGACCTCAATAATGCCGAACGAATCCGATCTACCTATCCTTTATTCTTTACGCCGTTGCCCTTATGCAATGCGCGGACGAATGGGCATCGCACTATCACAGCAAAAAGTGTTACTTCGAGAAATCGTTACCAAAGACAAGCCTAGCGAACTATTGGCCAGTTCGCCAAAAGGAACAGTGCCTGTATTGGTGTTACCCAATGGACAAGTCATTGAACAGAGCTTGGATGTGATGAACTGGTCACTTCAACAAAACGATCCTCAAGATCTTCTGCGTTCAAGCAATCCAACGCTTAGCGAACAAGTTCAGCAGCTCATTAAAACCAACGATGAAGAATTTATTGGTCACTTAGAAAGGTATCGTGCATCGGTTCGTTACCGAAACATCGATGTTGAACAACGCCGACAAGCCTGCGAAACCTTCATTAAGCAGTTAGAAGTGCGACTTACCGATCAGCCCTACTTTTTTGGAGAAAGCCCAAGCTTGGCCGATTTTGCGGTGATGCCTTTTGTCAGCCAGTTTGTGCGGGTCGAAAAGAAGTGGTTTGTGCAATCTGAATACCAAAACGTAGGACGTTGGTTAAGAGCGCACTTGGAAAGTAAGCTCTACACCCAAGTCATGAAGCAATACCCTTTGTGGAATGAAACCAAGCAAGATTGTCTTTTTGGATAACTTAAGAGAATTTTGGGTGACTTAAGGGTATCTAGGGTGATCTAGGGGAATTCTGGAATAGATAATTCCTAGGTATTAAAGTAGTTACGTGACACTTTATCTTCTTTGTAAAGAACAGATATTCAAAGGCTTAACTGGGATTCCGTTGTCTCTTTACCGGTAACGACTGTCTCTTAACTGGCAAACACAGTCTAAGCTAAGCCTTTTGTTCATTTTAACCTGATCACTGAATCGCTATCGAAATCTCGACTTCAGTTTCACCTTTGTATAGTTCAAAATCTGTCGTGTAAGTTCTCACATGTGGGCAGTCAGCAGCGCTGAAATACGCCCACACTTCACCCCATAGGTCGATCACAGCTTGTGGTAATTCACCTTCAGCAGAAAACGTTAAGTATTTACCTGCTTGTATTTCGGTTTCTACAAGCGTATCAACATTCTGATCCGTAAGTGCATTAGTACACGCGATAACATCAAATTCGCCCGTAAAGTCAGACTCGTAGTTAGTGTAAACGCCATACACTTTTGAATCCGGTGTTAATTTCGGAAATGCTTGGTCAAAAAAGCCCTGCCACAATTGTCCTATCTTGGCTCTTGCTGGGTCCATCTCATCGGTATTGGTGGTTCTTACTGAAAAACCATACGCCTTTACGGCTTCTATCGTTTCAACTTTCATTCGTTCTATTCCTAAGCCAATTGACGATCTAACTGTATTGAATCCAATGTTTTATAAGATAACGATGCTAATCTTGTATCTCTTTATGGCCACATTTTTCACAGACAAGGTGACGAGAAAACTCATCCATTGACGCGACAAACGGGCCAAGGAACCAACCTTTTATCATGCCTGCCCAAAACTCACTTCGCTTTTGGTTAGGTTTGTCTGCAAACGCACTCGTCTTTCTGACCAACACAACAACATGTTGTGTCTCTTCTCTGCACGCGGTGCAATAGCATTGTTCTATGGTTCTATTCATTTGAAAGCCTATGACGTTTTGAATGAAACATGCTGAAAGTGAGGGTTGTCGACACAGACATCCAATGTCGCTATTTGAGTTAATACGACAAGTTGTTGCTCGCCTTGAGTACTGACTTTAATGCACTCTTCACGGCTGTCATTGCGCTGGGTATCTAACCCGACACATTCAATCTGCTCGCCAGACTTCAGCGTTAACTTGATTGGGTATCGGTGCATACACACAATTTCAATATAATCGTAATCGTTGCAACTAATCATAATACCCCTCCAATTCATCCACCACGCTAATGCGACACGCCATACTATGCAATATGCATATAATCAATAAGTTACTCGTATCACAATCGCATTGCCATAATCAGATTATTGAGTAATTTGTTAAATTTAATCTCGTTCTCACCATTCACATTTCATCTGTGAACGACAATTTAAGGCTTCAAGAATCCTTTCCAATAATGGTACAAACCACCAATGTCTGAAGAACACATTAGCGACATTGCGCCTTTGATTTGTTCTTCGCTCCATTCCCACCATTTCATTTCTAGCAACTGAGCGATTTCAGTCTCATTGAAACGATAACGGATATGGCGTGCTGGGTTTGAACCGACAATCGAGTATGGCGCGACATCTTTAGTCACAACCGCTCGACTTGCGATGATTGCTCCGTCACCGACCTTAACACCACTCATGATCATGGCTTCTGTACCAATCCACACATCGTTACCAATCACGGTATCACCAGAGCGTTCAAAGCCGTCTATCGCACCTTCAAACTTCTCATCGTCTTGATAGAAAAACGGGAAGGTACTCACCCACTGGTTTTGGTGGCCTTGGTTGCCCGCCATCATAAACACGGCGCCAGAACCAATCGAGCAGTAGCTGCCAATGATCAGCTTATCGATGTCGGTTCTATCCGGTAATAGGTAACGCGCACAGTCATCAAAGCTGTGGTTATGGTAGTAACCCGAGTAATAGCTGTGCTCGCCCACGATGATGTTCGGGTTGGTCACTTGTTCTTTGAGTGACTTTCCAACAAACGGGCTTTCAAAATAGTTTTTCATGGTTGTACTCTTAGTTTCGTTCTTTTAGTTAGGTACTTTTGTTGCGTGTTGATGGTTGTAACTTGTTTATATTAGTGTAAAGGCAAACGTGCCCTATCGACCGCCTGCAATATCAATAAACGAGCCGGTGACATACGAAGCTTCGTCTGATAATAACCACGCGATAGAGTTCGCGACTTCTTCTGGTGTGCCACCTCGTTGTAACGGTAACTGCGAAGCTAGTCTGTCTACGCGATCTGGCTCTCCGCCGTCTGCATGCATCTCAGTATAAATACAACCTGGCCTTACGCCATTCACTCGGATATTGCGTGAAGCTAATTCAAGCGATAAGCCTTTGGTGAGTGAATCCATCGCACCTTTCGATGCTGCGTAATCCACATACTCAAACGGTGCGCCAGTACGAGAAGCGGCAGACGATACATTCACAATCGAACCCGCGCCATCGGCTTGTTTGATAAAGGCTTTACTGCACAGAAAGCAGCTTGATACGTTGGACTTCATCACCTTTTCAAAGCGATCCAATTCAATATCAACCAATGGTGACTGGGTAAACAAGATCCCGGCATTATTAACCAAGTGAGTCACTGGACCTAGCTTGTTACGAGCAATCTCGAATAAGGATTTCACGTCCGATTCAACAGACACATCCGCACGCACACTAATCGCGGTTCCGCCTTGTTCGCGAATCTCATTCACTAGATCTTCAGCTCGCGACTCATTGTGTATGAAGTTAACGCATACAGCATAGCCTTTACTGGCCAACAATTTAGACGTTGCTGCGCCAATGCCTCGGCTTCCGCCGGTTACAACCACTACCTTGCTCAATGAAACCTCCTAATGTTTACTTATTCTGTGCAACCTGATTGTTCGTGACAAACTGATCGTATCGATACAAACTAATTGTTCGATACGATCTGAACCCACTGCGATCGCCACGCCGGCGCTTCGAATGGGTCTGGCCAAAACTCAGTTTGCTTTTGAATTAAACCGTCAACCACCGTGTGAAAGGTGATCACTCGGCCTTTCAACACACTGTCAGTGACCGAAACGTCCGTGACTACCGTATCACCTTCACAGACAATCGAATTGAGCGTGAACTCCCAAACACCATTGGCTGGATATTCAGAGTTGATTGCCGTGAAGTTGTGGCGGCCTACCGTCAATTCAGACGACTGAGGCCAATAGCCTTCAAAATCTGCGGCTAGCCATTCGCTTGCCTTGGCAAAATCATTACTGCGCATTGCATCCCAAAAACCTAATACCACTTGTTTTGGTGTCATTATTCTTCCTTAAAGTCATTCAGGTGTGGTGATTTTTAAATGTCTGCTTCGTTATGCGTACTTGCTAATGATCGTTAAAAGATCATCGACACTGTTAGCAATGTAATCGGGCTTGGTTTGCCAATTTTCAGGTTTCGATCGGCTATAACCTGCTGCAACGGTAATCACTTTTGCGTTTTTACCCAGCGCGGCTTCAATATTGCGAGCAAACTGTGTGTCCGCTTCATGGTCACCGATGTACATCAAACAAAGCTCGTTAGTCGGATCGGCGCCAAATATGTTCTCGACACATTTCACACCACCAAATGGATGGGGTTTTTGGTTGCCGTTCGAAACATCGTCATAACCCACTACCGATTTAAACAAATCGCCGATGCCATAACTGTCGAGCACACCACGAATATTCAATTGAGAGTTTTGAGAGCAGATCCCATGAGGAAGATGAGCAAACTGATTAACCACGGTTTCCATTCCTTCAAACAAGGCGACGGCTGTTTGGTTTTTCTCTTGATGCTCTGCCCACATTCCACCAGCGATCAACATTTCATCGTGTGATAAGCCGTAATAGTCGATATATAAGGCTTGCCAGTTTTTAGCCCCGTGGTTGGCTTCATGATAAAGCGCTTCGCTGAGCAAATATTTAGGTAAGTTATCACCTGACAAGTGTGGCGCGACTAAAGAGATAATATCTTTTGTGATTGCGATATTCTTTGGAAGGAATTGACTATGGTTCCATCGTAATCCCACAGGGTGGCATCTAACTTCATACACTATCTCTTTGTTTCGATTAGTAATTTGAATTTATCATTCATAAGCCTATTTAGGGCAATTTTATTGTCTTGAATTTCGAAATTTGTCGAATAGAAGCAAAGCTAGAGAACAAACCGTTACTAGCAAACAAAAACCAAACAGTGTTTGCTCACATCACTGCTTTATCAATTGCAATATATGCGTATAATCCCCGCTCCATTGCGCTATCGCCGTTAAAAATAGCGCCATTCAACATTTTTAATGAGTACCCAATGTCGAAACTATTTTTCAAAGGCCGTATCGAAACAAGACAGAACCACGTTCTTGCTGGCTACAACGTAAACCGCGATGTGAAAGCGGGTACTGAAGAATCTCCAATCGCAGTAATGGTTCAAACTGAAGCGCGCAAAGCAGAAGTTGAAGCACTAGCCGCTGAAAATACTATCTTCGTTACTGTTACAGTCGACGAAGACAAAGAAGAGAACACCATCGAGCTTGATACTCTACTGAACAAGCCAAAAACGATGACGTTTGAAAAGACCCCTAACCGTAACGATCCGTGTTCTTGCGGCAGCGGTAAAAAATACAAGAAGTGTTGTGCATAAGGCTTCTCACTCAAACTGCCAATAGCACGATGAGTTAAGTAATATCTAACGGGAAGATCATTGAGGTCTTCCCGTTTTTATTTGCCTAAGCCAAACTCACAAACTCACAAACTCAGTCGAGGTTGTCTGGTGTATTCAGATATGTTCCACATTGGGTACATTTGTAATCACCTGTCGCGCCCGAACCTGTAACACCAAAAGATAGAAACTCCGATAAAATTCGTTGGAGTAAGCTCGGTTCTTTATCTTCAGCTTGTGGTGCCTTTTGCACTTGGCTACTGAACATCGTGTACCTATGCAGTGTAAGTTCCTTACAGTTACAGCAGAACGCTCTCGTCTTCTCACTTCCATACATAATATCTATAGCCTTAATTCAAAGCACAAATTCAACACATGGCAAATATGCCACATGTTGAGTTAAATCTATATATTTTCATGAAGTTATGAGCAAATTAAAGCGTTTCAAAGAAAGGTAAGCTCTCGACTGTTAAGTGACGTGTTGATGAACAAAGTTATTCAATTCAGTCACGCTTCTGATGATGTAAACCTCTTTCTCTTTAGCACGCAATTCTAACTGCGCTTTAAAGTCGTCATTCCAAAATTTAGGACACAGTTTTAGTGTCTTATAACTTTGTATCGTGCCTTTTATAACTGAACTTCCATCAGGCCAGCCTTCAGGTTTAACGAATAGACCTTTGAGCATTCGCTTGGTTACAAACCAGTAGCTAATTGAATAAGGAAGGTCGATATAAACCAAGGTATCAGCTGCATCTAAACGTGTGTTGAACGATCCTAGAGGGCCAAAACCATCGATGATCCAGCTTTCTGACTTAAGTATGCTCTCATGAGCCTGCTCGAATACTTCACGTTCAACAAACTCTCCGTTGGCCTTATAAACAATAGAATCTAACTGGTGAAGCTCTATCCCTGTAGCTAGTGCTAACGCCTTGCTGATTGTGGATTTTCCACTCCCAGGCTTGCCAAAAACCGCGATCTTTTTCATATGACTTCCTCTATTCAGATAAAACCCATAAGACAGCGACAAAAAACCCACCTTACGGGTGGGTTCGATAAACAAAGCGCATCAACAATCCCACCATTCCTATGGAATGATGATAATTCGTTGGTTAGATGGCGCTAAATTCAGTTTCATAAAACTACTTTTATATACTGTTGCTTAATTGTCAACACAATGACTAATGGGCGATATCATCGTCATATCGCACCCATTAATAGTCTTAATGAGTGCTTATTCGTCTTGGTTATTTTGCTTTCTTTTTCGTCACTGTCGCTTCTGATAGCTTGCTTAGCACACCCGATACTTTCTTAACGACCTCGTCACAGCCATTGATCGCGTGACGCTCTACCAAGTAATTAGGATCGTTGTAAGACAACCATACTTTCTTATTAGAATCCTCAGTGACTAACACCTTCTGCGGTAAATCTATCGCGACTTCTTGAGCACATTGCATTAATGGTGTCCCTACTTTCGGGTTACCAAAGATGATGACTTCCGTTGGTCTCAATTCAAGATCGACCTTACTCGCGTTTTTCTGATGGTCGATTCTCGCAAACAAGGTCAAACCTTTGCTCTTGGCGATTTCTTCAAAGCGGTCAGCGGTCTCTTTCACTGAATAATTACTTTGGTATTTAATCAAACCATCAGAAGCCGCAGCTGAAAATGATGCCGAGAGTAAAATGGCGCATAGTGGTAGTAATTTTTTCATCGTCACCTCTGAGATTTAACCTAATCAAACTTACATTCATAGCGCCACTTCCAAATTCAGCGACGTAACCCATGTCAGTATAGACGCGATTCCATTCTCAGTTTGCAGAGAGGATCACTTTTCTAATGCGTCTTATTATCATCAGTTTACCTAGGGTTTATTCACATCGTTAACTCATGGAGTAACTTAAAACAAGAGAGCTAATACATATAGCCAAGCCAATCAATATCCCCTAAAGGCCATTGTTTTCCGTTCAATGGCTTTACATATAGGTCATCAATTTCTTCAACAGCGACGCCATAACTAAGGTGCTCATGAAGTCTTAACCAAGAGTTAGTACTAGTAATTTGGATATACCCTTGTGAGGAATAGAAATCATGAAGATCTGATATCAAAATAATGAAATCGACATCCCTATTCTTTGCATACTCATCCAATTCACACAGCATAGATTTACCAACACTTTGCCCTCGGACATTCTCAGCAACACAAAAATCAATAACACCTAATACTTTGTAAGCACTGTCACCAACACTGACCATACGGTAATCAAGACCAAGGTAGCCGACCAGTCGTTCTTCACGGTATTGCAGAGCTCGCATATGAGGGAGTTGTTTATAATAAGAACGCTCTACCTGATGATCGGGGAAAGAGCTATTTCTCAGAGCGGTAATGGCTTGATGTTGCTTTTTGGACACTTCGATTTCGGATATGATTTCCATACAGTCCCTTGTAATTTCTGACTCATATTTATTATTGTCATGAGATTTACATCAAATGTTCATACCCAATCAGTGCCACGACTTAGTCCCACATTTCTCACATTGGTATTCGTAATCACTGTCTACATAAAAACCGGGAACATTATGGTCACCTCTAAACAATAACGTCACCAGGTACTCCATCAACACGCCTAACTTCCATTGTTTCTTTTCAGATTCAGCGTCCGCTTTAGATTCAGCATCGGAAGCGCTAACAGCAAGGTGCGGGGTAAGTGCGTCGCACTGCTCACAGTGATAAGGGTGTTTAATATACTTATTATCAAGCATTTATATAAGCCAACTGATATTTATAAATTTGATACATACTAACAACTTATCACTCGGTTCTCGAACTTATTGTTGTCCACTAGAGTTTTATTAGAAAGAAATGAGACACAAGGTAAGTGCCATGCATCTTGAATCAGTTACCATCGAGATCTCCCTCATTGAAAAGCTAAAGCTATTCTTACGCTAAGGATGAAATTAACTTTTACTTTAATAGCCCTTTTTCCGCAGCACCTTCAAGTTGCACTTCTAGCTCTTTCCATAAGGCACGACTGCCTTTAGAAATACGCTCGCCATTGAAGGTCAGTACTTTGTCTTTGGATATGTTGTGCTTCTTCCAGCTGTGACCACCACCATGGATGTTATGAAGCAAAGGCGGCACTCTATCGATCGCCTTACAAAATCTAGCTTCTGGTGACTCACCGGCTTCGAACTCAAGCCATAAATCCAAATACTCGCTTGTTGAATGGCTCGGCAATGATTTCAGCAACCGCTCGACGCAGTTTCTCTCTTTGAGCTTGTTTTCTTCGGTTTCACTGGCATAAATGATGGTGTCTCCGGCATCGATTTCCCCAAGATCATGAATCAGCAGCATCTTCATTACTCGCGTAATATCGATTTCTTCATTGGCATAGTCTTTCAACATGAGTGCGCTCAAACAGACGTGCCAACTGTGCTCAGCGGAGTTTTCATATCGATCCAATCCAACCGGTTTTGTCTGTCGATGAACATCCTTTAATTGTTCAATCTCGACCATGAATTGCAGAATGCCTTTGATTTCTTCCACGATGAGCTTCCTTAACTTAAGTTGATGATTTATCGGAGCTGAGAGTTAACTTAGCGACAAAGAAGCGTTACTCCCAATGAACCGACATTTTGTAATACGCAACACCCGATTTTTCAAATTCAGAGCCTTCTACAGCCATCCCAAACTTTTGATAAAAACCTAAAGCCGTTGTGCGCGCATCGCACCAAAAATATTGGATGTTTGATTCTTTGAGGTTAGAGATGGCATGATCAATCACGTTTGAACCGATTCCCTGCCCTTGGAATTCAGGCAGCGTGGCAAACTTTCTCAGCCTCGCTTCATTGCCTTGGATATAGATAGACGCGACACAAACCAACTGCTCACCAACAAACGCGCCGTAATGCGTTGCTTGTTCGTCATCTGGCACCATACAAAATGACATCGGTTTATCAGGCCAAAGCACTTGATGCCTAACCGGAAGTACCTCCGTCGCTGAAAGCTGTTTTATTTCCATATTATCTCCAATGTTCAGAAACCTACGTAAGTATGCAAGCTTGAAATGAAGCAAATCCTTTTCAACATTAATTTACTATTGAGTAGTCTTGGCATACATTTCACAAACGACTTCGACGTTTAGAAAATTACTTGTGCGCCAAAAAGGCTGGCGTTCAAAACCTCGAGTTGCATTTCTTTGTTTGTAGCCATCCGGATTGCGACCAAAATAAGATGTTAACCTTGCCGTCATATCATTTTCGAGCGAAATTCCGCTAATCGAAATATCGTAACCGCCCTGACATGGAGATACCCATACCCTCCCATTAGCCCCACTCAAACTAATATTCTTTGTTGTTATTTGTTGCTGATGTAGAACCAAAGAAACTGGCAAACGTTTATTTAAATCAGACACTATTCTATTCATTAGGGCATAAAGAACTTCAACTTGATTCATTCGGGATCTCTAGTAACGACTAAACATTGAAACAGAATTGGATGACGCTACCATTTGAAATTATCTATTGCACCGTAAACAAAGAACTCAAATTTGATTTTTCAATACTTAGAGCTAAGTTGTAGCTCACATCCTAACTTTAGATATCAGCTATCTGTATTCCATTAAATGATAACGCTCTAATCCCTCTCCTTTTGTGAATGAGATAACAAAACCTTGCGACTGGTAAAAGCCAATAGCATGTTCATTGGCAGTCAAACACTTCAAAGTCAGATCAGTGTAATGTTGTTTGCAGGTATTGAGTAAAGCAGAGCCTACTCCAGAACGTAGCGTTCGCGGGCACACATAGAGGTGATGGATGAAACTCTCAGGTTCCCAAACAGAGGCAAAACCTAAAACCTTGTCGCCAGAAACAGCCACCCATATCTGCTCACCTTCTGTATCTAATTCGAAATCGGATAACTCAAAAGCGTCGGCATCAGCCCAATGAAAGGTGTCCTGTCTTGATTCTAGATAGAGCGCCTGTAAAGCGGTTAAATACTTGGGTTGATACCTTGTGACTTCCATGTCGCTCCTGCCTATCCGTATGACCAGAATTAAGGTTGTTGACTAAGCTTTTCTACCTGTTAGCCATAGGGTGTTCAGGGTTTAACTGAAGCAGATCCCACAAGTTACCGTAAAGATCTTCAAACACAGCAACGGTGCCGTAGCCTTGCTCTTTAGGCTCTCGGACAAAGTTAATGCCCAAAGACGTCATGCGTTCGTAATCACGCCAGAAATCATCGGTGTTTAAGAATAGGAATACGCGTCCACCAGCTTGGTTGCCGATGAAATCGAGTTGCTCTGGCTTGGAAGCTCTAGCAAGTAACAGGCTCACACCGGTTGAATTTGGTGGAGCAACAACAACCCAGCGCTTATCTTCTTCTGGCAGATACGTGTCTTCGATGAGATCAAACTTAAGCTTGTTTACATAGAAATCAAGCGCTTCATCGTAGTCTTTTACCACGAGTGCAATGTGGACAATATTCTGTTTCATAACATACCTTGTTGGGGTTTTAGCTGCAGGGAATGATGCCATGAAGCAGGTAAAGACACTAGGTGTCGCATCATAAATCGTAGTATCTCGTCCGTCACAATCTAAAAGGTATACATCATTTATAACTGCCAGAATCCGAGCTCGACGCCACCTTGAATGACAATGGCACACATCCCGTGACGTGGTAACTCCATTGGCGGCACCGCAACTTCGGCGCCTAGTTTCTCGGCTGCAGTTACTGCAGACTGAATATCCTCAACCAACGTGTAATGACGAACAGTTGGTTCTTCAGTTTCACGAAGCGGTGCTCGAATGCCAATTACCCCGCCATTAGATAGCTTTGCAGTGCGCGCCCCACCAAGGTTCACATCTGCACCACTGAATTTCACGTTGTAGAGCTGAGCGTATGTTGCACAAACGACATCGACCTCTGGGGTAACCACTTCAAGATATTGAACCTTCATCAAATTTCCTTCTCGTGTTCTTTAAGACTCTCAACCTGCATACAGCTGTGCAGGTGTTTCTCATCAATAATTTATTACTAAGCAATTCGACCGCGCATGATAAATTGCGGGCCTGCTGCGCCACCTAAATACTGTTGATTGATATCTTCGAAGCCGCCTTTCTTATAACAGTTGAATGCTGCCGGATTTTTGCAATTCACAGTTAAGTAAATCGACTCATACGCTGAGTAATTCGCTTTTAAATACGGAAACAAAGCCTTCACCGTGCCTGTTCCTAAACCTTTACCTTGCTGGTTTTTATCAAGCACAAAAGCTCTCAAGCCAATGCTTCCTTCAGGGCAGAATTCGTAGTGCTCTGCGTAAGCGATATCCAGCTTAAAGAAACCCACAACTTCGTTATCAGACTTAATCACGTGCAAGTGCGTCGTTTCACTGCCGTCTAATAAAAACTCTGCAGCTGTACCAGCGAACTTAACCTGTTCATCGGCGAGTTGGATGGCCTGAACTAACGCCACATGTGAATCTTCAAGCCTTTCGATAGTTATCATTGTTGTTCCTTCTGTATAACACGCACGAAAAACCGACTAGAGCTCATCGCTAGTGTCTCGAAAACCGTAGTTTGGGAAATGCAACCTTAGTACTCAGTTAATACGTTTAGTCCATCCAATAATTTAGAGCAAAGACCAGCATTTGGTATCCAACCAAAAGGTCATGACTTAATGAATATCTTGGCAGAGCCTAAAGAGATAACCGTCAGGAGTTTGAACGATGAACTGCTTCTGAGTCGCGATCGAATCCCCACATTGATAAGACTTTGACTCTAACGCTAAGTAAATAGAATCAGCGGCGCTTTCGTTAACTCTCTGATAAAGTGGTTCGATATCGATAACATCCCATTGGAAGTTAACACCACGCCCTAACGGAAACTCCAGATCACCTGAAAGCCATTTTCGACTTTTGCCCGCAATCCCTTCAAGCATCACATCAACACCGTCAAGCGTTAGATAAACAAACTCTTCATCTGAGCGCTCGTATTTCACTTCAAACCCCAACACATCGACAAAGAAGGATTTGCTCACATTAATATCGAAACAATAAAGCTCTGGAACTACTCGTAATGTCATGATTTACCTATTCACTAAATAGCGAGAGATTAGTAAGAATCTAATCAGGATTTCCACTCTAATATAGAGTTAATTAATCTGTGTACTTTAGCTAGCTTTATAAAGCCTTTCGTTAATCTCCCAAAGCGCGTTTCTGTTTGAGTCATATGTTAGAAGTTCAATAGCTTCTTGGTAGTCGCACCAACGGTAATCTGTGTGTTCACTTGATAGTTCAGGATCTTCTGTGACTTTAACTGAGAAGGAATGCTCAGGAATGACGAATGGATGCTCAGTCCAATTGTAGTTCCCTGCATAAAAGACTTTTGGAAGCATGCACATTGAATCAAGCTGCTGCCAGTTATCACCGACTAACTGAGTTTCTTCAGAAAGCTCTCGTTTTGCTGCTTCAAGAATTGATTCATCATTTTCGCCACCACCGGATATTGCCTGCCATACACTATTGTCACTTCTGCGTACGATTAAAAACCGAGGTTTGGTGTCGACTATTTGATAGGGAAAGACTAAAACTTGAAAAGGTGCTCTCATTGATATGCCCTCCAATCGTTCACGTTTACGGCGCTAGTTTCCCAAGGATGACTGGATCGCTCAACAGATTCGTCAGAGGAAGAAACAATGGCTCTGGTAAATCATCGAGCTTAAACCATTTCCATTGCTTACATTTATCAGGCTCTGTCACCTGTGGTTTGCCGCTAGCATCAGAAGCCACAACAAACAGCGTTATATAGTGCTTGTTCTCTTTCTCAAAAATATCATTGGTAAAAGAGAGCTTTTCAAATCCACTAACAACGAGGCCAGTCTCTTCGAGTGTTTCGCGTTTGGCACACTCTTCAATGCTCTCACCCCATTCAAGGTGTCCGCCCGGCGTTGCCCACGTATGAGCTCCGTGAGAACCAATTCGCTCTCCAAGTAACACTCGCCCTTCACGTAGAATAACCGCAGCGATACCTACTCTTACTTCCTGACTCACTTAAAACTCCTTAATTCTTACCAAAAGACAAACGAACAGCTAAGTGACTAACAATGCCGAGATTACGCTCAAACTTACCACTAGCGCTAAGCCGAGTTAAATACCAAATGTAGAGAATGATCTCGTAAAGCTCTGTCGATCACACCCAAGGAAACACTTTTACTTGCTGCCATCTAGCCTTATAACCAGCGGTCATTTTGTTGTAGTTCGCTTCTGTCATTGCTCGCTTATTCGGTTTAATCAGCATATCAAACGCGTCCTCTACACCGTATGGTGCAAACAACTTGATATCGCCTGAATCATCCAGAGTAAACCCGATAGCAAGCGCAGAAAGCCAAGACTTGATACCTTGTTCAACACGATCGTATGGTTGAATCAAGCAACCGAACTTCTTAGCGTAACGCTCATGGATGGTCGCTTGGTTCTTTACATCCACGTCGACACGATGACTTAACCGCGAACGAATGCGGTTTTTGAATTCGTCCTCAGTGAGGGCTGATGCATTATTGAAATAGACAATATCTAAGTCTTTAACTTGGTCTAGAAGCGGTTTGTTTTCGATATCATTCCAGATTATTTGAGTGATGGCGCCGCCTGCAATATAGAAGTTTGGCAAACCCACCTCACGACATACGTTGGCTGTTTCGATTAGCTCAGGAACTTGTTGAATGAGGTTCTTTAGTTTTTGTTTATTCATCATTCCCTTTTTATCTAATCACGAATCGTACATTGCCCAACGGAAATAAGGTCTTTGACCATCCATTCGCTCAACCTTTGCACCCAACCTTTTGTAGAAATCATGCGCTTTCTTATTGTGCGGACTTGCCGTCCATGAGATGTGAGAGGCGGATGATGACTTCGCTTGTTAACAGACAAGAATGCCACGCATTACAAATCAACTTGCTGCACCAATTAAGTTTTTTGTTTCGCAGACGTTATTGCTTGGGCTATTTTAGCCCTATGACTCGTTTCCCACTCAGCGAGTGTTAATGAAGCTTCGTCACTTGCTTTCTTTGAAGCCATTAGAAACACTTCATCTTTTCTTGATTTAGGAATAACGACAATACCCTCTACATCAGCAACAATGATATCTCCCGTATACACCTTTGCTCCCCCGCAAGTGATTGGAGCACCCAATTCAGAATAGACCTCTTTCTTTCCCGGTACTGGATGAACACCTTTCGCAAAAACTGGAAAATTCATATCTGAAATTTCATTCAAATCTCGAATGACACCATCAATAATAAAACCTTTGATACCTCGACTCTTAGCGACTGCGCATACATTACCGCCGGCTACTGCATATTCGCTATCAACTCCATCCACTACAATGATGGAACCTTTTGGTGCTTCGTATATGGCTGAATGAAGCATTAAATTATCACCAGACGTTAACTGGACAGTAAACGCTTCTCCAAAAATTGGCGGCATTCCCTGCCAAAGAGGACCAATACTAAAGTCAATAAAGTGCTCGTTACTTAGTATGTTTCCGTAATCGGTTGTCGCTAATTTAGAAAAATCTCGCTTCATATTTACTCTCCACTTTCAAAGTGGGCAAATACCTCTGCACCAGTCATATTATGTGTTTCATTTTTAAATTCGTAGTATTCGGGCTTTTCATCGATGAATATCTGATGAGTTAACTTGTAGCCATCCCCAGACATCAATAAACCGACAGGAAGGTGATACTGATTATTTGGCACTAAAAAGTAAAACAAGTGAGTACCACATTTACCGCAGAACCCTCTCTCAGCCCAATCGGATGACTTATATCTCACTACATTTGATTCACCTGATATTTTGACGGAATCAGAGCAATCAATGACTAACATCGGACCGCCAGACCAATTTCTACACATACTACAATGACAAGCCCCCAATTCATTACTGGCGTACTCTACTTCCAACTCAACCGAGCCACATAGGCACTTTCCTTTACCTTTCATGAATCCTCCAATCTTTGCAATGTGTGTAAATGAATAGCAGATCACGCTTTTTATACCGATGACTTAATTAGAAAGGCTATTTTGTGTTCCCCTTCTCCGACAGATACGCGGCATACTTTTTAGAGATCCATTTATGAATATGAAGCCCTGTTTTACGAACAAGATACCAATCTATCGCAACTAGAATCACCAAACCGATTACAGTTCCCATTACAAAACCCCCATGCTCATTGAAATGCCACTCTACCAAATAGTTAAGAAAGGCACCGTGAACCTAAACTAGATATGGATAGTTACTTTAACTCAGGAAGAATGACGAGGCATAACGCTTAGCTACGCTGTAAGTGGATGTATGCCATGTCTGAGCGAAGCGAGTTCGGCACGCGTTTACGAATCAGATTTAGGCGCCTTGTTATATGTTTTACTTACTAATATGCCAAGCCATTACACCACTAGCAATAAGTAAAAATATACCAATCAATCCGACATTAACTGCAAAACTTACTTTATTCGTTTCGTCTTGAAAGTCATTGGTTCGGGACACAAGTTCACGATGAATCATTAACGATAAAAAGTCTTGATTAGCTGGATTGTTACCATCAAATGTAATGCCAGCCAATACAACAAGTAAAACCCCGGCATATGCAATGTAGTCAACCAAGTCTATTGTGGATAGGTAATCAAAAAAATTGCGAGAAATTAGCAGAGCTACCGAGATCACAACAAGATAAGCTAAAATCCCTTTGAGAAAACCCTTCATTGAAACTCCCTGTACATATAACAGCTATCAAACAGAAAAATTCTGCACTTAACTCCAGAATAATTTTGTCTAGTTTCTAAGATAGATAAGTAATATACAACTAAGCCATTGCATAACAATGACTTATGTCACAGCTAATTTCAGGCGTGTGAAAAGTCGCTTACTTTAATTCATCGGGAATGCGACGATCTTTGTGGTAATACTCTCGGTCGCGTTCGTTGATTTCGCGTACCACTTTGCATGGGTTGCCGACTGCGACGACATTGGCTGGGATGTCTTTGGTGACGATGCTCCCTGCCCCTATTACTGAGTTTTCACCAATAGTGACACCGGGAAGTACGACGGTGTGTGCGCCAAGCCATACGTTGTTGCCAATACGAACGGGGATATTGAACTGCGCTGCTTTTAGCCTGAGTTCTGGGCTGATGGGATGTGTGCCAGTGGCGATGGTCACGTTAGGCGCAATCATCACGTTGTCGCCGATGAATACGTCTGTGTCGTCGACCAGAGTTAAATTGAAGTTCACGTATACGTTGTTGCCTAGGTGCGTGTGACGCCCCCAGTTCGCATGTAGTGGTGGTTCAATGTAGCAGCCCTCACCGACTTCGGCGAACAACTGCTTCATGATCTGTTGTCGTTTATCACCTTCGCTCGGGCGAGTGTGGTTGAAATCGTATAGCACTTCTAAGCATTGAGTTTGCTCAGCAACCAAATCAACGTCGTCACAGTAGTAAACGTCTTGGCTGTGCATTTTAGCCTTTATATCCATGTTTGAACCTATTTGATCATTGCCTTATGTCGGCAGAAATAAAGAAACAGACGGATAATTTGAAGTTTTCACTGGCCTCAATGCAAGTTGGATGCATTAACGCGGCCTGATGTTTTCAGCCACACGCCACAGCACACCACTTGGGTCAGTGATACAAAACTCAAGCATTCCCCAAGGCTGTTCAACAACCTCGGAAACGGTAACTTCAAAATCCGACACTACATTAGAGTTTTGGATGTTTTGATACCAACTTTTTACGTCTTCAACCAGCAAGTGCATCATGTAATTTTGACAGTGCGCAGGTTCATAAAAGTTTTGCAGAAGGAACGCACAACTGCCGTGTCGTAGGTAGGCGATATCGTGAAATTCAGACATCACTTCGAAGCCGATTGACTGGTAAAAACGCTTAGATAAATCGAAGTCTTTCGCGGGCACGAAAGACTTAATTTCTGAGACTTTGAGGTTTTCCATCCTACATCCTTATAGTGCTGATATTCTGGTCCTGACACGCTTAACGCTTTAAGTGGTTACAGCGTTTATTCAGAGTCTTGCTGAAATGAGTCGACTTCGGCTTTAGTTAGATAACGCCACTGGCCTGCTTCAACATCTAAACGAACATCACCAATCTGTTCACGGTGAAGGCCAACAACTCGGTTTCCTACCGCAGCAAACATTCGTTTTACTTGATGAAACTTACCTTCTGTAATGGTCAACAGCACTTCTTTACTGGTAATCACTTCGAGTTCTGCCGGACGCGTCAGATTTTGTTCGCCCTGCAATTTAACGCCCGCTTTGAACTTGTCAGCGACATCATCTTTGATATCTCGTGACAATGTCACGCGATACACCTTCTTACATGACTTGGTTGGCAGAGTGATGTTGAATGACCATCGCCCATCATCGGTAATCAAGACTAAGCCTGTGGTGTCTACATCTAAGCGTCCTGCGATGTGCAGTTCTGATGCTTTGTCTATCTCGATGTAGTTGAACAGTGAAGGATAAACTTCATCGATATTAGAGCAGATAGTATCCGCAGGCTTGTGCATTAGGAGGTATCGAAATTCTCGCAACTTAAGCGGAGTGCCATTTAACAAGATGGTGTTGCTTTCATGAACCTGAGTCGATTCATCGGTGACCGTCTCACTGTTTACGTTCACCTCGCCATTATGGATGCGTTCAATTGCTTCAGGCTTGGTTAGTTCAGTGCTTTTACATAGGTATTTATCAAGGCGCATTAATCGTCAGCACCACATTTTGCGCATGGCTTATAAGTACGTTCGCCTTGAGCAATCACCACATAGTCTCGAACGCAGTTATCACATAGCGCCAATTTTGGGTAAGCGTCTTTCTGTTTCTTTGCGTTGATGTCGCCTTCGGTGGTGTATACGGTTCTCATTTTTATGCCTTGTTTTAATAACTTGCTAGGCGCAAATTGTATCACTGTTTACAGCCTTGTTTGGAGTGGTGGTGCATAGATAAATTGATTTTAAGCACCGCCATTCCAAGATCCCTCCCCGTAAAGGCTTAACCATGAACAACAAAGTCAACGTGCCACGGCTATCAGTGGTAAAATGATAAAAGCTCACCAACTTATGAAGTCGATAATGAAAGATTGTAATCAATGCGGAAAATGCTGTATCAAATACGGAGATGGCGACCTTGCCGCGACTCAAGAAGAGATCGATTTGTGGGAGCTGTTCAACCCAGACATCTTTGAATATGTTCGAGGAAGCGAGATATGGTTTGACCCTGAATCTGGCGAACGTTTAACTCGCTGCCCTTTTCTGGAGCTAGTTCCGACGAAAGACACCAAGGCTCAAGCCAAGTACACATGCAGCATCTACTTAGACCGACCAGAAGATTGCAGACACTATCCAAGTCTGATTAATGAGATGGTACGAGATGAGTGTGAAATGATTGAGATGGTGGATTTACAAAACACGAAGAAAGCTCAAAGGAAACTCGACCTATTGATGAAAGACAGCCGCCCTTCAAGCTATTCGTAAGCGATGATCTTTTGAAGATCAATCTTCAGTATTAGCTAGTAGCCGCTAAAACCTTAAGCCAAATACTGGTTCGCTTCTAACCAATCAAGCGCAACCAGTGCCGCCAATGAGCATACCGCTCTGTCGTTGCCATCCACAAACTTAAGCTCTTCAATTTCGGCATCCGGAGACAGTTCCCCAGTATAATCAGCAAGATAGCAAGTCAATTGCACCGATACGCCTTCCGCTTTGCCATCAGCTTGGCCTGTAAACGTCTCGACGTATTTGATGGAGTCAGGCACTAAATCAACTGAGATCTCTTCTTTGATTTCGCGAACCAGTGCTTGCTCATCACTTTCGCCAGCTTCACGCTTACCACCCGGTAGATAGAACAGTTCTTTGCCTTTTGATCTGACCATCAACAACTCGCCGTCTTTGATGAATATCCAAGCCAGCTTATCAATTACCTTATGCATGTCGTTAGACCTTATTTCTGTTTTAGTTCTCGTTCTTACTGAATCAAGCCACACCATTAGTCGCGACCAAACAAAGCCTGGGTATGTTACACGCTGGAAGGAATATACTCTATTGAATCGAATAGGAAATATCATCGCCAAAACGAAAAATGACAGCGTTCGAGACAATTCTCGTCAACTGTCATCGGCGATGTTTACGAACTGCTCTCTAGCTGCCCGCGAATAGTATCAATCGACTAGCCACTTAAGCGCAGAGTCATGGTCTTCGAATGACTTAATCTCACCGGACACAAACCAACTGCCTACTTTTGATGCCATTTCTTGCCAGCTTTTATCACCATATATCGCGATTTTGTCTATCTTCGAATTGAGCTCTAATCCAAGTTTAAAATCGTCCCAAGCAGCACGTAACTCCCAACCCGTTAAGGTGGAGATGTCGACCAGCATCTTGAGTTCAGATGAATCGAGTTCTTCTAGCGTGGTATTTAGAATTGGCATCATTGCTTGATAGTCATCGTGTGTAAGCTTGCCTTTCGCTTTAAACACAACGATGGTTTCACCGCTAACACGTTCAATTCCAACCGATATTCCGTGACGTTCGATACTCATAGTCTAGCCCTTATAGTGGAAATTAGACTTAGCTTAGAGGATTAGACAGCAAAGAGATGAGAGATTGGCGTCAAAACAGACAAGCATCCGAACGGGTTTTAGTTACTGACATTTTAACGGCGTTTAATCGCAACGACCGAGTATGTGTGCCAATGCTTCACCCTACCCAGGGACGTAAGTGCTTGTTCGTCTCGCTCATGGAATCGTACTATCTCAAAGTCGTTGAATAAGCTGAGTACTTTGGCTTTCGTTAACGGCGTTGTTGGAGTTCGATAGCCATGTGCCCAACTGTCATCGACGCCCATGAAATCACCTGCAAATACGCCACCTACTTCAAGACAGTATTCAATATTGTGCCAAACCCCGTCAAAACGCGTTGGGTCAGCAAAAAACAGACTCGAATTGGCAATCACTACGCCAGATTTTGGGTAATCATAGTGTTCAAATCCACTTTCAGATATCTCGACCAAAGATTTGCGACCAAAACGATCCCGACATATAGCAATCGAATCAGGATTAACGTCGAAGCCATACACTTGATACGCTTGTTGTTCTAAAAAAGCGATGTCACTACCTGTTCCACAACCACAATCAATCGCAACATTTAAGCCTGACTCATTCAGTTTGATTGCGAATTCAGTTCTCTTTAAATGAGGTTTGCTTAGTGCTTTTTGGTAATACTGACGCCAGATCTCTGAATGTTCATCCATGGCGTTTATCCAACAGTTCGCTTAGGGATTGAACTTGCACGATACGCGGGTGCTGTGACTTAAGCTCAACTCCTTCCGTGTTCAACCACACCGTATTCAAACCCGCTTCAAGTGCTGGGTAAATGTCTTTCTCTAAGGTGTCGCCAACCATGGTGATATCTTGTGGTGCAACACCGAGCTTAGAAATAATGGCAGGATAGAACCCCGGCTCGAACTTAGAAAAGCCAATGCTCGCCTTACAAAAGTAACCCAAGATATATTGAGATAGGCCAACGCGCTCAAAGGCTCGAATGATGTCGTCTTTACTGGAATCACCAGCATTGGTGGCAACATAAACTTGATGAGTTTTCGACAACTCCGCCAGTAATGCACGAGCACCACTCACTTCTTGTACGGTTTCCCAGTCACACATCTTCCCTTGTGCGTCTGAGAAATCGACCATCAGCGTATTGCCCCAGTCGAATAAGACTATTTCTGTTAATTCGATTAGCTTTGTCATCTTGCCTCCTGCATTAGTCATCGCGCCTTTATAAGCCATCTCTTTGATAGGACAGAATGTTGTCGAAAGCGATATCGAAGTAGAGTTCGTAGCTATTTTGTTCAACATAGCCCAAATGTGGAGTCGCTGTGACGTTTGGTAAGGACAATAGCGGTTCGGTGTCTATTGTTACTGGCTCACAATCGAACACATCAATAGCGGCTGTTTTGGTCGGTACCTCACGTAGTCCATGATACAGAGCCATCGGTTCCACTAACTCAGCACGACTGATGTTCACAAACAGCGAGTTCGGCTTCATCAAGCTGAGGTCGTGTGCCGTAACACATCCTCTGGTGACATCATTCAAACGCAAATGCAAAGAAAGCACATCAACTTCTCGAAAGAAATCTTGTTTGGTTGTTGCTGCTTTGAAGCCATCAGTTTGTGCTTGATCGCGTGAAACTTGGCTCCCCCACACTACGACAGACATCCCAAATGCTTGGGCATATTGTGCAATGCATTTGCCGATCTTGCCGTAGCCCCAAATACCAAGCTTCAAGCCCTTCAAAGTTCGACCTAGCCCTAACGAGCCAGAATCCTGCCACTGGTTTTGTTTAAGGTTTGACGCGTAAGTAGGAATGTGGCGCGATGCAGCCATAATCAGCGCCCAGCATAGCTCGGAAGGCGCAACAGGCGAGCCTCGACCTTCTAAAACGGTAACACCAAATCGTTCGCACATTTGCGGCTCGATATGGTTGCTCACTTTGCCCGTCTGGCTAATCAGCTTGAGGTTGGGGAGTTGTGATAACAAAGATTCGGTGATCTCGGTTCTTTCACGAATGAGCACAATGGCTTCAAACGAGACCAACTTAGCGACGAGCTCTTGCTCTGAGTAAGCCTCGGTAAATACCGTGACATCGTATTGTTCGAGTTTGTTGAAGCAATCGAGGTCTTTAACGACGTTCTGGTAGTCATCCAATATCGCTATCTTCACATCACTCTCCTTGTGATTGTTAATCTTCTGGCTTTGTTCAAATGAAGACTAAGGTGCCATGCCTTTCGATTCAACACGGCACGCGCTAGAACTTCACTATTGATAAACCACTTTGAAACGCTCCAACATAAGTAGCATGTCTTCACTTGGTGAGATCTTAAGCTCTTCACATTCACGAGAGAAGAAGTTCCAGTGAGCTTCTTTCCACCATTCGAGTGTTTTGTCACCCTCGCCTTCGGCAGCAGCAAACTCCGCCGTCACTTCGTTATATTTGCACTGTGAGACTGAAGTGATCTCTACAATGCAAACTGGCTTGCCATCCCAGTCAGTGACGACTTGCAAGTGACCAACTACTGGTCTCGTCTCGCCTTCATGGCTGTACCAATATTCAAGGCTGCAAGACGCTTGTTTTTCACCCTTGAGAATTAACTGGGCGCAGAGGTTGGCGTTGTATTCATCAGCACAGTAATAGTCGGCACTAAAAGAGGTGTATTGCGAAGCAACGTCTGCTGGTAATGTGTTGAGGTAGCTATCAAGATAAGCTTTGCTTCTTTCTTCCATGATCTTTCCAAATTCAATATCAGGTTGAGCCGATAAACACTTATAGATTAAGCATCTGGCTGCATTGGGAGTAACCTATCAAGTCAGGTTATAGCTGTAAACCGAGTGAATATCAAAATGTGGGCTGAGAAAGAAGAATATAGGTAGGATTTCGAGGCCAGTACAAGGAGATCCAAAAAGTGAAAGAAGAACCAAAAGCACCTTTAGTCGGTGCTTTTGGCTCTTAGTATCTCGTTACTAATAGCTCGTAACTGACGGGGTATTAACGGTTCAAGAAGTCGACCGCTTTGTCTGGGAAGTCGGTAAACACACCATCAACTTTGACTTGGTTGTAGAAGACATCCAACATGCCATCAAAGTTATCAGCATAAGCTGGGATTCTTCCTGGGTCAGCACGGAACGTGTACGGGTGAACATCTAAGCCCGCGTCTTTTGCTGACTTCATTAACGGTTTAATAATGATGTTATCTTTGGTCGATGCATCGTCCACCAACATTGGCTTCCAAGGGCCTATTCCTTCCGCATAAGACGCCACTTTTTCCATGCCACCAGCTTCAAACATCCAGTCGTAACTGTACGGCGTTGCTTTGTCACCTTGGTAGGTCATGGTTTCATTCCAATCTGTATAGGCCATCAACTGAACGAGCTTAAGATCCATTTCCATCACTGGCATGAGCTCATCGTTAATGCGTTGAAGTTCATTGGCGTCAAAACACTGCAAATACACTTTGTCGTCTTTCGATAGGTAACCATATTGATGCAAGGTCGCAAGTACCGCTTTGGAGATGTCTTTGCCTTCGTGACGATGGAACCAAGGTGCTTTAATTTCAGGATAGATGCCCACGTCATAACCTAAGGTCTTATTTAGGCCTTGGATCAGCTCGATTTCTTCTGCAAAGGTAGCGACACGGAAATCAGACTGCCACATTGGGAAGCGCGTTGGGTACCCTGCCACTCTGTTGCCTTGTTCATCTAACTTAAAGCCTTCGGTCACCTTTAATGATTTGATCTCAGCGAGCGTAAAATCAATCGCGTAGTAACGGCCATCTGAACGAGCACGTGTTGGAAAGCGATCCGCGACATCGGTGACTCGGTCTAGATAATGATCATGCAAAACCACCAATTGGTCGTCTTTGGTCATCACGACATCTTGTTCGATGTAGTCGGGTTTCATTGCGTAAGCGAGCGCTTTAGCGGGTAAAGTGTGTTCAGGTAAATAACCAGAAGCGCCGCGATGCGCAATCACTAAAGGATCGGCGAACGCATTTGTAGATAAACTTAGTGCTTATAAGGTCAGAGACAGTGACGTTGTTTTCATTATTGTTTCCCTTGATAAAACAGAAGCAGGATATACCTGCCTCTGTTGTTATTTATAGATGTGATTCAGTAAATACACTACTGAGCTAGCGCTTCTCTCTCTCGTTCGAGATCTTTTTGTTTATGGTGCGCACGCTCACCTAAGAAGGCGTAAAGCAGACAGATGATTGAAGCCACACAAGCGCCGACCAAAATAATGAAGCCGCCATCCCAGCCGTAATGGTCAACCATAAAGCCGAGTATTGCGTTCGCAGCAACCGCGCCACCTAAGTAACCAAACAAACCCGTTAGACCAGCCGCTGTACCCGCTGCTTTCTTAGGCGCAAGTTCCAGTGCATACAAACCGATCAGCATTACAGGACCATAGATAAGGAAACCAATCGCAACCAGTGCCAGCATATCAACCGTTGGGTTACCTGCTGGATTCAGCCAATATACCAACACAGCGACTGTCACTAGAACCATGAACAAGATACCTGCAGGTGCACGTCGGCCTTTGAATAACTTATCTGAAATCCAACCACACAATAAGGTGCCAGGGATACCTGCCCACTCATACAAGAAGTAAGCCCAAGATGATTTATCTACAGAGAAGTCTTTTGCTTCTTTTAAGTAAACTGGAGCCCAATCGAGTACGCCATAGCGGATAAGGTAAACAAACGCATTGGCAATAGCGATTGACCACAACAGCTTGTTAGAGAAAACGTACTTAAAGAAGATCTCTTTCGCCGTCATTTCTTTCTCATGAGACGTATCGTAGTCGTCTGGGTAATCGTCTTTGTGTTCTTCAATCGGTGGTAAGCCGCAAGATTGAGGTGTATCTCTTACAGTAAACCAAACAAAGACAGCAACGAGAGTGGCAAAAAATGCAGGAACATAAAAAGCGGTTCGCCAATCGTCGTTAAAAGCCCACAGCCCCAACAAGAACATTGGGCCAATCAAACCGCCACCCACGTTGTGAGCAACGTTCCATACTGACACTATCTCACCACGTTCTTTTCGTGACCACCAGTGGACCATGGTTCGTCCACAAGCTGGCCAACCCATACCTTGGAACCAACCATTCAAGAACAGCAGGATAAACATCGCAGTGATGCTGCCTGTTGCCCAAGGCATAAAGCCAAAGCAGAACATCACCAGTGCCGACATTAACAAGCCACCGCTGAGGAAGTATCGAGGATTAGAACGGTCAGAAACACTGCCCATTAAGAACTTAGATAAGCCGTAAGCGATAGATACCGCCGCTAATGCAACCCCTAGTTCTCCACGGCTAAAACCTTGTTCAATGAGATAAGGCATCGCCAAACTAAAGTTTTTACGGACTAAGTAGTACCCCGCATAGCCAACGAAGATGCCAAGAAACAGTTGCCATCGTAGTCGTGTGTAGGTGCTATCGATCTTATCTGATGACAAGCGATCGATATGCGCCATAGGTTTGAATATTCCAAACATAGGAACCTCATAATTATTGAGCGAAGGAAGAATTTAAATGCTCGAACGAAAAAATTTAGCGCTCATTCGAAATCAAGGGAATTGTATGTGCTTCAGGATTAATTTCTGTGATAGAGGTAGTTATTAACAAAAAATAACTTTAAATACAGCATATTAGTTTCATTTAATTAGACTGCGCTTCATATTTTTGTTTGTATCTGTTTAATTAAACATCAGAACTTTCGAGTACGAATAAATCCAAAAAGAGCGAGCGAACATAAATCAACCAACAACAACTTTGTTATTACTGCGAATGCATAGTGAATAACAACAATTTTGGTTGAATCTGTGGAGTTATGAAGGTGGTTTGGGCTATTGGTTAAAGAAGTTCGCTAAAATCAATGCAAACAAAAAGGGTCTAGATTTCTCTAGACCCTTTTAGGTAATAACGCTTGGTGGCTTGATGTTGGCTAATTAAGCAAACATTAGCTAATTACTCGAAGTATTAGCTATCCACACGACGTGACTATGCGTCGATGTATTAGCTAGCCACACGACATGATTATGCGTCGATGTAAAAAGCTTCTACAGTGCCTTTTAGAGTAATAAGCATTGGCTGACCAAAACGATCTAGCGCTTTTGGAGAAGGGATCTTAACCCAACCTTCGCTGATGCAGTATTCTTCAACATCAGTACGCTCTTTACCATTTAGACGAATGCCGATTGGGTATTCGAAACACTCAGCAACGTGGTGTGGGCTGCGTGGGTTGCCTGCAAGATGATCTGGTAAAGCTGGTCTTGAATTAGTATCGCTCATGTTCATTACCTGTATGTACGTAAATAAAAAAAGTGCGTCATTCTAGTCAATATAGGCTTTGTGCTCAACAACTGCTGCAATAAATCGTCTTGATCGTTTTAATCAACAGCTAGTTGTTTGATTTAAAGGCGATATCGGCATGAGTTTCAACGAAAATTTAACAGGTTTATGCATTATGGATGAAAGGGAGAAATTCATTACTCGAACGGCAGATAAACTAATATCAGGCTTTTATTCCGAGCTTATCGATTAAGCTCAATACTCATCACTTTATGGTTCGGTTCTGATTCGATATTTACGATTGACCAACCTAGCCCTTGGTAGAGACCCATGATATTGGTGTACGCGTAGAGTTGAGTTTGCACTGCAGAAGAAACCTGTCTGACACCACGATTAATCAGTTCACTGGCAATGCCTTGACCGCGCCATTGAGGGTCGACAAACACAGCGTTGATCCACACTACATCACGAACTTGGTGAGGTTCTTGAAAATAGGAATACGCCAAGCCACCAATGACCACATTATCGCGAAGTACTGTTATTACTGGAGGGAGTTGTACGTTTTCTTTATATGTATCTTTAAACTTGAAATCAGACCATTCACTTTGAAATAAGCCCTCTAACTCATGCCAATAAGGTGAGTTTTCATCGCAATTTCTAAAGATTACTTTCTGCATTTTTCCGTCCTTTTAAAGAGAGTAATTCGGCTATCCTAGCCTTGTTTAATCTAAGTGTAGGTAAAGCTACTCTTCTTCGTCGTAATCGTCTGCTGGGTCTTGATTAATTTCTTCGCCGCATCCTAGGCATTCACCTTGCAGATCCGTAGGCATCACAATAATCAAACCACAATGCGGGCAAAGATCGCCTTGTTGAAACATCCTGTATTCCTTCTACTTAATGGCTATTGCTTAGGATATTTTTGCTTACTCGCTTCTAGCCAGTCGTGAATCACTTGGCGAGCGGATTCCGACGGAGGTGCATTTCGTTTTCCGCAGATTTGGTCAATTTCAAAAGGAAATGCTTTACTTGGCACACGGCGCAAACCTATGGTTAAACGCTGAGGCTTGAGCATGCGGAACACCACATAACGATCGCTCATGATTCGGTTATGGTACACACCAATACAGTGCTTCTGCTCGATGCCTTCGTGTTCAAGATCGTAATAATCCGTAAGCGGATGAATGTTGTCATTGCCAAGTAAAGGAACGGGATAAGGGATGTCTTTATCCATTGGGCAGTTACCCTCCAAACGACGTAATTGGCGTTGCTCCGTCCAGCGGTCATGGAGTTGTTCAAACATCGCAAAAGAGTTCTGACTGGTAATCGCGCGCAGTGGATCATCCATCTCCAAATCTTGCCCTAGCAATATCGCATCTTGGAACATCGCCATCTTCGACGGTGCGTTAAGTCTGCCCTCTTCCACCATCGCAATCCCTAGCCTGCTACCAGTTAGAAATGGATGAACTTGGTCCAAACGCAGGGCTGTGTATCCAACTTTTGAGTAATGCTTAAACTTAAGAACTCGTCTTTGCAGTGGCTCGAGAATGCGAACAATGTGGTCGAGTTCATCACCAACATTGTAATGAAGCTCTAGCTTGTCGATGAATTTGAGTGTCGCCTTGCTGCCGTCTAAGCCCAACTTGGTAAGGATCTTCTTCTGCCCTAAGCGACTTAGTGCCAGTGCTTTCTTGTTGTCGACACTGTATTTCATGCAGATCAAAGCCAAAATAACAGGCCTTAATTCAAGCAATTGCGCGGCTTCATAAGTATTCGCAGCAAGCCACAACATCTGGTATTGGTATTCTGGAAAGTCGTCGGTGATTTCACGATAACGCGCAGGTAATGAATTTAGCCAACGACCATTCACGTCAAACTGTTCAACAAGGTTGAGGCTCAGCCCAATGCCTCCATCAAGCGGTCGTCTACCATCTTCAAACACATGAAAGCCGACGAGCTTTTGAGACCAGTCTCGGATCTCAATATCGTAGTCGAAACCTAATGTTCGAGTGGGAATGGTTAGTAGTGCTGTCATTGATGCCTCTTCGTTATTGGCGCATTGAACTATCAAGCCTATCTAACAGCATAAGCTAGCGCTTCAACCACTATATCAACCTTTTGTAAATTTCTTACCAATCAAAGCGATATAAATACGATAGTGCTTAGAAGAACATTGAATGATGATTTTACGGAATATGAGATCTCTTCGATATCATTTGCGTCAACAGAAACTATGCTTGTTACATAACTCACAACAAGAGGCTTTAATTATGGATTACCGACATATTCTGGTCGCACTTGAACTGTCTGACGACACCAAGATTCTCATTGATAGAGCGACCTTCTTCGCTGATAAACTGGAGGCTGGCATTTCATTTGTTTATATCGATGGTACGCATGGAGAAATTTATCCAGAGCTCGTTGATATTCAGGGAAATGACGGTGATTTACCCATCAATGAAGATGCCGTTAAGCATTTGAAAGAGTTTGAAGCCTACGCCAAACACCCAATCAAGCACATTTTCGTGGGAACGGGTGATTTGAACGATAAGCTCAAAAATGCCATCGAAGCAAACGGCGTTGACCTATTGCTGTGCGGCCATCACCATGATTTTTGGCATAAGCTCATCTCCCATTCTAAACAGATCATCGATACTTCCCCTATCGATATTCTCGTTGTTCCTATGGAATAGAAGCTCCAGTTCGACACTCAAAAATAACCGGCTTTGCCAACCTCTATCGGTATTATTGGTTGGCTTGATATCCTCTTCAACACACTCATCCTGACCGAAATCTCCTATTTCCCACTTAGAGTAATCATTTGTGATCTTGTCAGCCTATCAACTCGTAAGCGTCTAATAATTAACAAATCACGTCATTTCGATTTGAATCAACGTACTGAAATGTACGACCCAGACCATGCCTTCATCAATCAATGGACAGGCGGTAACGCAGTCACAACAAGCCTCACAAACCAGGACGCATTATGAAATTTAAAACGGTACGACTTGTATTAGGTGACCAACTCAACATTGAGCATTCATGGTTTAGACAGGTTAACGATGACGTTATTTACATCATTGCTGAGCTAAAACAAGAAACAGATTATGTTGCCTCTCACGTTCAAAAAGTGGCCGCGTTTTTCTGTGCGATGGGTTACTTCGCTAACGAACTCAAAGAACAAGGTCATCAAGTACTCCACCTTACTCTTGACGACACAACGCAATTTGAAAACCTAGACACACTTTTAAAGCACTATGTACACGAATTCGGCGCAGAGAAATTCGAATATCAAAGGCCAGATGAATATCGCCTCTTAGAGCAGATGAACAAGCTCAAGCTGACCAATGCGACCAAAGGTTGTTGTGATACAGAACACTTCCTCTTTCCATTCGAGGAGATAGAACAACAGTTTCCAAAAGACAAACACATCATGATGGAACACTTCTATCGCCGAATGAGAAAACGTTTCGACATTTTGCTAGAAGACGGAAAGCCCGTTGGCGGAAAATGGAATTACGACGCGAACAATCGAAATAAGCTCAAGAAACAAGACATCGAAAACCTGCCTCAGCCGCTGATGTTTACCAATGACATAACCGACATTTTGCAGCGTATCGAGCACCACCAAGTGCAAACTATTGGTCAAGTCGGTAACCAGTTACTATGGCCGGTGAACCGCGCACAAAGCTTGTCTCTACTCGCTTATTTCTGCCAAGTCTGCTTGCCGTTATTTGGGCAGTTTCAAGATGCGATGACGACAGAGCACGACTCTAAATGGAGCTTGTATCATAGCCGTATATCGTTCTCGCTGAACAGTAAACTGCTGAGCCCTAAAGAAGTGATTGATGCAGCACTGTCGGCCTACCAAGCATCCTGTCTTCGAGACAGCTCACCAGATAAGCCAAGCATCGATATTGCACAGGTCGAAGGATTTGTACGCCAAATACTGGGGTGGCGAGAGTACATACGCGCCGTCTATTGGGCAAACATGCCTGCTTACGCCAACAAAAACCATTACTCAGCACATAATAACCTGCCCCATTACTTTTGGGACGGACAAACCAAGATGAACTGCATGAAGCATGCGATTGACCAGTCTCTTGAGTTTGCTTACGCGCACCACATCCAAAGGTTAATGATCACTGGCAACTTCTGTTTAATCACGGGTATAGACCCTGACCAAGTCGACAGTTGGTACCTCGGTATTTACGTCGACGCGATTGAGTGGGTTGAAATGCCAAATACGCGAGGTATGGCACTGTTTGCGGATGGCGGGATCGTAGGAACCAAACCATACTCTGCCAGCGGTTCCTATATCAACCGCATGAGTGACTACTGCAAAGGCTGTCACTACAAGATAAAAGAACGCAGCGGCGAGCAATCTTGCCCTTTCAATAGCTTGTATTGGCGCTTTATGGACCAGCACCGCGATGCGTTAAACCGCAACCCACGTATGGGCATGTTATATCGCTCTTGGGACAACATGGATGAGCAATCACAACAAGCGATTCTCGATACTGCTGAACAACGAATCACAAACTTGGAGAACTTATAATGGTGGAGCAACTCAGATTACACATATTGGTGGTCGGTGGGAGCGGCGGTATTGGTTTCGCTGTGGTTAAACACCTATTATCTGAGCTCTCTCGGTTTGATTTTCTTGATGTGCATGTAGACGCGACTTACCACTCTCAACAGCCGGAACTAGAAAACAATCGCTTGAGCTGGCACAAAGTCGACGCCACCGACGAAGCTGATATTAAGCGCTTGAGTTCTGAGTTTGAACAACTTGATTGGCTGATCAACTGCGTGGGTATGCTCCACACTCCAGATCTTGGACCGGAAAAGAACTTGTCGTCCATCGACCCTGAGTTTTTCCTCAAAAACATCTCTGTGAATACCCTGCCCAGCTTGTTATTAGCAAAACACTTCACGCCGATACTTAAAGCGAGCGACAATCCAAAGTTTGCTGTGGTATCCGCAAAGGTTGGCAGTATTTCAGACAACAGATTAGGCGGTTGGTATAGCTACCGCTCATCGAAAGCAGCCCTAAATATGTTCATCAAAACCATGTCGATTGAATGGCAACGCACCATTAAGAAAGGCACCGTGTTGGCTCTGCACCCGGGCACGACAGACACAGCTCTGTCGAAGCCTTTTCAGACCAATGTCCCTGAAGGTAAGTTGTTTGAGTCAAGCTATGTCGCCCATCAGTTGGTCGATATTATTCGCACTGCCACACCGGATAACAGTGGGCACTTCTACGCTTACGATGGTGAACAGTTAAATTGGTAGTTGATACGAGTGTCCGTCTTTCATTAGTGCTAAAAAAGAAAACCCAACAGAGTTGAAGCTCCATTGGGTTTTTATTTAGAAAGAACGCCTCTGTTTTAAAAGGCGTTTGGTTGATATCTAGCTAAAGATCAAAACTGATCATCACGATTATTCAGCCCAATTGAACTTAGTATCGTCAACACCTTCTTTCTCTTCTTTAGCTCGCTCGCGTCGATGTTGTTCTTCAATTCGCGCAGCGTCTATCTCTTGCATGATGGCTTCGATATCAGCCAAGTCGTCGGTTTCCGTAAACTCACCCGTCAGTTTGCTGTCTGGCTTCAAGTCGCCTTTCTCGTACAGCGCCCACATTTCCTTGGCATACTCGGTTTTTGCCAGTTCAGGAGCAAACTGAGCGTAATAGTCACGGATGTTATTGATGTCACGAGCCAGCATCCACTCAGCGTTGTTGTTAGCCGAAGCGTCAACCGCTTGTGGTAGGTCGATAATTACTGGACCGTACTCATCCACCAATACGTTGAACTCAGACAAGTCACCATGGATCAAACCAACACACAGCATTTTAACTACGTAAGTCATCATCACGGCGTGGTCTTCGATCGCTTGCTCTGCTGACATCACCACATCGTTCAAACGTGGTGCAACGTAACCCTCATCGTCAGTGACCAGCTCCATAAGCAGTACGCCATCAAAGCAACCATAAGGGACAGGCACACGAACACCCGCTTCTGCCAGTTTATATAAGGCATCCACTTCAGCACTTTGCCAAACCTTTTCTTGTTGTTCACGACCAAAGCCAGAGCCTTTTTCCATCGCTCGAGCGCGGCGGCTATTTCGGACTTTTCGGCCTTCACGATACGCGGTCGCTTTTTTGAAGCTGCGTTGGCTTATTTCCTTATATACCTTGGCACAACGGGTCGTATCGCCGCAGCGCACAATGTACACCGATGCTTCTTTGCCACTCATGAGTTGGCTTGTCACCTCGTCGACTAAACCGTCGTCAACTAAAGGCTGTATTCTTTTAGGTATCTTCATGCCGCCTTTATACATCACTTATCTTACAGATAGAAATATTAACTTGAGAAATGAATGACGAAACGATTAAAGGATCATCAAAATTACGACAAAGGAAGGAAATATTGGAGTTAACGGGTTTAGATCATGAGTATTGACCTGATCTATTCAGATTATGGGACTAAGACTTATTACGACGACAACGTTCAGAACAGTAGATCACGTCATCCCAACAGCGCTGCCATTTTTTACGCCATGCGAAAGGCTTTTGGCAAACAGGACATATCTTAGTCGGTAAATGGGGTTTCTTGTGCATGGCCGTTCCCTTCTTGAAGCATCCACTTCCTGCGTTTACTAGAGATTCCCTATTACGTTCGTACCTCGCTTTAGAGAATGACGAAGGCAATACGAACAAAGCCTAGTTCTCTATGACGTTCGTTCCTGACTTTAAGGAGTGACTGCGTAGTGATTTGTGACTACTCCCGACTCCGTCATCCTCGAGAAGGAGGAACGACTGAGTCGGGGATCTGCTTCATCTAGCTCTGTTTCTATTTCTGCGCAGATAAATTTAGCAAGAACCAAAGTAACAACCTAAGCGACAACCTTGTACTGCTTCTCCATCTCACTCACACCTAAGCCAGAGTGTTTTGTCACTTTAAGCTGAACGGGCACTCGCTCTTTCAGTGCTTCAACGTGGCTAATGACACCGATCATCTTGCCTGATGCATTCAAGTTATCTAACGCGTTAAGGGCAATGTCCAATGTGTCACTATCCAACGTGCCGAAACCTTCATCTAAGAACAGAGAATCAATACTGGTTTTGTAGCTCACAAGATCAGAAAGCGCTAATGCCAACGCCAAGCTCACCAAGAAGCTTTCGCCACCTGATAAAGTCTTTGTATCACGCATCACATCGCCCTGCCATGTGTCGAGCACTTGCAGTTCTAAACCATCGTCGGCTTTGCGTTTAAGCTCGTAACGACCATGCAAACGCTGTAGCTGCTTGTTCGCAAGGTACACCAAGTTTTCCAACGTTAAACCTTGGGCAAACTTACGGAATTTATCGCCGTTCTTAGAGCCGATAAGTGAGTTCAGACGTGAAATATCATCAAACTCGACTTGTTGCTCGTCGATCTGCTTAAACAGATCTTGCTGATTGCTGCGGTTCTGGCTATCCGTTTCAAGATTGGCAGAAATTGCACCGATCTTGGTCGCATGGCTTTGCTGTGCGTTTTGACACTCAGTCGTCGCTTCTTCAACTTGCTGTTGGTCTTGCTCTTGCCATGCTTTCGCATTTTCGTGATTTAGTAGATCCACTTGTGTCGCTTTGGCGGCGTTCAACCTAGCTTGCGCACTGACAATCGCTTCGTCTAAAGACTTCTTCAGGCTTTGAAGTTGAGTTCTAACCTCTTCATCTAACAACGCTGCTTCAAAATTAGCCTCATCTTCGAACGGGCTAGTTTTCAGCGCTTCTAACCAAGCATTCGACGCTTGTGTGTAGCTCGATTGCTTACTGACTAACTCGTCCGAGAAACCAGTGTGTTTGGTTTGCTCGGTTCGATGTTCAAGTTCGCTGCGGTTAAGCACTAACTGCGCGGCATCAAATGCATTTACTGCTTCAGTGACTCTTTGCTTCATCGCATTGCTGGTGGCTTGAATGTCTTTGTCACCAAACAACTCTGTTCTTTCAGCCGTTACACGAGTGAGTTCTGACACTAAAGACTCACTCTGTTGCGTCAGTGTCGCGAGCTCTTTCTCAACACTGCTTAGCTTGTCGTCTAACGTTTTCAATTCGGCATTTTGAGTAATCAGTTGCTTCTCAATATCGTCCTGTTGCTGTTTGGTTTGCTGCCATGTGCTTGATGCTTGCGATTTCGCAGTAAACCAATCATCGATATGCTCAAGTTCAGGTGCTTCGATAGAAGTTTGAACAATGCTCTCTTTCAAAGCGTTCCATTGCTGGCCTTTCGCTTGAGCTATTTGAGTCACTTGCTCGTTTGCGACTTGGTTTTGCTTATTCAAATCAGCTAAGCGTTGCTCAGCTAACTCTAAATTAGACTGCGCTTTATCAGCTTCGACACTCGCAGACAGGCGTTTTTTTTCAACTTCAGAAAAATGTGCTTTGGCATCAACTAACGCTTTGAGCTGCTGAATGGTGTAATTTAATTGCTGCTCACACTGCTCGGTGAAATAAACCACTGCCGCTTCATCACCTAAATCATCATTGGTTAGCAGCGCTAGTTCCGGATCTGCATCGTCGAAGCCAATTAAGCTCTGTTGAAGCTTGCCGACAACGCCTTGCCAATTCAGCTGAGCTTGTTGAATATCCGCTTGCGCACGTTGAATATCATCGTTCAACGCTGCAATCATAGGGGCAAGAGAATCTAACTGCTGACGATGCTCTTGGCCTTCTTTTTTGATAGCCGTTAGCTCTAGGTTTTCTCTATCTTTTTGAGCAACCAAATTTGCAATATCTTGAGACTGTTCAATCGCATGGTCTGTTGAACCACACAGTGGGCATTCAGACCCAGATTCTAGAGCTGCACGATATTTTGCTAATTCACCTTCTTGATCAATCAATCGCGTTAATCGCTCAAGCGAAGTCTCTTTCTCTTTATATCGCTCCACCAACACTTCACGCTCTTTCGAAAGCTTGTCGACCAACTGGGTGTTGGTTTGATGTGCCTGTGTTTTCACGTGCAGCTGTTGTTGGGCATTTAGAAAACCACGGTTGATCTCAAGTAATGAGTGCGTATTGCGGTTCCAAAACTCCAACAGATCTTTTTGCGAATTCAACACTTGCTCGCTGGTGTTGCCTTGCAATGCTTCCCACTGTTGCTTTGCACTACTCTCGAGAACAACCAATTCAGCTAAAGTTTTATCTTGCGTTGCTTTAGCATCTTGCGCGGATTTGATGATCGTTTGCTGTGCATCAACTGCAGACAAAGCTTGCTTCGCTGAATTCAACTGCTCTGAATGCTGGCGCTCTAGAGTACGAACTTGCTCGACCTTTGCTTGCCACTGACCTAGGTATTTTTCCAGATGTTGGTCAGCTTGATGCGTATTTAGGTACTCAGTGCTGAGTTTATCTTGTTGCTTCAGTGCATCTGTTTTTTGGACTAAAACAATCTGTTGATTACGCTGCTGCGTATGTTGCTCGTTAAGCGTATTCTCTGCACTAACGGCCGCAGTTTGCTTATCTTTGAGTACGGCAATTTGGTTATCGAGCGGACGGACAAGATCGATGATCTTATCTTGATCTTGTTGCTCACTTTTTACCTGTTCGACAATCACACCGCTTTGAGTCAGTTTAGTTTGCGCGTCTTGCATTTCTGCATCACGAACGGCAAGTAACTTGGTGCTGTTATCTAGGTGAGCTTGAGTAGTGTTCACCTCTTGTTCGCAACGCTTTAAATCTTTGTGTACTGGACGCAGCTTTTCAGCCGGCTCACTGTTTGCCAAGCGCTCTAGTGACGGTTGGTTACGGTCTAGTTCATCTTGAGCGGTTTTCAGATCGAGCTCACTGGCCGCAATAGTTTGCTCAGCTTTGGTCACGTCTTTCCACCAGCTAAGATGCACTTGCCACTCTTTTAATTGCTCGGCTAAACGCTTCTGCTCTACTTCTAGCGTTTCACGCTCTGCGGTCAGCTCTTTGATTTGCTCTTCAGACAGTAAGCTCACACCTTCAGCTTTCGCTTTAAGTTGATTAAGCGACTCTTCACTCGACTTAAAATGATCGTAGATACGCTCTGAAATCAGGCTATAAACTTCGGTTCCCGTCAGCTCTTCAAGTAGCTCTGCACGGTCGTTAGCATTGGCATTTAAGAACGCCGCAAACTCACCCTGAGACAACATGATGGATTTAGTGAAGCGTGAGAAATCGAGCCCTGTAACCTGCTCCACCAGCTTGGTCTTCTTGGTCAACATGGTCTCTAACACTTTATCTGTGTCGGCATCTGCAAATTCACAGGTCGGCGTTTGCAGTGCGCCATCATGTTTGCCACGTGCGCGCTTTTGGTGGAAGTTAGAGCGGTACGTTTTACCCTGCACTTCAAATTCAAGCTCAGCAAAGCACTCGCCCGTACCACGAGTCATTAATTCATTATTACCTTTAGCAATGCTTTTCAAACGCGGTGTGCGATGGAAAAGTGCCAAGCAAATCGCATCAAGAATGGTGGTTTTACCCGCCCCAGTTGGACCAGTAATTGCGAACAGACCGTTTTCTGCAAACGGCGATTGGGTAAAATCGAGCTTCCAGCGCCCTTTCAAAGAGTTCAGGTTTTCAAATTCTAGGCTTAAAATCTTCATACGATTACTCTTCTACTTTATTGGGCGCTTGAGCGCTTTCAGACACTTCGACCATCACTTGTTTGAACTTCACCGTCATGCGCTCTAAACGCGCTTTTTCAGAATCGGTTTCAAACTCTTCTAAGGCAATACGCTTCGTAAACACGTCCATCGGGCTCAGTTCAGATAAGGTCTCTGCCGACTCTTGCTCTAATACTTGATTACGACGCTCTCTTGCTCGGCGCAGTTGAAGTACTTCCACATTCAATCCTTCGGTCAGTGCGCGCATACGTTCTTGTAGATCCGACAAGTAATCTTGCGCTTGCACTTCTATCGATAACCATACGCTTTGGTCGCTATCTAAACCTATGTATTGGTTAAGCTGAGATTCGATCTCGCTCAAGTCGCCTTTGATTTCAGCTAGAGGTTGGAATGTGGGAACAGGCAATTGAGAAATGGTGCGCTCACCTTCAACAAACTCAACAACACACACTTGTTTCTGAGACTTAAGTTCATCAAAACTTAGTGGGATTGGAGAGCCTGAATAACGAATGTATTCACGCTTTGCCACCACTTGTGGGCGATGAATATGACCAAGTGCGATATAGTCTGCGTCTGGGAAGCCATCAGCGGCGAAACCATCAAGGTTGCCGACATAGATATCACGCACAGAATCCGATTGTTGGACACCCATCGCCGTTAAATGACCGGTAGCGATAATCGGCATGTGCTCGCTGTTTACAAACGTCGCGCGCTTAGCAACCGCCGCATCATAAACACTTTGATAATGCTGTTTGATTGCATCGCCGAGTTGCTTCTGACGCTCAACGCCAGTGACACCCGCCTGGCTCATCAACACATCGCGAGGGCGAATAAAAGGAATGGCACAAACCAGCGCTTCTACATCGCCGTTCTTGCCTTTTAGTTCGACAACCTGAGTCGCATGATCTTCATTGGTATTAGGAATCACGTCTGCGCCCATGTATTTGAGCAGCTGTTGTGTCTCTTTAAGCACAGAGACTGAATCGTGATTTCCACCTAATAACACCAATTGGCAACCGATCTTGTTCGAATCGACCACAAACTTGTTATACATCTCACGAGCGTAACTCGGCGGTGTACTGGTATCGAAAATGTCGCCAGCAACAATGATCGCGTCGATGTCGTGCTCTGTAACTTGCTCAAGTAACCATTGTAAAAACCGTTCATGTTCATTCTTACGGCTTTTATTGTAGAAGTTTTGGCCAAGGTGCCAATCGGACGTGTGAAGAATCTTCATTGCTGCTCACTGGAAGTCGGTAATACCTTTAATCTACCAAAATAGTCGAGATAATTCCCTTTTATAAGCTTGTGAAAACCAACTAATTTCAGGCTTTGGACCAACTCCGCCCATAGCGTGACCAATCGTTATTTTTGACATAAAAAAACCGCTCAACGTTAGAGCGGTTTTAGGTGTCCATAGCTTTAGCTTTAAGCTATTTCACAGAGGTCGTCAAAAATTGTACGAAGCGCCCAGAGTTACTGTGCTAAACGCTACATCACGGCTTGCCAGTCTATTACCATTCGGGCCGAAGAATTCGAGATTTACTGCATCTGCTTGTGAGATTAAACGTAAGGTTAGGCTTTCTACTGGCGTGTATTCAACACCTATACCAAAATGGAAGCCTAATTACGCGCAGCTAGACAATCAAAGATATTGCAATAGATGCCATGATCACGCCAACGACAAATTCCAACACCTTCCACGCTCTCGGGTTCTTAAACATTGGAGCCAAGAAGCGAGCGCCATATCCAAGTGAAAAGAAGAACACGAATGACGCCGATACCGCCCCAGCGCCAAACAACATTTGATCCGGTTGATATTGAGTTGAGATAGACCCCAGCAATACCACAGTATCCAAATACACATGCGGGTTAAGCCAAGTGAACGCCAAACACATCGCAATCGCTTTGGTTAATGAGTCTTTAGTTTCTGCCGTGGCTTCTAAGGCGTGGTTTTCGGTAAATGCTGATCGGAAGCTTAAGAATGAATAGACACCCAAAAAGATAGCGCCACCATAACGGGCGAACTGCTCAATTTGTGGGAACTGCTTAACGATTGCGCCAAAGCCCGTCACGCCAAAGCTAATCAGTAAGGCGTCGGAAATGGCACATACAGCACAAATTGCCAATACGTGTTGGTTCTTAAGCCCTTGCTTTAAAACAAACGCATTTTGAGAGCCAATCGCAAGAATCAGCGAAAGGCCAAGGGAGAAACCTGCAAAGTAAGTCGACATCTAAGGCTAGCCTCTTAACGCAACTCAATACGCATAAACTGGCTGTGCGGATCCAACACATAATCAGCAAAGGGTTCACAGTATCCAAAGCCAAACTTTTCATACAGGTTACGTGCGGCCTTAAAGTAGTCTTCTGAGCCGGTCTCTAAACTGATTGTTTGATACTGGCGGGCGGTTGCTGTATCCAATACGTGCTGTAAAAGTTGGCTCGCAACACCTGACTTTCGAGCAAACTGTGAGGTTCTCATCGATTTGAGTTCAGCGTGTTGGGTATTTAGCTCTTTAATGGCAACACACCCAAGTAGTTGGCTGTCTTTCCAAGCACTGAAAAAAGTAATCTCTGGTGACTTGAGCCCATCTAGATCCAGTGCATGAACGCTTTCGGCTGGCGAAGTGGCGTACATATCAGCGAGGTGCTCTTCAAGTAATTCAATGACTTCCCCACCCGACAAGTCATCCACCTTAATTTCTATTGAAGCACTGCTTTCCAATGCTGTTCTATTTTCCATTGAACCCTGTGCATTTATTGCTGATGTCATTGTTTCAACTCTCCTTGTTTAGTTCGCTTATTTAGCTTGAGTGATTTGGTTTTTATCAACAGCCCACTTTCCTGAATTGTTTCCTTTTCAAGAACTCGGTTTGAATCAATAAAATTACTGATTAATCATAAAATTATAAATGTCACACTGGGTTTACCTAGATACCATATTTTTCCTATCTCGTCTCGTGATAAAAGCGTTCCGCAAAGCCCGTATGGTCGCTGCATTGAGGGAGCAACACCTGTTTTAGTTAACGAATAAGTAGTCAGGGCAAAGTGAATAGCGATGACACGCGTACTGATGTTGTTGGCAGCTTAAACATCCCTTTAAACGGTCTCATTTAAAACGACCATAAGTTAGAAAATAAAACGCTTTCATTGATCGAATATTTGATTGCGATTTTCCAATTTCGGTATATGATGCGCCACCCTAATTTTTCAGCTTATGCTGCAGGCAAATATGTCCGCCAACGCACTCTATACCGACCTATCCGGTTACTATGATTTAATGTGTGTAGATATTGACTACCAAGCGCAAAGTAACTGCGTACGTAGACTCCATCAAATCTTTGGAAATGAAGGAAAAACACACCTCGACTTAGCTTGTGGCACTGGCCCACACGTTCGTCATTTTATTGATTTCGGTTACCAAAGCGGTGGCCTAGATCTTAACAAGCCGATGTTAGATATCGCAGAAGTTCGCTGCCCGGAAGCCAAGTTCTCAGTACAAAACATGAGTAACTTTGAGGTCACGGAACCACTCGATCTTATCACTTGCTTCCTGTATTCCATCCATTACAACGATGGCCTTGAGAAGCTTAAAGAGTGTATTGAAAGTGTGCATCGTGCGTTAAAGCCAGAAGGTATTTTCTGTTTTAACGTGGTTGATAAAGACAAGATCAGCAACGACCTGTTTGTTAGACACACAACAAACCAAGACAAAGACGATTTCACGTTCCGTTCTGGTTGGTATTACTCTGGTCAGGGTGATAAGCAAGCGCTAAAGCTTAGCATCGAAAAGACGACTGCTGGTGAAACTCAAGTGTGGAATGATGAACACCCAATGGTGGCATTCTCGTTTAAAGAGTTAATCGAGATATTGAAGCCCTACTTCGAGGTTAATATCTTCGAGCACGATTACGACAAGCTGATTCCTTGGGATACTCAGTCCGGTAATGCGCTGATCACATGTGTCAAAATCTAGATTAATAGATAAACGGCAAATTAAACCAAATCTATAGATCAAAAAAGAACCCACACTCGCCATTCTCCTTTTAGAGCATCAGCCAGTGTGGGTTCTTTTGTATCAAGCTATCAGTTACTGAACTCTAAATTAGAAGTCCGCTGTCATACCTACGTAGTAAGTACGTGGCTCTTCAACATAGCCCATGCTCTCTAGCTCTTGTGATACAGCTTCGTCAGTTAAGTTCGTGATACCTGCACGTAGTCGTACTGAAGCATTCACGTTGTAGACAGCACCTAGGTTCAGCGTTGTGTAAGCGTCTTGAGTTAGATCGCTTTCGATCTGACGTTCACCACGGTAACGCGCACTCACGAAAGTACTTAGATCGTAAGTTGGGCTCCAGTTCAGTTTAACTAAACCCGAATGCTTGTAACGCTCAAGTAATTCGTCACCAGTAGACTTATCTTCAGTGTCTAAGAATGTGTAATTACCAGACACACCCCATTCATCAGTAATTTGGAATTGGCCTGTAAGCTCAGCACCTTGAACTACAGCCTCTGATACGTTTGTATAAGTACGCTTACCATTCACATAGCCAGTTGAGCTTGAACTATCAGCGCAACCTTTACCCGATTCAAACACTCCGCCGTTCTCACAATAGGTTTCATCACGATCAATTAGGTCGTTGATTTCATTTCGGAATAAGGCACCTTCAAGATTCCAACGAGGTTGGCTATAAATCGCAGCGATCTCATAGTTCAAGCTGGTTTCGGGCTTAAGATCTTCATTACCATGTAAATCACATACGCCTTTACAGCTATTAACTGTGTAGTCTGTCTGATTTTGAGTCAATGTTGGTGCTTTAAATGCTTTACCCACACCACCCTTGATGATCAGGTCATTCGTTGTTTGATGAACCAAGTACACACGTGGGCTGAACTCTTCACCGTACAGTTCATGCTTATCTAAACGACCACCAATGGTTGCCGTTAGTTGATCCGTCATTAACCATTGGTCTTGAACAAATAACGCACCTTGATAAGCTTCAGATGTACCATTGACTAAGTTTTCTTTGTTGGTTAATTCACTCAACTGGTAGTCCATACCAAACGTTACGGTGTGACTATCACCAAGATACGTGGTCGCCGAAGCTTCAACAATTTGAGTCAGCTCTTCGATGTCACTGCTATAGTTAGTATCTGAGTCCGCAGCATCATTATCTGTCACATTTTCACGTGAATAACGTACTTGCGTGTCACCCCAGCTCCAAAAACCACTATGTGTGATCGCTTGGCTCTGACGTACAACACGTGTGTCAGACTCAATCACAGATGATACGTTTTCCGCAGATGACTCACGTTCGTCGTCACTGTAACCAAAATCGAAATCAATGGTTTGGTTGTCTGTTGCATTCCATGTCAGGCTCGCGAGTAAGCTTAATGTCTCTCTTTCTTCTAACGCAGTAATGTCTGAACGATCGTAACCAGAGCTATGCGTACCAGAATAGGGTTGCCAAGCATCACGGCTAGTTTGGTTAACAGATAGGCGAGCAAACAACTCGTCTTCAATCAACGCACCAGATGTCGTGAAGCCCATCGAATACTCTTCCCCTCCATCACCATCAAGTGGAGATGAAGTGTCCATGCTCAGTGTAGAGCTCCAATCGTTTTCTGGAGCCTTAGTGATGATGTTGATTGTACCGCCCATACCATCTGAACCGTAAAGTGCAGACATTGGGCCACGGATTATTTCAACACGTTCGATCGAATCAGCAGGAATCGTTGATAGGTCAAAGTCGTTACCACGGATGATGGCACTTGCAGAGCTTAAACGACGACCGTTCACCATGATAAGAGTGTAATCTGAATCCATACCACGAATAGAGATCATCTGACGGCCAGCACGTGTGCTATCAAAATCAGACTCAACACTCGTTGATTCGGCAACGATGTCTGCCAAGGTAATACCAGGGCTTTCTTCAATGTCTTGCGCGGTGATAACCGACATTGAAGCTGGCGCTTGTTTTAGTGCCATCTCGGTACGAGTTGCCGTAACAACCATTTGCTCATCTGTTGCTTGCGCTTCTTCTTGCGCCAACACGTTAGCTGAAAGTGAGGTACAAATAACAGCGACTGCGATCGAAAGGGGTTTACGAACCAAAAGAGGTTTGCGAATCAAAAGAGATCTCTCAGACATGATATTCATTCTTATATGTGATTGGTAATGATAATGGTTTGCATTAAACAACCAACTACCACGCTTATCAACGAAAGTTTCATACCAAAAATCGATTCTCGTTATTCACCATTCAAATAATGAAAGAGATCTATATCCAACTCGATAGGTATTCGTAATTTTCATTCACCCTGCAGATGGATTATGTATAAAGCTCTTTGAATATATTGCGAACCCAGCGACACATCGGGTCGTTATGAAAGCGCTTATGCCAGTATAAGTAGACGTCTTCTGATGGGTGGCGCAACGCTTTAGGCACGCGTTTACAAACAAGATCTCTTTGCTTAGCGGCTTGTTGAGCAAAAGGTGTCGGTAAATGAAAGATGATGTCGGTTGCTTCTGCCATATCCGGCGCGACGTTAAAATTGGAAAGCTGAATTGGAATGGACAGCTGGCGCTGCTTATCAATCAAGCCAAGATCTTTAAATCGACTTTCGATCGAGAGCTTCTTATCCCCTTGCAGTGAGATTTGACCAAGTTGGCTATTCAACAAGTCATCAACCGTGATCTCTTTGTCCGCCAAAGGATGTTTTTTACTCATCAGCAAACGGTAATCGCGGCTAATCACGAACATTCGATACAAATTTTGCTCTGAACTTAACGGCTCGTGGGTCGACAACACAAAGTGCGCATCACCGGATAACAGAGGCTCAAAGTGTCGTTTAGGAATCGAGTCGATATCAACAGTCATGTTTGGCGCTTGTTGACGTATCTCCGCAACTACCTTGGGCAGCAAGTGCGCGACATTAGGCACTAAACCAAAGAAGCGAACCGTACTGTCACTGCTTTGCGGTTCGAATACATCGCCATGTACCAGCTTTTCTAAACGTGTCAGTACCGAATTGAGATCTTGCTTAATGGCTTCTGCTTTTGGCGTTAACTCATAGCCATAAGCCGCTCGCACCAATAGATCATCATTGAAAACGGTACGCAGTTTTTGCAGAGATCGGCTCACCGTAGGTTGGCTCATATCCAGCGCCAATGCCGTGTTGGAAACGTGCTTCTCTTCAAGAAGGTGTTTAAGAATAACGAGTAGATTGAGGTCGACTTGAGCAAGATTCATTATGCAAATATTAACAATATATAAAATTCAATGTGCGCATAGTGCTATTTCTTAACATGTAATACAATTGATAATCACTCCTATTTTGATCTAGAGCAATATGCAGAGCAGAGTTTAAGGTTAAGTGGGTTTTAAAGCTCTAAGTCAGAACTGTTTAAACATAAAAAAGAGAGGCACAATGGCCTCTCTTTGATCGTCTACTTTATATTGCTAGCGTTGAGCTATCAGACTACAGCTTTGTCCAAGCATCTTGCCAGTATTGGCTATCTGCTGGAGCGTAAGACGCGCTTGCACACCATGCCGTGTATGGCCAAGGCTTACATTCGTACAAGCCATTATCGCTGCCGACCACAATGTCACCCGCTGCGTAGTTTGTGCCCGCTTCATATGGAGGGTAATCACCTGGAGGAGGTGTTGTTCCGCCACCGTCTTTAACAGCGAACGAATCGTTTACCATCACCATTTCACCGTCAGATGCTTTACCGACTACTTCAAGTTTATACTGACCTTCAGCAACATCGTACAGGTCCATTGTAACGGTACGGCTATCAGTTAGGCTCACTTTAGTCTGTTCAACAACAGTGCCTGCACTATTGATTACCATTGCAGTTACGTCAAGCGCTTCATTTGACGCTAGTGTGAACTCTAAATGTATGTTGCCATTATCTAGAATGTATTCAGACTGAAGACCAGATACGTTTAGCTCGAGATCATCACCTGGATCTGGGTTACCACCACATGAAGAGTCTGAAACTTTTCTCCAAACGCCCCACTCACCTGTTGTTCCTGGCTCTTCGCCGCGAGTGTACCAACCTGCTCCCCACGTTGAACCGTCATGAGATACTTGGTCACCTTCAACATAAACGGTGTCGGCATCCCATGCAGCAGCACAGTTAGAACCATCAGTTACAGACACTTTACGGTCAACGGTTACGGTTTGGTTCGCGCTGTCTGTCACGCTATACACAAGTGTGTAGTTGCCGATTTCATTTACATCGACACTGCCAGTGTGTGTAATAGTGCTTGTCAGGTCGCCATCTTCAGCATCATTCGCCGTCACGCCTGCCATAGCATCAAATGCAGTACCCAACACAACTGTTGTGTCAGATACGCCATTAAATACTGGCTTCTGGCTGTAAACCTCTACCGTTCTCGCTTTAGTGGTTTCGTTGTTATCGCTGTCTTTCACTCGGTAAGTCAAAACGTAAGTGCCAATAACACTGGTTTCAACGTAACCTTCAACATCGATTGATGACGTTAGATCGCCGTCTTCTTTGTCTGTTGCCGTCACGCCATCCATAGGATCAAACGTTGTGCCGTGAAGAACACGCGTATTTTCGACACCTTTAAGAACGGGCTCGCCCTCGACTGGTGGTGGCGTTACCTGACCGTGTACAAACGGGCCGTAGTCTTTAATGAACTGCTCGTTGTATTGTTGGCCGTTTTTGTTGGTGCCCATGTCCCAGTTGATAGACCAAGTCATCACACCACGTAGCGGTTGACCTTGCGCCGTTAGGCTATCAAATGCGTCGTATAAATCTTGTGGCTCTTGTACAAAACCGGTTGCTGCAGCATCGATGCTTGAAGGAATACCAAACACGAGCTTGTCATGTGGGATCTTGTGGAAACCACGCGTTCCGTTGATAAGAGAATCAGAAATGTAGTAGATGAACTCTTCTTTTAACGCATCGTTGTTTTGAGCAATCCAACCCACGCCTTCAACCCAGATACCATCGCCACCTTGGTTGTAGAATTGTGGGTTAATCCAGTCGTAATAGCCTTCTAGATTATCGATATAAGGAACGTACTTACCGCCTGTCGTGAGATACGGGAACTCAGGCGCCATAGTAATAAGGAAGTTTTTACCTTCAGCACGGTAGTGGTCTTTTACCAACTTAAGAGCATCAGGAATCACGGTTTGATTGTTTGCTGCGGTTACGGCTGCTTGTTCAAGGTCAATATCTAGGCCATCGAAACCGTAACGCTCAGTTAGACGGATAATCTCATCAGCAAAGGCTCTTTCATCACCGGTTTCTAGCTCTACGTGTGCATCCGCACCACCTAAAGCCAACAGCACAGAGCGACCTTGCTTGTTGAGTTCCGAGATTTGGTCAATAAATTGTTGTTCTGAAAGCCCAATGGTTGGGTCCAGTTTAAAAGTTGGGATTCGACCATCAGCCACATCGTAGACCTTCATGAATGACACATTCACGATGTTGTACATTGGGTTCACTTCATCCAGCGTCACACATGGCGCATTACCACCTTGGTAGCCGCCACCGTCACACCAGTTATGCCAATAGCCAACCACCACGCCAGAGTCTGGATTCGTCATATCTGAACCATTCGCATAAACAGCGCCAGACATTGCCGCCATGCCGAGCGATACTGCTAATTGTAGAGCTTTACGTTTCAACATTAGTCCCACTTCCTTACTTAACAGCTGTGCCAATCACAACCGAACCAATTCATTGTAATCATGAATATTTATAGAAAAGTAATGGAATTTTTAGGAAAAGATGACCTTTGATTTAACTTGTGATTTTAAGTCACAGATTGAATATCAGAATCAATATGACTTTGACTTTTCATTCAAATTGAAATGCTAAAAACTGTTATTTTCGGTCGAATGCATTGACCATATAAATATTTAATCAACCTTAATTCACTAAGATAATTAACCAAAAGCATAAAAAGTCACCGATAGGAAAAAATGAACTTTAAATCGGCAAAAATCACCCCAAACACGCCGTAATTACTGACCTCAGACCAGATGCCATTGCGAGTGATATCACTAAAACAGCCTGGATATAGCCATCATACATGTGCTAGCAATACACACGTATAACGGAATATAGGAGCAAGAATTTGTAGAATTTTGAATGTATACGTCGGGAGTTTTTCAGTTAACCTTCAGTGCCAGATGAATAATATGCATCCAATAGTGAAATAAAATTCACCTTATCAAGTTCATTAAGTTGATTAATTCCAGCCGCTGCTTTTCTTCCTCCGCCAGTCGCAAAACTTGAGCAAATTTCGTCTGCACCCGTTCTATTTGATAATGGCGCACGTAAGCTCACCGTGTAAGACTCGCCGTCTTGGTTTTTCGTTAATACTGCTTGCGCTCGGTTTGGATCTTGATTAACGATTTCATTACCAAATACGCCACTGATGCGCCTTGCCCAAGTCTCGCCTGGTAGTTCAAACACACGTGCGACTTCACTTTCATAAACAGGAGCAAGGTTTGATAACTGCTGGCAATCATTTTGATAAGCAGCTCGCAGTCGATAAAACACAGAGTCTTTATCATCCAAAAGATCAAACGGATTCGGGTATTGATAAAGGGTTTTGTAGAGCTCAGCTGGCGTGAAATGCAAATCACTCAGTGACGAACCGTAACCGTTGTAGTTAACCAAGGTACCTAGCTCTTCTAGAAACTCTTTTTGAGATTGAGCGAATCCATTTTCATCCGCTAGCCGCGCCGCCACCGTTTTTAGATTGTCGCCAAAGGCAGCTGCGATTGCCCAAGCCACATGCGCACCATTCAGCTTCTGGTTAATCAGCAAGCTCGTGCAGCTCTCTGGCGCGGTATCAATCAGAGTATCTAAATGACTAGAAGTTGGGACATCCCCTGTTCGGTGGTGATCGCAATAAAATACATTGATGTTTGCGTCTAGCAGTGAGTGCAGTGCAGGCAGGTTTTTCTCCATCGATACATCTAAAACGGTAACGGAAGAAACATCACCTTGCTTACCCGGCTCCATAGTTTGAGTAACAACTTGAGAGACCAACTTAATATCACGCTTAACACCAGTAATGAGCACGCTCTCTCTTGGCTCACTTAATCGCAGCTGTAACAACGCGATTATGCCATCTGCGTCTCCGTTGAATACGTCGTAGTGCATGTTGTTCCTTTTACTCTCAATCAGATTAGGCTTGAAGTTTATATCTGTATTTTTACAAGCACCGTTGTTTATTATCAATATCAACTTGTTAGGTGATATAACTCTATTGAACATAGCGGTTATTCACGGCTTGTGCTATTGATCAAAAACTCAAGATTATACGAAATACGCTTAATCTCACTTCAAAACTATGAGCGCGTTCCTTGTATGGCTTTTGAAAGTTTAATATCGAAGTTGATAACCTTTTGTTCATGTACATAAAAGTGACCACAACGAACCGTTACGCTTTGATACAATTAGAGTTGGATTAGTTAGGTTTTTACTCGAATTGACATTTATAAGCGTTTAAAATGACTTTCGAGTTAGCGAAAACTTTCAATTCAAACCACAGATCCAAAGGTACACTGCATTTCCATGATCAACTTCGAACCCAAACGCCCTTATCAAACCCTCGGTCTTATCTTGAGAAAAGAACTATCTGATGGTCTTTACCCGATTGGAAGTCGTTTACCGCCCGAGCGAGATATTGCTGAGCGTCTATCCGTGAGCAGAGCTGTGGTTAGAGAAGCAATCATCATGCTGGAACTTGAGGGACTCGTTGAAGTAAAGAAAGGCTCGGGAGTGTACATCGTTAACTTACCGACTACATCAACAGTGGCACAAAATGAAGATGTAGGTCCTTTTGAAATGCTTCAAGCAAGACAGTTATTGGAAAGCAGTATTGCTGAGTTTGCTGCAACACAAGCAACCCCTGCTGATATCGAAAAAATGCGTGAAGCTCTAGAAATTGAGCGCCGCGAAATTGAAAACAATGTCCAAAATCCGGTTGGTGACAGAATGTTCCATCAGTGTATTGCCGAAGCGACACAGAATTCTGTGCTGGTCGATATTCTAAAGGAATCGTGGGAACGTCGTGAGTCTAGCCCTATGTGGAAGATACTGCATACACATATCGAGATCCAAGACTATAGGAAAGAGTGGCTAGATGATCATGCTGCTATTTTGCTAGCAATGAGACGCAAGAACCCAATCGAAGCCAAGCAAGCGATGTGGCAACATCTAGAACATGTGAAGATTAGGCTTTTAGAGCTTTCTGATTTTACCGACCCTAATTTTGATGGTTATCTGTTTAACTCCATTCCCGCTATCGCGACATCAAAAGACAATCTTTAGAAAATTGGTGACATAAAATACTTATGTCACCTGATTTTTACGGAGTGATCTCCTCACCAGTTTCTACATTGAGCTTAAAAGACTGGCCCGCATGGGCAAGTATCAAAGTATTTTCGTCAGTTAACACGTAATCTATTGGTTGTTTTAAGCAACTCATAACCACTTGATGTTGCTGCTGTTCTTCTATGAACCATTCTAGATGTTTAATATCTTTCTGAGCGTCAGATTCAACATTCCCTTTGAAACCATCACCGTCATCAATTTCACTTGTTAACTTAACTACACAAGAAGGATCACTCATCATTCCAAGATAATAAGTTTCTTGTTCATGGTACAAATCAACACTCCCCCCCTTAATAACAACTTCGAGCGGGGTATGGGCTCGCCATTGCATCGATTTGGGTTCAGATAGCCTAATGTTGTCGACAATAACGACCCCGTTATCTGCAACTTGTATTATTGTTCGCACAAACGACTCACAACTCTCATAAGCATTCGCGAGATCTAGAACGACACATTGAAACTCATTGCTATCAATTCGAGTGATTACTGTTGCTTGAGCTGTTGCGCAATCTATCTTCTGACCTTCAGTCGCGTTGGTAACGCTATCGTCTAAATTGACACCACCAAACAAGGGTAAATTATGCGCCTGCGTAGTTCGAGTCCATAAACTATGATGTTTGCTACCAAACCTATAGCCATAACTGCCACTCGGAGTAAGAACATTAACGCCATCATCGACTAGTGCAACATTCCCTTGATCAGCATGGCGATGAGAACTATTACCAAACTTACTTGCTCGGTAGTACACCGACATTTTACTATGGGCAGTTTTACCTAACCCTGCGTATGAATAGTAAATGTTGTTCGACGCAGGGCTCACACACAGAGCAGTCTCGTCAGAAACAAACGCCTCATTTGAAGTCATTAACGTATTAGAAACGGTTGAATGTTGATCCGATTTTTCAAATTGTAACTGCGGATACGTCGGTACTATATCTAATAAATGGAGCTTGTAAGTCTCAATATTGGACTCTAACTTCTTGGACTCTAATATCGACTTCGTACAACCATACCGTGGTGCATATATTCTGAGTGGATTTTGCGCAAAGAAACCAGGCCACTCTTTACCTTCTCTCTTGCACCAGAAGCCATCACCAAAGGGATGAATTCGATCGTTATTCGCCACAAAGTCCAAAGCAAACTTAACGTAATTCTTATAAAACGGGTGATTATAGAAAGAAAAGCCACTTAAACGCTCAACCGACAAGAAAAACGGATGGTGCCACTTGGTATAGGAAGAAGAATAAAAAGGCCCCTCAACCCAACTGCCATCTTTTCCGCCATAGAAAGGCAACACACCTCGGTAAATCATTAAGGCGTAATTAAGCCAACGTTCACAAGTTTTAAGTTCAAACTCTTTGTGTAACACAAGGGCAGCAACGCCTAAGTAAGCAGGCAAACGCGATGTATGTGAATGTCCCGGGTACTGTTTAAACTTATCTTGCTCTAAGCGCTCTTCCATTTGATAGGCATATCGAATTAAGAGCGGCCTGACGAATGAACACTCGTCGGTCGTCAGCAATGGAGACAACCAATGATAGGCAAGATACAAATTTCGCGTCATTGACAGGCCAATTTCATCTCCCCACGTACAAGGCCTTAACAGTGACGCCGGGCCTTCAGGGCTCCACTCGGATAAGCGCAATAAAATTTGGCATGCCTTATGTCCTGCCACCTCATCACCCCACACCTTATATAGTAATGTTAGTGCGATAAGATCGCGATCAATCCAACGTCTTACGTTAGCGATAGCTGTACGCTTCCCTTCTTCATTACCACGGCGATAATGATTAGAATATAAAATGTCATCTATATCAGTTAGTTCAACACTATTGCGTAACTTGTCTCTTGCACTTAATGAAGCATTGCTGACTGCGTCAATATCTTCATCGAGATACATCATAAACTGGTCTTTATTAGTACACAGTGAGAATAGTGACATAGCGTCCGGTGCCAAGTAGTTTTCTGACTCCGTCGTGATTTCAAAAACAATCCAATCAGATTTTGCTAGAGTATTGAGGCAAGTCACTCTCCAGCGATAGCTACCTTGAGGTAACTGAAATGTCGGTTGTAAAGGAGACTGCACCGATTTCCAATCCCATTTTTGCTCACCGTCTTTGTCTTCAAGTTCGATGTTATATGCAGAACCATACTCTCCTTGAGGCCAATTGAAACTTGGGGGATTGACTGAGGAAATTTCGTTACAAGGCGACAAAAAAATTTGGAAATCATGCGTTCTTTCTAGTTGTAGCATGTGTTACTCCTCTATTTCGACCAATGATATTGCCCTGTCTCTGCATCAATATGACCAATTTGCTTCGCTGGGGTCCCTGCAAAAATCGAATATGGGGGCACATCGGATGTCACTACCGAATTAGCACAAATCAATGAACATTTACCGATGCTCACTCCTGGAGTGACAACAACACCAGATGTCAACCAAACACCCTTTGCGATTGTGACCTTTCCGCTTTCCAAATCACTACGACCACTAAAGCTCTCTGAAGTCGGGTCAAATAAATGATTAGACGCAACGACAGAAACATGTGGCCCTACCAAAACGTCTTCACCAACCTCCACATCACCATTAATGTAGCTGTATAGGCCTATATAACTTCGTGTTCCGATTTGGTTTTCACCAATGCGAACGATAGCTCCTGGAGCAACTCGAACATTATTGTTGGTGAAGCCTAAGATTTGAGCTCTCGACTCGTCATCATGTTTATTATTACTTTGTGTTGTATATAGGGTGAATTTTCTAAATTCCTCATCCGAAAGTTCACCGCCAAATTTTTGTTGAACCGACATATCATCACCTATAAATAAAGGGAAGTAACAGTAACGACTTCCCTTATTGATTATCAATATTTTCACTGACACTAAATAAGCTAATCCGATAATATCCCTGGGTTAGCTTAATTTAAAAACCCAATATCGAATTGAAAACACATTAATTAAAATGAGACCGAGTCAATGCATACTCGACACCACGAATCTCAGCTAAGCCTTTTAAACGGCCTATGCAAGAATACCCTGGGTTTGTTTTTTTATTTAAGTCGTCAATAATTTGGTGACCATGATCAGGCCGCATTGGAATTAAATCACTTTGTCCATTATTAGTACGACGATTTTCTTCTTTAAGAAGTGCAAATATCACTTCATACATATCAACATCACCATTGAGATGAGCTGCTTCATGGAAGTTGCCGGGTTCTTCTTCGCGCTTTGTTGAACGCAGATGCGTGAAATAAATTCGATCACCAAAAGTTTCAATCATCTTCACAAGATCGTTATCGTCTCGCACGCCATAAGACCCGGTACACATAGTAATACCGTTCATTTTGCTCGGTACACGATGCGTCAAGAATTCGATATCTTCAATCGTAGATACCACTCGCGGTAAACCAAGAATTGGGCGTGGTGGATCATCAGGGTGAATGGCCAACTTCACGCCGTACTCTTCACACACTGGGGTAATTTCGTTTAGGAAGTAAACTAAATTTTCACGTAACTTATTACCGTCAATGTGTTGGTACTGATCCAGTTGCTCTCTAAACTGCTGAAGAGTATAGCCTTCTTCCGCACCTGGTAGACCAGCGATGATATTCGATGTTAGCTGTGCAATTTTGTCATCAGGCATGTTAGAAAAACGAGTTCGAGCAAGTGCAATGTCTTCTTTTGAATACTCTTCATGTGCACCTTCTCGTTCTAGTATGCATAGCTCAAAAACAGCAAAGTCAATATGGTCAAACCTTAATGCTTTTGAGCCATCTGGGAGTACATACTCTAAATCTGTTCTCGTCCAATCAAGAACTGGCATAAAGTTATAGCAAACTGTATCAACTCCGCATTCAGATAAATTGATAATAGATTGCTTATAGTGCTCTATCCATTGAATGAAATTTCCAGTTTGAGTCTTGATCTCTTCATGAACAGGGATACTTTCGACAACTTCCCATGTAAGTGAATTTTCTTCTATTAACTTTTTACGTTTTAGTATTTCTTCTTTAGACCATATTTCACCATTCTTAATATGATGTAATGCCGTTACGATTCCTGTTGCCCCAGCCTGACGAATATCATTAAGCGTTACAATATCATTTGGACCATACCATCGCCAAGTTTGCTTCATAAGTTATTACCTATTATTAATTTTTTTGATGAAGCCTTATTAAGGCTTCATCTGATATTTTATTTAATTAGACAGTGTAAGCTTTTAGTTTTACATCATTTAACTTACCAGCTCGTAGTAATAGCCAAGATATAAACCCGACAATCGCTGCCATTAATACAAATAACATTCTTCCCCACATAGGGTTTGGTATCAGCGTTAATAGGAGAAGCGCTGCACTTGTCGCCAATAACACTCGACCAAGTAAAATGTACTGTTGTCTATCAGCTTCGAAGCTTTGAGGCGAATCTTCTACAATTACTGGAGTTTCTGCATTACTAAAGAACTCTGCGATTTCTTCAGCACGCTTACCTGTTGGCTCTTTATAGAAAAGTTGAGTCAGCAAGAAGAAACCACCTGTGATAATAATGTGCCCTGTTACGCCCATGGTTATCGATTTCATTTCAGCGAATTCACGACTAGACAATGGTTCAGATAAATTAAACAGGCTTTCGATCATTGGTGCATTTGTTGAAGCAATAACGGCTGAAACACAAGCGCCTACGGCAATGGTTGCCCAACATGACCAATCTGGAGTCTTCTTGATAAAGAAACAAAGCAGTGACGGAATAAGCACAGGGAACGCGACAAGCGTACTCACCATCATAAGTGCATCAAATAGACCAAAATCTTGCAGTTTGCTCATGAACAAGCCACAAACAATAATCAACAAGCCGAATACCACGGTAGAAACTTTACTTGCAAACAAGATCGATTTATCTGATTTGTCTTTTGCCATGTAAGGTTCATAAACGTTTTTAATGAATATGCCGGCATTTCTATTTAATGCAGAGTCCATTGACGACATGGTTGCAGCAAACATAGCTGACATCATCAAGCCAACCATCCCAACGGGCATCTCGTTACGAACGAAGACAAAATAAGTGGCATTAGAAATATCTTTGCCTAGAACATCGAGGCCCCATGTAGACATATCTGGGTAATTTCCGCTTACATACCAAGCAGGAAGGAACCAAATGAAAGGTCCAAACGCCATTAGACAACACGCTAGGATTGCAGCTTTACGTGCATTATTAGTATCTTTTGCTGCAATATAGCGGTAAGAATCAATCATATTGTTTGTACTGAAGAACTGTTTGATGAAAATACAGATAAACCAGCCAACAAATAAGTAGGTATAGCTATACCCTTCTCCAACAAACCCTTGATCAGGCAAACCCGCTTCTAGGATTGGTGCTACACCACCAGATTTGTATATCGCTACGATTGTCGCTATGAAGGTAACAACAGTAATGATGATCATCTGTATAAAGTCTGATGCAACTACAGCCCAACTTCCGCCGACCAGAGACATAAGAAGTACAACCATACCCGCAGCAACTATCGTTGTTTCAATTGGGATATTAAATACCGCACTTGCAAAGATCGCTAATGCATTCAGCCATAGCGCAGCCTGAAGTACACTCGACGGTACCGTCGCCCACGTTACAACTTGCTCGCTAACAGGACCAAAACGTTTGCGAATGCCTTGGATTGGACTGATAACTCGCATCTGTCGAGCTCTTGCAGCAAAGAATAAGTAGTTACAAAAGTAACCAAGAGCATTCGCAAAAAAGATAACAGAGATGGATAAGCCAACATCAAGAGCTTTTCCCATTACGCCAGTAAACGTCATAGCACTCAGTGCTTGAAGAAATGCTGTGGACCCAACCATCCACCACAACATTTTGCCTCCCCCCCTAAAGTAATCACTTGTCGATGACGTTGCTGATCGAAACATCCAACCTACTCCGAGGAGGAAAACGAAGTAGCCTATAACTATAAGTATATCGATATTCATAATGATCCCTAACCGTGATATTTAAAAACTAAACACCTTTCGCTTTCTTTTATATCGCCCCTAGATATTGGCTGTCAAAATTGGTCTACCAATTGGTTGACACTTCTCACAAAAAAATAAATCTCTGATGATATGCCGTTTAAATAATACAAATGAATGTTACTCTCTAATGGTAATTTTTATAGCCGTCTGATTTTAAAAATTGGAGTGAGAGTGCGGAAGTATGAATAAAAATGTTTTAAATCAATACTTAAAAGAAGAACAGAGAATTGTTCACATTGGCTTAGGGGCTTTTCATCGAGCTCATCAAGCTTTATATACAAGCGAATTGTTAGACAATAAAAAGTCTAACTGGACGATCTGTTCCATTAACTTATTTGGTTCACAATCGCTTATTCAGCAGTTAAGAGAGCAAGGTCATTGCTACACTGTTTTGGAGAGAGGTGCGACAAGCGAACAAATAAAAATATCAAAGGCAATCACTCAATCCTTACATCCAGATCTAGACGGTCAGTCGACTATCATCGAAAAAATTGCGAATCCAAACGTTCGTATAGTCTCAATGACTATCACAGAAAAAGGCTATTGCATTGAACCAAGTACTGGCTCTCTTGATGTTAACAATCGTCTCATCCAGCTCGATCTCGACTCACCTTCTCGTCCAGTGTCCGCCATCGGTTATATCGTTGAAGGTTTAAGACTCAGAAAAGAAAGGAATATTAACGCGTTCACCGTATTGTCTTGCGACAATATTCAAAACAATGGAGAAGTAGCGAAGTCGGCTATTCTTAGTTTTGCAAAATTGGTCGACTTGGAGTTGTATTCTTGGATAGAGGCTAATGTCACATTCCCAAACACTATGGTAGACCGTATTGTTCCAGCGGCGAGTAAAGAAAGCTTATCTTATATAGAAACAGCTATCGGCTACTCGGATCCATGTGCCATCGCTTGTGAACCTTTTCGACAATGGGTAATAGAAGATAAGTTTGCAATTGGTCGACCAAATTGGGATGAAGTGGGCGCGCAATTTGTCGATGATGTCATACCTTTTGAAGAGATGAAGCTACGCATGCTAAATGGTAGTCACTCACTTCTTGCGTACTTGGGATACTTGAGTGGTTATAAGTATGTGTCAGAAGCGATTTCAGACCCATATTTTAAGAAGGTGATTCTAGACTTCATGATGAATGAGCAAACGCCTTCATTGTCGTTACCAAAGGAAACTGACATTGCAGCTTACGCAGATTCGCTGATTGAACGTTTCTCTAACCCAAATTTAAAACACCTTACCTCTCAGATAGCAATGGACGGAAGTCAGAAATTACCACCACGATTTTGTGAATCTCTCAAATATAACCGTGAAAATGCTGTTCAAACAACTTGGTTAGAGTTGGGCATTGCAGGGTGGATGGCTTATGTGATTGGCATGGATGACAACGGCGATGCTATCGAGGTTCATGATCCAATGGCTGGCGTGTTCAAGCAAATCAAACAAGAAAGTAAAACGCCTCGTGAAGCTGTCATTTCTTTATTAAGCATTGATGGTATTTTTGAATCTAGCCTTCTTGCAGATGCCGAATTCGTAAATAAGATAGTCGACCTTTTCGAATGTATTCAAGAGGTTGGTGCAATGCAAACTTTACATAACTTAACAAAAACACTGAACTTAAAGGGCTAGGCATGGAATACAAAAATAAGTTGATTCGATTTGGTCAGAACCGCGTTTGGCGCTCTTACAGTGGTGGTAAGGTTTTAGACCAAATTAATAACGAAAGCGTTCCGGTCGACTCTCATTTTCCTGAAGACTGGATTGCATCGGTCACTAAAGCCGTTAACCCAGGTCGAGAAACAATCAGTGAAGGTCAATCAACTGCGATTATCGGCGATCACTCACTCGATTTCGCCGAATTATTAGATCTAGATCCTGAGTATTTTTTAGGTAAAGAGCACTTCAGTAGATTCGGTCCTAACCCTATGGTTTTGATTAAGTTTCTAGACTCTTCAATTCGCTTACATTTCCAAGCACACCCAACCAGAGAGTTTGCCCAAAAGCACCTAGATTCAAATTCAGGCAAGGCTGAAGCCTACTATATTTTACAAGTTCGTGAGGAGATTGATGATCCTTATATTTATCTCGGATTTCAGACGCCTCCGACTAAAGAAACGTTGAAAGAGATCATTGTTGAACAAGACATTAACCGACTGAAAACTTGCTTCGAAAAAATCAAAGTATCTCCTGGTGAGTGTTACTTTATTCCAGGAGGAATGCCTCACGCGATTGGCGAAGGCATTCTAATGATTGAGATAATGGAACCATCGGACTGGGCTGTTCGATTTGAGTTTGAACGAGCTGGTTATACACTTCCTGAAGAAGCTCGCTACATGAAGCGAGATTTGGACTTTTGCCTTGATGTTTTTGACTATTCAGAGAAGTCGGTTGAAGCTGTGGCAACTCAGAACAAAAAGACACCTCAACTATTAACAGCTTATGCTGACGGATCGGTAAAAGAGTCTCTCATTGATGACAAAACAACCGACAGATATCGAGTTTGTCGCACAAAAGTCATTAGCAGCATCACCAAATCTGAGAACGACTTTTATGTCGGTGTTATTGCTGCTGGCAGTTGTACGATTAAATTAGACGAAGAAATTTTAGTACTCAATAAGTACGATAAATTTTTCTGCCCGGCTGGCATTGAAAATATCACGATAGAAACAGACGATGGCGTCGAGATTATTGAATGCTACCCACCATTAACGAATTAATCCTGAGTTAACGTATTGAAATGGAACCAATAAAACTTTATTACGACGCCTTTATCTTTGATATGGATGGAACATTAGTAAACTCCGAGCCGCTCAAAGGCCAAGCATTAGCGCTGACCTGTAAAGACTATGGTTCCATCGTTGACCACCGTATTTATCAAAATGTAATGGGTATGAAATGGGAAAATGTCGTTCAGTATTTTTTCAAAGTTGGAGAAATCGAACCAGAGAGACAAGAGTTTAACGATAAATTTAAGGAACATTATCAATTACTCCTTTCACAAAGATTATCTATCAATAAAGGTGTCGTTGGCCTCCTACAGCAACTAAAATCTTCTGGGAAGCGATGTGCGGTTGTAACTTCTGCGCAACAGTGGATGGCTAACCAAATACTGGAAGCTTGTAAACTTGAGCACTTGTTTGATCTTGTCATCGCTAAAGAGCATGTTTCAATGCACAAGCCAGATCCGGAAGCTTATTTGTTGGCGCTATCTAGATTAAATGTAACCGCAAGTAAAACCATTATCTTTGAAGACTCGGCTCCAGGACTTCAGGCTGGTTTAGCTAGTGGTTGTGAAGTCATTGCATTTCAACATTCTTTCAACATAAACAATGATTTTTCAGGTGCGTTAAAAATCATTGATGATTTCTCACTTGTCAGTTAAGACCAAAATGCTCACCCTAAGTTTATTTGACTTATTGTATGACATATATCACAGCAACTTGTACCCAAATGATATTAAAATAGAAATCCCCCACTCAAAGATAAAGAGACGAATGAACACTACCACCACTCTTGTTTATGACACTTTGAAAAGCCTTGCTGCTCACGCTCCTGAGCAACATGCCGAGATTCGCCAGCGTTTATATGAGCAGTTGAGCCTGCCATTTAACAAGCAGCTCTCGTTATACGCTAATGTGCTTGGTCCTATCAGCTCAGGTAAGTTAGCGGGATGCGACAATATTGATAAAGCGGTTGAACTGGCACTGGATGTGCTGGAAGGCCGAAATAAGTAGTCCCCCCTTTAATACGTAATATAACGGCCCAGATCTTCCCCCAGATCGGGCCGTTTTTTTATTCTCGTCATTTATCTATTTGAATTTCAGGCACAAAAAAGGCGTAGATGAACCACGCCTTTTGTTTTAGTAAGTTCTATGTTGTTTATGAAGTCTTGAACTGCGCGACCGCTTGGTCCATATCGTTCGCTTGCTCTGCTACCTTGTCCACTTCAACTAAGCAATGCTGCGCCGAAGCGTTATTGTCGTTCGAGATAGTGTTCAGCTCAGTAATTGAGTCACTCACTTGCGCCATTACTGCGCCCTGCTCTTCAATCGCTGAAGCAATACGTTCTGAATTACCTTGGATGCTTTCCATGTCGCTCAAGATAAGTTGCAAGCTCGCATCCAGCTCTTCCGAATCTTTCAGCGTTAGTTGACCTTGTTGATTACACTCGCCAATCTCTGCCATCGACGCCTGCATCTGGCTTTGAATTGCACTCACCACTGAAGTTATCTCTGTGGTCGATTGATGCGTTCTGCTTGCTAGTGCGCGTACTTCATCGGCAACTACCGCAAAGCCACGACCTTGTTCACCCGCACGTGCTGCTTCAATTGCTGCGTTCAATGCCAATAGGTTAGTTTGTTCTGCAATGCCTTGGATGATGTTTACTGCATCGCCGATCTGGTCAACATGATGGTTCAGTGAACTGATCGAATCTTGGCTGCTTGAAAGACGTTCAGACAACTGGGTGATGTTGCTGATGGTTTCAACCACCACTTCACGGCCTTTATCGGCATTCACTTTCGCTTGATGTACACCTTCAGCGGCAACCGATGTGCTTTCAGAGATCTCGCCAATGGTGAGTACCATCTCTTGAACTGACGTTGTCATTGTAGATGTGTGATTTGCTTGAACTTCAAACTGTTTGATTACTGACTCTAGCTCATCATGCATGTTCGATGTGCTTTGTGTCAGTTGCAGTGACTTAGATTGAGAGGCAGCGATAAGCCCTTCCAGTTGATCCAACAGTTGGTTGAAGTATTGGCCTAAAGTGCTGAGTTCGTCTTTGCCATCTAGGTGCGAACGAATAGACACGTCGTTAGAATCAACGATGTTACGAATCACCGAAAGCAGTGACTCAATTTTACCAATGATAGAACGGACGATTAACCAGCTGAACAGAATGATCGACACGAGTAGCGTGACGCAAAGGATGTTGTTGATCAGCGATAGCTTGTCCATCTCTTGCTGCGTTTGTTGGTCTAGCACCGCGGAGAACTCTTTAAATTGAGTTTCGATAGCATGAGAACCCGAGCGAGCTTGCCCAAGCAGACCTTCGTTGTGCTTCAAGCCAATCACTCGCTTTTGCTCAACCACTTGGCGAGCAGCGTCAATCAAAGCAGCTGAGCTACTCATATTTGAAGTTATAGAAAGAACACTCGGGTCAAACTCCCCCTTCTCAATTAAGTCATTGAACAGGTAAAGCTCGATTTTTTGTTCCGCACTGGCTGTCGCGCTGATGTTATCGAGCAAAACATGAAACTCGCCTAGCATACCTTTGTCACGTGATAGCCCATAGACTTCGCTCGCTTTAACTAAGTTAACAAAGCTGGTGTGGTAGGTTTCGATGTCTTCACGTAGGTGTGTGCTGTTGGCTAAACCTAAATCACTGAGCACTGTATCTAGCTCAGATTCAGACGCTAAGAATTTTTTGTAGTTTACGTCGAACTTGTCGAGGTATTTCATATCGCTACGCAGTAAAAAATCTTTCTCGTTACGGCGAAGGTTGAGCAAACGCACTTCAAGCTCTTTGGTAATTTGTTTGGCTTCGCTCATTTGAGCGGTGGTGTCTGCAAATTGTGATGTGGTAAACAGCAGTGAAATCATGCCGAAGATGGAGAACATCCCCAACGAATAGAGCTTTTTCTTTATGTTCATATACGTGGCTCGTCTTTACTAAATTAACTATGAGTATCCAAATAAATCGCATCAAAGAATGGATATCCAACTTGCGCGACCTGATTATTGTTATATTTTTTGTATCAGTAATGAGCACTAAATCTAGCGACTGTTCAGCCCACCAGCAGTGACATTCTCAATGGTATTCAAACAGAGAATGAATCTTTTCACTAAAGATAAAAGCATCAATAACACAAATTGAATACATGTACATTAGTTGAATGATAAAAGTGAGAGACAGCTATTTGACGGAACATAAATGGCTTGAATGTCATGGTATACAAAGCATTGAATTAAAAGACTTTGACGCACATTTGGATGCATTATTTATGATGACATTTTTTTGGCTCTCCAGAAGAGCACGAGCGAAGCGCAATATTGGAGGTTTTGACTTGGTTTTTAAACAGTGAATCCGTCTATTGATGATTGTACAGTAGAGCGTAAACGGCGAAAAAAATGGACCTACTCAATTCGAGTCAGGTCCATCTTTTGATTTTCTAGTCAATCGCTTTGCAGCTAAAGAGTTAGGTGCGAATTCAAGGCTGGCTAAAACGCTTTTACCATCTTGGTTAGGCACTTCAATAACACCGCTTTCTCGTCTTCTTCGATATCTTGCGTCAGCTCATTAACCAAATTCAAGTGAAGCTGATTGTGGTGAACGTGTATCTTCTGCCCTTCATCCGTCAAGGCAACCACAATCGCACGACGATCTGTTGGGTGTTCATGGCGCTCAATCAATTCAGCTTTAACCAACTTTTCTATTTGAACAGTAAGTGTACCCGTGGTAATACCCAACTTTTCAGCGAGCTCTTTCATTCTTAACGCACCATGCATACCAAGTACTTCAATGGTGTGTACTTGAGCCAGGGAATAACCCGTCTCTTTGACAACAGACTGCTCCCACGAAGACATTTTATCGTAGAACTCAGTCAGTATTTGGTTAAGCTGTTCTATATTTCGCATGGTCGTTTGAATGCACTTCAAGAGTAAGATGATTAATCTTATCAAACTTGGCGAGCATTTGTTTATATTCAGAGACGGTTTTATCACTGTTTGATTCAAGAGTAATCGCTGCTGAATAGTGATGCCCACTCACCTTCCACATATGGAAATCGGTGACCGACGCATAAGGCGTTAAGGTTTTGGTCACTGAGTCACGATAATCTTGGTCGATATTCTCATCCAGCAGGATTGGGCTGGTTTGTTTCATAAGGTTCATCGTCCACTTAGCAATCACGAATGCGCCAACCATTCCCATTGCTGCATCTAACCAGTTCCAACCGTAAAACTTACCAAATAGCAGCGCAACAATCGCAAGCAGCGAAGTTAGAGTATCCGCCAACACATGCATGTAGGCTGCGCGTAGGTTGTGATCATGATGGTGTCCGTGATGCTCGCCATGTTTATGACCATGGTCGCTGTCGTGCTCATGGCTATGTGAATGACCGTGATTCTTACTATGATTGTGGCCATGCTCGTGTCCGTGATCATGATGGTGATCGCCAAGTAAAAACATACTCACCACATTCACAGTTAAACCAATACAAGCAACGATGATCGCTTCATTGAACTGAATCGCTTGTGGGTTAAACAAACGATGTACTGATTCCACCAGCATCAACAATGCCACAATCCCCAATACAATCGCGCTGGTGTAGCCCCCTAACACGCTGACTTTGCCAGTACCGAAAGAGAAACGTTCGCTCTCGGCATGTTTCTTCGCATAACGGTATGCAAATAAGGTGATACCAAACGCTGCGGCGTGCGTCCCCATGTGCCAACCATCGGCAAGCAATGCCATCGAGCCGTAAATAGTACCTGCAACAATTTCGACAACCATGGTAACGACGGTCAATAACAGGACATAGAACGTGCGTTTCTCACCTTGACTGTTATGTGAAGAAAAGTTGTGTTGGTGACGTGTTGGAAAACTCAAAATGGCGTCCTTAGCTTGTGTTTGTGGTTAGATGATCGTTGCAAATAAAAGCCCTTTGATTGACAAGTAATTTGACAATCAAAGTAATAATTTGAAATTTAGTTTGATTATCAAACTTTGTCAACGATGAATTTTGAAACTCTGATTTGCGGGACGAATAGTTGATGGTGAGCGCTAGTTTGTTCCAAAGATTATTGATTCAGTAAAAACGAGGCTTTCCAGGGACAAAAAAGCCCACTCGAGGTGGGCTGATTGAGTCAAACTCAATGATTGTATTTATTTGTTTTGCAATGAAATAATCTCATCATTCACCCAACCTAACAGCTGCTTGGTTGCTTTCGACAAGACTTGGTTCTGCCGAACAATATAACCAAGACTGGTGCTCGAGAAGTTGGTCAATGGTGTCACTTTCGAATGCAGGTGCTGCTTGGTTGATACCGCAAACTCCGGGACAATAGCCACACCAAATCCCGCTTCTGCCCAGTCGATTTGAGCATCGACACTCCCTACTTCCATCACCCTATAATTAGGTAGATTAAGGCTTGGTAAACCTTCATCAATAAAGTCACGCGTTCTCGTATCATGACCTAGTAGAATCAAAGTGAGCTCTGCATCAGAGTCTCGGATATCAAACCCATCGCCAAGCGCACACCAAGAAAGCTCTTGCAGCTTAGTGAAATACAAAGACTCGTTGTGCTGCTCTTTGGCGATAACAAAACCAATATCCGCTTGAGCATTTTTAACTAAATTCGATGCCTGAGATGACGTGGTATTCAAGAGCGTAAGGTCAATACCGGGATACTGCGCTTTGAACTTCTGGAACGGACGAATTAGCAAAAATCGAGAAATGATGTCACTTACGGCAATGGTTAACGTCCCTATTTTAAGGTCGTTAATGGCATTGAGATCGGCCTGACAAATCTGCAGTTCGAGTAGCGTTCTTTGGCTTGTTTCCAATAGCCGTTCACCCGCTTGAGTCAATTGAAAAGGGCTTCTCTCTATCAACTTTATGCGTGTTTGTTGTTCCAGTTGTTTTAGGTGCAAACTCACATTGGGTTGTGTCATGTGCAGTGCATTGGCCGCTTTCCCAAAATGCTTGTACTCCGCAAGCGTCACAAACGTCTTCAACAAATTAATATCGAGCATCATGTCCTCTCTCTCGTGTCACTAATATCATTCCCTAAAAGTAAAAAATGCCCCATCGTCATTCCCTACAGTGAGGAACGAACGTGATAGGGAATCTCGTTTGTAGCTTAAGACTTTAAGGATATATGAAATCCTTATCAAGATAATAAAGATAATTAATTTCTCTTATCCACCTTGTAGGCCTAACATGATTCCTCAATCAGTTAGGAGAAAAATTATGCCATCTATCGTTGTTGTGGGCGCAAACTGGGGTGATGAAGGCAAAGGCCGCATCGTCGATTTTTTAGCAGACCAAGCTTCTGCTAGCATTCGTTTCCAAGGCGGAAACAATGCAGGTCATACTGTGGTAAATGACTTCGGTACATTCAAACTGCACCAACTACCTAGTGGTATTTTTAATCCTAATTGTACGGCGGTTCTTGGCCCTGGCATGGTGATCAGCCCTGCTGCACTAACTGAAGAGATTGCAGAAGTTCAAGAGGCTGGCATCAAAGTGAAAATGGCGATCTCAGATCGTGCGACACTGTGTCTCCCTTTACATGCTCTTGAAGATACGCTTGAAGAAGAGCGTTTGGGCGATGGCGCTTACGGCTCTACACGTCAAGGCATTGCACCAGCGTACGGCGATCGTGTAATGAAGAAAGGCATTCTTGTCGGTTGGCTGAATCAACCTGAAATTTTAGAGCAGCGTATTCAATTCCTACTTGATTGGAAGATGCCTCAGCTTAAAGCGCTCTACCCTCAATGTGACTTCTCCCAGACTGCTTCTGAAATGACAGAATGGCTACTTGAAGTAACTAAAGCGTGGCGCCCGTTCATCTGCAACGTAACTGAGCCGCTTAAAGCGCTGCAATCACAAGACGCAAACCTACTGTTTGAAGCTCAGTTAGGCGCAGGTCGCGACCTTGTCTACGGTGAATACCCTTGGACAACATCTTCGAATGTAACCGCAGCTTATGCTGGCATTGGTAGCGGTTTACCTGCACTTCGTCCTGAACGTGTTATCGCTGTTGCTAAATCATTCAGCTCGTCTGTTGGTACTGGCACGCTAGTAACTGCAATGGAAGAACAAGACAGCTTCCGCGAAAGCTCTAACGAATACGGCGCAACAACAGGCCGCCCACGTGACATGGGTTACTTCGACGCGGTAGCAACTCGCAACGGTGTTGACCTACAAGCTGCAACGGAAATCGCACTGACTAAGATTGATTGCCTGTCTGGTTTGTCTGAGCTTAAGATCTGTACTGCTTACTCAGGAGAGCACACAGAGAACCCGATTTGGCCACAAACGGCTGAGCTAAAGCCCGTATATGAAGATATGGCTGGCTGGGATGAAGACATCACGGGTTGCCGCACGTTTGAGAGCCTTCCTCAAGCAGCGCAAGATTACGTTACTCGTATCGAAGAGCTGATGGGTGTGCCAATCGTGATGGTATCGGTAGGTCCTGAGCGCGAGCAAATGATCATTCGAGCTTAGCTTAGAAGACGACAAGATCTACATCAAAGCCCACATTCAGTGGACTTTTTTGATTGTTCATAAAGAACGAGATAACACAAGGAATTACAGACACAAAAAAGCCCACACTAGGTGGGCTCTTTCGTATAATTTGGTGCCGCTACTGGACCCTACTATCTAACCTATCCAATTGATTAAAATTAAAAATATAAAAGTAGAGTTTTAAGGTGTTACCTTAGGTGTTACTTCGGAAAAAACTGATTTAAAAGGAGCTGTTCTATCAGAAAGAATCAGATATTTACATCCGGTTGTATCCTGATGGTGATTAGAAACCGACTATAATTCCATAAGAGCTTAATTGCATAAAATATGGAGCATCACATGGACAACATTGAACTAGACAAAAAATTAAAATCCGTTGGCAAGGCCGCTTTCGTATCCAACTATGAGCTTTTCCGAAACTTCACTGCTGGAAGAATTTCACGTGCAGATACCATTGATACTCTTGTAAGGCAAAAAGTCAGCAATGAAGCTGGTGCTGCCATTCGAGTCGGGAACGCAAAGTTAATCTTTGAAAACGACAGAGAGCTCGATGCACGTGATTTAGCTCGAAAGCTCAGGTAGCAACATTTCAATATCCAGTAATTCACATTCATCATTCGTAAGATCATAAGGGATTACCCTTACCGACAGGTTCTCATCAAATCTAAATGGCGGTAAAGATTCATTAAAGTGCTCATAAGCAGGGTAGATAAGATAGATCACGCCTGAACCACCTAAATAATTTTGACCATAGGCGAACATTTGATACATGTCAGACTGGCTAATCCCATACTTATGCTTAGCCGTTGCTAGTTTCTCGTTAATTCGCTTCCACTTAGTATCTGCCACATAGAACGGCTCATGCGAATTTTTCTCGCTAACAACAATATCAGGCTTGAGCTTAAACCACTCTTGAGGTTTTCCTGAACGGGGCGTATGAGTGACTAACGAGCAACTACTCGCTTGAGTTTTCAATTTGAGAGAATGCGACAGTGACTTCCCTAGTTTAATCGCTACATAACGCTCAAAGAGACTCTCCATAGGGAAAAGCATCGAAATTCCATTATGTTGCCCAGAAAGGGATACTGGTGATTGGTAACTTAAAATCAACTCGCACCAAAGCTTCACAGTTCGATAATGAATTAAAGATCGTTCATTGGACCATTGGCGAAAATCTAATGCATGGTTTTCTGAGTGCGGAATATCATCAAGAGCGAATTGTAATTCACTTCCTAAGCGTAAGTTGTCACTATTTTTTGACCACTTCATCACCTGGCTCAGTGCTGAGCGCATCAATCTATTTTCTGCTCTGTCTGAAGAAAATTCATCGTAAACAATGTGAAAGCTATTTAAGCAACCCGGTCGTTGGTTTATTTGCTTTGATGTTTGTAACTGACCTTTTAAGTAAGGTTTACGATCTTGAACTCTTGTGTACTGGCTTCGAATCCCTTTCTTAATGACATCCGAGACATCTTTCAAAAAATAACCAATCAATATTTCAAACAATGGTCTTTTTAACGTTTGTAGCGATGAGTTTTCAAACCTATGCATGTTAAGTTTATGGACCGTTGAAAGCATCTTGAGGAGCACTTTCGTGGCTGTTTGGTTATCTTCCTTCTCTGATATTTTAGGAAGAATTTCAATCCGGGTGCCGCAAGGCGTTTCTAATACCCCAACATAATTGATAACTTGCAGAGCAATTGAACGACCTTGCTTTTTGACCTTGATGAGATCGACTGACTCTTGATTATTACTCTGTCCATTGACCAACAACCACTCAAACGCTTTACTCGGTATTGACTGGCAATCAATACTCGACTTATCACCACCATTGAGTAACAAGCCGAACTCACGGACAGCAATCACGGAGTCATGATTCCTACTAAACATTAAGAATAGATACCAATATATGCAGCCGCAGCGTTAAAGGCTTGATCGTTTCTAACATAAGGCTGTATGCCCGTTTGATCCCAATCATCGCCCATTAACTGAGCGACTTCGTTCGCGTCAAATTGCTCAACAACAAAGCGCAAACTCTCATCGGCTTTAAGGTGGTCACCCAGAACCATTGCTACTCGTTCCCAGTCTTCAAAGAAATACTCTTCCAGCAATGGAAGGATCTGTAATTCAAAAATTTCAGCCAGATGTTCAATCGACGGGGTATCTTTTAGTGATAAAAAGAAGCTGTGACCTATCGTGTGTTCACGGTCATACAGTAACTCAATTCGTTTGTTGATCGTTTCAACCATCTGCTTAATATCAATACCATCGAATAGTGGGATAGTTGCAAGCAGTTCATAGTTCGTCATCATTTCTTCAAACTGAAAACGGCGACGCAGCGCAATGTCTAGCTGAGCCAGCGACTTATCAGCCGTGTTCATCGTGCCAATGATGTGTAAGTTGTCAGGAACTGAAAAAGCCTCTTTTGAATATGGCAACTTAACCGATAGCGCCTCTTTACCACCCGCCCTCTTGCTTGGTTCAATCAAAGTGATTAACTCACCAAAAATATTAGAAATGTTACCTCGGTTGATTTCATCAATAATCAGCACCCTCTTGTCTGAAGGGGCTTGATTTGATACGGATATTCCCTTGCTAACAATTCCTTCCACTAACGGCCCGAGAACATTAGGGTAGCCATTTACTAGGAACTTCTCCATCAAGGTGTCTACTTTATCAAACACCCTTTTATGCTTAATATCGTCAACAGAAACATTACCAGAACGAACCAAATCACACAGCTCGTCAACAATCGATTTAGGCATTGGAAGCTCAGAACCATTCGGCTTTCGAATAGTAATCAGCTCATCAGAAATTGATTCAATTTGATACTTACCTACCGTTCGGCCCGGTGCAACGTTAACTGAATCACCACTACCTTGTAATATAGCTCGAAGTTTTTCTGTATCAATGGTCGTATCATACAATCGATACAAAGTCATTTGAGACAGGTTTTTCTTGAATAATTCATCAACTGGTAATGACGGTTCGTATACTCTATGCCATGTTACTGTCCTTGCTTGAGAATAACTAACATCATCAACCGAAGAGTTATCAAAGTAGTAATCACTGGTAATTTCTGCAATAGCACGAAACTTACGATTCCCGTCCGAGACGACAATCAAATCACCAATGCTCATCTCATTCTTAAACTTATTGACCGATGTGACTTGATAGTCATAGCTCTCGTTCTCAATTTCTACCCCATTACTGCGATAGGTTTGAGCGACTTGTTTACGGTCATTGGCATGGGAGAAGTCGATATCATAGCCATAACCCAACAGAACACAGCTATTATCGATACATTGCTGATAGATAAAGGCATCATCACCTGCGATATCACCTAATGACATCTTCCAGATTTTACGTCCATTAATATCAACATGGTCTTGATCTGCTTTTATCGTCGGTTTCGCACGAGCAGATTCACATAACCGCTTGAAGATACCGTCTTCAATTTCGTAGTTAACCTGATTATTTTCAGTAGTCGCTTTCAGGCCTTCAACAAAATCTTCGTAACTAAAACTTTGGTGAAAAGTAACAAAGCCAATGCGATTACTGTTTAATAGCTCATCGAATCGCTTCTTGATAGCAGCTCGATCATCGTTATTTTGATGGTAAAACTCAGGGTCAACAATCTCTAAAGCTTTATTGATCGTGTTATAGGTTTTACCTGTGCCTGGAGGCCCGTACAGAATTGTATTTAGCGTTTGGTTTACGTCGTTGATCTTCACTTCATACCCCTGTCCAGGTTCTTTTATCTCATTAGGCTCTTCAGAGCTTTCTTGCCCCCACCTTAAGCTTAATGGCTCTACGTAATAATCCAGATCTTTTGTCCCGTACTCTTTCTCAAACTGAGTTCGTATTTCTAACAAACGGTTATCGATATCAAGAGGTGACATTCTTCTATACTGAGATGGCGTAATATTCAAAAACGTCTCAAGCAATGACTGTCTATGTCCGCCACCGAAAATTCGCTCCTGCTCTTCAGGGTAAAATAGATATAAAATCATGTGGCGGAATTGTCGTTTGTCATTTCCAGGAATGTCATTTAACCAGCTTGAAAATTCTGTACGACTCGCTAGCAAAGTTGCTCTTTCATCTTTGCTCAACTTAAATAACTTTTCTAGTAAGCGAATAAAGTAAACCAGCTCTCGCCATCGGCCTGTTTGATATGCAGCTCCAGTTTTGCCTACTCCTGTCAATGCCTCGTCAGATAAGTATTTGTCCCTTACCCCATCCTTAAACTCAAAACCGCTCCAGGAAAAAACACGTTCAATAGTGGCGCGTTTAGAAGCCGGTCCTGTACTACTAGGACATAAAAACATCAACCACAGCATTTCTGCCGCCAGTACCTTTGCTGCGGGTGTGGCTTTACCTAGCTGAGTCTCTAGCTTAGCTAAGAAGTCACCCTCACCTTCTTCTAGGTTTTCAACAAAAAACTCAATGAGTTCACTGCACGCTGCTGAATTCCAGACTGCAAGTTCCGTAAAAAGTGATTTCCCTTGAATAAGACAAATCTCTCTAAATTCAGCCGCATTCTCGAGTAAAAAGAATGAATCATTATCACCACAATAAATAGCCAATTTGTAGTCCTTACTTATAACGCGTTACGTCTGGGTTCATAGATATCTTTAACTGCAAGAAGTAGATCTTCGACAACTTCATCATCTGAACCAGCTAAATGTGAAAAGCTTAAAGCTTTATAATAAACCTCTTTCCTAGTTGTCTTCTTAGCATCAAGTCTATCCGCTTCACGTTGAAGTTTGAGTTTGGCATCTTCAACCTGCTCAACATCAACTAATAAAGGGGCAAGCCATTCCTCAGTGAACGACTCATCTAATAAATGATTTACACGTCCCTGTACCTTAAAGATTCGATTCCAAGTCTTACCTTTTTTTTCTATATCGCACCCTGTGGCTAGAATTCCTACTCTCATTTTATAAAAGTCACCCGTCCTTTTTACATAGGTTGCCCTAAGTTGGACTTGCTCTTGAGAGTAAGGAACAAAAGAAAGCGAACGCTCATCATCATCAGTAAGTGCGTCTTTTTCTTCTTTGAAGTCTTCGTTACAGGTATCACAACAAGGAATGAGGTTATTAAAGTCTACAGCTAAGAACGGATAATGAGCTTTAGGTAAGTAATGGTCATAAGAGGCACGTCTCTGCTTCTCTTCTGGCAGATCAGTTCCATCTTCAGGCTCTATTAGTACTTCAGCAGTCATCGATGATAAGCCGCAGAACGAACATATTGGGGTATTTAATCTTTTAAACTCTTGATAGTGCTCATGCATATCTGAGAATTCGACATCATCGAACTTTTCGACCAGTGCATCACTAAAACACTTCAATCCTAACGTTGTTGAATATAAGTAACCTCCAAGCTTCTTGCACGCGTTCCATAATTCCTTGTGCTCGGTTGTACCCGGAACTTTTACGTTAGGCTTCAATAGCGTGATTCGAGTATCTGAATAGAGCAGTATTATCCCTATCTGCTGATCATATATTTGTCGAAACGACGCCTTATGCGCATCTGATAACTTATTGTATTCAAGATAAACATTCACAAAATATGTATTTGTTTTGGCACTCGCGTCTAGAACTGTTCTAAATTCAGCAGGGAAACAATCCGCAACCTCTTCCCCTTGAAACATCAACAAATAGAAGTTTTTATGAACTTCATCAAGCCAGTACAAACTTGATTGAGGTGGCTTTACTACAGGCCAGAGCATTATTCTTCACCTTCCAGCTCATCCAACTCTCGTCGAATTTTGTTCCGTCTGTAATTTAATTCGAATGACTGGCCAAATTTCTCTAGTTGTTCCAGAGCTGTTGCACTAGTAAGATCACCATTGTCATATTGCGATAGTACTTCTCGTATCTCATCTAGAGGTCTTTTTGAAATAAGAACCTCTAACCCGAAAACAGACGAAAGTAATGAGTCAAAAGAAGAGCCATAGGTTTCTTTGTCACGAATAGGATTAATCGCTACACATCCCTCAGGATTTTTCAGAAAGTGAAGCACGCGCTCAGATTTACATGCAGAAAGGACAAACGGAGAATGTGTTGAGATGATTAGCTCTAACTTTGATAAGCCAACGTACTTGTTAATGATATCGACAAACTCGATACGCCACTCAGGATTGAAATGACTTTCTGGCTCATCAAGGATAAACAAGGATTGTTGGTCACCGAATAATATTAAGGAACCGATAATTTGAATGAGCTGATGCTCGCCATCACTGAGACGGTCATAGAGGGTAACTGCATTTGGATTAATTAACCTAACCTTTGTATTAACGAATCGAATAGGCGCTAAGCCACCAGCTATATTAGGTACATTTCGCTCGTAACAACTCGTTTTCAACGTTCGTTTTTCGTCTCTGCTCCACCGCTTAGCCACCATTTGGCTAATGAACATCAAATTGTCTAGGAACATAGAACGCTCTAGATACAAGCTTTCTATTTTTTCAAAAAAGTCCTGGTTGACTTCAAACTTCAGGACACCGTTGAGAGTATCCTCATTGAACTTCGAACTATTACAGCTAAGTTGCTGCAGTCGTATAGCTTCAGCTTTAATGAAATCTAAATCTCGGTACTCCGACAGTCGCAAATCAATCTCAAATGACTTCAATGTTTCGATATTTGTGTAATCGTTTAGGAATCGCTTAAATTCTTCACTTTCATTGACCATTAGCGAAATGAAGAACAACTGATTGGCGGTATGATCTGTAAATGTACCGATAGGGCTTTCTGCTTTGATTGATGGTAGAGGTACATCAATATCGATTTCGTCATCAAAAACTAATGGTGGTTCAAACAGCGATTTGTTGCGCTCATAACTCGTTTCAATATAGTCACGCAGCTCAATCACTTGATTTTCATCAAACCCATCTTCTCGAGTAATTAAATTGTCGAAACGCTTGGCATATCCTCTATGAAATACGCCCTGTTTCCGAACAACGTTGTAAAAGCTAAGCTGGGCTTTCGCGAAGACTGAACTCAAGCCTTGATTATTCCCTGATGAGTAAGCAATAACATTGATGGGGAGCATTTCGTGAAAGCCGACCGTGACTTCATTGAAAACCTGCAACAGTTCGAGCATCTCATCGACTTGATTATCCTCAAGGCCATTTGCACCATAACTAAGTGGTCTTTCACCCTCAAGATAAAGCATCTTTAAGTTCGAACTAGTACATTTGAGCAGCACCGTCCTTAAAACTGAACCACCGGTAATCTGATACTCGATTTCAAAATCATAAGTGAGGTCTTCTGAACATTCGTACTGCGGGTTGAAGTACCTATCGGCGTAACCAAAGATATCAGCGATCAGTTCAATGAAGTTTGATTTACCGGAACCGTTTAAGCCAACCAAGCATATAGGTGAATAGCCATCACTGTTGGGCTTAAAGGTATAGGTGAAAGGATGTTCTTCTGTTCCAACAATCGATTTGTATTGACCGATTAATTTAAGCCTATTTAGTCTCATCTTTGTTCTTATTTTTAATTATGAAAATGTACTTTATTTGATTGGCTTACCCAGCATACGCCCTAGCACTTCTTTCATCGACTCTTGAAAATCGGTCATCGACTTCATATCTGTGATTTGAGCGAGATCGATTAAGCCATCATCGACAAGTTCATTGAGTTTAACTCGAGTTGCGGGTTCACCTAAATGCGCTTCTAACTCGGCTTTTAAAGAACGAGGTGAATCATCGTTGCCCGAGCGTTCTTCTAAAGCTTCGCAGTTCTGATAGCCGTTTTTCAATGCACAGAGTAGCCAAGCTTCTGACTTTGGTTGAGCGACAAACGGCACACCATTGTCAAAACCTTGAGCTTCAAAGCCGTGTTCAATTGAAAGACGTTTAGTATTGTAATCAGGCCATTTATTGCTGTCTGAATCGTGGAACAAAACCGCTAGGCTTGGCTGAATATCCGCGCTCTGTGCTACATAGGCTAGAGCACGGGCAGCACTATAAAATTCGCGGGTTTCGTGTTGAGTCTTCTTACCGCGTCTTGAAAGCGGTTTGATTATGGCTCTATCGCGCGAGATTTCGGTAATGTGAGTTTCATGAACCACTTCTAGCATTCCTGCTTCTAACAGTGAGAATCCAGAATGTGGCTCAATATACTTATCAATCAGTTTACTGAGTGGCCCTATCGCCTCATTGCTTTTACCGATGTCGGTTTCACCTTCACCGCTGACAACTAAATACATGCGTTCTGCCCTCTTTAGTTGCTAATCAGTTGAACTGTCGCGGCTTCTGGCGCAAGATTTTCAAGTATCGTATCTTCGTAGGCCTCACCTGGCCCCATGAACTTCAGCTTGCGCTGCATTGAAGGAAGGTCAAACAAGCGAATAGCTTGTGTCGCACCTTGAGCATTTTTATAAAGGTAAACCACACCTGCTCTAGCTACATCATCTTCCATGTAGTTAAGAATCATAGGGCTATGAGTGGTAACAATGACTTGGGTGTTTGCCGCCACTAAGCTGTCCACCAGCTTTTCGATCAGCTCTGGGTTCACTCCGTTTTCAATCTCATCAAGTAGTAACGCACTTTGCTTTTTGGTTAGTTGAGCAAAAATCGCCATAAAGCGCAGCAAACCATCGTTAATGTGCCTAGCTTCGGTTTTGATGGACTTCTTGCCGAACTTTTCTTCTATCTCAAGCCTAACTGTGCCTGCCGATTTTTGAACCGTTGCGTCCACCTTAACCAAATTTGGATACAAGCCTTTCAGCTTAGAGACTAAGTTCGCTTTCTCTTCTTTGGTCATGTTGCTGATAAAGCTTGAGAGCATCTTACCACCAGCGCCTAGAGTCTTACCGCTGATGTGTTGATCACGCAGCATATCTGGGGAAAGCATGTCTAGTGCATTGAGTTCATTAAAGAAGGTCTTAAATTGCACTAGTTCGCTAGGCAATTGCTTCTCCCTTAACTGAGACAATATGGAACCTTGGTAATCAAAAGTGATTAATGAATAGATCTCTTCTGTTGGAACTTCAAAACGACCATTTATGACCTGAAGGAGCATTTCTCCATCCCAAGTGATTTTTTCAGATGTACAATTCAACTCTTTTCGGTTAAAGCTACCTTCCCATAATACGGGCTTACCATCGCAAGCAAGCTCGACGCTAAAAGTTATGTTTGACTGTTTAGTCAGCGTTGAATTGAGATCTCTTGCACTCCAGCGACGGCTATTTAACCAAGCGACCATATCGCCACTCACTTGCTGTGAAAGAAAATCAATAAACTGCAATACTGTCGATTTGCCCGAGCCGTTTAAGCCGACTAAACAATTAAACTTACTAAACGGCAGTGAAAAGTCGACCAACGACTTAAAGTTGTTGGCTTTGATGTTGACTAAAGAAAGTGATTGATTCATTTGGTTCATTATTCCTTCTCTGCCGTTTTTGCTTTGATAGTGCGTTTACGAGTGGTCTTTTTCGGCTTACTCTGTTCTTTTTCAGCAACAATACGTTCTAACAGCTTCTCTGCTGGTTCATCATTTGGATCTTGTGGTACCAACTCACCTCGGAAGGCTTTGGCTAGGATCGATTGAGGCAAGCGATCTAAGCGAGCTTTAGCGTCTAGGTATTGTTTTTCTACCTTAGAAGCTTTGCTAAATAGCTGATTGATTTTATCTACGACAACAATTTGCTCTTCTGGACTAGGTAATGAAATTTCAAATGACTTTAAGAATCTTAAGTTCACTCTTGGCCTTGTCGCACCATGCACCTGCTTTTTGATTTTCTCATAAGTATGCTTACACGCTAATGAGTACATTAGGAACTCAGGAGAAATCAGATCTTGATTCGGTCGGATACAAAAACAATCGGCTTTGTTTATATACGTGCCAAAGCGTTCATCGAACAAACAAGTTCTTATCTCTTCATCTACGAATGAAGAAAATAAAACATCATTATGTTCAATAGTATTCTTAATAAGGTCTTGATACTTAACTTCGCTAATAAATGTTTCTTTCGCTGAGTTAAATACTAAATGCCCAATGTTTTCTAGCCTAGCGACTTTGATACCATGATCTGTATAGTCAGCTGTTTTTAGTTTTGAACCAAATGGGCCATCGAACGCCCTATTAGACAAATCATCAATAGTTACTGGTTGCCACGTATCCTTACTTATTCCTTCTACCTCACGCCACTCTTTCGTCAACTCCCCTGACGTTGCGGCAGCCAATACCGATTGGCGGAAACGTTTTAGGATTGCAGGGATTTTGTCTAAACGAGCTTGAGCTTTATCAACCTTGGCAAGGATAGAGTCTAGCTTGTTGGCAATGCGGATTTGTTCGTTGTATGGAGGAACCGGCAATTGTAGATCCGCTAGCTTTTTACGCGTAATTCGTTTGCGAGTTGTGCCAGTAGCTAACATGGCAATCTGACTTCTAATAATTGGCGTGTTGAACCAATATTTGAGCAAATGATTAGTTACACCAGCCTTTGACCCAACTCGAATTAAGCAAATATCTACCACGGTAACTGCTTTCGAATCAATATTTGGAAATATGCAAGCTCGCCCTAATGGGTCTGGCATTCTCGCAATTAAAACATCACCCTCTTCTAAAAATGTACAACGAAGAAGAGATGCTCTTTCTTCATTCATAAACCTCGAAGATTTATTTATAAACTTACCATCACCAATATCAGCTAGCTGAATCAACCTAATATTACCATCTGGGTCTTGATCTTTAGATTCAATCCAGTCGCCATCTGAAATCACACCGTCACAAGAAATCAGTTCTGGTAACTTTGATGTAGCCCAACCCTTCGGTAACTCACTCACGAAGCCACCTCATCACTTTCTTCTGAATCCAAATCCACCAAAATCGCTTTAAGCTCTTCCATTGCCCCTGCCATTTCTAGTAGAGCTTCGTTAATCAACACATCTGGCGCAGGTAACTTTGAAGCGTCTTCGTTGTTTTCATCACGAATCCAACTTAGATCCAGTGATTCATCTTTGGCTTTAATAGCATCACGGCTAAAGCAGCGTAAGCGACAGCCATCAGCGTCATCTTTATGGTTGCTAATGAAATTTTGGCGAGCTTTCTCATCCACTTGGGTTAAATCACTACCCACTGCCTCATAAAACTCTGCAAAATTCTTTTTTGTCAGTACGGTGCGTTTACCAAATTTTGGCATGTTTGAACGCAAGTCATACACCCACACGTTTTTGGTTTGGCCTTTGTCTTGTTTTACATCTTCTGGTTTAGAGAAAAACAATACATTGGTTTTCACCCCTGCCGCGTAAAAGATACCGGTAGGCAAGCGCAAAATGGTGTGTAAATTACACTTCTCCATCAAGTCTTTACGGATAGTTTGCCCGGTAGAGCCTTCAAACAACACGTTGTCAGGAAGAACAACTGCTGCTCGGCCACCTGGTTTAAGCATCTTGTGGTACATCAAGTGTAAGAACGCGAGCTGCTTGTTACTGGTGTAATGCACCAAATCATCGCGGGTTGGAACACCACCACCTTGTTTAGTACCAAATGGCGGGTTAGCTAAAATTAAACTCGCTGGTGGCAGGGCTTTACCTTCGTTAGATAAAGTATCACCAAATAGAATGCCTGAGTTTTCATCATCGACAGCTAGGTCATGCAACATCAGATTCATCATGGCGAGGCGTCGCGTATCTGGCACCAATTCCATACCGAAAAAAGTATCATGTTGATATTTGTCATATGGCATAGTATCCAACGATTCAATATCATTGTTCTCTTTTAGGTAGTTGTGCGCACTGATTAAGAAGCCGCCCGTACCTGCGGTTGGGTCAACAATTACATCATCTAGATTTGGCTTCATTAACTCTACCATCACATCGATGAGTACACGCGGTGTAAAGTACTGGCCTGCGCCTGATTTTTTCTCACCTGCGTTAATTTCTAGCAAGCCTTCGTACATGTCGCCTAACCCTTCGGTTTTGGCGCTGTACCAATCAAGCTTATCAATCTCAACCACCAGCTTGTTTAAGGTGGCTGGTTTACGAATAACGGTATTGGCACTTTTAAAAATTGCTTTGGTGATCAGTGAACCATTTGAGCCCAAATGAAGAAGCAGTTGTTGGTACTCTTCTAAACGAGTGGCTGAATTATACTTTTCTAAATTTTCCCAACGATAACCTTCTGGTAGCAGTTCATCTTGGCCTGTTTCATCGACCATTTTTAAGAAAACCAGATAGGTTAACTCATTAAGGTATTCGTGATAGGTCACGCCGTCGTCACGCAGTAAGTTACATAAATTCCAAAGTTTGGCGACGAGATCTTGAGTGCTCATTAATACAATACCTTTACGGGTTTCACAGCACTAGGCTGTTTTTGCTGGTTGCGGCGCTGACGGTTGAGTTACAGCAGGCCACAGTGCTTTGTTAAATTGGAGTAAAACATCCTCGATAGGCTGTTCAAAAAGTTTGTTTGCGCGTTTAATGCCACCTTGTTGCTGTTTAAAAATGCCTTGGTCTAATGCGGGCAAGTCAACAATGGTGGTGGCCTTCATTTGCTTGGCAATAAGCTCTAACCACTGCTTTTGTGGCGTCTTCCATTGCTGGCTAGCTAACATGGTCGCTAATGCTTTATCGACACGCTGGTCAAATGGAATGAGAGCTTCGCCCAATGCGGCTTGACGAATAAAGCCAATGATTCTGGCGGCAATTTCTTCGTTTTTCACTTCGTTCCACGCAACTTGCAGATCTTGTTCTCTAAAGCGGTTCTTTTCAAGCTCTAGCGCCAATTCTTTCAGGCTTTTTCTTGTTAATTCCCAAGGTTTTTGCACGACTGTTTGAATAGCAATCAATCGGTTGCTGTTGGCTTTAACAAAGTCGCTAAACGCTTGTAGATAATCGGCCGGTTTTTGGCCATCACCGTAACCAGTAGTCACGCCCGTCACTTCATCATCATGATCTGAAATGATCACAGGTGGGCGGTTTCCTCCTCCTGTAACTTTGGCATCAAGCAATTCACCTAAACCTGGGTGATTGGTAAACAATTCGGCCACTTCATTTAACGGTCGTTGTTTTAGATCTTGGATGAAGTCTTCTGGTGATTGACCAACAATAGTTTCAAAGTTATCACGCTGGCTATCGGTTAAGTGACGGCGTTTCACTTGCAGCTTGGCGATGAACTGGTTCTTAGCGAGTGTTTGAAGATCGTCTTCATCCACTTGCTTCATCTCGTTTTCTAGTTCGGTAAAGGTCACGTTCACGTTCGTAACGACAGGCTTCATGCTGTTGACGTCTTCTAACTGAGTATAGATGTCTACGGCATCGTAGATTTTAAACGGCCCTTTACCTATTTCGTCACACAAACGGGTTGCACGGCCAAGCATCTGTTCAAAGAGGATTCGACTATTCACACGGCGTAAAAAGACCAGATTGCAAATCTTAGGAACATCGACACCTGTGGTTAACAGATCAACGGTGACGGCAATGTTAGGCAAGCGATCGTTCTTAAACAGGCGGATTTTTTCTAGTGGTTTATCTGTCGCTCCAGTGATCTTTTGAATGGCATCGTCTTCCACTTCACCATGATAATGTTCACACGCTTCTTTTAATGCCTCGACTACCTGATCGGCATGTTTGTCGGTAACACAAAAGATTAAGGTTTTTGCTTCTGAATAAGGGTTAATGGCATCACTTTCAATCAACCACTTAGTCACTTGTTTGGTAAAACTTGGGCTAATGACCTTGCGGTTAAACTGCGATACGTCGAAATCAAGCTCATCCGGCGTGTTGTACTTCTCTACGGTATTATCTTCAACGTTGTAGGCTTGTACCTCTTCGTTGATATCGTAGTGAATGCCCTGCTCAGCGAGCTTGGTGTGAATGCGAACCGGAGGAAGGTGATCGTTTAAGTAACCATCTAATACGGCTTCGGTATAGCTGTAGCTAAAAATTGGCTCACCGAAGATATCGACAGTGTGCAGCGCTGGTGTCGCGGTTAAGCCTATTTTGAAAGCATCAAAGTATTCTAGAACGGCGCGGTACTTAGATTGATAATCTTTTTGATCACGAAACTCTAATTCGGTATCGCTTAATATTCTGTCAAGCAGATAACCACGGTGGCATTCATCAACCACAATACAGTCGTATTGGCCAACCCCCGGCTTGGTATCACCATCGTTCGGGTACAAAATACGTTTAACTAAGCCTTGTACGGTCGCAACATGAACCTTGGTGTCGTCCTCGGGTTTGGCTATGGGGGATTTGTCTGCTTCCATGCCAATCACATCAAAGGTATCAGCAAAGGTATTGAGATTTTCTAAACGTACTTCACCAAAGTCTGTAGTGGCTTGTACACCAAGGGCTGAGCGGTCTACCAAAAACAAAATACGACGGAAACGTTCAGCCTTTAATAAACGGTAGGCCAAGGCAATACAGGTTTTGGTTTTACCTGTTCCCGTTGCCATTGCTACCAGTGCATTGGTTTTCCCTTGCTTAATGGCTTCTTCAACAGATTTAATCGCTTCTACCTGATAGTCACGTAGCTTCAAATCATAATCAAAACCCATTTGATCAAGCTCTTGTTCAGCCTGTTGTGGCGTTTGTCTTAAGTACGTTTTGATTTCTTGCGGTGTGTACCAACCTTTAAGGGCACGGCGTCGGTTGGTGCTGTCACGTACATCTAAAAACCAGATACCACTTTCTTGTTCTAACTGTTCTAAATAGGGGCGGCCATTAGTAGCAAAAACAATCGGGACTTGAAACTCTCCGTAAGTCGTTTCAATGGTGATCCCACCTTTCTCTGTTAGACCTTTTGCATAACGCTTAGCTTGATCAATTGCGCCATATACGTTCTTCGCGCTCTTTTTAGCTTCCACCACAGCAACAGGCGTTAGACCTGAGAATAACACATAGTCCGCAGGCCCAGATGAAGTTGGCCATTCAGCAATAGCACGGTTTTCGTTAGCTACAGGCCTTGCCCCTTTTGAATACCTTAAGTTAACCGTATCTGTTGTCCATTGTGCATCATTAAGTTGTTCATCGATAAGCACCCGCGTCTCTTGTTCATTTAATTCAAGACGCGACTTTTCAACAAGCTCAATAACTTTGGCTTGAGCTTGTTTGTCTTGTTGGTTGAATTCAGCCAGATAAATTAGATTGGCCTCGTCCATCTTCTTACGATATTGAGTTAACGTATCCTCATGCTCAGTCGCCACTTCCTCCCAAAGCTGGCTTTCTGCCTGCATTTGCTCGGCTCTGCTTTTCAAGGCTGCGGATTTTTCTGCTTCAAGTTGTTTGAGCTGTTCAGCAACTTTCAGACGCTCTGAGGTTCGCTGCTGGGTAACTTCTAACGCTTGCAGTTTTTCTTCTAACTTACGTACATGATCAGATGGGTCTTCAGGTTTTATAAAGGGTTGTGGTTTAAAACCTTTGGCATGAGCCCCACCAAATAGGGTGTGATACCAGGCGCTAAGGGCGTGTCCTAATACTAATGCTTTTAGTGCATCACGGTGACTCGACGAAGTGAAGTCATGATTGGCCGCGTTTCCAAGTTTTCTAATAGTGTGGAAAGAGTCATTGATACGTTGGTCTAGGGTCAACTTATACTCAAGATTACGTAAGAGGTCGACTTGTCTGATATCTCGCCCGTTTTCATCTTTGCCGTATTGGACACCTACGCGCGCAGCGACGTTTTGCGCTAATGCTTCACCCAGTTGGCGTATCTTAACCAGTGTGGTATTTGGATCAGGAACAAAACATTGCTCTGCACGGTTTGCTAACCGAAACAGTAATTCGTCATGATGCTTTAAAAACTCAAAATTACTTTTTTCCACTCAAAAGTTCCTTTCTCGCCAATACTGGTCAATCTTAAATGCAACTAAGTTAGCATCTTACTACTTTTGAGACTGTTAGTTAATTCATAGAGTTAGCTAACAGTCATTAATCTGGCTTGTCATTACCAACGGCGTGAATCATTTTACTCTGACTCTTGTGAGTATTTCTCAACATGTAAATTCAAGAAGTGCATTCCAGCTGAACTTAGAACGTAATGTTTATCGCCACAAGGATAGAGGAAGTTGCGATCCGCAAGATAGTTTAGCGCTTTATCCCAGGTTTCGATTCCAAGCGCCTGACGAATATCGTCATAGATGGTTTGCTCTGTAATCTCCAATAGTGCCGTGCGCCCGAGCCCAATCACTGGCGTGGTTAGATCGTCTAGGTCAAAACCTTTATCCACCCAGTAACGGGCAATAATTAATAACATAGCCTGAATTTTGGTGGCATTGGTGTCTGCGTCTTCTTCTGCTTCACTACGACTGATATAGAAAAACTCCCCTTCTACATTGAAATTGAGCGTGAAACCAATGTGCAGGTAAAGCTGTGTAAAGTGCTCTAGGTTATTATAAAGTTCGGTATAAAGCGGACTCTCAATAAAACGTTGCTGGTAGAGGTCATAAACTTGCTTAGTGATAACCTTACCATTGACGAATGTCGTGTATATCTGCTGGCTTTTCACCATGTTTATTTGAGAAAATGGCGTCATGGATTAGTTACTCGCTCTGTTCGAATTTTACGGTATAGATAAATAGTGTCGCTTTGGGCAATGCGTTGGCGGAAATTAGTCATTTTAAGTATGTGTCCATCAAGCATCGCTTCACTGCGTAATAGGAAGTTAAGCCCTTCCAATAGGTCAACAAAATGATAGTCAACCAGATGTTCTTTGAGGCGCCTATGAAGTGAGAGCGTGAGATCTTGATATTCGGCCATTTTCATCTGTTTCACCAATTCAAAAATCTGCTCTGCGCGAGCGAGCCTTCGTTCGGTTGAATCATCTTTAGTGCTGACTAACTCAACATAACGCCCCTGCTCTAGCAGGCCTTTATCCGCAACTCGCGCATCTATATCACTCACTACATTGTTGAGGTAGGCTTCTGAACTACTGATACGAAGCACTTTGGGTCTTGCTTGCTGCATTAACCCCATAAATGTACCGTTATGACGAGCAAATTGCCCATCTATCTGGCTGCGTTTTAGGTTGTGCTTTGTTGCATCTAACTCTTTGACTAAATCACCAAATGCCGTTTCAATGGCATTAAACTGTTGAAGACGCTTTTTGGAACGGGCCAAAAACTGGTCTACTGAATGCGATACTTTGCTGATCTGTTTGTGAAAACTGTTAAAGCTCACCTCATACCTCAACATTGCGTTCGCCCGTGGGTGGTCTTGATGGCGATCAAACTGACTGCGTAAATTTTGCAGACATTCAAACAAGTTCGGCCCATCTTTCAACCGACTTTTCTCATCCAAAAATTGTCGCGTGGGCAGTATGTGCCTCGATAGCAATAGCGATATTTTTTCTATCGACTCTTGCTGGAGGAGCGAGAACACTTGTGGGTTATCCGATTTGGCGGCAAGTTCACTCGCATCACTGAGCTCCTGATTGATCGTTTGCATTTTTACCAAGTTCAAACGAATACTGTTTAGAAGCTCACTTAATTGATGAAACAACTCGTCAATGAGCTCCTTAAAATCTAAGTTGTCATCGCTATACAGCATTGAGCCCGACTGAAGCTTTTCTAGAAGTAAGCGTATGCCTCCTAACTGGACTTTGAGCGCGACGTCTGTCAAATCTTGAAACAAGCTACGATCAAAGAGACGAAATACCCCGATCACGGCTCGATCAAAGATTAGGCGACTTTCACCACCGAACTCATCTTTGTCGACTAAAATATGGGTCGCTAACAAGTTATCGGCAGAAAAGGCAGTACGTAATTGTTTCTGTTTATCTTTGCTTTGCCCTTGTATGTATCGGTGCAATCTAGAGATGAAGGTCGCTTCTCTTACATAAGGCTCACCACTCTCATCCATTGTCCTGATCACATCCCTCATTACGGTGTGATGTTCAAGCATAATGGCAAACGTGGGGATGGTCAGAAGTCTTTTATCACTCATCTGCCTCTCCAAACATATCGAGTTGCTCTCTATCCAGCGCACTTCCTTTTCTCACAAAGCTTTCTGGTATGCCTGTGTAAGCAATGCTCCGAGCTTCATCGTAGGGTTTTGAAGTGCGCATCGAATCCAAACGAAAATGTTGACCAAACTTAAAGATAATCTCACTGGATGCCGAGTTAGTAGAAGCACTTAAAACTCGAAAGCCTGCTTTTTTCATATTTGGCAACAGCCAATCAAATTGTGAACTATCCACCGAAGCACCTTCATCTATCACTAGTGGAAATTGGGTCGCACAAGCACTATTTCTTAATCGGCTCAACAAAATTTCCACCAGCTTGATGTTGATCAGCATGATAGTAGAGGTGGACTGTGACTTGCTCTCCCAACCATTTTGAGCACGCTTTTTAACTCTATAGCTAATGCCAGAGACGATCTGCTCCATGGTCAGTAGCGCGGCTTTGCCTTCTGGGAAAAACTTTTTACTAAAAGCTTTGAGGCGTTCAATAAACTGCTCCGAGGCTTTTTGATCTGAGTGCGTATCAAAAAACTCGATTTCCCTCACTAGGTCGTCAAATCGCGCCTCAATCTTGATTTTGGCTTCAACCTGTGACAAGTCATTGATCTCTAGTCCTTCAAACGCACGGTTAATACTCTGTTCAAACTGGAAAACCAATTCTCGATTATTTTTTAGCTCATTAATGATGGAGTGAACAGTGTGCTTATGTTCAATAAAGTTTTTGCGCAGAATATCAAACTCATTATCTAGGCCTTGATAGCGAGTTTGGAGTTGGTTAAATGCGTGTTCTAGAAGATCATCATCTAGGTGAGAGAGCATCAGCTTATCGTCATTTTCTAGCACTTGTTCTCTGACAAAACCTTGGATTTTTTCGGTAATCTCGGTCTTTGCTTGACGCTTTTTGTGCAGAGCCTCTATTCGAGCTCGTAGTGTTTCTTCCGAAAGGTCGATTGTTTGATCGGGTAAGACTGAAAAATCGCTTACTGGTAGATGATGCGCCTGAAGTGCCGCTTTGACCCTAACGCTGAATCCGGTTAATTTTTCTAACTGCTCTTTTTTCTCGGTTAGTTGGTTAGTTTGTGCGTCAAACGAGTGCTTCGTTTGAGCCCATAGGTCATATTGTGCATCGAACTGTTTTTCTAACGAATCACGAGTTTGTTCAGCCTCCGCTAGTTCTTTACTAGTCTCTTGAAGCTGCTCTGCATTGTTTGTGTATGCTTTTAGCAAATGGATTTCATTTTCAGTACGTTTGATTTCAGTTTTAAGCGCCGTAATTTCTTTAATTCGCTCAATGCGGGATTGATTACCCATTGCACTGAGTTCTGCGACTCGCTTGCTTTTTTGCTCTAGGGCCTCTTGTACTTTAGATAACCGCGTTTGGTCAGACTCTCGATTAATGCTTGGAATGGACTCTAACGTTAAGTCCCAAAGTGCGTAGTGCTGCTGTTTTTCTTCTAATAAATCGGTAAATGACTCAATTGCCTGCCTCTCAGATGAGGATAACACTCTTGCTGGATTAGACTCCGCTAACTCCTCATTAACCGCTGCTAACTTCATCCAGACACTTTCAGGTAACTGGTTAAACAGCTTGAATTGTTGAGCATTGACCGATGCTTGATAGCGAGCTTCAGTCTCGCTAAGGTTGGAAATTTCTTGCTTGAGGGTTTCTAATTCAGTTTGTAGAGCCTCTGCATCTTCCTTTAATCTTAACGCTTCCTTTCTATCATCCAGGTGTTCACGGTGGCCTGATATAATGTCGTCTATCGTCTCACTTTTATCGTAGATGTTAAGGATAAGCTCAGTCTCTTGCACAATCTCATCGAGCTTCTTCTGCTGGCGAACGAGTACTTTAACCCCACCTTTCAGTGTCTTTTGTTTATCGACAGTGTCATCACACGCTTTTTTGGCCGACCGTACTTTTCCTTGCTGTAACGTTAACTGTATCTCTTCTTGTTCAAGAGTTTGGTTTTCCTGATTGATTCGGCTGTCAAGCATCATAGCGTACTGCATCAACGCATCTTCAGCATTTTTATTGCTCACTAATTGTTGATGACTGACGGCAAGCTTTTCGTATTCAGGTCTTAAGCTTTCAATCTTTTTGAGTATTAGCTCGCGACTTGACAACATGTCGTTATAATTAATAAAGGCATCAATATCAAAATTGAGCTCGTCTTTGCGCTCCTTCTTTCTCGATTCAATGATATTGGCCACAGCCAAACGAACCGTGTCCGACCCCGTTTTCATATCAAATAGCAAGCGGACGAGTGCGCGAAAAGCATCGACATCCGCATCCTTAGTTGAGCTGAGGGGAAATAAACAAAAGCGCATCGCATCAATATCGAGTAGTTGATTCGCATAGATCACTTCCTTAATCGCGGAAGAGCGTACTAATGATTTAAAGTGCTTATCCTCACGCTTTAGAAAAGCCTGCACTTTGCTGGGTGATAAATCATCCACTCGGCCACCAATACCATCATCCCCAACGTTGTCATCCCAAAAAAGATGCCGTATTTGCGCATACCGAAGGGATGTGAACATACGGCGATAATCGAGCTTATCAGAGTTACCACGATAGAGTATCTGACAATGGGGCATTGGCCCGCCGAGGTAGTTGTCACATTCCAAAATCAGGAAGCTAGTGCTGCTAGGGAAGTAATGCTCAAAACACTCATCATTGGAGTAAAAGTTGCCTTCTTTATCTGAAAAGCCAAACTTATTTTTTGAATCTTTAAAGTTCTCTTCTGGCAGCAAAAATAGTCGAATGGCGTTCAGAATGGAAGTTTTACCAATGTTCCCGCCACCAATAAGAATCCCGCCTTCACGCAGGTCAATTTCTGCAATTGCAACGCCAGCACAATCTACTGCAACCAAGCGCGATATACTGATTAGAAGGTTATCTATTGGATTGTTAAACATCGGTGGAATCCTGTCGTATTTCGGGTAATAGAGCCTCTTGCTCTAGGAATAAGCGAGTTTTGTTCATAAGATCGGCTTCAGAGTTTAAGCCAAAATTTCGAGCCAGCTCTATCGCCTTAGCTAAGTGAGCTGCACTTTTGGGTTTGAGTTTGAATTTGTTTTGAAATAAGCCCCAATCTACTGGAGCAAGCCATTCACATTGAGGAAGCGACTTTTTAAGAGTTCCGTACACAGTCAGCCCCCCCAATTCAACGTCTTGAGCACAATAGATTTCATCATAAGTAGATAAAAATGGCCGGTTCAGATAGTGGCATATCTGGTTGCCTGCGCCAAAAATGATGTCTGAACTTTCAGCTAATGATGGATGACCAATTAGCTCTAGGAACTCTCGGTATCGATAGAAATTCTCAATATTCTCTATAAGAACTGCTCGATTACCCATGAGCCTGCCGTGGGTTTTGAAACCATCAATATCGGATACAATAACAAACGGAACCTGTGACTTAGTTGTGCTGTTCAAAACCAAAACGTGAGCAAAATTACTAGGGAAATCATGTGAGCGCCCCAAGTTAGATGCTGCAACTCTATCGCATACTTCTGGCTCATACAGTGCGAGATGCCGTTCTTCATCGAGTATCTCCAATTGATGTCCACTCTTAAGACGAGTTGCACGATAAATTTTCCGCCATTCATTGATGTCTGAGAATGGCAAAGACTTGAGGAAGTGCTCTAAGTTGATCGCATCTCCCTGTGAGATTTTATAGAGGTATCGGTTAAGTTTCATTTCAGTATGTCCAAATCCTTTCATTGACTTAACTACAGCAGATTCAATAATATGACGCCATTAACGACAGGTAAATACTGATTACATACACACGTCGCATAACTAGACAGGAATTTGATAATGAGCAAATGGCCAATTCGGTGGGATCTACTATTCCGCTACAGAATGATAGAAGTCATCGCGCTGTGGGAGGGACGATTAACAACCAATCACCTGATTAAGAGCTTTGGTATTGGCAGGCAGCAAGCATCTAAAGACATCAACACCTACCTAACCGATGTAGCGCCAGGCAACCTTGTCTACGATAAGCAGTTGAAAGGATACAAGCCCAGTGATTGCTTTGCTCAACGCCTAACAAGCGGTCATGCTGATGAATACTTACACATCCTATCTCGAAGTGAAGATATGACTGTGACTTTCAATGAGCTTGATATGGGCTTTGAAAATACGACGATGGTTCGCCCTGTGACACGCAACATTACTCCCGAAGTTTTACGACCATTAGTCCAAGCAATCAGAGAGAAAAAACGTGTCGATTTAAGCTACACATCGTTGAAAAATGGTGAGGAAGTAGAGCGGATCATCTCTCCACATACACTCGTTTGCACACCATTACGCTGGCATGTTCGTGCTTATTGCGAGCACTCAGAAGACTATCGAGATTTCGTGCTGAGCCGAATTCGAGGTGTTCCAGCTCTTGAGACAAAAAAAATAAAAGGGAAAGAACAAGATGAACTTTGGAATACTCATCTCTCTATTAACTTAATCCCCGACTCAAGATTGACCGAAGCCCAGGCTAAAGTAATTGCACACGACTACGGTATGGAAAAAGGCATCCTGGCAATATCGACGAACGCAGCATTGGTTCGCTATGTTCTGGATGCTTATAACATCGATATTAATGTGCTGAATTCGAACCCCAAAGGACAACAGATCATCTTAGGGAACCTTGAGGAGCTGAGACCGTACCTAGTATTCTAATCACAGTATATCTTGGCGAGAGACTGCTTATCCGCTCATAAAGAGAACTTGCTGTGTGGGCAGTCAAAGCCTCCCGTTAATCATCATCACGTACCACTGAAGTAAGCTAAGCCATCACGGATTTGTCAACCTGCGGGATAAATCCTGCGTTGACGATTTCAACCAGACATTTTGGCGTTAGAACCGTAACATTCAAATCACCGTATATATCTGCTCGATCTCTATATCCATCTGGATGCCACTCATGTAGTTCATTCCTCCATATGAGCCAAGGCTTACCTTCTAGCTCTACAAACACCCCATTGGGTAAGTTCTCAAGCCTCTCGTTATAGGTGACTTTTTTACCACCCCTTATCGCTCTATCTTGATGAAGAATTTTATCTATTTCGTCGACTTTCAATTCGCTTAGCTGAGCCGCACCCCATGCTTGTTTAAACTCATCAAACCTTTGCCTTCTGCACGAAGCGCAAGGTCTATGTCCTGCCGACAATGCGGTAGCCTCATCAAGAAAAAACAGTTCAGAGTAACTATTTGGGCTAAAAACCTCACGCTTACGCTCTTTGAAATTTAACTCACAAAGCACCCAATTTTTGTGCTTCCAAGGGCGTATAATTTCTTTCTTTTCATTATGAAGAATCCCTCTATTGCCCAGCCACGAACCTCGAGCATTATCAGCCAGTAGTTCACCACTTGGGCTTACTCTATTTTGTAATGGCATAATCGAACTCCTCGAGTCGTAATTAGTTTGAATCGCTATTTATTATAGATGCTGCTGATCGTTATCGTCTTCATGTACAAACAGCTCATTGATAATCGTAATATAACGTTCAGCTACGGTCCCGACTTCCCTATACGCCATTTTAAGGATCATCTGAACTTGTTCATTGTTCTCTAGTGGTACATAGTTCCGTTTGTCCATATAAGACTCAATAACTGCAATTTTATCGTCACTCCCGTCAAGAAACTCTCGAAAATCTTTACTCGCTTTAGCACTGTTACACTCTTTGCAACTTGGAACCAGATTGCCAAGTTTATGCTCCCCTAAATAGACCTTATTGATCGGGATGGCATGCTCAATGACTAATTCCTTCGCCTCACCACAATAAGCACATTTATGATTAAAGTAGGCTTTAGTTTCTAACCAATCTTCTTCTGAAAACTGCTCTGAGCCCAAGTTGCTAAGGACGTTTCTTACCAGTAAGTTCTGAGCATTGCCTATCGCATTTCCACGGTATCGGCTGTTTGCTTTACGACTTCGAACAGAGGTTCTTTGTTTAGACGTTACCTTCGCGTCTAATAACAAACCCTCAAGCTGTGATTCGTCATAATCAATACCAATCCGTTTAAGGTAATCAATAAAGCATACCGCATCTCTTTCAAACCACTGACTGCAAGCGCGTACTGTTTTACCTCGCACCAAATAGATATTTGTCCAGTATCGTTTTGATCTCTCGGGAGAAAGGTCATTCTTACCAACAAAGAATGAAAAGTTGATATTAAATGTTTGCTTCGAATAATCAGCGTCGCAAAGTCTTTCGAACTCCGTGTGATCATTTTGCTCACAGTACTCGATAACTTTAGGTAGAAGTAACTGTACAAGTTTGCCAACTTTCATGTGCTAGCCCCAATCAAAGTTCATTAACGGTACAGTTAAGTGTATAACCACAATTTTTATCTGCATTTTTTCTATATGTCGAACAACTCCAGAACTGACCGTACTTACCATTTCTTAGCTTCATCTCACTCCCACAAAGCTTGCAGAGCGGTCGAATGTCGCCACATTCTTCGTTGATACATTCCTGAAAGCCAGGCTTAGTTGTACTGCTCATTGGGCTGCCACACTGGCTACATGGGGTTTCCTTGTGTTTGCAGCGAGGATAGAAAGAACAAAACAAGAACTTACCGTAGCGACTAACGCGCTCTTTCAATATTCCTGTTTTACAGCTGCTACAAGAAATCTGTTCAAACAATTTCTGTACAAACGATGCATCAAATTCATCGGTATCTACGAAGTATTTGTTCTTGATGAGTTCGACAACAAAATCACTGACATCCGTCATATCAGCTAATAGGTACGCTCTATGTTTTGCTCTGGTTAAAGCAACATAAAAAAGACGTCTCTCTTCAGCAAACTCGTAATCATCACCTTTAGGTAATAGCGCGTCCACCAGCGGAGGGGTTACTTTTTGTGACGGAAAGCCGTGCTTACCCGTTGTTAATCCCGTAATGATTACATAGTCAGCTTCTTTACCCTTAGAGGCATGGAATGACTGACAGGTAATTTGTAGTGATGGGTATTGTCTATTAATTTCTTGAAGCTGAGTATAATCAGGCATTTGATGCCAAAACCTGGCTAGGAGATACACCTTATTCTGCGCTGGTTTACCTGAGGTATGAACGCAAGTCAAAACAGCATTTAGCGCTTTTTCTAGGGGCGATACACCTTGTTCATTTCTGCCTTGTCTGAGTATCGATACAGCAGGATTGTTAACCTTAACCAGGGACTGAATGTCTTTTTTGATTTGTACTGGGTTTCTGGTGACAAATTGCGTTGCCACATCTCCAATCGCACTGTTAAAACGAAACGTTAAATCCAATTTTGTTTCCGAAGTCGCACCGAAATACTCAACAAAATTAGTAGTCAGCTTTACGTCCGCGCCACTAAAGCGATAGATAGCCTGCCAATCATCCCCAACGCAAAATAGTGACGTACCAGGCAGTGAATCACGCAACGCTTTGACTAGCCTAGCTCTGGGCTCTGAGATGTCTTGAAACTCATCTACTAAGATGTATTTCCAGGATGAAACAAACTGTCCGGTTTGGACATACATCAATGCTTTACTGATCATGTCATTGAAGTCTATCCACTGCTTTTCGCGCAGAAACAGCTCATACCGATTGTATAGTGGATACAACAACTCTAATGCTTTCTCTGTTTGCTTAGGATCGATTGAGTTTCTAATGACGTTCTCTATCGCAATATCATCAAGGCAAGCCGCTTTGTACATATCCACCAAAGCACTAAATAATTTAGCCAATTCTGTTACTTGGCCTAACTGGCGAAGGTTATTAAGTAAATCCTGCGGAGGGATGGGGTTAAATTCGACTTCACGCTCCAACAATTTATTTTCAAGCACCTGAAGAAGCTTTCCAACTTTATGCTGGTGGTAGAACACCTCAACATAACCAGTCTGGTATTGCTTGTGCGTTTGGCGTTTCCATTCAATCGACTCTTGATAGCGAACTTTATCAATCCACGGGGCTGTATTACCGTGCTCATCAGTACCGTAGTATTCAATGTAGATGTCGTGGTCTGGTAAATAAAAGTCTGGGTGATATTGACGATATTGCTCTGTACTTACGTCAAATCGATAGCTCGCCTCATACTCATAATTAATTCCGTTTCTAAATAACCAGTTGGCAATGACAACCTCACCGTAACTCTTTACCTGGTCCCCTTTCAACGAACGGATGTCATTGTCAGTTAAGTACTGTAGATACTCACCTTCACTTTGAAACTCAAAAGGGTTCTTATCAACAAAGTAATACGAGCTGAAGTACTCAAGTAAAGACCCACGGTAGCCATCATCAAGCATGAGTTGCTCTAGGTTATCGTTCATCCATTTTGATTTAGCTTTAATGTCGTCTTCAAATGGGGATAGGTTTAGTTTTGAACCTTCAACTTCAGCGATAATTTTCATACCCAAGCTATGGAAGGTGCTGGCTCTCACGTCATCAAAACCCAGTTTATCTTTGATGCGCTCGTCCATTTCCTTAGCTGCAATACGGCCGTAAGCCAACAGCAAGATATCATTTGCAGTCGCTTGTTCACTATTAATCAGATACCCAGTTCTACCAACCATAACACTCGTTTTACCGGTACCCGCTCCGGCTAAAAGTAGATTGTTGTCGTTATCTGTAATACAAGCGATTCTCTGCTTCTCTGTTAACGGGTTAGATTCAACGTTGTCGAAAAACACTCCGTATTCTGTTAACTGCTTTTGGACGTAGGCATCTCGCATATTCTCAATATCTGACGGCTTCCAGGCACAAATTACATCGAGTGTCTGAGCGACCTTTTGGGCTAGTTCGCTTAACCCTAAAGCTGAGCGCCACCCCTTCCACCTTTTCGCTTCTTTATTTGCGATTGTTTGAAAGCTTTGAGTTTCAGATGTTCTAATAAAACTTGCGGTAGAGGCATTTTCCACTTGGTCCAAAAAGGGAATCAGTTTCTGAGCGTTACTGTTGGCCCAAAAAGGGAAGAAAGTGTGTTTGTGTCGATGTGCGAATAGGTAGCTCAACATCGGAACGGACAAACCGGCGTCATATGTTTCAAACGACAAAACGCCACCTGAAAAGCCTAATTTGGCTACTGGAGGAGCAACTATAGTATCCCACTTGTACAACGTTTTTATATTGTCTTTGAAGATGGTAATACCGTCTTCGTTAACGTTTACCTGTTGTCGCTTGCCAAGAAGGTGTGCCAAAAAATTGGTTTTGAGGAGAAGTTTCGTCATTAAAAATACAATCGCAAAGTTGGGATGATAACGTTATATGCAACTGTAGTTTACATGACAAAGTATGAACTATAGTGATCTACATCGGTATTGGCAGGAATAGAGCTCTGACTTTTACCCAGAGCCCTCTGAAGGTATTGAGCAAGTATTCAATTCGCGTCCTTTAAATAACTCGCCTCGATGATAACGAAGGTATGGTCTGTGGGCCGGCATGATGTTAAATGCCATATCTTCCTTCAAACCGATCACATCAGGTGATTCCAAGTAGCTTGAAATCATTACTTTTCCATAATCATCAAAGGAGATGAAACGCTTTATCTACAACAGTGTTTTCGTTGTAACAGGAGGTATTTTCAGACGTAAACTGACCCATATATCAATCTCATTCGTTGATACATGAGTCGGTTGGATATGATGATTAAGTCTTAATAATTGTGACTTGGGTTGCTGTGCGTCATTACGGTATCAAACCAGGGTTCTGCCTTTGAGCGTAACACCGCATAATCTAATCAAACCTAAGGGGGTAAGCAAACGCCAAATGAGACAGTATCTAGTTCCTGACCTCAGTTCGACTTTGAATCCAATCAGATATATCAGAGCTTAACCATCTGTCCGTCTCGTTTACTCATCTTTATTAATATCCAGCTTTTTATTACACCAAGCCATAATTTTCTCTGCATAGATAGTAACAACACCAACACCTAGCATAAGAAAAATATAGAGCCATCCAAGCCAGTAAAAAGGCTTTGGCACATTCGGAGCTATAATTGCAGCTATGCTACCGAACGACATTAGCGAAAAAACAACTTTCCAGAATAATTCCTGCATAGTGAACCTTTAACTCAGTTAATAGAACACCCAAACTAGCATGTCTTATTTATTTCCAAAATCAGCATGTAGCACCACTCAAACGATCAAAGTAGTTGCATACGAAGGTATGCGTAAAGGAGAAATGGCTTTCCATAACTGTAAATGTTAACTGCTCTAGAATTAGCTTCTTCGCACGTCGGTCACAAGTGCGAAGAAGCTCTCCATTTTACTTGTTACAACCAACACGATGCTGAATCCACTCAGATATATCAGAGCTTAACCACCCTACACTTCTTGGCCCTAGTGAAACACTTTCAGGGAAATGCCCGTCTTTCATCCAACTGTAAATTGTACTTCTGCTAACTCCGACAATTTGCTTAACTTCTTCTAAGCGCAATACTCTTAAATCTTCCATATCAATCACCTGTACACCGTAGTGCTTTCCAATAATTAAGTACTGTTTACAGTATTTAACTGCCGGTATTCTTCGCACAACTGACTTAAGGAAAAAACTAACTGGCGTTTAATCTGTACATTTAGCATCGTGATGGTTTCCTTTTAACTTCCAAATAAAACCAGCATAAAACTATGTGCAAAATTTCCTAAATGCGTGATACACATATCAGGAATACTAAAATCACGATATAACCAATTGTTTTAAAAGAAATTTAAAACTGATTACGGAAAAATGAGATAGAGTTACGGCATTTACCAATGCAATAATTAGTCATAGATGAGACGTAGATCACAAAATAAATCTAAATTTAAACCGAGGAGAACGTTATTAAATGAAGCGTAGGTTCGACGAACCACGAACCGAAGTGTTAAATGAAGTTTTATATTTCCTTTGTCAAAGCCCTAATAAAAATTTAATTATTTACTAAATAAATTAACAATTTTTATTAAACAACGAAATTAATTGTGGCTAGTAAGTCGACCTAGTATTATTCTTGGTAAAAAGTTACCGATGAAACCAACACAAGTATTTACAAATGATTAATACATAATTGACTTCAACTATTCCATTAAATGTTCAGTTAAGACATTGTCGGCATATAGAACTAAACACAGATCGTATATCAAAGAGATAAATATATCGCTCTCGAATGATTTAAATAATAATTTTGGCGATTACCTTGTTGCGGTATCGCGCTGAAGGAAAACAATACATTACTTGAGTAACTATCCAATTGAATGTCGTCAACTCAACCACCTCAGTATAGGTGACTTACTTTCTCACTTAAAGGCAGTCAGAAATTTGGGCAACATCACTCACATCATAGGTGCCACCTTTGTGCTGTGCTACCTAAAGCCGTTAGAAAAGCATTGTCATTTTTGCCTACAAAAAAGCAGTAAAGTTAATTTCATTAAATCTACTACTTAACGAATGTAGTAACAAAAAGACATGTCTTTTTGTACTATATAGATACTAGTACTAAATCGCATGACTTTTTGTACTACGTGATTGTTGCTCCATCTTGATCGGTTTAGAAACTGACTAAAGGGCCAAACAACTGAACGTGGCACATTCTACTGGTTCCTAGCATTCGCTAGAACGAAAGGTATTCCTCCACTAAATTTAAAGCGTTTCCGTCCTGCTACAATGTTTAAAAAAAGATCGAAACCACCATTTAGAGCACGGTTTTGCATCGTTCCCTGTTTGTTTTATCCGTTTTTCAAAGGTTTTTAATATATCTAAAAACTAAGCGGGGATTTTGGAACTACAGTTTTAATGTTATTGTGATTATATTGCTAGGTTAATTAAGGAAAGGGCATGAAGGACATACTTGACGGTTTGAAAGAACTTATTTTATTCACATTAGCTATCGTACTTTTGTTCCTAGGATGGGCTTTTTCTGGTGGTTTTACACCACTTGACATATTAGTACCATTGGCCATTATGATTCATTACATCTGGGCTTTCAAATTTAAAAATAAAAATCAGTGATACTTAACGCACCAATTAAGGAGGTAACATGTGGTTTTCAGTCATTATAATATATTCTTTATTCCTCTACTCTAAATATAGGAAAGGCTATTTCTACTTATCAAAACCTAAAAGGAGTTCACCCAATGGCGACTCCATATACGAAGAGGATCATAGACATTCACTCAATCATACATTATCACTCGGAAATATTTACCACAAAAATGACTAATGGTTGTACTGTTCTCTGGGAGAAATTTTTTGGAAATAAAGTATAAGTATAGTTGTGATAGAAAGAAACTAACTATTGGGGTGTTTCTATGTTAAAAAAATCGTTAGGACCTATATTTCATTATTCATTGTGACCGTTTAAATATGCGAACATTAAACGGGTCAAAAATCATTGATATCAGACACAAATGCATCTACTGCTTGTCGGATATTTAAAGCAAAGACCTCAGCAAGCTTTGACATTGGTTTGTGAGCAGGTGTCAGTATTGCGTGATCATAAGCTATAGCTGGAGCAAAGGGGCGAAATACAACGTTCCCTTGATTTCCTTTATATAGTTTGTAACTAGCTGCACTGATGGGGTCACAGATACAAGCACATAGCTGTTGTTCGACAAACTCAAAACCAGAGATGTAGTTCTGTAGCTCAAATCTAGGTCGATAAGTGACGTTATGTTCTTCAAATAACAGTCTTGTGTGTTCACTTGCTGAATGACGGGTAAACAGCGCTGCTAGTGGAACATTATCTAAGTCTTTTGGAGTAATGAGCGGTTTACTCGCTAAAGGGTGATCCTTGTGTAATGCACACACTCCCTCAAGCTGTATAGGTTCTACATGAAATGAATCTCTGTCCTTAGGCAGCTCTGAATAACCTATATCGTACTGCTGAGATGCAATCCAGTCTTGAACAATAGTAGAACTTCGCATCATCATGGATACTTCTACTTCAGGTCTGTCCTTTACATATTCGGCAATAACGTGCGGCATAAAAAATAATGCTGCAGCAGGCATACAAGCAATACGTAACTTCCCTCTAGTGAGGTTTTTCACTTCTGCCATTAACTGCGTTGAACGCGTTAAACGCTCTAAAATCGCATCAGTTTCTTCTAGCAAAAAATATGCTTCAGGGTTGGGGATTAAACGCCCCTTTTGTCGTTCAAAAAGTGTCAACCCTAGCTCCTTCTCAAGACCTACGATCATAGAGCTCACTGCAGGTTGAGTTCGGCATAAAGTTTTTGCAGCCACAGTCACCGATCCCGAACGCATTACAGCACGGAACGTTTCTAATTGTTTTATCGAAAGATTGCTCATGACACCCTATAAGTAAAATTTATGACTTTAGAGTAATTTTAAATTTGTTTTTATTGATTGTCACCAATAAAATAACCAAATAATTACAAATACAACAATAAGGAAACATACAGTGGAGCAAAAATTTCGATACTTGCTCACGGCCTTAATTGCATCAGTAGCTCTAATGCAATTTGTTCAGGTCGTGACACGATATATTTTTGAGGTCCCAATTATGGGACTCGAAGAATCAATGGTCATTCCTACAATCTGGCTATATATGCTTGGGGCAGTTAATGCTTCAAGAGAAGACTCTCAGATACGAGCAAATGTCTTAGAAATTTTCATCAAAAGTGAACGCGGGCACACAATTTTGGCACTAGTAGGCGAAATTATAAGTTTTATTATTTCGAGCTGGCTTACTTACTGGGCATGGGATTATGTCAAGTACGCTTGGCGCGTATGGAAAGAAAGCCCCACTCTCTATATACCTACTTTTTATCATGAATGTTCCGTATTCATCGGACTTCTTCTGATCACACTTTTTATTGCCATACATATCGTAAAGCTGGTTAACCAACTTAGAACTCCATCGTCTTTCGTAAATAAGGTGAAACAATGATTGAAGTCGCTCTATTAGCCGTCTCAGTTTTAGTCATACTACTGACTCTCGGCGTTCCCCTTCCATTTTGTTTCGGCGGTGCACTGATGGTCATGAGTTTTGCCGGTGACATGTCGATGAAAGGCAACATGATGTGGGGCGCTGGGCAATTAATGAACCCCGTTTTGTTGGCTATTCCCCTATTTGTATTGGCAGGAACCATAATGAGTAGAAGTGGAATCGCTGCTAGTCTATTAGGTTTTGTGAACGTATTTGTCGGTCATATACGCGGTGGTCTAGGTATCGTAGCTTCTGTTAGTTGCGCGATTATCGGTGCCATTTCTGGAAGCGGATTAACTGGTATTGCGGCTATCGGGCCACTTCTTATCCCCGAGATGGAAAAACGAGGCTACCCGCGAGCTTATGCGACAGCACTCATTGCTAACTCGTCAATATTAGGTCTACTCATTCCGCCAAGCGTGACAATGATTGTTTATGGTTGGGTTACTGACACATCAATTCTGGCTTGTTTCCTCGCGACACTTGGTCCTGGATTGTTGGTTACGTTCAACTTTGCCGCAATCAATATGTTTATGGCTCGTAAGTTCCCACTTGTTTTAGATGACAAGCTGAGCTTACCAGAGATGTTTAAGAAAGCTTCTAGCCAAACATTTAACGCGGTGCCTGCTTTATTGATGCCAGTAATTATCCTTGGTGGTATTTATGGCGGCATTATGACTCCAACAGAAGCTGCGGCAGTTGCTGTTATCTATGCTGTTCCAGTCGGCTTTATGATCTATAAAGGATTGAGTTGGAAGACATTATTAGAATCCGGCAAAGAGTCTGCAACAGCGGTTGGATCTATCATGTTTATGATTTTATTCAGTCTAATTCTTAGCCAAATGTTTGTTGTAGAAGGAATCCCCCAACAATTAGTTGAAGCTATCTTCAATATTACTGCTGACAAATTTTTATTACTAATTTTTATTAATCTGTTGTTGTTTGTCGTTGGTATGGTCGTGAACGATTTGACTGCAATCATTCTTATAGCGCCTTTGCTTTTGCCACTAATGACGGCAATTGGCATCAGCCCAATTCAATTTGCTGCAATCATGGGAGTCAATACCGCGATGGGCGGAGTGACCCCACCATATGCGTCAATCCTATACCTTGGTGCTCGCATTGGTAACGTAAAATTCTCTGAAGTTGTTGGGCCGGCAATGCTACTCATTTTATTTGGGTATCTACCTGTCGTAATTCTTACGTCTTTTTGGTCAGAATTATCTCTGTACCTCCCTACTATGTTTGGTTATTAAAAGGAAATTAACAATGTTAAAAACAAGTAAGTTAAAACCATTAAAAACAATAAAAAATGTCACTATGTTGGCATCACTTATGGCCGCCGCCCTAAGTACTTTCCCTGCACATGCTACAACGCTAAAAATCAGTCATGTACGCCCACAAGGTACCGTAGTTGATAATGACATCAAGCAGTTAAGCAACGATCTAAAAGCCTCGACAGATGGCGACCTTAAACTAAGAGTCTATGCTGCTAACGCTTTAGGTGATTACACGTTAGTACAGGAACGAATTTCAATTGGTGCAATTGATATGGCATTGCAACCAGCCTCCACATCTACCGACCGTAGAATGCAAATTGGTTTATTACCTTTCTTAGCAAACGATTGGCAAGAAGCTCAAAATATCTACGGTTCAAATGCACCAGTACGCGAAGCAATGGAAGAGCTATTTGCTAAACAAGATATAACATTGCTCGCAGCCTACCCTGTTTACTTTGGAGGAATTTCGTTAAACCGTAATGCAGTTGGTGCTGGTGATCCCGATATAACCAAAGGTATTAAGCTTCGTGTACCACCGATCAAGAGTTTCCAGTTATTAGCAGATAACGTCGGCTATATTGGTTCACCCCTACCTTTTTCAGAAGCTTTTACGGCAGTACAAACTGGTGTAGTTGATGGTGTTATTGGTTCTGGAGCTGAAGGCTATTACGCTTCATTCCGTGATGTAACAAAAACCTATATTCCTCTCAATACCCACTTCGAAATCTGGTACCTGATGATCAATTCTGAGCGCTTAGAAGATCTCGATGAAGCAGAGAGAGCAGCTCTCAAAACAGCCGCAGCTCAATTTGAAAACCGTCGTTGGGGCGCTGCACAACTAGACCAGAAAGCCAATGAACAAAAACTGGTAGAAGCTGGTGCAACAATCATAGAAATGACTCCAAGTCAGTTGAGCAAAACAGCTAACAAAGTACGCGCTACAGTATGGCCTCAAATTATTGACGATATCGGTTCTGATTGGAGCCAGCCAATCTTAGACAAAGCGCTTAATTAAGAAACACCAACCAAAGGGGGCACCCCTGCCCCCTCAACGAAAGCATAAGAGAATGTTATGAAACCGGAATATATTGTTGTCGGTGGCGGAATTGTGGGTTGCGCACTAGCTTATGGCCTTCTTAAAGCGGGTCATCAGGTAACAGTACTGGATGGCGGCGACCTCGATCATCGTGCATCTCGTGGCAATTTTGGCTTGGTTTGGTTGTCGAGTAAAGGGCTCGACGCACCTCACTATGCAGCATGGACTCGCCGATCTGTAAAGTTATGGAAAGAGCTCGCAGAAGAATTAGAAAACGTTACCGGACATAGGCTTAACCTAGTGCAAGAAGGGGGATACGATTTCCACTTCTGTGAAGAAGAATTAATGGCTAAAGCTAAGCAGTATGAGCACCTACGTAAGCAATTGAATAGCGACCATCCATATGAAATTTGGGATCGCAAACGCCTAATACAGGAGGAGCCCGAAATTGGCCCTGACGTCGTCGGTGCAATTTACGGAGCAGAAGATGGTCATGTCAATCCATTGAAGTTACTCAATGCGTATACTGCAGCGATCCGAAAGCTCGGTGCTAATTTAATTACTGGAACTAATGTGTCTGATATTAACCAAGATAAGTCGGGAACGTTTCAAGTCACATTAGAAGATGGGAGGATTTATTCTAGCGACAAAGTTGTTTTGTCTGCAGGTTTAGGAGCAGCTCAATTAGGCCCAAAACTCAACTTCAAAGCATTAGTCTCTCCTCAAAAAGGACAAGTTTTAATCACTGAAAAGCTCCCCAAAAAGATGAAGCGCCCCTCCGGTATTATTCGCCAGGTAGATGAAGGTGGTATCCAGATAGGAGACTCTAAGGAAAATGCTGGATTTGACAACAATGACACCATCGAAACTACAGCTGCTATAGCTGAGCGAGCGATTGCTGTTTATCCATTTTTAGAGCACACCAGGCTAATTCGAAGTTGGGGTGCGACTCGGATCGTTTCACCTGATGGCCTACCAATATATCAACAATCAAAAACACATCCAGGAGCTTACCTAGTGAGTTGCCACAGCGGTATTACACTAGCCGCAGTCCATAGTTATTTGTTACCGCATTGGCTTGAGCAATCTACTAACGCACCAGATTTGGAGGTATTCAGTGAAGACAGATTCTAGATTCCAACGACTTGCCTCGGATAAAGAGAAAGCATCAATTCAGTTTGAATGGGAAGGTCAATATTACATGGCGAATGACGGAGATACCATAGCTGCAGCATTGCTAGCAGCAACGGTAGATCATACTCGTACAACGCCTCAATCCGGCTCACCAAGAGCACCGTTTTGTATGATGGGTAGTTGCTTTGAGTGCCGCGTTGAAGTCGATGGAGAACCTAACGTTCAAGCTTGCATGAATTTGATTAAAGACGGCATGAAAATTCGCCGACAAACAATGTAATAGGAGGTTTCATGCTAGAACAATCAAACATGAATTTTGATGTGTGTGTGATCGGAGCTGGGCCTGCAGGAATGGCTGCGGCAGTTCAATGCGCTATTGCGGGAGCAAATGTCATGGTTATCGACGAGCAAGCTCAACCAGGAGGCCAAATTTATAGAGCCATACAAGAATCAGGTCACCCACACGGACATATCTTCGGGCCAGATTATTTAAGAGGTGCCGAACTCGTTAAAACTTTTAACCAAGCTAACATCTCTTATTTCTCTGGCGCTACGTTATGGCGAATTGATTCGGACAACGCGGTTTATTGGAGTCGCGATGGGAAAGCTCAAAAAGCGACCGCGAAAAAAATCATCATAGCAACGGGGGCAATTGAGAGACCATTCCCATTCTCAGGTTGGACACTACCAGGGGTGATGACAGCTGGGGCTTGCCAAATCATGATGAAAACATCAGGCATTGTCCCTAAAGATGCAATCTTGGTTGGAACAGGTCCCCTTCTCTACCTACTCGCCGTACAGATGAGCGATGCCGGCGCTACACCGAAGGCCATTGTCGATACTCAGCAAAGCGCAAGTTACTTTAAAGCAGCCGGATATTGGTTGAATGCATGGCAAGGACGCAATTACATAGCCAAAGGCTTAACGCTCCTTTCCAAGATTCATAAGCTTGGGATCAAGCGCTATACATCTTCTACTCACATTGGAGCACTAGGTAGCCAACGTTTAGAAGGCTTAACCTTTCAAAACTCAGGAAGAACCGTCGATCTTAAAGGTGAAACTGTCTTAGCACATATTGGAGTGATTCCTAACGTCCAACTCACTCGCGCTATGGGGTTGGAACATGTTTGGGATTCATTACAAGTTTGCTGGAAGCCTAAGTTAGACAGTAACAACATGAGTTCACGTTACGGTGTCTTTGTTGCTGGCGACAGCGGGGGCATTGGAGGAGCAATCGTTGCAGAATTACAAGGTGAGCTCGTCGCACAAAAAACTCTGCAAGATCTTGAGCTTAACGGTAATCTCATAACTAAAAATAACGATAACCCCATAAAAGCAATAATAAACAAAGAGCTATCAGTACGACCGTTTCTTGATGCGCTGTATACCCCACCTAAGCAAGCCCTCACCCCCAGCGACCAAACGATCGTTTGTCGGTGTGAAGAAGTAACAGCAAAACAAATCCGCGATCACGTAGATCAGGGAGCCTGTGGGATTAATCAAATAAAAACGTTCACTCGCTGTGGCATGGGCCCGTGTCAAGGACGCTATTGCGGATCAACGGTGGCCCATATTATTAGTGACAAAGTCGGCATTTCAATGGAAAAAGTAGGCTACTACCGACTACGCAACCCTATTAAACCATTGAAACTTGGAGAGCTAGCAAGTCTCACCCCCGCAAAGAGTTCATTTATTAAAAAATATAAAAAAGGAAATATTAAATATGAGCAAGATACAGAGACTGCATACTAATCAACGTATGAGCAAAATTGTGACCCATAACGACACAATATATTTATGTGGTCAGGTCGGAGTCCGTGGTACAAGCGTTACAGAGCAAACTAGAGAAGCGCTTACAAGAGTAGAAAGCCTTCTTGTTGAAGCGGGAAGTGATTGTCAGCATGTTTTACAGGTCACAGTATGGCTAGCTGATATGAGCGATTTCAATGAAATGAATACAGTATGGGATGAATGGTTTGATGAAGGGTTCGCACCTGCGCGTGCTTGTGGTGAAGCGAAGCTCGCTAGCCCTGAACTCAAGGTCGAGCTACTTGTGATTGCAGCACGAAAAACCAATATTTAAAATTTGTAGCGATTATCCACCGGTGAAGTCCATGTGTTAACGGTCTAGTTATTGAACTAGACCGTTAACAGAACCATAAATTACATTTTGAAATATATAAGGGCTTGTCTAAAACTCTCCCATTAAGCGTTTGTACTCCACGTCATCTTCATACATCTTGTGGAATACTTTATATTTCGCGTCATAGAACCGCTTAATCTTTTCAGTTTGGGGCATTACGCTCTTACTGATGCGACTCATGGCATTCATAGCGTCTGGGATATCACTGTAGAAGTCAGCGGCGACAGAGCCGAGCATTGCAGAGCCCAACAATACGGCTTCGCTTTCTTCAGGCAACAAAATCATACAGCCAGTGGCGTTAGCATGTTCCTGTAAGAAGACACTATTCTTAGTACCACCGCCGCAAGCCATAATGGTATCAATCTCGTATCCAGCTTCGTTCATCACTTCAATGATATGACGTGTACCTAAAGCAATACCTTGTAACGTTGCAAGATATTGCATCGCCATATCATCAATGGTTTTCGACATTTTAAGGCCAGTAATAGTGCCAGTTAAATGAGGATTAGCACGTGGAGAACGGTTGCCATGGAAGTAAGGCAACACATGGATATCTTTCGTCAAAAAAGCTATATCTTCTTTGCTACCAGCAAGTTCTAACAAACGGTTATTAAGCAATTGATAGATGGTTTGACCCAATTTATCAGCCTGCTCTTTAGCTCTGTCATAGATTGGATGTGAAGTAATAATGTGGTCAATCAAAGCACCAGTTGCTGATTGCCCACCCTCATTAAGCCAGTACCCAGGTATCATTGCACCGTAGTATGCCCCCCAAACTCCATCGATAAAACGTGCCGTTTTTGATGCAGCCATATGGCAAGAAGAGGTTCCACCAATCAAAGCCAAACGTTTATTGAAATCCGCTTTTTCACCCGTCATCCCCGCAGCACCTAATACTCCTATACCACCAGCATGTGCATCGATGATTGAGGTACCAACGGCTGTTCCGGCCACCAGGCCGAGATCATCCGCCGCATGAACCGTTAGTCCATCCCCGACAGGCTGACCCATTGGTAAAATACGATCGCCAATTGATTGCGCGTTATCTTCAAGTAAGTCTTCTAAACCTATCAGTTCAAAGAAACTCTTATCCCACTTACTTTCGTGACCAAGGTAAGTCCATTTACATACAGTTGAACAAAGCGATCGACTAGCATCAAAGGTAGCTTTCCAAGTCAGAAAATCTGGTAAGTCAAAGAAATAGCCTGCTTTAGACCATGTATTGGGCATATTTTGTTTTAGCCATAATAGCTTTGGTGTTTGCATTTCTGGCGAAATACGGTTGCCAACGTATGCCAACACTGGGTGTTCAGTAGTGTTGATACGATCTGCTTGTGTGATAGCACGGTGATCCATCCACATCACAATATTCTGTTCACTACGACCAGTTGGGCTAACTGTTAAAGGTTCTCCTTTGTTGTCCAATACAACAAGCGAGCATGTAGCATCAAAACCAATGCCTTTTACTTGAATAGGATCGATGTTCGCTTGTGAAACGGCGTCTTTTACTGCCAAACACACACACTGCCAAATATTTTCTGAAGATTGCTCAACGAAGTCTGCTTGCGGCTTAAACATTTGGGTATCGCGTTTCGCTTCACCGACTTTACGCCCATGAGCATCGAATACGCCAGCTCTTGCACTACCACTGCCTACGTCAACACCGATAAAATAAATACTCATATCCTTCCCCGTTAAGCCTTATTTTTTTGTAAGAAGATAAATAGGATCAAGATGCCGCCCCACAGCGCCATAGTGAGATAGCTGCTCACTCCCAGTAAATTAAGACCGCTTTCTAACGTTTGCAGTACAATCAATGCTAAGCCAATACCAATAATGCGTCCAAAACCACCATCTGGATTGATGCCACCGAGCACTGAGGCCAAAATCGCAATTAATAGATAAGACTCTCCATAACCAGCTTTAGCTGAGTTGAATTTTGCCATCATTACAATTGCGGCCGCCCAACATAGAATTGAAGAGAGCGCATATACATACAGTGTGGCTTTTTGAGTATTGATGCCTGAGAATCGTGTGGCTTTCTCGTTAGAACCCATCAAGTAAATCGTGCGGCCAAGACTTGTATGCTCAAGTAAAGCCCACAAACCAATCGCAAAACCGACAAACAAGATAAGTGGCATAGGGATGCCCATTAACGAGCCATTACCTAAAACCAACAGTGCTTCAGGGAATCCTGAGATTACGCTGCCACCTGAGATAAGGACATTAAGGCCATTGATCAACGTCATCATGCCCAAAGTAGCAAGAATTGGAGAGACTCCAACGTAAGCGATTAATGCTCCGTTAAGAAGGCCAATTACTACTGCTGTAATCAGACCACCCGCCAGTGCTAATACCAACATTGCAAAGCTATCTGGTGCTTGGGTTATGATGCTCGCCATAACTAAGCCACATGCATTAGTAGTAGCGATGATTGATAGGTTAATACCACCAGTCAACATACATACTGCCATTGCCAATGCGAGTAAACCTAATAGCGGCATTTGCGATGACATCGATTGTAAGTTGCCGATTGAGAAAAATGCTTGACCGCTGGTAAAGCCCATCACCGCCAAAATACCAACTAAAATAACCAACAAGTAACGAATGTTCTTATCCGTTGGCAGCTTTAAACTATTTAGAACCTGTTCCATTATGCCCCCTGCGCTGCTTGTTTTTTCTCATTAATCGCGGTCATGCTGATACTGCAAACAATAATCAAACCCGTCACAACGGTGTGCCAGTAAGAAGGCACGCTCAATAGTGTTAAACCGTTTTTCACCACCGCTAACAAAATCACACCTAAAATCACACCGAATAAGGTTCCTTTGCCTCCCGTCATACTCGTTCCACCAAGTACTACAGCCGCAAGCACAGTAAGCTCAAAACCCATTAAAGAGTTTGGCGCCACCGATTGAGTAATTTGTGTTTGAACTACTGACGCAATACCCGCTAGCGCTCCCATGTAACCATACACAAACAAATTGATGCCAAAGAGGTTTATACCGATACGGCTCGCGGCATCAGCATTACCACCCACAGCGTATATTTGACGGCCTAAACGTGTTTTCGACATTAAAAACGACGTTAGCGCAATCATGGCAATTAAAGTCAGAATTGGCAGTGACAAGCCATAGTCATAACCATCGCTTCCAGTGAAGCTAAATAACTCAACACCGTCCATAAACCAATCAGGGAAACCATATAGCCACTCGCCATTACTAAAATAAATCAGTAGGCCGAAGAACAGGTTCAACGTGGAAATGGTTATGATAATCGCCGGTACTTTGAGCTTATAAACCAATGCTGCGTTAATCATACCCAATAACACACCAACCAATGCGGCAATACCAAAGGCAATCATAAAGTTACCGCCAATACTTAGAATGTATGTGGCCGCAACATATTGGGCAATTGCTGCCGTGGCGGGAAATGAAATATCAATCCCACCAGCAATAAGTACTACAAATAGACCACAAGCCATAATGCCAAGTAACGCCGAGCTTACTGACATATCGAAGATATTACCTAACGTAAGAAAATCTTCTGATGCCGCGGTCAGTACCGCTACAATCAATACGATCATAACGGAGAGATAGAATTCGTGACGTTTGCTAAACGAAGCCAATTGGCGCTTAAATTTATTATGCATTGACGGCCTCCATGATTTGTTGCTCTGAGCAATTAGTCGGTTGGAAGTCATGGGTAAAACGTCCTTCTTTCATCACAATCACTCGGTGACTGTTGTAAAATACTTCAGGGATTTCATCACTCACCATGATGATCGCCATACCACTTGCAGCAAGGTCTTTGGCAATGTTGTAGATGGCTTCTTTGTTAGCAACATCAACACCGACGGTCGGTGAGTCAAGGATCAGAACTTCTGGCTCTGCTGCGATCCACTTGGCAATCGAAATGCGCTGCGCGTTACCACCAGAAAGGCTAGTAACAGGCAATTTTGGATCTGCGACTTTGATTGATAGTGATGAGATAAGCTTTGCCACTAGCTTGTTGGCTTTAAGATGGTCCAGTACACCCGATGGCTTTTGTAGACGCTTTAGCACCGAAGCAGTAATGTTGTCTTGAATCGACTGGTCCATGACTAACCCAGTTGACATGCGGTCTTCTGATACATAACCAATCCCTTGTGCGATCGCATCACGATTGGAGCTAAACGACGTCGGTTGACCGTTAATTAGGATCTCGCCGCTGTCAGGCTTATTCATTCCAAATAATGCCATGCAAAGCTCGGTACGACCCGCTCCAAGTAATCCAGTAATGGAGACGATTTCACCAGCACGAACCGACAGCGATACATCGTGATATTGACCTTGTTTAGTCAGTTTTTTTACTTCTAGCTTCACATCACCTTGTTGTTGGTATGGCGCTAAAGGCGAAAATTCAAAACGTTGACCTGTCATTAAAAATGCCAACTCGTCGCTATCCACTTCATCGGCTTGATAGGTACCAATGGTACGGCCATCACGGATAACGGTAATGCGATCAGAGATCTCCATCACTTCGTCGAGTTTGTGGCTAACAAAAACAACGGTAACACCTTTCGATTTGAGATCCGCAACAACTTCGATCAGGTGATTGACCTCAGTACGAGTTAACGATGCGGTTGGCTCGTCCATGATCATTAGCTTGGCGTCAGACGCCATAGCTCGACAAATTGCAACCAATTGACACTCTGCAATCGAAAGTTGCTCTACACGCTTATCCAATGCTAGCTTCACGCCGACTTTCGCCATTACTTTAATCGCAATCTCTTCGATACGTTTTTGCTGAACTAATCCCTTTGTCCACTCAACATGATCTTGAATAGCTATGTTTTCTGCGACGGTAAGGTTAGGGAAAAGCGACAAGTCTTGATAAATAACTTGAATGCCATGTTCAATTGATTGTTGCGGATTTAAGCGTGGATATTTTTTACCTTCAAGTAGAATTTCAGCACCTTTTTCCGGCGCATGGACACCCGAAATCACTTTGAACAATGTGCTTTTACCACAGCCATTCTTTCCAGCTAAACAGTGTACTTCGCCTTGGTTGAAGGTTAGGTTAATACCATCCAAGGCTTTCACAGAGCCAAAATGTTTTGACACCTTCTTGAGGGTAATGAAAGGAGTACCAGACATATGAATTTCCATAAATCATGGGGTAGAATTGCACTACCCCGAAGTTATTACTTGTTATCAGTAAAACATTAACGAACTTGTCAAAGTTAACGCTTAGAAACCAAGTTGACGTGCGTTTGTTTTATCGACTTCAAGGATCTTATTAAATTTCACTACACGTTTTTCAGTATCGATTTCAGCATCACCCAAACCTTTAACGTTTACGCCATCTGTTACTGCTTTGCCATCAAGCATTTGTTTTGCAACAGCAACCATCGCATAACCAGCATCGGCAGGGTTCCACAAGTATCCTTTATCAATCTCGCCGCGCATCAAGTAAGGTGCAGCTTGGCTTGGCATTAAGATGCCTACAACACTGATCTTATCTTTAGCTCGTTTCTTCTTAATCGCTTCCCCAGCACCAATGCCACCTAGAGAACCATAAGAAACAATACCTGCCATATCAGGGTGAGCCTTCATCAAGTCGTTGGTCGCTGCGTATGATTGATCGATACTTTCAGCAACAGGCATGCGGCTGGTCACTTCATACATTTCTGGGTAAGTTTGCTTTTGGTAATCTATTGCTAAATTTGCCCAGTTGTTATGTAACGGCACAGTAAGTGAACCTACGTAAACAGCGTATCCACCTTTCTCACCCATGTTTTTTGCAAGCTCATCCATGGTCACTTTTGCATAGGATTGGTTATCAATAGTTTCGATATCCCAATCAGCTCCGTGCCCGTCCGGAGATTCGTGAGTTAAAACGATAATGCCCTTCTCACGTGCCTTCTTGAATACCGGCTCAAGAACCGTTACATCATTTGGCACAACAGTAATTGCATCGACACCTTTAGCAATCAAGTCTTCAATAATTTTTACTTGTTGTGCTGGATCTGGTGTAGAAGGACCAAGTTGGCGTGCGTTAACACCAAAGTCAGTTGCTGCTTGTTCAATACCTTTGTTCATTTGGTTAAACCAAGGAATACCAGATACTTTAACGACGTTTACAATTTCATAGTCTTTAGCGTGTGCACCTGCAGCAGCAAGAGCAATAGTTAGTGCAGCAGCTTTTAGTAATACCTTTTTCATGTCCATCAATCCTTTTTTATTATGTGTAGGGTTCAATAAAATTGACGAATACATGTTATCTCACAGTTCAATACAAAAATTACCACGCACAACCAAACCGTGACACAGACACAGTAACGTTAATTTTGACGATCGATAATATTAATAAATAGTTAAAATCAAGCGTCGAGGTATTTAAAGAACGAAAAAATACGAAATAAGAAACAATTTCATAACAAAAACACAACGAAATATCTTCATATTTTGGCATGGAGAATGTCAGATAGAGGGTCAGATTTCAGCGGCGAATATTAATGAGTGTTTTATTGGTAAAAACCAGACAATGGTCACTACGTATGAGGCGGAGATTCAATATATCTTGTATGGAGAGATAACTATTGCGGGAACCGTGTTATTGAGAATTGATAAATACACTTAAGGGGTGTAATTAAATAACGAATGCAACTACTCCTACTTTCTCTACTAGCTTCAGTGCTTCTGCTTTAAATTAAGGGGAACGTTTAATTGTAGTTTTCTTGGTTGTCATTGTTCACCTCTTTCGCGATTGTACTCACTTAACTCGATGTCCAAAAAGTGCTGGGGCGGATCACTGTTTAAAGCGACTTTTAGTTGAGCTTTATTCACTTTAAACTTGCCAAGAAATTGTTGATTACTCATTACAGCTCAAGGTATTCCACTAGAGCTTCTGGTAATTTCATCGATTCCTGTATCCAGAGCTGTATGTAATGAAGCTAACCCAACTCAATGCTTTTAAAGCCATTGTTGAATGTCAAACCGTCACTGCCGCGGCAGAGCGCTTATCGCTTAGTCAATCCGCCGTCAGTCGACTATTAGCCAATTTAGAACAAAGAATTGGCTTTCAACTTTTTACTCGTAAACGAAATCGCTTGGAGCTTAGTAATGAGGGAGAAGCCTTCTATATTGAAGTATCCAAAGTCTTTGATGCTGTATCAAGTCTCGATCACGCTGCGCATTCAATTCGCTCGCGCCATTTCGGGACACTAAATATTGCTGCGATGCCTCTTCTCTCAAACGCCTTTTTGCCAAGAATCTTGGCGGTCTTTTTAAAGCAAGCGCCTAAAGTCAAAGTCGGGTTTAAAACATATCGTTCCGAAGAGGTGATTCAGCGGGTTCAAAGTCAAACAACAGACATTGGCTTTGCGTTTATTGATGATCACCTCGCGGGTGTAAAAGCACAAAAAGTAGAATGCGAATGCGTTTGTCTTATCCCCTCCGATTCGCCACTGGCCAAACGCTCGGTCATAGACATCTACGATATTGCGGGTCAAGTGCTCATCCGCCACGAAAAGGATATTACTCAGAGAAGAGTCGATGCATTGTTACGTCGCTATGACCTATCAACGATTGAGCAAATCGAAGTCTCACTGGCAAGCACCGCTGCAACCTTAGTTCGAGAAGGTGTCGGGATCGCGATCACTGATCCATTTACCGCTTACATGGAAAGCGAGCACCCAAAGGTCGTAATGAAACCACTTGTATTCGGCCTGCCGTTTGAATTTGATATCCTCTACCCTTCGTTAAAGCCCATTCACCGAAATGCGGAACAGTTCATTGAGCAATTCATGTTACAAGCTGACGCGATGAATATTCAGCTCAAAATTGGGCCAATGCGAAACCTCAGTGAATATGATTCTGAGTAAGTTCACAATTACAGAGATGCCAGACTACTTTGGTGAAATCAATTTATACTAATAAAGTCAATACCTTGAGATAACACCAGCCTCTCATCATTCCTTTTTTGCATACTAGTCTCCAGCTTAGTCATTGGCGACGAATATGCCTTCTTCCTTAAGCTCTCAACCAGAAAAACAAAAATCAATAAGGAAGAAATTATGAAAACGCGCGTCTCTGTGATTGGCTCCGGTAATGCTGGATTAACAGCGGCCTATCACTTTACCCTACAAGGTGCTGATGTCTGCCTCTATGGCTCGCCAGGTTTTGACCATCCTCTGGCAGACATAGAACAACGAGGAGGGATCTGTGCACTTGAAAGCTTTAATGACGTTGAACTGACTTACAGTGGCTTTCAGGCGTGTGACAAAATCAGCCGCGATTTGGCAGAGACAGTCTCATATGCCGACTTACTCGTCTTACCGGTCCCATCATTTGCGCAAGAGCCACTCTTTACTCAAATGCTGCCTCATTTACGTGATGGCCAAATCATCATGCTTATGCCAGGGAATTATGGCTCATTAGCGCTAAATCAAATTAAAAATGAACAAGGGTTTGCCCATTTAGATATCACTTTTGTTGACGCAATTTCGATTCCCTGGGCAACTCGAATTGTTGGGCCTGCAGAGATCGCTATTTTAGGTATGAAAGAGCACCTTCCTGTCGCCGCTTATCCTGCAGATCGCACGGAAGAGGCTATTGCAGCCTTACAAGCTGTGATGCCTTTACCTCTAACAAGGCTTCGTAATGTCATTGAAGCCGGATTAGAAAACATCAACTTTGGCGGACATCCATTACTAACAACACTCAATATTGGCTTACTAGAAAACTTCGATGGCCAATTCAATTACTACAAAGATTGCTGCTCAGTTTCAACAGCAAAAGCGGCAGCAGTAATGGAGTCAGAGCGTCAATCCATAGGCAAAGCGCTAGGATTACAACTGTTGCCTGAGCTTCAAGCAATGAATGCCCTTTACGGTATGAAATGTGAAAGTGTTTATGAGGTTAACCGCACTTCAGAAACCCACGGCAAGCTGAACAGCGCACCCAACTCAGCCAGCAACCGATACATCACGGAAGATGCCGCTTACCTTCTCGTCCCTTGTTACGAGCTCGGTAAACTGGTCGGTATTGACACACCTATGGTGACATCTTGTCTGCACATCGACAATGCGTATAACGAGACCAATTATTTCGAATCTGGAAGAACATTAAAAAAAATGGGACTTGGCGATATGTCCGCTCAACAAATCATGGAATTCGTTAGCTAACGTGAAGGAACAGCTTTTGGGCTAAATCCGACCAATGGGGCTTCGGCCCCATAAGAAATAAAAGGACATCGTAATGACAAAATTTAAATTCCCTTCTGCCTACACAATTTTGATGATACTGACCGTACTAATGGCCATTTTAACTTGGGTTATACCGGCCGGTCAGTACCAGATGGAAACCAATGAAACACTAGGCCGTATGGTGCCAATGGTTGGTACGTATCAAACCGTTGATTCAAACCCTCAAGGTATCGTCGATATTTTAATGGCACCAATTCAAGGCTTCTATGACCCAGGTAGTTACGTGGCGCGTGCAGTGGACGTCGCCCTATTTGTATTGGTTATCGGTGGATTTTTGGCTGTAGTAACCCAAACCGGCGCGATTGATGCAGGCATCGCCGGAACCATGAAACGCCTATCAGGTCGCGAGAAATGGATGATCCCTATTCTAATGGGGTTGTTTGCGCTGGGTGGTACCGTTTACGGCATGGCGGAAGAAACTATTCCTTTTTACGCACTGCTGATACCTGTAATGATCGCAGCAGGTTACGACAGTATCGTTGGTGTTGCTATTATCATGGTTGGTGCTGGTATTGGTTGTTTAGGCTCTACTATTAACCCTTTTGCGACTGTCATTGCCTCTAACGCAGCTGAAATCAATTTTATGGAGGGCTTTGCTCTGCGCGCCGTGATCCTTGTTCTTGGTTGGATCGTTTGTGTTATCTATGTAATGCGCTATGCAGAAAAAGTGAAAAACAACCCAGAGCTTTCAATCGTCGCTCACCAGAAAGAGTCAAACTTAGAATATTTCCTACACAGTAAAAAGCAAGAAACACCAGAGCTAAACAACACACGTAAAGCGGTACTGGCTATCTTCGGTTTAACTTTCGCCATTATGATGTGGGGCGTATCCGCGGCAGGATGGTGGATGGCTGAACTCTCCGCTCTATTTCTTGGCTCAAGCATTCTTGTTGGCTTCGTTGGCCGGATGTCAGAAGTTGAAATTACCGACAGTTTTGTAAACGGAGCGCGCGATCTTCTGGGAGTAGCCCTGATCATCGCTATTGCTCGTGGCCTTGTGGTCGTCATGGATAACGGCAACATAACCCACACCATTTTGCATTACGCGGAAGGCTTATTAGGCGGGTTAAACGAAATCGCATTCATCAATGCTATCTACTGGGTAGAAGCCGTTATGTGTTTGGTCGTTCCCTCTTCTTCAGGGCTTGCGGTACTCTCAATGCCAGTTCTTGCCCCACTCGCGGATTTTGCTGGTGTTGGCCGTGAACTGGTTGTCACTGCCTACCAATCTGCCTCTGGTTTACCAAACCTTGTGACACCGACATCGGGCGTGGTGATGGGCGGTCTAGCCATTGGGCGAGTCGCTTACTCATCTTGGCTAAAATTCATTGGTCCATTGCTTGGCGTACTTTGTACCATGGTCATGATTCTTCTAAGTATTGGCGTTGTGATCAGCTAATCTGGCTGAAGTATACACCCAACAGCAACGTCAATTAGCTGTAGATTAAAGTTCATCTCGGGGCTGGCTATCCCCTTTAGAGGTGAACTTTGTTTATTCAGCCATTAATGAATAGTGACAAAATTGCATATTGAGTTGCTGATAGATTGATTTAACGCAGTCTTACGAAAGAGAAACGGCGTTAAGGTGCTCTGCTCCCTCCAGTAGAACTGGACACTTCACTAAGCAATTTTCCGATACCAAAAGTCATTCGAATTTTTCTAGTTTAAGTGATTAATGTAAGAATATTTTGTCCAGTTTTGAGTCACGATGCCAACGGAATTTGTGTACGATTTCATCGTGACTTATCAGCAAAGTTGTCAGAACAAGTATGAGCTAGTGCGCTTAAAATGTGTGAGCTATACGTTGCTTTTTCACTCCCATGCAACTAACCCACAACCTTAAGGCTCTTTTTACCACTCATCGACAAGCTTCCCGTTGCAGCCTCTTCAATATGATCACTCCACCACGCCATGAGAACTTTACGACGTTCAAGGTAATCAGTACGGTTGTATGCGCTTCTTACCTTATCTCTATCGACATGAGAAAGTGCAGCTTCAATAATGTCTGGATCAAAGTTCTGTTCATTTAGAGTGGTACTAGCTAATGCGCGTAAGCCATGAGACGTTTGCCTGCCCTTCATGCCCATTCTTACTAATGCCTTATTTGCTGTCTCTTTATTGATGTGATTTTTGTTACTTTTGTCAGCAGGGAAAAGGTATTCACTTTCACCCGTGATGAAATCAATTGTTTCTAATAGGTCTAAAGTTTGTTTTGTTAAAGGAACAGTGTGTACTCTTCCTTTTTTCATTCGTTCAGCAGGAATGATCCAAAGCATCTTTTCTTTATCAATTTCATCCCAACGTGCCCCGGCCGTTTCAGCAGGTCTTGTCATGGTGTGAAGTTGCCATTCTAGCAAGCAGCGAGTGATAGGTTTAATTGACGCGTAGTTGATTGTTTTGAGGAGTTCAGGAAGTTCATCAGGAGTTAACGAAGCTTGATTGGTCACCTTAGCTGTTTCAAAGGCTTTACCAATACCTGCGAGCTTGTTGTGCTCAATAACACCTGTGTTTACTGCAAAGGTCATTATCTCATTGAGATTGCGACACAAGCGCCCTACTGTTTCTAATTTACCTTGGTTCGCAATAGGTTTAATTGTTTTGATCGCTTGAGGGGCTGTAATATCGCTAAGTGGACACTTACCTAGATCCGGCAAGAGGTACTTTTCTATTCGTTGTTTTAACTTTTTAGCCGTTTGCTCTTTGACGCTTGTTCTCTTCACTTCAATCCAATCATCAAATACCGACTGTAACGTATTCGACAATTCTAACTGTTTTTCTCTAAGAGTAGTGTCACGGTGCTCTTTAGGGTCAATACCATCAGCGAGTAGCTCTCTCGCTTCAATCGCTTTGGTTCTTGCTTTGGCTAGTGAGACGTCAGGGTACTTACCTAAGGCTAGGTTCAAGCGCTTTCGTGAAATGGGATGATAGTAAGAGAAACGCCATAGTTTTGTTCCTATAGGCTTAATCTTCAATGATAATCCATCACCGTCACCTAAATTATATTCTTTCTCTTTAGGCTTTGCTTGTTTGATTTGAGTTGCCGTTAAAGGCTGTACTTTTTTCGCCATCGTAACCCCCTGAAGTAACCTCGAAATTGCTTAGATCTTAAAAGACTACTTCAGAGATTACTTTAAACGGTGGATTTTACAACACATCATGGAATCTCTTGGGACCAAGAAATGGTTAAGAGCCTGATAATGCAAGGAATTACAGGCACAAAAAAGCCCACATTAGGTGGGCTCTTTCGTAAAATGTGGTGCCCGCTACTGGACTCGAACCAGTGACACCTTGCATGTCATGCAAGTACTCTAACCAACTGAGCTAAGCGGGCGATGTTCTAATTTCTTATTACTACCATTGTGACAAACTCAATAGTTATGCAATAAAAACTAAAGAAGGAATGGTGCGTCCGAGTGAACTCGAATCACCGACCCCCGCCATGTCAAGGCGGTACTCTAACCAACTGAGCTACGGACGCATTCCCTTAGAACGCCAACGATGATATCTATGATAAACAGATGGTGCAAGTATTAACTGGCATCTTGCGATTCGTTTGCTCACTTTGCAATCAAAGACATAACAACATGTCGATTTTACACCCAGATTATCGTCAAACCGCTGAAAAACAAAGTTTAGTTAGAAAAAATTCTAATCCTTGATGACAACCAATTAACTAACCTAATGTGTTCAATTTGGGATTTTTGTTATCTATACCGTTTTTCTTGGCCTTTACAGTAACCATACAGGTATAGATCAATGCCTATATTTAGTGTCAAAAATTTTGCTTGCCCACTGGGTTACCGTAGTATTTTGATCATTATAAGTGAAAGGCACGCAGAGGCTTTGTAACTCACTGAAATACATCATTCATAAAAATCACCATGATTTTGTAATCGTCGTCATCGAATTACTAGGCCGCAATGACTAAATTCGGATTTTTCATATAAAGTGGCCGGGTTATTACCAACATACATAAATACGATAGCACTCTATAGTCGAAAAACATCAGCTACAATTAATCTCCCTCAAGAGCAACAATCTATAAGCAATTCAAAACCCAACCCCACACATCATAGCTATTTTGAATACATACAGCACAGTAATACATAATGAAATTTGCATAATGGTAAAGCGCGCCTATATTCATAACCTGTAGGAATCAATAATCTAAATTCAATGCTATACGTGAATCTATGGTTTGCGATAAATACAAGTGTGAAAAATAGGGAATAAATTATGAAAAAATCACATATCGCCATTGCAGTGGTGAGCATACTATCGACATCTGCCGTATCGGCGGCGACCATTTATGAGACAGATGAAACAGTATTCAATATCGGCGGCCGCGCAGAAGTTCGAGGGAATTTCTCTGATGCGAATAAAAGTGCTGGTAATAGTAGCACCTATAGTGATAGATCACGTGTCCGCTTAAGTGTCGATGGCACACAAAAAGCGTCGGACGATATTTCCTTTTTTGGGAAATATGAATTCGAACTAACAGAGTCTGAAGATGGCGCATCAGATGATATCGGCATTAACACTCGATTCTTATATACGGGTGTTCAAACCAATCACGGTAACGTCTATTATGGCCACCAAAATAATGCCGTTACCTACTTAACCGATTGGACGGATATGGCTGAAACCTTCAGCGGCTATATCAACGAATACACGGTGTCGACTGCTGATCGAGCAAAAAATGTTTTACGTTATGAACTGACAAGCGACAACATCACCTTTCAAATTGATGGCAATTTCAATTCAGATAGTGAATCAGCACAAAGTGACGGCTTCGGTGCAGTTGTCGCCGGCAGCACTTCGATTGGGTTAGATATTGGCGTCGGTTATGCGTCAAGTGATGAAACCTATGGCGTTGGGACAGATACAGAAACTTCTGATGCCTATATTGGTGCGGTTAAGTACACCAACGATCAGGGGGTTTGGTTCGCCGCACTCTATCAATTTGGTAGTATTTCAGGTCTAGGCGTAAAAGATTCAGACTACGATTCTGCCGATGCTTACTTGGGATACTCGTTTGGTGTCAACACCGTCAACCTGACCTACAGCTACTTTGAAGCTGACGATATTGCAGATTACGACATTAACTTTATCGGTCTAGAATACGCACGTTATATTGGCGATGTGGCCTTCTTTGGTAGTTATAAGTTTAACATGTTAGACGAGGGCGAAGGTGGGCAAGGCGATAACGACGAAGATGAGCTACAGCTCGGTATGCGTTACGCGTTTTAGTCTAAACCAATCCACTTAATATTAGTAAAGCCGAGCATAATCAATGCTCGGCTTTTTAGTTTGTATAACTTATTCGTATCTAAGCGATTGAATGGAGTCCAACCGGATGCATTACTATCGATACCAACTATTCTTCAACATCGAATACAACGTTGTAGTTTTCGGTATAGGTGCAGTTTGGCTGGCGGCTACAAGTGAAGAAGCGTCGGCCTTTGTAATCGCCTTGGCTTGCCAGTTTGATGATCATTGGGCTACCACACTTCTTACAAAATCGCACTTCTTTTGATGGCTCGATTAAATCGATGTGTGCTGCCAGTAACCTCTTCAAACGGCTCACTTGGTAGCTGTGTTTAATAGATGCACCAATCAGAGGTAAACCTGCCGATTTACACACGTGAATTAGTAGCTTTTCGCGATCGACTTTCCCTTTATTGAGCTCTTTGCCGTTATCAAGTTCGATAATAACGCGGGGCTCTAGCGTTCGCGGGTCGCAAACAACAAAGTCGAAGTAACTACGTGAGATCTTGTTGTTGGCGATAAACCAATTCTTCTTATTGTTCGTCTTAGCAGGAACAAGTACGTTCGACATGCTGACTTTAGCAAACACTTCCCCATGGTTGCCCACAGCTGATTTTAGCGCATTATAGAATGTCGCCTGTTGCGCCGACATCAACGCGCCTTTCTTCTGATAAGCGTGGTCTTTGGTGTCATCGTGTTTCACCACATACTTTTGAATAAAGTAAAAGAACACAACCAGAACAATTACAACGATAAAGATATTAGTCATTTTCCAACACAATCAAGTCTGTATAGGGATTAAGAGAGTAGCTAGCGTATGTAGAAAAGCATCACCTGGCAAGCAAAAGAGCGAGAGTTGCCAACCAGAATCACGACCTTTGAGCGCAGTGCCCAACGAGAGGTCGCTCCTTCGCTAGACACACCTCTCTTATTTTGATAATGAAATCATCAATTACACTCTAGATTGATTTAGATCAATTTACCTAGATTTGTGATCAACTAGTCTGAAAAACGTTAGGCAAATGTTAATAAGGAAATTGATATGGAACTTAAACAAGACCCAAGATGTTATACCGACGTATGTGTAGATGGTAAATGGTTCCACTATGACCACTGTGGAACCCAAGCCTACATGTTAAAGGGAGGAGCTTCGGCTGTGATTGAACTCGCTAGCGAACCAGCGACAGAAGGCGAATTGGTTGAAATGCTTCAAGGTGTCGCTAAGTAACTCATTTAGAAAATGTTGATATAGATAAACTCGACATATCGCTAAGTAAACCCCACTTCTCACTCAAATTTTGATATTAGCGATCTCAGAGTGTTCCAGAAGCCATTCTTATCTCACGAAGATCAGAATGGCTTTTTGTTTCCAGGTTAGCGATTAACTTTCAGCAATGATGACTTGATTCCTACCCGACTCTTTCGCTTGATATAGTGCATCATCCGCGGCTTTGAGGTACTTCTTGTAAGTATCTTGATTGAGTTGCTCATGAACAATACCAATCGACGCTCCTATCGATGTGGTGAGGTCTAAAGAGCCGGAGTGCGTATCAATGGGTGTTTCAGAAATAGCTAAACGGATAACGTTCAACTGTTGCTCAGGATCAATGGAACCAGACAGCAACAAAACAAACTCTTCCCCACCCCATCTTGCCACTACATCGTTTGTTGATAAGATTTTCTCTAAACGCTTAGCGACTTCCACCAGCACTTGGTCACCAATATCATGGCCATAAGTGTCATTAACTTGTTTGAAGCGGTCTAAATCTAGAATAGCGAGCGTATACCCAAACGACGACAAATGATGTGGCATCGGCTGAGTTAACCGTTGCTCTAAGTAACGCCTATTGTATAAGCCTGTCAGTTCGCATCTTGTTGATTGCTTAAGTAGTTCTTTGTTGGTCTTCTGGATCGAGCGTAACCTTATCAATAGTAACGTGGCGCTTATCATCACCATGATACCCAAAGCGACGACGATTCGATTCCGTAATTGCTGCTTATCTAATGTCAGCTCACCCAACTCTTTTTCTGCGTTAAGCAGTTCGTTTTCTTGAGCTAATGATGCCGTAGCGAAATCTTGCTCGAGTAAAAAGATATCACTCTGGCGCTTATCAAATAGCAGCGCTTTATTACCCTTGTAATAGAGCTTGAAGTAGCGAAGTGCGTTCTCGCTGTCGCCTCTTGAATCATAGTATTCAGCAAGTGTTCTTAAGCCGAGGACCTTCCAGCTGCGAGTCCGCACAACATCGAACATTGCAGACGATCGCTTTAGATCAGCAAAAACAAAATTATCTCGGTTCAAACCAATGTTCGCTAAGGCTCTATTTAGGTAACACTGCCCCAATTGAAGTGTGTATTTGTCCACGCCTGGGTATCTAAGACACAAGTTTGCGACTTGTCGTGCTGACTCAAAGTTCTTTTCCGCCAACAACACATCACTCTCTGCTTTTAATAGGATGATTTTGTATCGTTCACTCACGTTATCGCCATTTAGCTTAGCCGCACTTTGATATGCTTCTCGGCCTTTGACTAAATCACCACTGCGCAGATAAGCAAAAGACTCATTCACATGCAGCACGCCGATGGTAGACGCTTCGAGTAGTCCACTCTTGTAATAGAGCTTTTTGGCTCTTTTAATCAGCTTGAGCGCTTTAGGCCAGTCTTCCAAATAGATATAAAGCAGTGCCATATTTGACACTAACTTGCTGTTGTAGATGTGATGAGGGTACTTCTTACCAAGGTCTAAACCTTTATGGAAAAAGTATTGAGCTTCAGGAAAGTCATTGCGGATGTTATTGATGACACCAGCCGTGTTATAGGCCTTAATCAACAACTCTTCATAGTGAAGCGATTCTGCGATATCTATCGCTGCTCTGATTTGGATTTCAGATTCCGCTAGCTCACCCTTACTGATGTATTCAATCGCCAATTCAACGAGAGATTGGGCCTTTAGCCAACCCATATGTTCGTGTTGTGCGAGTGCTTTAATCTGCCTGACGTATTCGGAAACCGCTTCGGTATCCAACTTATGTTGCGCGAGGTTGGACAAAATCATCAATTCGTAAGCACGATAGATGGCTTTATCTTGGTCTGGGAACTTGGCTTGGAGAGCCTCAAGTTGTTGGGAAGCTAAATTAGGGTCACCGCGAGATACATCGAGAATATCGATCAACGCAGATCCATATTGAGAGAGTGATAACTCTTTCTCTGGACTATAAACACTCGGGTTTTCAGGGCGAATATGCTTTAAATCGTCATCATAAGTTGGATAGAGCAAATACAGCCCCAGCACAATACTCATCAGCACCACGAAAAGGAATGAACCTAACACATTGTTTCTATTCATTTATCAGGGCCATTATTGATTGAATTCCAATTTTATTGACGTTTTTTTAAGAGCGGTCAAACATTATACCCGACAGATATACAGATTAAAATCCTGCGCACTGGTGGATCTGAATTGGGTTTTTCTCATTAATTAGAATAATCAGGCAACTTTCTTGATTTAACTCAGACAATCATCTACCTCATTGGCGTTATAGTGATTTTCCTGTTCCTACCTCCGCGGCTTCTTTTTGAACAAGCGGAAGCATAATGAGAATTAACAATGACCCAAATTAATGAACAACGTCTTGTAGAACATTTCTGCGATCTAGTGAAAATTGATAGTGAATCTCGTAACGAAAAAGCGATTGCTGAAGCTTTGGCTGAGCAACTCGGTGAACTAGGTTTTGAAGTTCACAAACTGGCGGTTCCTGAAGAAGTGTCTAATGGTTTCAACATCTACGCTCGTCTAGATGGCACTCTTCCAGGTAGCACAGTGTTCAGCTGCCACATGGACACAGTAACGCCAGGCATCGGCATTGAGCCAATCATCGAAGACGGTATCATCCGTTCAAAAGGCAACACAATTCTAGGTGGTGACGACAAGTCTGGTATCGCAGCTATCATGGAAGCGGTTCGTTGCATTAAAGCTGAAGGACAAGAGCACAAAACTATCGAGATTGCATTTACTGTATTCGAAGAAGGCGGTCTGTTCGGCTCTTTGAACTTCGATATGTCTTACATTCAATCTGAGCACGCAATCGTACTTGATACAGGCGGTCCAATTGGCACTATCGTAAACGCAGCGCCTGGCCAGCAGAAGATTGTTGCTAAAATCAAAGGTCGCCCTGCTCACGCTGGTTTAGCACCAGAAGAAGGCATCAGCGCAATTCAAGTTGCTGCAGACGCTATCACTAAGATGAACCTACTTCGTATCGATGAAGAAACGACAGCAAACGTTGGTATTGTTGAAGGTGGTCAAGCAACTAACATCGTAATGCCAGAGCTTAAAATCGTGGCTGAAGCACGTTCTCTAAACGGCGAAAAGCTAACGGCTCAAGTTGAGCACATGATCTCTACATTCCAAGAAAGTGCTAAGCAGTTCGGCGCTGAAGTAGAAATCGAATCAACTCGTGCTTACGATGCATTCGTTATTGCAGACGATCATCCGCACATTCTTTCTATCAAATCGGCGTTTGAGAAGCTTGGCGTCACAGCGAACACTAAACGCACTGGCGGCGGTAGCGATGCAAACAACTTCAACGCAAAAGGCCTGACAACAGTTAACCTTTCTACTGGTATGGCGAAAGTTCACACCACTGAAGAGTACATTGCAGTGAAAGACATGGTCGCAATCACTGAGTTTGTTGTGGCTTACGTAACGCAATAATCGAATCCATTAGTTGGGTAGTCACTTCTATCTAGCACAATGAAAAAAGCCGAGACATCAACACGATGCTCGGCTTTTTGCTATTTAGGTGAACATAGAAGGTCGAATCTAAAACCCTCTACGCTTCCAGAATTGGCCTTCGTCTTTTGCTACTAGGTCGAATGTCTTGTCGGCGATGATGTTGCCTTTTAGCTCAACCGTCATGCGCCACTTTCCTAGCTTGTTCGAGACAGGAGCCCAGATAGTGTCACCTAAGTAGAAATCCCAGTCATTGTTACCGACATACTCCTCACCATCAAACGGTTCGAGCACTTCACCTTTGTCTGTGGTGATGTTTGGGTGATAAATGCAGTAACGGATCTTCTCACCTTTGGCTTTTTTGATATTCAGGATATAGCCAAACTCTACGTCGATTTCAGCATCAACGGTGGTGGTGAACTCTTGGATTTTTGGAAGATCTTTAGATTTTGAATCCCATGTGGAATAGATACCATAAGAAGTCATGTCGACCACAACAGAGCGCTTTGCCATTTCAATCGTTACCTTGAAGTTGTTCTATTAATTTAATTCTATTTGCCATTCAGCCACGCAAGCAGAAGAAGAACGAGGCTATTCTTGCCAGTCTTTCGCCATACGCTTAATTACTGAAGGTTCAATGTCGTGAATAGTGCCATATTGCTCTCGGCACACTTCGATAATTAATTCTGCTTTATATTTGAGTGCAAGTTGGCGGTAGGCTTTCATTTCCCAATGCTTAATAAAGGTATTTGAAACAACCACATCAAACCCTTGCTTTAAGCCGTTTTCAGCTGTGTTTTGACACCACTCATGAGCTTGTCGCAGCTGCCTAGGATCAAAATGGTACTCACCTTGCTCATTCACATAATACATATCGGCTTCGACATGCAATGCATCGTAGGTTTTTGCTTTTGTTGATTTGCCAGAACCGGGCAACCCTCGAATGAGTATTAACTTCATCTGTCACTTTACAGGCTAATTTGAAAACATGAGTTTATCGTAAATAGTAACGAGTTGCTCTGATAACTGCCTCTGCTCAGCATACGAAAACCAAGTACTTACACACGACTCAGACAATCACTGAATACAATGAGACTCCCCTCGAAGCGCGTGGATTGCTTCTGATAGAAAACACAAATAATTTACATCTATCCATTTTGCATATCGACAAGCGTATCAAACTACTATAGATTTAGATGTATAGACGTCTACATATCTAGCTTAGGGAGAAAGCTGTGCCTATTCGCATTCCAGACCAATTGCCAGCATCCGATGTTCTTCGTGAAGAAAACATCTTCGTTATGCCGTTATCAAGAGCATCGACACAGGAAATTCGTCCACTTCGAGTCTTGATCCTCAACCTAATGCCGAAGAAGATTGAAACTGAAACTCAATTTTTACGCCTACTATCGAACAGCCCATTGCAAGTGGATGTAGAGCTGCTGCGCATTGATGATCGACCAAGTAAAAACACACCGACTGAACACCTTGATAACTTTTATCGCCAATTTGAAATGGTCAAAGGCAGAAACTTTGATGGATTGATCATCACTGGTGCGCCGCTTGGCTTGGTTCAATTTGAAGATGTGATCTACTGGGACCATCTGAAAACCATCATGGAATGGGCAAACAAGCACGTTACTTCAACTCTATACGTGTGTTGGGCAGCTCAGGCTGGTTTGAAATTACTCTATGATTTGCCAAAACGCACTCGAAAAGAGAAGCTGTCTGGTGTTTACAACCACGAGATACATAACCCATACCACCCTATTTTACGTGGCTTCGACGATACATTCTTGGCTCCGCACTCTCGCTATGCGGACTTCTCTCAAGAGTACTTAGCGGAACATACTGACCTTGATGTTCTTGCGACTTCTGATGTTGCGGGCGTATACCTAGCGGCGACCAAAGATAAACGAAACGTGTTTGTAACGGGTCACCCTGAGTACGACTCTCACACACTTCACAATGAGTACATTCGTGATTTGGGTGAAGGCATGGAGCCTGTGATACCAATCAACTACTACCCGAATAACAATCCAGACAACAAACCGGTTGCAAGCTGGCGCAGCCACGGACACTTGTTGTTCTCAAACTGGCTAAACTACTGCGTTTACCAACAAACGCCTTACGATCTGGATCATTTCAGCGAAGACAACTTTACCAAAGACGATTAAGTTCTTTCTTCCGATTCACAAACACATAAACCGTGTTCAGTATGTTGTTGATAAAACGACGAATTGGACGCGGTTTTTTTATGGTGTGTGGGTCGCATTCCATAATAGATTTACCACTTCAACGGGTTTGATTTCATATGATGGCTTGGTGTTCATAAGGAGCTTCACATGCCTGCCAAGCCGTCATTCTCAAATCCGATTTCGTTGTCCCGCCCTCTTTCGTTATCAAGTGTGGTACTACTTGCCTCGCTTTCCTTGGCCGGTTGTGTCTCTGTCACTGAAGGACCGCCAAAGATTGAAAGTGATCCTATCGCGATGTCTGAATCTCGAATCGAATTAGGTTTGGGCTATATGGGACAAGGCAATATGGTGAGAGCGCGTGAAAACCTTGAGCTCGCGATTAAACACGCACCTAGTTACTACCGTGCTCGGCTTTCAATGGCGCATTACTACGAACAAGTGGGTGAAGTAGATGAAGCGAGAAGCACTTACCGCAAAGCACTCAGTCTTGATTCAAGAAATGGCAATGTATTGAACAACTACGGTACCTTCTTGTGTAAACAGGGCGAATACGAACAAGCCGATAATTACTTCAATCGCGCCATCGACCAACCCTACTACTACTTGGTGTCTGCAAGTTATGAAAACGCCGCGTTTTGCGCATTTAAGGCTGGCAATACCGACCAAGCGAAGTACTACTTCAGCAGAGCGATTGACCACGATCCAAACCGCGTAAAATCGATACTACAGTTATCAAAAATTGAAGTGAGTGACGCCGATTACAATGACGCTCGAATCCGTTTATTCAAATTCCACCAGCGTTATGGCTATCAAATTCCATCGCTTAAAATCTTGGTCGATCTCGAAAACAAAGCAGGTAATAAAGCTCTAGAGCAGAAATATCAGAGTAAGTTAGATGAGTTGCTTTCTGCTTAGGTTATATGCAAAACACAAAAAAAACGGGCTTGTTGCGTTAACAACAAGCCCGTCCGTATTTCAGCTTAATATCTTAACTAAGTGCAGCCGCTATTTTAGCGCGATCCACTCTTGTCTTTGCTCATCGTCCATAAAGGTCCATGCGATAAAGCGACTTACCTTCTGGCCTTGTGACATCTCGACGACTTTCACTTGTTTAGCTCTAAGCTTGCCAAGCTCTGAACGAACCATATCGACGTTATCTTTCTTAGAAATCAATGTCGTAAACCACAAAACTTGAGTAGCAAAAAGTTGACTCTCTCTTGCCATCTTCATAATGAAAGCGGCTTCACCACCTGGGCACCAAAGCTCGGCTTTTTGACCACCAAAGTTTAAGGTTGGTTTAGCTTGCTTAGTTGATTTATCTAACTTAACTGGCTTCTTGTTCGTTTCAGGCTTGAATGACTGACCGGCTTTCTTAGCACGGTTCGCCGCTAGATTATCCAGTTTACGTTGTGACCCCTTTTCAGCCTCTTCAAGAGAGCTGTGGAATGGAGGATTACAAATAGTGACATCGTAACGTTCATTATCCTTAATCACGCCCTTAAAGATAGATTCAGAGTCAGCTTGTAGGCGAGCGCGGATCTTACCTTTTAGATTAGGGTTGCTTTCCGCTATGAAGTTCGCTGTTTTGATGGAGACTGAATCAACATCTGTCCCTGTACAACGCCACTTATACTCTGTCGCACCAATGATTGGGTAGATACAGTTTGCACCGACACCAATATCTAATGCTTTCACAGACGCGTGGTTATAGGGTTCACCTTGGCCATCGCTATTAAGGATGTCGGCCACTCTGTGAATGTAGTCTGCACGACCAGGAATTGGCGGGCACAAGTAACCAGCAGGAATATCCCAATGTTTAACGCCATAGTGATGCGCCAACAAAGCTTTGTTGAGTAGCTTAACAGCCAATGGATCAGAGAAATTAATGGTGTCTTCGCCAACCGGATTCTTGATCAGATGCTCTTTTAGCTCAGGCAAGGCTGCAACTAGTAACTCGAAGTTATAGCGGCCAGTGTGCTGGTTTCTTGGGTGTAATCCACCTTGAGGTTTTTCAGCCGAGCGTCTTTTCTGAGCTGCGTTCTTGTTAAAAGCCGTTTTATTGAAAGAACCCTTATTCGATGATCCTTTATTGGCACCCGGTTTACCTCTGCTATCTTTTGCAAAAGGTCGCTTTGCTTTGTTATTGCCCGCGCCTTTAGGTGCACTATTCTTGCGGCTTTTATCAGATGTGTTCTTTGTAGAAATACGCTTGTCGCTGCTTGGCTTAGCTGTACTTGGCTTAACATCAGCTTGGTTGTCTTTTGTTTTTGCTGATGAAGTGCTGTTTTTCGACAGGCTTAGCGTCGTTCTATTTTGTGATTGGCTCATTGGGCTACTTCTTTAAATCTAAATACATCATGAATAAACGGGCATCCAACTCAAGTTGATGATATTCCGGTTCCATGTGACAGCATAGTTGGTAAAAGGCTTTGTCGTGCTCTTTCTCTTTGATATGCGCCAGTTCGTGTACCACCAGCATTCTTAGCAAAGGTTCTGGTGCATTTTTAAAAACACTGGCGATACGAATTTCATTCTTTGATTTGATCTTTCCACCGTGATTCTTAGCAACGTAAGAATGCAGACCTAACGCATTATTGATTAGGTGTATCTTGCCGTCGTAAATCACTTTGCTGATCGGTGGTGTTTTTTTCATGTAGCGATTTTTTATCTCAATCGCATAGTCAAACAGGGCTTTCTCGCTTTTTATTTCATGATTCTTTGGGTAGCGAGCTTCAAACCAAGGCACCAATTTACCCGACTCTACAAGTTGAGTAACAGGATCAAGAATGTGCTTAGGATAGCCTTGAATATAGCGTAAAGAAGGATGCATGCTGAAAGACCGTACAAGTTACACCACGACAATACGTTGTGGTCTTGAAAATTGAGCCGCATAGTGTAACTGATCACACTTTTCTAATCACCTAGGATTCGTTACACTTTAGCGAGATTCACCAAGAGAATGAAAAAATGAAACGTGTTGTATTGTACGTCGCAGACAAATGCCCGCACTGTAAAGATGCCCAAAGGTATTTAGACTCTAAGAAAATTGTTTACCGCCTGACGAATGCAAAGATGCAGCGTGGTCGTAAAGAATTACAAGCGATGGGTGCTCGTTCTATCCCCGTGCTTAAGATCGGCGATCAAGTGATGGTCGGCTGGAATCAGAAGAACTTCGATAAGATGTATAACTCAAAGAACACCTAACGTGCTCTGAGCCAGTCATACTTCTATACAACAAAGCCCGAATATCCAATCTAGGATGTTCGGGCTTTGTTTATTTAAATCTTACTAAATCACACATACCGCTTAACGAAATCAATAAAGGTTCTGTCAGCTTTCGACAAATACCCTTCCTTTCTCCAGGCCAACGATAGATTCAGTTTTACAGGGTCTTTAAATGGCACGCCTATCACGTCTTTCTCATATTCCGTCACTAAGCTCAACAGCGCGGTGATCGCAAACTCTTGTTTAACGATAGAAAGAATCATCGGGAGCAAGTTGGTTTCAAACGCAATGGTCATATCAAGATCGTACTTCTTACAGGTCGCATCAATAAAATCGCGGTGGAAATAGCCCGATTTAAACATGATCAGCTCTTGAGCAAAGAATTCTTCAAAGGTCATCGAAGGCTGTTGTGCTAGCGGATGCTCCTTACCGACAACGGCGACCATCTCAGAACTTAACAGATGATCCGTTTCCAAATCATCTGGAACGTTCTCATGATTAATTACGCCAATATCGAGTTCGCCGTTTAACAGCATTTCACGAATCGATGCGGTGCCAGCATCAATCAAGGTCAACTTTAGGTTTGGGTATTGGCTTTTAAATGCCATCACTACTTGGGGGAAAAAGTAACTGCCCATCATACTTGGAGCGCCTAATCGAACCTCGCCTTTTTCTAGCCCCTTTAGTTCATTCATCGCGAGCTGAGCATCATCAAACTGCTGGGCGATTCGCTTTGCATGCTCAAACAGTACTTTGCCCTCCTCCGTTAAAGTGACGGATTTATCGCCTCGACGAAATAGAATCAACTCTAGTGTCTGTTCTAGTTTTTTAATGGAGATACTCAATGCAGGCTGTGCGATATGCAGCGCTTTGGCCGCCTGGGTGAAGTTACCAAACTGAGCAACAGCCAGAAAATGTCGAAGTGGTTTTGATTCAAGCATGGCGATATATTTAATATATAGAGGTAATATTTTTAATATATTTCTTTAATCACACCTGTACTGATAACTTGTTCACAAATAGCTTACTAACTCGCGCAGGCACAACGTAAATGTTTGATAAAGGCAGTCCTCAATACAAACGTATCACTCAATCATTGGCGATTGGTTCATTTATCATTTTCTGTAACCTTTACCTCTTTCAGCCTATCTTGCCGCACATGGCGGAGCACTTCCAAGTATCTGAAACTCAGATCAACTGGTTGTTTGCTGCTACAACACTCGGCCTTTCGATTAGCTTGGTACCTTGGGCAATTGCCTCTGAAACCTTTGGTCGTAAACCCATTATTCTGTTCAGTCTGTTCGCTATCCCATTAATAGGGTTAAGCATGGTGTTCACGACTACCTTGTTGCAACTCGTTATTGCCCGCGCATTTATGGGCATCGCTGTGGCGGCGTTTGCTGGTGTGGCGGTTGCCTATATGGTTGAGGAGTTAACACCCAAAGCCTTTGCTGTCGCGATTGGAGGTTATATTGCGGCCAACTCATTGGGTGGAATCTTCGGACGTGTATTAGGCGGCTTAATTACAGACTATTTCGATTGGCATGCAACTGTACTGTTTTTCGTTGTCGGTTCATTGCTTGGTGCACTCTTTATTGCCTATCGCCTACCTGACCAACAGAACTTCAAACCTCAAAAAGGGCTGTTCTTTCATCACAACCGCTCCGTTGTAATGCACTTAAGAAACCGCACACTGTGGCTTGCCATGTTGATTGGTGGTGCTAACTTCGCGCTGTTTGTTAACCTGTACTCTGTAATGGGCTTTAGGCTAGTATCCGAACCTCACTCGGTACCCGTTGGTTTAGCTTCACTGATATTCCTATGTTACTTGGCCGGTACGGTCAGCTCTAAGCTATCAAACAAATGGACACTTCGCTTTGATCCGTTAAACGGAATTTTGATGGGCGTGTGCATTAGCTTAATTGGAATGCTGGTTTCTGCGGTCGATAAAGTCCCGTTCATGTTAGCTGGCTTGTTATTGATTAGTGGCGGTGCGTTCTTTGCCCACACTCTTGCCTACTCTTGGGTGAGTCAAAAAGCACCGAGCGCTAAGGCGACAGCGACCGCGCTCTATCTGGTTCACTATTATATTGGCGGTAGTTTAGGTGGATTCTTGCTTTTATATTGCTGGCAACTGTTCGGTTGGAATGGCGTGATTGCAGGTGGTTCAATCTTCTATGTCGCGATATTTGCTTGGGTCTATCAGTTGAAACAGCTACAAGTATCGACTTCCAAACTCGCACAAGCATAACTACGACTGAGTTTGTAACTCAATTATTGCTTTTGATTAACGTCCGTTCTGATATCCTACGCAAAATTTCATTTCGGAACCTGTTATGTCGAACACTCAAAGCACAGATCTTCAAACCATCCACGACCAAGTTAAACAATGGTTAGATGATGTCGTTATTGGCCTAAACCTGTGTCCATTCGCAGCCAAGCCACAACGTAATAAACAGATTAAGATCTTTGTGAGTGAAGCGAATACGGAAGAAGCGTTATTGGAAGACATCATGACGCATTTCGTAGAGTTAGATAACACGCCTGTCGCAGAGTTGGAGACGACTTTGGTGGTTGTACCCAACATGCTGCAAGATTTCTTCGACTACAACATGTTCATTGATTGGATTGAAGCGTTGATCAAGCAAGAAGATTGGGAAGGCGTTTACCAAGTAGCAACCTTCCACCCAGACTATTGTTTTGGTGGTGCGGATCCAGAAGACGATGAAAACCTAACGAACCGTTCTCCGTACCCGGTTTACCATTTGATTCGTGAAGCGAGTATGGAAAAAGTGTTGAAGCACTACCCTAACCCTGAAGCGATTCCTGATACCAACATCGCGAGAGTTGAATCCTTAACTCCGGAAGAACGTCGTCAACTGTTCCCTTATCTGTTCAGCTAATCGTTCAGTTAATCGCTAACAAAATGGCTCATATTCCTGAGCGTTCTTGATGATATGGACGAGAAATGAACTGATCTCGTCCATTTTGTTTCGCAATATACAGGCATTCATCGGCAACTTTGATGAGCTTATCTAACGCCGACATCCTTTCCCCTTTGGTATCCCCTGTACTCAACTCAAAATGACACGCACCGATTGATATAGTGACAGGCTTTCTATCCAGTGTGATTTTCTTCATCTCTTGCAAAAGAGTCATGAACTTATCTTCAACACAACTTGGTGTTTTATTTGGGTACCAAAGAATGAACTCCTCGCCACCAAAGCGCGCCACAAACTCACCTTCTTGAGTGTTATTGCTCAGCACGCTCGCCACTTTCTTTAATACAACATCGCCCATTTGGTGACCGTAAATGTCGTTAACCTGTTTAAAGAAGTCGATGTCGACAACCGCCAAGGTTCCCTTTCCTAAAGAGCCTTTTAACTGCTCGACTTCCGCATTCAACGTTTTAAACAAGCAACGTCTATTTGGCAAGTGTGTCAGAGGATCATACAGAGCTTGATACTCCAATTTCTCATTCAACTCTTTGAGTTTTCGTTCTTGCTGCCTTCTAACCAGCTCCACTTCGATCCATGATGCCATTAGTCTCATCACGTCGACATCGAACTCTTTGAACTCACGATGATAGGGTGCTGGGCTTGAAAAGTTTAAGGTGCCATAAAGCTCATCATTAACGAAAATGGGAACCCCAATATAAGACTCCAAGCCAAAAGACTGGTAAGCAGGATGCTTCGCATACTTATCGTGTTTGCCACAATGCTCAATACAGATAGGACCAATCGATTTACAGGTAATTTCGCAATAGGTTGAACGATAATCAAAAGTGTCACCGCTATTGAGTTCTACCCCTTCAGGCGTAACACAATGTTCAACAACATAAGTATTGCCATCGACTTTCGATAAGATACCAATATCAAGGTTGAAGCGTTCAAGCCCCATAATAAGCAGCTGAGCGATCTGAATATCGAAGCCCTTTCGATAATCATTGGTGATTTGATACAAGCGGCGTATAACAATTTCGCTTTCACTGGCTTGGTTCATAAATGGGATTCCACTACTGCTGACATTAATGACAACATTAATATTTCGTATATTAAGAAGAGTAAAGTGTAAAAAAACATAATAATCAATTAGTCTGTATGCAAAATACCTCATTGGTCCAATGAATAAAAGTCGCGTTCTTCCACTTTGCGTTAGCACCCCATTCCTACCTTTGTTAAAATGGTCCATTAACGAAACAGAATGGATAGGAATATGAACCTTTCTCAACTAAACCAAGAAATCTACGATCACCTTTACCGCGACATTGAAGAGTTCCGCAGTACTTTTGATCTGCCGGTTGCTGCTCCTGAAACAATGGACGAAAAAGGCGATACGCTACATACCTCTCTAGCGGTCGAAGAGCTAACAGAACTTGCAGAAGCTGACTCTAAAATCGAACAAGCGGACGCTATTGTAGACAGCGTTTATGTTTTGATGGGACGTTTGGTTCACCTTGGCCAATCCAAAGTAGAAGACAACCTAGCGATCAGCTACTTAATCGACTTACTGTTGAACGTTGCCAAAAACCGTTCAATTGACTTCTTACCTTGCTGGGACGAAGTACACTCAAGCAACATGAGCAAAGTATGCCGTAATGAAACAGAATACGCAGAAACAGAAGCATTCTATGCTGAGCAGAACATTAAGCTAATGGCGGTTCAAAAAGGTGAATACATCATTGCTAAATGCGCTGAAGATTTTGTATCGGAAGGTAAAACAGTTCGCCAAGGTAAAGTACTAAAATCTGTACACTACCGTCCTGCGAACCTTGAGCCTCTTACAGCTTAAGTAGAGTTAAAACTGAAGCGCTTCAAAGCATCAGTTGACTGAAATAGAAAACGCCACGTTATTGTAACGTGGCGTTTTATTATCTGTCTGTAAATTCTAACTGTGTAGCTAAGCGCTATACCAGTCGTGCCATATGATAAGCCGCCACATATTCGCCATTTCTGAAAGCGAACCCTGCGGACTCTCCTTCAATCACGAAACCAAACTTCTTATACAGACTGATCGCTCTTTCGTTATCGGTATACACCGTTAACTCCATTCGCTTGATGTTAATCCAGTTATCACACAAGTCGATTGCTGTTGCGAGCAGTTGGCTACCGACACCTTTGCCTAACACATCGTCTTTAACACCCATACCAAATGAAGCCACATGTCGTCTTCTTGGATTCACACACACTTCCATTCCCAAGTTGCCAACAATCTCATCGTCGATCATCGCGACATACGAGTACACGTTGTCAGGCATATTAGAGATTCGTTTTTGCCAGCTTTCCAGAGATGGATTTGGGAGTTGCAGCGTACCGGTATAAGCATTAGTGCATTCGTAAACTTCTTTTATTCCCTTCGCATCTGACGGCTCAGACCGTCTCACTATAATACTCATCGCAACTCCTAATATTTCTTCGCTAAATATGAAACACATCCTCAATGTGCACCTAAACACACTAGCAAATAGTGAATATTTAACAATAGGTTAGATGAACTTATCTTATTGGGCTTAGTTGATACTGAGTAAACGCCCTCGTTCGATATCTTGCTCAAGTACCTCTGGTGTCAAGTCGCCATGTCCATGGTGATCGTGATTATGGTTATGGTGATGCCCATGATCGTGGCCGTGTGAATGACTTTGATGTTCATTTGATCTTTGAGCTAACTTATCTGAATCCAAATAAGTGTCAGTCAAATCAGCACAATAATCTTGAGTCCATAAGCGACGAGCGTCGTCATCACTCATGATTTGCTCAGCTTTAGGGCCCAACTTATCCATGTAGTACATCCCCAACTCCTCACCTTCTACATTGGCGTGGTTGATAAGATTCATGAAAGCAGGTTCTTGATTCTCATCTGATAGATGACCATTTTTGTAACACACGGTTAGACCAATAATGTCATCGCCAAGTTGCTCTAATGCAGGGTTAAAATGATTGTGACTGTGATTATGTTCGGCAGCGGCGACAAGCATTGGAGTAAGTAAAACACATGCGATAGCCAGTAGCTTAATGGTATTTTTCATGGGATAGACCTTCTGTATTTTCGAATACAAATTTGATTAGTTGGCTGACTTAGCTTCTTGTAAGGTGAGCTAAGCTGAGGGGAACTTCATGAGCATTTCAGCCTGAGTACCCCTCTGTCTCACTACAAATAATCAATGTGATTGGATAACAAGGCTCGATATAACGAGCGTTCTGTAGACAAAAATCACTTATCAACTACGATTCTTGCTGGTGCGATGGTGTAAGTCATTGGCTTCACCTCCCATTCACCTTTTGCTTCCAATGCAACCGCTAGTGCTTGCGCCTCTTCACATACCTTCGCTGGTTTTCCGTCAGCCCAGTATGATGGGCCCGAAGTGTAGCCGCACATCACTGAAAACGTGTGTTGGCCATTCTTTGTGGTGTATTCCGTCATAATGACACCACCTTCTCCATGCGTTATTTTTAGCGAGCCTTCATCGGCGACATGCATTGAATCGGAAGGATTCGGTTTGACATACGTTGTGTAGGTCCCACCATCTGACATGGATTGGTTGTCATACATGGTGTAGCCTTCTTTTTCTGAAGGTAAGGTCAGTTCGTAGTTAGGATCAATATCCGCTAAACGTTCTGAGTTATTCGTCGCACCAGGTTGATAGTTGTGAGCATTGGATTGTCCGTTAGCGAAAACAGACGCTGACACTAAAGATAGAATGACGACCGCTAAAATTGATTTTTTCATAATGAACTCCAGATATTCTAAGCAAAGATGTTGTAAGCAATAGTTTTTATGATTGAGTAAGAGAATGGGTTTATTTACCTAACTTTTTAGGATGTGAGGGCAATATCAGCCCTCACTACAAATACCCTATTTGTTGTCGGTTCCTGCTCCTTCACCAGGCTCAGTTGGACGACTTACCGACTTGCGCTCAAGGTTGTGGTGAGCACGCACTCTATCCATGTATTCTTGCTTGGTGTTCATACCTTGCTTCATTGCTTCTGGTACTTGTTCAGCTGGGATCACGATGTCACGGTCGACTGGCCACTCAGTTAACAGCTCTGGGTGGTAGCCTTCTGGGTAGTACAGTTTTGGATCCAACTCTAAATCACGAATCTCTTGTTCTTGTATGTCTTCACGGCTGTTTTTCGGCAGCGGGATTCTAAAGTCAGACCCATCGGCCATATCAAATTGTGGCGCTCGCGCATTCGGGAAATCAGGTAAAATACCTTCACGAACCCACGCATTATCTTTAGTCATGTTAACGACAATGCCATCTGGCGCACCGAAGTGGTAAGGCCCTTGCCAATGGTGTCGAACCTCTGCAACGGTTTCCTCATTGAGATATGGGTCGAATGTCATGTGCGTTGTCATGAACAAGCGCGGTTGTACTTCATTCGCCACATAACCCGCCGCGTACGCTGGTGTATGGTGAGTATCAACGGTGTAACGTGCTAAGAATGGCGGCACACCTTGAATAATCGAAGACACACCGAACGTTTCGGTTTGCAGCTCAGTAATGAACAAGTCTGCACCTTTTGCGTATTTCAAATCCAACTCGGTTGGGCGACCGTCTCCTGTCCAAACAAATGAAAGCACTCGACCGTCATCTTGAGTCCAATTCAAGCGGTAACCAGACGCGCCATCTTTTGCGTGACTGCGTCGCCAGTGAATCACTTCCACATTGTCTTGGTCATAGATAACGCCACCGTCGTCGCGGAAATCAAACTCGTGTACCACTATGTCGTTGCCTGATGGGAACACATCAAATGCATCGGTGTGCCAGTTCAACATTTGCTGCATGCCTTCAATCATATGACGAGTGCCATATTCTGGAGTCGCACCACTCGGGCCATAAATGTTAAGCGGCTTTTCCCAGCGGCCATTCCAACCACCAAATTGATACAGATAAGGTAATGAGCCGTAATGATCTACGTGCAAGTGAGTAATGAAGATATGGTCGAGTTCATTCATCGCGACACCCGCCGCTACGTAGTTCGCAATTGATCCTTCACCTAAATCAAAAACAAAGTTAGAGCCGTTACCCAGTTCTACGTATATCGAGGTGTTTGCCTGCCCCGGGCGAATCATTGGTGATGTCCCCATGAACGTGACACGCATTTCATCCGGTTGAACTTCTTCAGTGCGTGGGAACCAGTTTGCGCCCGACACCATGTGATCGCCATAAGGTGCAATGCCCTCAAACATCAGGCCTTCTTTCCAACCTGAATTGGTTTCTTTGCGATAGTCACCATTGTTTACACCGCCCATTAACACAGAAAGCACTTCTTCTTCTGAAGAGTACAAGTTCCCCTTAGGTTGAGTGCTCAGATACTCTTCAAGGGTTTCACCCTCGTGATATTCAAATTTCTCGAGTTTTTGAATATCAGAGTTAGTCTGCTTGGTGTTGTATTGCATCATTGGGTCAGCAGCAAAAGCGGTTGTCGTGATGATCATTGCTGTAGAGATGATTGATAATTTTGCGAAAGTTCTCATAGTTTCACCTATCGGTCTGAGTATTTAGTAAATGAATGAAGTTCCTTCCTCACTCCGATGCAAACAAGTTTATTAATAAACAGAACCTTGATATATAGTGTAAACTTTACTTAAAACCTCCATTTCATTTATGAGTTAATAACGACTCCACCATGATTTGGATGAGTGGCAATAAGAATAGAGGGAACTGAATTTGGACCTTAATCTACTGACGACATTTTTGGCCGTTTACAAACACAGCTCTATCACCGTGGCATCAGAGCAGCTCGATATTTCTCAACCCGCGGTAAGCGCGGCGATTAAGAGACTCGAAGGTGTCGTGGGCAAGGCTTTATTTGTGAGAGAAGGACGAGGTATCGCGCCCACTGGAGCAGCGGTATCACTCGCTAATAAGATAGAAGACCCATTGAACATCATTGGAACGGTTGAGCAGCAAAAGAATGACCTTAAAGTCTATTGCACAGAGAGCTTGCTTCATTTCGTTAGCCAGGTTGAAGGCGTAAGCTTTACGGAAGCGCCACTCGAAGAGGAAGAACTGTTTGATGCGCTTACTGCACAAAAAGTAGATATCGTCATTGATGTACTTTCGAGTAAGAAACACTCATTGATTGAAGAAACCATCGTCGATGAGGAGCCCGTGTGTCTGACTCGAATCAACCACCCTCGAATTGGTGAGACACTAAGTAAAGAAGAGTATTTCCAAGAGGAACATATTGCGCTCAAGATCAAACGCGCCAACATGAACACGGTCGAGTTTTTATCAGAGAGCGATATCGAGCCGAGAAAAGTCAGAATTGAAACCAGCTCAATTTCAAGCATGCTGATTTTGGCAAGCACGACAGATTATATCGCCGCTTCTACTCGCTCTTTTGCAGAAATGCTTGCACCAGCGCTTGGCTTACGCGTTCACCCTATCCCCATCAAATTAAGACCGATCACGTTTCGAATGCTCTATCACCGCCGCTACGCTAAAGACGAACAGCACATCAAAACCCGTGAAGCAATCAAATCAGCATTAAGGAAACATAAATGAAACTGAGGTTTTAACTAAAGTTAACCCTATTAATATAAATTCAGTTTAATCACATACTCTCCAGCAAGTTAATTCAATAGAACGACACTGGAGAATCCATGAAAAAACTTAACCTTATTGCTCTACCACTTACGTTACTCAGCAGCGCAGCGTTTGCGACTTCGACTCAAGTTTACATCGAACAAAACGTTGCCTCTAATGCTGCTGATAACGGTGTCTACACCACAGAAGCTGGCGCATTAATCGATACCTCAGAAAATGGACAAGTCTATATAGGTTTTGATGACCAAGGTTGGTTAGCAGCGGGTTACGGCCACGACTTTCACATCAGCGAGTCCTTCACGTTCAACCTATACGGTGAACTCGGTAAATGGGACAACGGTGAAGAGTTATTAATCGAAGGTATTATTGATTACCAAGTCAATGATAACTTCAATGTATTCAGTGGATTGGGATATAACCAGTCAGGGCAAGTACTCGAGAATGTAAGCGACACCACGATCAACACTAATAAGTTCATCGCCGGTGCGGGGTACTCACTCTCAGGCTGGGATTTAGCTTACCAATACACTCACGAAAACAGTGATGGATCCAATGGCGGGTTTACCCACAACGATGACAACGTAATCTTTCATCAAGGCGACTACCGTACCAATGAGCACGAAGTCGTTCTCTCTAAAAGCATCGACGACTGGACACCCTACGTGAAATACACCTACTTCAATACCAACGAAGGTGACCTTTACTTGAACGGCCAATCGATGGGCCCGATCGACAACGACAATATCATTACGCTTGGTTTGTCTTACGACTTCTAAACATCTCAGATTCAATTCTCATAGGCAGATGGATTTGCCCACCTTTCGAGGGCACTACTATGAAAATGACTCCTCAACGCAACAAAGCCATTAATATCGCTGCAGCGATCAGTATCGTTTTGTTTTCTGCGATTCCCACCTACGTAAGTGCTTATCACTTAGACCCCCATTATCTAGAGCCGAGTTATCTAGAAACCAGCTATCTAGACTCCTCCTCCGTCGAATTTATGACACCAGATTTTGATCAGGGGTATCTTAACGATGAGATTAAAGAAAACCTTATTCTGAAATAATTCGTCAACACATTACAAAACGTTATATAGCTCTTGTTTTCTATATAACTCTCATCTTCTTATAGAGCCGTGCTGAGTGATTAAGACTCCGTTCCTGAATCACTTTTTCTAGGCTGATGACATTCAAAACCGCAAATGCAGACGCTAAAAAAGACACCACACTCGTCAAAAAATGTGGTGTCTTGGTTATTATTGCAAGGCTAATTAACTAACAATAGTTAAGATTAGTTGGCTGGACGCCAAACGCCCCATTTGTCATTTTCGTAAGTCGCTTTAGGGTTAGTACCACCTTGAACCCACCATTGTGCTTTCCATGACTGGTTCGAGTAAGTCACGACTTCGCCACCAAGGTAAGTCGCTGATGAGTCCCACGTACCTGGATCTGGCGTAGGGTCTGGGTCAGGAGTCGGATCAGGATCCGGCGTTGGATCTGGGTCTGGTGTCACGCCACCGTCATCGGCAATTACTTCAAAAGTGAAGGTTTCAACACTGTCGCTTTCAATCGAGCTAGCCATAAACGATAAAGTTTCGTTTGCAGTGATGCCAGTGGTATCAACTACGATAGAAGCCGTGCCGTTATTTTGGATGCTTACTGAAGAACCTTGAGTTTGAGTCAATGTCGCGGCTTCGCTTGTTGCAATCACAACCTTATCGCCAGCATTGACTACATTGTCACTCTTCACTAGCTCGTAGATGTCACCTTTCAATGGTTCAACACCACCGTCGCCACCATCAATCAACGTTAACTGACCAGAAGCACGGCTATCTTTTGAGTTGAAGAAGTTACGTGAAGGATCGTTTTGGAAGTACATGTAGTGCTGCATTTCAGCATGCCAGTCACCAATGAAGATCGCGCCATCTTTAAACTCTTCGTGCCAGCCATTAATTTCTGAAGCTAACAAACGAGCCCAATCGTTAACGTTTGAAGCATCAATGACGATGTCGAAGCTTCGCGCTACTTCACCATACTTGTTGATGATGTCGTATTTAACCGTATCACCAATTTCTGGCGTGCCAAACTGGTCAGAAACAAACAGGTCACCACGCACTAGATCAGGCTCTGGACCCGGCTCTGGTGGAGGGGTTGTGCCACCCGCGATAGTGATGTCTGAACAGTTGTAGAAGCCTTCGCCCGCAGCATCATCACGTTGCCAACGAACGAATAGAATCGCATCGCCAGAACGGTCTGAAGGAATAGTGACATTAATGCGGTACTTGCCGCCATTAACCGGAACGTTACCCTCTTCTTGGATAAGATCTAAGTCTCCCCACGCTAGGCCTTTGCTTAGGTCCGCGTTTGGTTTCGTTAGGTAGAACTCCCAGAAAGAAGGGTTGTGTGGCGCTGTCGCATTGAATACATATTCAAACGTACCAGTATTTAGCTCGGTACGAGTCCAACCAGTATGAGGCGCACCCATGCCGCGTTTTTGCGAATCGTTGACATAACATAACGTGCCGTCAGGAATCGCCGCTTTTACAGCATTGATGTTGTTGAAATCTTGGATATTTTTCGCGTACTCGTTACGTTGAACAAACGGGTATGAACCCGAAATGTCTTTTGCTTGAGCACACGCAGCATTAGGTGGTGTACCCGACCAAATCCCGCCTTGCTCGTAACACGTGTTCTGACGCGCGCTTGGAAACTCAGACCAACCATGAGCATTTGCCACTGACGGCACACTCGATAGCATAGCCATACCCACTGCTATTTTTAGAATATTATTATTTATTGTTGTCACTTTCCCACTCTCTATTATTTTACCCTAAACACAAAACCAATTGGTTACTAACCAACCAGCACTGTAATTCGAAGGTTTATAGTTTCTGACTTAAAGAACAACGAAAAATATATACGTCAATTTTATCAATAACAGCGGGTTTTATATTGATAGGAATCAGCATCACACAACTCAAACAAATGCGCTGTAGATAGATGATGTTGCTTCGAATTATGACATTTCAGTATTCTATGTTGATTGAGGGAACAGTATTCGGAATGAATAAAAAAGCGGCTTTATGATTAAGCCGCTTTGGGGATATAAAGGCGTTAGGTAGTAAGAAGATATTTAATAACGGCTATGCATGCCCATGCGATGTGACATGTCATCGTCGATACGACCGCCCTTCCAACCGCCGCCACCCAATAGATTAAGTACATCTCGCGCTGTGTAGTCTTCTCCGCCAAAGAAGTCATTAGACACATCGTTACGCAGCAACTGAATAGTTGGAGCTAATTCAACAGCAAGATCTTGTGGATCCGCAAACAAGGCTAAAGCAATCTGTTGTTGGCGTTTACTCAACTCACGAGAACTTGTTTCAACCTGCCCAATAGAGAAGAAATCACGGCTTCCGTAGCTCTTCACCATCTTTGCAGACAATGACTTAATCACCTTTTTGATTCTTCTTCTTTGGATGTATCTAAACATATTTGCTTCCTTTACTAACTCGCCTTAAACCCAATGAGCAGCTTAACTAATTAGTCTTTTAACCAAACAAAAGATAGGTCTGATTGTCGACTGAGATACTTTTGACTTCGGTGTTGAACACGGACTCTAGCTGCTCAGGGGTAAGCACTTGATCAGCTGAGCCTGATGCTTGAAGTACACCTTTATCGAGCAACAACACTTGGTCTGCGTGTCTTAGTGTTCTGTTCAAATCATGGTTAGCCATGATCACGGCGATGCCTTTCTCAGCCACTCGTTCGATAAGCTTGTACAACAAGGCTTCTTGAGCAATATCCAACGGAGCTGCGGGTTCGTCGAGGATCAGCAGCTTCGCGTATGGGTTAAGTGTCGGCCAAATTTGCAGGCACATTCCCGCCAAACGTACGCGTTGCCATTCACCACCAGACAGTGTCTGAATTGAGCGATGAAGTTTGTCTGCAATGTCTAGCATCTGGCTGATTTCTTCCAAAGCTGCGTTGATTTCAGCATCAAGGCCGTGTGAGGAGCTTGGCAGTGACAATGCAAGATATTGGAACACTTCTAAGTTGAAGGCTGGCCTTGCGCTTTGGCACAAGTAAGCACGATGCAATGATAAATCTTGTAAAGACAGCTCCGACAAATCCTGCCCGTCGATCTTTATATCGCCTTTGTAACCATCACCAATTCCAGATATCGCTTCGAGCAAGGTACTTTTACCGCTGCCATTAGGGCCGATAACGTGAGTCACCTGCCCTTGCTTGAGCTCAAATGATAGTGGTAATAAACGAGCGCCGACGCTCAGGCTCTTAATTTGAATCATGATTTTTAATTAACATCCAAATGAAGATAGGCGCACCGATACTGGTGGTCATCACACCCAAAGGCAGCTCTGCGGAATCTAATAAGGTTCTTGCACAGATATCAGCAAACACCAACAACGCAGCGCCAGCAACGGCAGACAAAGGAAGAAGGTATTTGTTATCAGTACCAATCGCTAAACGCAATAAGTGTGGCACAACCAAGCCAACAAAGCTGATCACGCCGCCCAATGCCACCGCGCAACCTACTAAAATAGACACGGCGAAAATTAGACGCCAGCGTAATCTCGGAACGTTCACGCCTAACTGTGCGGCATGCGTTTCGCCAATCATTAACTTATCTAGCTTACTACCTTGCAGGCACAGCCAAATAATCACGGGGATCATCACCAACGTGAGCGAGTGTTGATACCAAGTGACGCCACCTAAGCTGCCCATCAGCCAATACATCAATAAGCGTAGACTTAAGTCATCACTAAAATAGAACGCCCATGTCACCATCGCGCCAGAAAGAATGCCCAACGCGACACCGACTAGCAGTAATTTAGCCGTGGTGAGTCGCATGGTTTTTACCATGCTCACTAGAATCACGGTAAAACAAAGTGACCCTAAAACGGCGGCAATCATGAACAGTTCTGGTGTAGGAGCAAACGGCAAGAAGAACAGTACGATAACCATCGCCAAGCTTGCGCCACCAGAAATACCGAGCACACCTGGCTCTGCTAATACATTACCCAATAAGACTTGTAGGCTTGCGCCAGATACAGCTAACCCTGCCCCGATGGCAATAGCCGCCAATAATCGAGGTAAGCGTAAATCAACCAGTAGTTTTTGTTCTAACGTGGACAAGGTGCCCAGAGGGGAAATGAAAAGATCGCCAACCATTAGGTAAATCGCACTCAGCGTGACAAGCAGTGCAGCCATCAGATAAATGGCTCGGGTCCATTTTCGCTGTTTTTGGTGAAGAAGTTGTTGGAAATCCATATCAAGCTACTTTGAAATTGTTCGCGTAACCTTACCTGTATCCCTAAATAAACTCAAGGCTCACACCGTAATGTGAACCTTGATATTTCAACCAGTTGAGCGGTTATTTTGCTCGCTTTAACCCGGCTCGGTATTAATCGTACACAAGCTGACCGTGGTCGAATCGTGTTTCAACTTCGCACACCATTAAGGCCGCTCGCTGACCGATAGCAACGTTACGATTTGGAAATACCACCGCTTCGTTTTCATTCTTCGCCATCAATGGCTTATCACCATCATGACCAAACACTTCACCGTGCTTGAACGCCGTAAAGTTTTCAACGGCATCAGAGAACATAAAGTCAAAGTCATCATGCAAACGAACAATGGTTCGGCTTACGCGATAAGTAATGGTTTTCTTTGGTAAATGCTCTGGTTCTATTTCAGCAATCAAATTGCGCATTGCCAAATCGAAAGCAGTTAACTTATCAAGCTGGTTCTCACCAATTCTTGCTACCTGCCCTAGCTCCATTGTCAGTGCTTGCGCTTCAAAGTTTTCAGCGCTGTACCAACTGAAAGTACTGGTTGGCGCATTGGATAACAACACCGCTTCAACGTGAGCACTGTTAATGAATTCGAACAAGGCTTTACTGCGAACTTCGTGGCGAACCTTAGGGCTTACGGCGAAAGAGTAATGCTTAGACAAACGGATCGCACAGTGCAGATCTAAGTGCCAACGAGTGGCAGGTACCGTTTCCTTGTAAAATTCAGTAACCAAGTACTTAAGGTTCTTCGCGATGTCCACTTCTCGATTACTCTCGTGCTGTTTTTCATCAAACAGACGGTTCATATTCACATCAAGAAAACGAGTATGCGCGTTGGTTGCTTCTGGGTGAGCAATGATGAACAAACATCTTGCTGTCACTACTTGGAAGCCTGTTTCAATATCCTCAATGAGCTTATCAATCAGCTCCATTGGTGAAGTTTCGTCGCCGTGAACACCTGTTGAAAAGATGATGTTTTTGGTTTCAGAGTTATACTCAGCGGGAATCACTTCCAATACACCGCGTTGATGAAGCTTAATTTGAACACCGTTACTCAGTACGGTCTGTCCTGCAACCACTTCTTGCTCAAGATCTAGGCTGTCAAAAAGAAATGATTGGCGAAAGAGGGTCTTCGTCATGCGTTACTCCTTAATTGCACGGCCGTATGTTAATAAATTGTACATAGAAATTGTGTTGCTAGGATCGCACTTATCAATAGAAACTCCGTTATCACTCACAAATACTACCCATATATTTTTGTATTACCTGCTGACTTTACTAACCGACATCTGTTCCAAATAATTTCACCTATTTAGAACAACTTTTGGTTATCTCTGTTTATATCAGCAAGATAAGAGCCACGTAAGCTAACACAGCTCTTACCTACCATGAACAGATTGAGATCAATTAATCTTCCTGATCGAGCAATCTTTCAAATTCATCGATTTGAACTTTGACCATGTCGATGCTTTGTTGCCAAAAGTCAGCTTGAGTCAGGTCCATTCCCAAGTGTTTTTGAACGACTTCTTCCGCCATCATGCTGCCCGTATCACGAAGCAAGGAAACGTAATCACCGTAGAATTGTTCGCCCTTAGCATCGCGCTGAGCGTAAACACCTTTACTGAACAGGTAACCGAACAGGTATGGGTAGTTGTAGAAGCTCACTTGAGAGATGCTGAAGTGCAGTTTGCTTGCCCAGAAGTAAGGGTCGGCTTCTGTCATTGCATCGCCATACCACTCCTTCCAAGTGGTTTCCATCAAGTCACACAGCTGCTGAGCCGTTAGCTCACCTTTTTCACGCTGCTCATAGAAGGCTTTTTCAAACTCAAAACGAACGGGAATGTTCACCATTAATGCCAAAGAAGAAGAAAGCTCTTCCCACAGCATTTCAAGTTTCTCATTACGTGTTTGTGCTTGTTTTAACAAATGGTCTCGAACGATATTTTCAGCAAAGATCGAAGCGGTTTCTGCTAGCGTCATTGGGTAGCGTGTTTGACACAACGGCATGTCTTTCATCACCCAGTTGTGGAACGCGTGGCCTAACTCGTGTGCCAATGTCATTAAATCTGAGCGGCTACCGCTCCATGTCATGAACACAAGCGGAGTGCGTGTAGCAGCAAACTTGGTGCAGTAAGCGCCTAAACGTTTGTTGGCTGCTGGTGCGGCATCAATCCAACCATTATCAACCATCAAAGCGACAAAATCAGCCATCTCTGGATTTACTTCAGCGAACGCAGTTTTGATCACGTCGATCGCCTCATCAAATGGGTAAACCTTAGATTCAGCGTCACCCAGCGGCGGCATCGCAGCTAAGTGATTCCAAGGCTTCATTTCATCTAGCCCGTGAACTCTTGCCATTAACAAACCTGCTTTCTGACCAACAGCTCGATTAGCTTTCGCTACCGACATCATGGTGTCTAGCGTTTCTGGCACAATGCGGCTGCCGTGTAGGCTTGGATCTAGGAAATGCACATCGCTAATCTTCGAACGCTTTTTGTTTTCAGTCAGTCGCCAACCCGCCAATGCATTTAGAATCGAAGCAAAAGACTCTTGGTGCGTTTTCATCGCACCTTGAACCGCGCGCCATGCTGGTTCTTGTTTGTCGAATTCGCTGCCGTACAACAGGCTCGCGGCTTGTGAAAAGCCTAGGGCTTCCTCTTCACCGTCCAGCTTTAGCGACAGTTTTAAAGATCCGGTTAGGTTATCGTATAAACGACCCCATCCGTCACGACCATCAACCTTCATCGCTGCAAATAACTGCTCTTCAGCAACACTGAGTCGGCTGCTTGATAACTTACGAGAGCTTTCAATCGCAAAGCGCTGCCCTGCTACGTCCGCACTATCATGCTCTAATACTGCATCAATAAATTCTGGTTCTGCGTGAATTAGCGTATCTTCGTAAGGGCTGAACGCTTGAGACATTTCAGAGTTCAGCTTCGCTACACGACCAAGCAATGCTTTCGCTTCTGTGTGTGTCGCGTCGACCGATGCGTGGCAATTAGCGAAGGTGTTGATTGTACTCAGTAACGTGCCTGCCGCTTCTGAAGTCTGAATCGCGTTTTGCATCGCTAGAATGATATGACGCTTTTCAACGTGTAGGTTCAACAGCTCAATGCACTGCTGAATGAGTTCAATGTCCTGTTCGATTTTTGCATCATTAAGATCGCTATAAGCAATGCTTAGATCCCAACTTGGTGTTGTCATGACTAAATTCCTTTCACGTAGGTAGTAATACCAATCAGGTATAGCGGCTGTGAACGCCGCTTTATACTTCTATTTATATTTCTGTTTCTATTTACAGATCTAAAAGATTGTTAATTCTTAAACTGTGTTTTTTGAACACTCAGAGAACAGGTATCCCTATCGATTTAACGCTGATAAAGCTCTGCGCAAACTGAGTGATTTGAATATGCGTTATCGATGCGTTTTCTATCGATAACTTCGAGTACAAACTCGGGTTTTTCCAATCAATATTAAGGCAGTGCGCTAGCAGTATGCGAATCACACCACCATGAGTAACCAACAATATGTTGTCACTTGAATCATTCAAAAGTTGCGACCAAGCTTGAGTTACTCTGTCGTGGAAGCTCTGTAAACTTTCTGCGCCAGTTAATTGATGATTAGCAGGGTCTTTCCAAAAGGTTTCTAACATTCCCCACTTGTCTTCAAGTTCATCAAATGGGACACCATCTACTTCACCGAAGTTCATTTCCTGAAAACCCGATGCAACTGATAAAGGCACAGACATACGCTCTGCAAACAAGCTCGCGAGATCACCACATCGTCTTAGTGGAGAGCTAACCACGCTATCAAAGGTAATGTCTTGTGTAGTTAGTGCCTCACATATCTGTTCTTGAAGATCAGAGTTGACCAGCACATCAGATAAACCATTGAGCGCAGCTTTTCCTTCGACTTTGCCATGTCTTAACAAATAGATGTTTTTGGTTGTTCCATTAACCATGTGTGCGACCTAGCCTTGAATATCAAGCAAGTGATTAGATGGTTTTAAGTGCAGCGGCAATCCGGCAGCAACCAGCGTGACGCGCTCAACGACGCGAGCTAGCGCTTGGTTCATTCGTCCTGCATTGTCCACAAACAAGCGAGACACTTTACCCAGCGGCACCACACCTAAACCGACTTCGTTAGAGACCATGATAATTTGCGCCGGACTTTGCTCGACGCTTTTGACCAACACTTCAACCACGGCTTCAAGCTGTTCATTAGTTGCGTCATCACCCAGTTCAAAGATGATGTTGTTCAACCACAAGGTTAGGCAATCAATCAATACCACATCTTCTTTCTCAAAAGACTGCAGTTTTTCGGCTAATTCGACGGGTACTTCATGCTCAATCCACTGCTCGCCACGACGTTGTTGATGGTGCGCGATTCGTTCTCGCATTTCATCATCAAGATATGTCGCTGTCGCAATATAATTGAGGCGTCCATTTGAACATGCTTCAAGCGCACATAATGCTTGTTGCTCTGCAAAACTAGACTTACCAGAACGAGCTCCACCCAATATCAGATGACTATTTCGCTGACTTGTTTGATTAATTTGACTAGCTTGATTCGTGTTTGTCATAGGAAGCCGTTATAGAAAGCCATTGTAAAATGCAGTAATGAATACAAGGTAAGTCAGCAACTCCATCAGCTGTTGAGCGGCCCCCAAGCAGTCGCCAGTAAAGCCGCCAATTCGAGCCGTTAACCACTTTTTGAAACCTGTTCTGAACAGATAGGCGACGACAGATAAAACCAAAGCGAATTCAAGACCAAACCACAGGCTAGGCAGCACGCCTACAAGCAATAAGAAGGCAAGTTCACCTTTGGTTTGCTTGTTGGCCAAAGGCTTACTTTTACTGGTATCTAAATCGCTAACATAAGGCATGTCATAAATCAGTGATGCAGCAATCGCGCGGCTAAAGGTATAACTGGTCACTATAACCATGAACAGAGCTGTCATGTTGACCAGCTCATTCAACAGCACCCACTTGCCAAGCAGAGCCATAACCAGAGCAGACGCGCCATAAGTACCAATTCGACTGTCTTTCATAATGGTCAAGCGGCGTTCTAGAGTCATGCCGCCACCAATGCCATCCGCCATATCAGTCAAACCATCTTCATGGAATGCACCTGTGAGCATCAGGCTAAAACTCATCATCAAAAAGATCGCCACCGCACTCGGCAATATGATATCAAGTAGCAAGAACACACCGCCACACAGAACACCAAGTAACAAACCAACCGTTGAAAAGTAGCGACCAGAACGATTCATTCGATCTGATGAATAGGGCGTGTTCTTCGGCATTGGTAAGCGAGAAAAGAAGCCCATCGCCAGCGCAAACAGTTCCCACTGATAAGTGACTCGACCTTTCAACGATCTTTCTGATGCATCACTCATTAAACCGTGACTCCAGCACTTTCGAAGCTCGCCATGTTGTTATAGAACTCGGCTGCCGCACGAATAATGGGCATAGCTAGCGCAGCACCCGTGCCCTCGCCTAATCTCAATCCAAGATCGAGCAGTGGCTCAGCGTCTAGCAGCTCTAACAGAATTTTGTGCCCTGACTCTTCAGAGCGATGAGCAAAGATCATGTAATCACGGCAGTTCGGTTCAATTAAGGTCGCGACATACGCTGCAACCGATACGATAAAACCATCGACTAATATTGGTGTTCTGTTCTGGTAAGCGCCAAGGAAACCACCCACCATTTGAACGATTTCATAGCCACCGACTTGTGCTAGTACCTCTTTAATATCTTTAACTTCATTCGCATCTAAACCTTTGCAACGCGCGACACCTTGCTCAACCACAGCCACTTTACGTGCAAGCTGTTCATTGTTGATGCCAGTGCCTAGGCCAACACACTCCGCTGCAGCACGATTCGCTAATGCACTTAAGATCGCTGATGCGCTGCTGGTATTTCCGATACCCATTTCACCAAACATGATGATATTGGTGCCATTCGAAATGGTTTTAGATACAAGATCTGTACCCAGTTCAATCCCACGTTCAACCGTTTCTAAACTCATTGCCGCTTCATTGGCAAAGTTATTGGTTCGCGTACCCAAACGCTGAGAGATCAACATGTCACTGTCTGATTCCACAGGCAACAATATCCCCGTGTCGACTACCGTGATATCGATATTATTCACCGCACAGAAGCAATTGATCGCCGCGCCATCGCTTAAGAAGTTCAACACCATCTGTTGTGTTACCGCGCTTGGAGCAATACTCACGCCTTCGTCAGCAATGCCATGGTCGCCAGCAAAAATGATGATACTTGGCTTATTCAATTCGATGTGTTCAACCGCAGCTTCTTTGCCTTGGCTCTGAATCAAAGCCAGTTGATGTGCGACTTTTTCTAGTAAGCCAAGTGCGCCAAGTGGCTTGGTTTTTTGGTCAATTCGGTGTTGGATGTACTGCGAGTATTGGGTATCTAACATAGTTTTTAAAAACGCTTATTCTGGGTACGTTGATATAGGGCTGCTACTTAGGGCGTGCGACAGAAAACACATTGGAAAGCGTGGCGTATTCACCGCCACCCAATCGAGATAAAGGATCAAGTGCTAACGCGTCGATCTTAAGACGCTCACTGTCTTTGTCGATCACGTCTTCGGAAATGTACACGGTTTCGACTTGAGCAAAGATGAGGCTTTGTGGCACTTCTCCAACCTCTTTTACTTCGTACAAGGTGCATCCAAAAGCGACCGCGCACTCTTTCAATCTCGGTAAAGAGAAGCCTTCAAATTCAACCAGATCAATGTTATTCGCGGTGACTTCCGAATCACCATGTTCAAGGGTAGCTGCTGTCGCCGTCATGGTTTCGGCAGAACTTGAAGAAGCAATGTGAATCACTAGCTTACCCGTTTCTAGCGCATTACGAGTGGTATCTTTGATTTCGCCGGACGGCTTCTTCCCAACCGATAACATCAGTAACGGCGGATTACTAGAAACAGGCGTGAAATAAGAGAAAGGCGCGAGGTTGTACTCTTGGTCAGAAGATTCCGTCAATGCCCACGCAATCGGGCGAGGAACAACGGTTTGTGTCATCAGGTGATAAATCTGAGTGGGAGCAAGAGTATCAAGCTTGAGGTTCATAGCACGTCCTTGGTCTATGTGAATTACGACTCAGTTTACGTGTTAAGCAAGGCTGTATCTATGGCTATGTGGCAGAAACCGCAGAGAGTGTTCTTAATTTAAACAGATCACACTGGTTTTTTCTCAGATTGACAGTCAAATTGACGAACCCTAAAACACAAATAATACTGATAATAGATTTATCAATAACTTACATTTTGGCATCGTTTATGCCTTATCTAAATTACTTATTAATCTCTCCATTGATAAGTACCCATACAGTGAATGCCCACAACACTGACGCTACACGAAGAAAGACAATCGATTGAAAGACAAAACAGAACAACGATTTAGGAGGTGTAATGATTCCAAATTCAAGTAAAATGAAAACCAAATAAATCAAGTAAGAAAGCTAGCAAAAAGGTAAGGAAAATCCCACTGTCCTTTACCTAGTAAGAAGCAAGAAAAGTAACAAAGCCCGTCGCCCAGCGGGCTTTGTTATGTTTAACGCCTAACTTAAGTTTCAAACCGCATTTATCTTTCCCACCACCATTATGTTTCATATCGTACTTATGCTTCAGACCGTACTTATGCGTCGAGCCAAACTAAATCATCTCTTTTTCCATAAACAGGCGACTCCCCACATACTACTGACCACTCGTTTAACAAACTTTTATTCGCTTAAAATTCAAACACTGTTTATATTAAACAAGCACTTGTGGAGTGAAGAAGGGATTAAAATGAGCATTTCTGGAGACAAAACATCGGTCGTGGTGGCTGGTGCAACCGGGTTAATTGGTCATCATGTGATGAAGTTGCTCATCGATGAACCCGCCGCTGATCATATCTATGCCCTATCTCGCCGAGCGTTAGATTCACAGTTTGATTCCAACAAGCTCCACACACTCATTCACAGCGACCTGCAAGTTACCAGTTGGGATGACACGAATGCGACGCCTAATCTTGGCGTTATCTGCTTAGGTACGACTAAGAAAAAGGCAGGATCAAAAGAAGCGCTTCGCAAAATCGATGTGGAACTGGTTAGCCAAGTCGCACAGTCGATGAAGTTTCTTGGGGTTCAACGCGTAGCGGTCGTTTCTAGCTATGGCGCTTCACCAGATTCCTATTCGCACTACCTTCGCTGTAAAGGACAAATGGAACAAAATTTAAAACGTATTGGCTTCAAGCAGCTTTTCATCGCACGCCCTGGGCCTCTGGTGGGTGAGCGTGATGAACCTAGAGCTGATGAAAAACTCCTGCAAAGTGTCTTTCCTCTGCTGTCTCCATTTATGCTTGGTAAGTTCAAAAACCTACGCCCTATTCAGTCGGAAAACGTAGCCAAAGCAATGTTGTTCCGGTTATTCGAAAATAATTTCCAAAATATCGAAATTTACTCGTCAAGTGACATGCTCAATTTATTGGCAAAATATCGCTAAAAAGCTCACCTATTCATCACAATGTTGAATATCCACCCATACCATTGAGTGGATATTACTAATCGTTCTAATAAATTACTTTTCCTTATTTTACGTTTTGTAACAGAACGTTATTTTAGCAGCAGTACTGACACCTATACATCTAGGTGCCTAATTGATCTAGAGTTATTCATAAGGAAAACAAATGTCATTTTCAGCTATCGCTGCCTTGGCGGTATTCACTGGTATCCTCTTTTTTCTCTACGGACAGCAGAAAAAAGAAAACACACTTTCTCGCCTCGTTTTACTCGGTTTAGTTTTTGGTAGCGCATTCGGCCTAGGCTTACAGCTGCTATTTGGCGAAGGCAATCCAGCCATCAAAGAAACGTTGGATTGGGTAAATGTTGTTGGCAGTGGCTATGTTGGCCTACTAAAAATGGTGATCATGCCATTAGTCTTGGTTTCAATGATTGCAGCCGTGGTGAAGCTTGAGAAAGGCGGTTCACTGGGCAAGATTTCTGGTATCACTATTTCAGTATTACTGGCAACAACGGCGATCTCTGCGATTGTGGGTATTGCAGTGGCTCAAGCATTCGGTCTTTCGGCTGAAGGCTTAACAGAGGGCGCTCGTGAAACAGCTCGTATTGCAACACTAGAAAGCCGCATGGGAAGTGTTTCAGACCTAACCATTCCACAAATGCTGGTTAGTTTCATTCCGACTAACCCGTTTGCTGATCTAACCGGTGCTCGCTCTACGTCTATCATCGCTGTGGTTATCTTCGGCGTGCTAACAGGTATTGCTGCTCGTAAAGTAATGGCTGAGAAAGAAGAGCTAGAATCACCGATCCGTACTTTCGTTGACGCTGCACAATCTATCGTTATGCGCTTAGTTAAGATGATCATGGCACTCACGCCATACGGCATCGCTGCGTTAATGGCAAAAGTAGTCGCAACATCGAGTGCTTCAGACATCCTAAGCCTACTGGGTTTCATCGTTGCTTCTTACGTAGCAATCATCCTGATGTTTGTTGTTCACGGTGTGTTGGTCTCTTTTGTTGGTGTAAACCCGAAAGAGTACTTCCAAAAAATCTGGCCTGTTCTAACGTTCGCTTTCACTTCGCGTAGTTCTGCTGCAACGATTCCACTGAACGTTGAAGCTCAAATCACCAAGCTAAATGTGCCACCAGCGATTGCTAACCTGTCTGCAACTTTCGGTGCAACGATTGGTCAAAACGGTTGTGCGGGTATCTACCCTGCAATGCTAGCAGTCATGGTTGCGCCTACGGTTGGCATCGACCCAATGGACATCAACTTCATTCTATCTCTGATTGCTATTATCACAGTGAGCTCATTCGGTATTGCTGGCGTAGGTGGCGGTGCAACGTTCGCGGCGCTTATCGTACTTCCAGCTATGGGTCTTCCTGTAACGATTGCAGCACTGCTTATCTCTATCGAGCCACTTATCGATATGGCACGTACGGCGCTTAACGTATCTGGTGCAATGACAGCCGGTACGATCACAAGCCGCCTATTGGGTAAGAAAGACAAGCAACAAGATCTGGAACAAGCGAACGCTTAATGAGTTCGATTGATTCAATAACTTGAGTCTCGTTAAACAAAAAAACCGATGCACATGCATCGGTTTTTTATTATCTGTTACTTCTAACTTCCATTACTTCACGAGCAACAGCTTAGAACACAAGTTGAATGACTTTTTCGGCAAGTGCTTCATCGTCGTCTTCACTTAATCCGCTGACACCAATAGCGCCAATCACCTGCCCATTTAATTCAATGGGAACACCGCCTTTAAAGCCAGTGATCTTTGGGTCAGTCCAGTAACTTAAGTCTTTACCAGTTTCTCTCGCCCAAGCACCTAAGTTACCGCTTGGCTGTCTATCTCTTGCAGATGTATAAGCTTTGTTCTGTGCTAACAATCCGGCTTGAACACTCACATTATCCATGCGAATAAACGCCAGTAACTCACCGTGCGTATCACACACGCTCACCGCGATTGCTTGTTGATTACGCTCAGCAATGTCTAGAGCGTTAGACACCAGTTGTTGCGCGATCTTTTGATTCAACATATTCATTCCTTATGGCAGTGCTTGACCACGTGAGTACACGTATAGGTTGTACCACTCTTCACGAGACAGGTTTATCTGAGTCGCTACCGCTGAAGCTTTGATTCGGTCTAGATTTGTGGTGCCAATAACAGGTTGGATACGAGCTGGGTGACGAAGCAAAAATGCCAACACAATCGCTTCACTTTCTACGCCATATTGATTTGCTAACTGAGCCACGTAGTGCGCCGTCTTTTTCACGTGTTCATGTTCTGAATACAAACCTTGCTCAGCAAATCGGCCTTGTGCCAAACAACCCCAAGCTTGCAATTGGATGTCATTCATTTGGCAATGTTCAAGAGTGCCTGCGGCGAAGTCTGATTGATGGTGCCCTTGCGAGTTAATCATCACCCCATCGTTCAACCAATCCAACTTGGCTAAGCTCATCTCAACTTGATTCGCGACAATGGGTTGCCCAAGTGCAGATTGCAGGTACTGAATTTGGTGACTGTTCATGTTCGACACACCAAAGAAATCGACCTTACCCTGCGCTTTTAAGTGCTCTAACACTCTTGCCAGGTCATCGAGTTCCATCAAGGGATCAGGACGATGTAATAACAGCACATCGAGCTTTTCAGTATTCAATCGGTTGAGAATACCGTCTACCGATTGGCTTACCCAATCTACCGAGAAATCATAACGACCGACATTGCCCTCACCTTCAAAACGAATCCCACACTTAGATTGAATGAACATCTGATCACGTAATTCAGGCGCTTGTTGTAACGCTTGACCAAAAGCTTGCTCAGCTTTGCTGAACGTATAGATATCCGCATGATCGAATAAGTTAATACCCGATTCTAATGCTGTCTCGATTACGCTTCGTGTTTGAGCAACATCCGCACTTGTCACTGGATTATCATTCCAGCCACCACCTAACCCCATGCAGCCATAGGCGACTTGGCCGACATTCGGCAGATAATTTGATAATGGGATACGATTTTTATCATTCGTTTTGTTTGTAGATTCAATGCTGTTCGTCATATCGATTCTCGCTTAGAAGATTTGCTGACCATAAATATGCCTCTATCATATTGTTCTTTTTAAAAAACAGAATATGCTAGTTACGAAATGATTGTTTGATATGACGAACAATAGATTAGTAGGAATGCGCGAATGAACGAACACAAAAGAATTGAACGACTGATCTTGTTTGTAGAACTTGCTCAGCAACTCAACTTTACCAAGGCAGCTGAAAAGCTCGGTATCTCTAAGAGCTACCTTTCTGAGCAGATCAAACGTTTAGAGAATGATTTACAGTGCCCGCTTTTGGTCAGAACCACGCGCAGTGTTCGTTTAACCCAAGAAGGCGAACGCGCGTTGCAACAAGGCTTAACGATTCGCTCGCAAGTTTTACAGCTTGAACGCAGTGTTTCTGAGCAACACGACATCGTAAAAGGTCTATTGCGCCTCACCGCACCAAAGATGTTTACTGAGGTATATCTATTCGATATCTGCCAACAGTTTAGGCAACAATATCCAGAAATCCGCTTTGAGATAAACAGCAGCTACACCAACTTTAATCTCAATCAAGATGATATCGATATCGCGTTTCGTGCCACCAATACTCCACCTGACAACATGGTGGCGAAACACTTGATTAGCTATCAGCATGATTTAGTCGCGACTCCTGGCTATCTTGATCAGTTTGGCCGCCCCAACAATGCCAACGACTTAAATGACCATCAATGCTTAGCAACGCTGCACCAAACCGAGTGGCCTTTAAAATCGGCAAATATTGATGTGTCCGGCTGGCTTTCAAGCAATGACAACCACTTACTTAAGCAACAAGCTATGGCAGGCGGTGGCATCATCCGTATCGCAAGTTATTACGTCGCGAAAGAGGTCGAGCTTGGAGAATTAGAGCGAGTGCTGACTGATGAATGTCTGCAACAAGGCAACAGTATTTACCTTTTCTATCCGCAAGTTATTTATCCGGCAAAGAAACACCAAGTGTTCGTTAAATTTGTTCAGCATTACTTTGAAAGCTTAAGTCGATAAAATGATGCACAGCTCACTAGGGCTTGTTGGTTTCATCTGGCCAACATATTCGTCGTAGCGAGCTCTACTTCAACCTCTTCGGCTGAATGTGATACCAGTGAAAGTCGACTATATGGCCGATCTACTTTCAAGCCTACTCGTCCTAGTTCTTTTATTTTTTCTTGCTCTTACATTTACATTAATACCTAAACATTCACTCTACGAATCGTTTTTTATTGACTTAAAAATGAAATCATAACGACACACCAATTTGCGTAACTTAGGGTGCAAATAGGCAATCAGATTACAGTGCCTATCAGGAGGATGTATGAAACCAAATCGATCTACGGTACTCACTGGACATGTAAAACACTGCCCATGCTGCTCTACCGAACTGGTCATCAAAGACCACATTCACGTTTGCCCGCGCAATGAAATTGGCGACTGTTACTTCGATGGCTATGACCAACACGAACAGCGCGCTAATACCGATTTTATCGATCATGCAAGTGCCAATGATAGCCTTGTTTACGGCATGTCAGAACACTAAGCTTTATTCAAGATTTGTTGAAGTCATTTCGCGCCAAAAAAAATGCAGCGCCAATCGAGTGATTGTTCGCTGCATTCTTAGATCCTGTAAACTTAGCTAACCATTAAAATGGAGCTAGGTAAAACGGATTACCACATTAGATCATCTGGGATCACGAAGTCTTTGTACGGGTCATCTTCGTCTACTTCGTCTGTGCTACCTGCCTGCGTATCAACGATAGATTCTTCGTCGCGCATAGCAATCTTGTTCGCTACTGCTGTTGGAATAACAACATAGCTCTCGCCTTGACGAGCAATACTTAGAATGCCTTTACTTAGTTGCTTTTGAGTCAGCTCTTCTACGTAAAGATATTTAACTAGCGTACCGTCGGTGAAGTTGTATTTGATCTCACCGTTCTTCTGTTCGATCTTGTTCATCTCAATCAGTTGCTTCACTTGAGCTTTAATTTCTTTGCTCAACTGTTGTTCTTTCAACTGTTGGTTTAGCTCTTTGTCTTTCGCTTGCTGCGCCAGTTTAGTTTCTTCAGCTGCCGCTTTTGCTTCACGAGACTGAACGCGAGACTTTTTAGAGCCCTTCTTCGCCTTCTTTAATTTTTTCTCATTTACCAAGCCAGCTTTAAGCATTTGCTCTTGGAGTGTTAACTTTGCCATGACTTTCCCAGTTCAGGATTAAAAACGACACTATCATACCTGTTTTTGAGGAATCTGTTTACTGAACAATGGCAAAATTTATACTGATAGAGCAAGGCGGTTAGCGTTTTCCCTTATCGTGATTCACAGCATCCATTTCTGGTTATTTACCGACCTATGATTTCCACGAAAACAACCAGTAGTGACTTACCCTCAAACCCAAATCGTTCCTCTATTTTTTAGCGTGCGCGCGTATCACTTATCATTCAGGCAAAGCAATATGTTAATTTTCAATGAGTAATCTAATTTATAAAACCATGGCATATATCTAATATTTGGATAATTCCCATAGAGTTATAACTCCAATGTCACAACTCTTTACTACGTTATTCTTTAAACCAATCAGTAAGGATAACGTGAAAATGAAAACTCAATGGACTTACCTGAGTGCAATACTTGCATCAGCTTCATTCATTTCAACCTCGGCGATCGCAGACACCGACGTGTATCTCACCAATAACACCAATCAAGTGATGACCATTCAAGCCAACCACACTGGTACCGACCTGCTTCAACTCGGTGATGAGTGGCAACAGCATGTTGAACAGATTGGTCCTTGGGAGACGAAGAAGCTGATAAGTTTCAACCGCTGGACTGGTGTGAAATCTGGGAAGACCTATGAGTTTGACACTGTGGTATCAAACGCTGTGGGCGAAAGTGTCACGCTCAACCAAACCATGAAGGGACATTGGTATAACTCGACACTGCAACATGGTTTGAGTGCCGCAGACGTCAACCTAACATTGCATGACGATCGTAATATTCATCGCAGCACAACCGATGCGTTCGGGGTCAATGCAGAGCTAGCCCTCAAAGCCGATTCTACAGCGCGCTATGATGATATTTATTACACCATCACCCCACCAAAAGTGGATGAGCAACCAGAGCCGGATGCCAATACACTCAAGGTCATGACTTACAACATCTGGGCGCTGCCTGCCATCGCTTCACATATTGGTGACCGCTATGACCTACTCCCTCAATATGTAAAGGGCTATGACGTGTTGGCGCTTCAAGAGGTGTTTGCTAACGGCAGAGATGAGTTCTTGCGTGAGCTTGCGAAAGAGTATCCTTATCAAACTAAAATGCTCGATAAAGATGGGATTAACATATACGACGGTGGTGTGATCATTGTCAGCCGCTATCCTATCGTTAATGAAGCGCAGTATGTTTTCCCTGATTGCACGGGCACAGATTGCTTTGCTGATAAAGGTGTTAACTACGCGGAAGTTATCAAGAATGGTCAGGCTTACCATGTTTTCGGTACCCACACGGCATCATTCGATACGGACACCGCTCGTGATTACCGACAACGTCAATTCAAGCAGATGCGTGCACTGGCGCAGTCTCTGAATATCCCGGCATCAGAAACTGTGGTTTACAGCGGTGACTTCAACGTGAACAAGCTGAAGTTCCCTGGCGACTACCAACAAATGTTCGCTAACCTGCAAGCCGATGAGCCGGAGTATTCAGGTTATACCGCTTCAACCTTTGATCCACGCATCAACAACTTTGCGGGCGAACCTATGTCGGGTGGCGAGAACGTTGAGTATCTCGATTATGTGGTAGTGAGCTCAGAGTATGCCGCTAAAGCGCATAACTACAATCGCGTGGATGTCCCAAGATCAACAAGCAGTGAGTTATGGAAGCACTACAACCTTTCAGACCACTTCCCTGTTAGCGCCGTGATCAAGTAACTCGGTGAACCAATAATGCATCGAGTTATATTAATCCTAATGCTCGTCTTAACGGCGAGCATTATTTGCTATTCGTGGTCATCAAAAACGAACGAAACAGCGCTATCTTCTGCTCAACACACAGAACCTAAGCCGCGTGTTTCTACGACAACTAATGACGATAATTCCACGCCTACTGCAACCGCTAGTTCGGAAAACTCCGCATCGCACAGCAATCAAGCCCAAGCCGGAGCACTGGACGGTAAAATTCTTGCTGAAAACTTGAGTGAGCTTGAAGGCAAGGCTTTGTTCGATGAACTCGATGGGTTCTGGAAGCTTTGCCAACAACGCGATGACTGCGCAGAGCAACTCGCACGATTGAAATCAGAATTGTCGGGCATATGGTTTGAGTTACTGAGCGACTATCCGCAGCTATCGGCTGACTGGCAATTAACACAAAGCACTATCCCACTTGAATCCATAGAGACTCTTGAAGATCGTGTTGCCTTATTCAAGCAATCTGCACAACAAGTATGGGGAGAGTTGGCCCACCAGCTATTCGCTGACCAGTTTGCTCATCTGGATTTTACGCTTGACGCTAACACCCTTGAAAAGAACGAAGCGAGCCAGTTTTTGGCCAACTATCAAGATTTGCTTAGTGAATGGCAAAACAATACGGGCACGTTAAACGCCGAAACACAGCTTCAAAAATATGAACTGGCAGTATCTTTGATACCCAGCAGCTATAGCCCTGCTGAAGTAGCATCAGTCAAAGCCGACCTTCAAGATGCCTACTTAGATGAAGCGCAGGCCAGCAACATTGCCGCGCGAGAACAACAAGTCGCACAACAGCAACAAACCGTGATGAGTTATCACGAGCAACTGGATCAGCTCAAAGCAACCTTAGACTCTCAGCGCTCATCAAGTTATGCCACTTGGACTCAACAAGATTGGGACAGTTATTATCAACAGCAAGTCACCGATTTCAGGGAGCAGTTCTTTAGCAAGTAACGCCTTAACTTAAACCATCACGAAACTGAGCGGGCGTTTTATTGAGCCAACCTTTAAACGCCCTTCTGAAATTTGCAGGGTCGCTATAACCGAGCCTTTCACCGATGTCATCAATGCTCATGGTTGTGCCGAGTAATAGCTCTTTGGCCAGCTCCACTCGAACTTCGGTAAGCAATATTTGGTAACTGGATTCATGGGTCACTAGCTCTCGCCTGAGTGTACGAGAGCTACAACCAAACTCATCCGCGAGTTGTTCAATATTCGGGAAACTGCCTGCGGTTTGATAAAAGATCGTTTTGATCTGGTTAGTCAGCAGATGCTCAGAGTCCAACGTTTCGACTATCGACTGGCAAGACGCAAGATAGCGCTTCAGTGTCGCGGCATCATGAGTCAATAAGGTCTGTGATAAAACCGAGGCATCAAAACGCAATTCACAATGGCTCTGCTCAAAAACTACAGGGCACTGGAAACGGTCGTCATAGAGCTTAGCGTAATTGGGACGAGCATAAGGCAAAGCTAAAGTGTGAATATCCAACTCATGACCAGTCAGTTCTTTGAACAAAGAGACGATTGAACTCAAGAAATACTCACTGCAGAAAGGCAGGAAATCGCCCACTTCCAATGTGTTCTCGATCTGAATCATTGCTTGCTCGGAATCTAGAAACAATTTAACCGAGAAAATAGGACCGTTCAGGCGCAAATACTTGAAGCCCGACTTGATGGCCTCCCCGACATTTTGACTGGTCGATAGCGCATAACCCAACACACCAAAGTGGCTCAAGCTAGCGTGTTCCCCCAGCCAAAGCCCTAAGCCATCGTGAGGAAAGCTCTGATTCGCCACGCTAAATAACGCTAGTTTATCAGCGTAAGTCAGCTTTCCATTCGGGTCTCGCCAATCCATGTTCGGCAAACCCACATCATTGAGTAGCCTTTCAATATCGAGACCTCGTTGCTCTAACGTATTCAACAGCAGCGCGATATCTAATGTACCCAACTGATGCCGATGTCCGGTCGGCTTATACTCCGCGATAATCTCCAATCGTCTCTCCTTATATCGAGCCCATTCCCACAAACATGACTACTCAGCCTTAACAACACATGCTGACAAAATCGTGATTGGTAACGCGCTCTTGTCCGAATATGACCTCCCAATTCTACGCTACTCATCGCACAATGGCTTTAGTTGTTAAATTAATGTGAACCATCGCAATGATAAAAACGAACCCAGCCCCACACAGTTTGATTAATTCTAATGGTCAGCCGATCATTGGACATTTCGATGGCATCCTTAAACACCTAAACATCGAGAACTTTGACTACCGAAACTCGATGGATTCAAAAGCAAACCCTTGGCAGAAGCACTTCCACTATAAGCAATTACAGTTTGTCAGCATCGTCACCGACACACACATTATCGGCGTCGCTATCGCGGATATTCGCTACTTAGGCTCGGCATTTTGTTATCTGTACGACATAGAAAACAACCACCTGCAAGAGTCATCTTGGTTGAGGCTATTAGGGTTTGATAAACAAGTTACCGCTTCGCCATTTGACGGCACGACAAACATTGCAGGCCAAAGCATCATCTTTAATATTGAAGGCGGACAATGGCGAGTTCGCTTGAATACGAAATTCATCAAGGCCGATATTTCTTTAGAGCCTGAAACCGACAGCTTGCCCATGGCGATGTGCAGCCCAACGGGTTATTCAGGTTGGACTTACACCCAAAAGCACAATGCTTTGCGCATCAGCGGTGAAATCCAAATCAAGGGAGAATCACTCGTTCTCGAACAAGCTCGTGCCGGTTATGACTTTTCAGCGGGTTACATGAGACGTGAAACCAGTTGGCGCTGGGCAAGCATCAACACGCAATCCAATGGGACAGATATTGGCTTGAACCTCGCAGCAGGCGTCAATGAAACCGGAGGCTGCGAGAACGTTTTATGGATCAATGGAACTCGGCACTTACTTAACCCGGTACAGTTTGCGTTTAGTCGCCAAGACACCAATTTACCTTGGCAGATAACATCACAAGATGGACGTATAAACCTGACCTTTACGCCCTTAAATAATCGCAGCGAAAAGCTCAATTTATGGCTGTTAAAAAGTAACTTTCGTCAGTTCATTGGTCACTTTTCTGGCTCGATTGAAGACAACAATGGAGTGACACATCAACTCGATGGTGTTCTTGGCCTAACAGAAGATCACTTTGCTCGCTGGTAGCGAAATTTTGCTAACTGAATTTCAGGCGAGCAAGTCTAAGTAAACTTGATACTAAGAACGCGTATGGCGTCTCAACAAGGATAAAACATGAATATCGACGCATTAATCAATTACCCAGAATGGCTACTGCTGGTATTAGCGCCCTTGTTCGTGGTGTGCATGTTGGCTGAGTATTTTATCGGTCAGAAGCAAGGTCGACTGCCTGATAACTCCAGCTATAAGCTTTCAGAAGTGATGTGTAATTTCACGCTGGCGGGAATGCATCAACTCTCCGATTTGCTCACCGGGTTATTGGTCGTGCAGCTGTATCTCTGGATGTTTGGTTGGCGCTTAATGGACATTGAAATGGGCGTGCTGAGTTTTGTTGTATTGATGGTGTTACAAGACTTTTTCTATTACTGGTTCCATAGAGCAAGCCATCGTGTTCGCTGGATGTGGGCCGCGCACGTGGCACACCACAGTTCAGAAAGCATGAACTTCAGTACGGCTTTCCGTCAAAGCTTAATGTATCCACTTGCTGGGATGTGGCTTTTCTGGATACCGTTGGTCATCATAGGTTTTGCCCCTAAGTGGGTCATCTTTGTGGTGCTTCTCAATCTAGGTTTGCAGTTCTTCGTCCATACACAATGGATACGAAGCTTGGGGCCACTTGAATACATCTTTAATACCCCTTCGCATCATCGAGTACATCACGGCAAAAACCCGCAATACATTGATAAGAACTACGCCGGCGTTCTTATTATCTGGGATAAGTTATTTGGTACATTCGAACCTGAAGTTGAAACTGTACGTTATGGCGTCACCAAACCCGTGAACAGTTTTAATCCGATAGTGGTCACCTTTCAAGAATGGAAGGCCATATTCAAAGATTTGAAGAACCGAGAGTTAACCATGAAGCAGAAAGTCCAGTTGATACTCTCGCCTCCATCGGATTAAACGGACGATAGACAGATTGTATTAACTAAGAAACCGCCTCAATTGGTTTCAAAACCTTCCCCACTGACTCGATTGAATAGTAAAGCACCGTTTTCCGGCAATTTATTTGTGATCTGGGTTGCACGCGTACCGCATACTATCAGATACTGAACAAAACTAACCTTCAGCCACAGTAAACGTTCCGCGCTTGCTGTTCAGGAAATTCAATGAGTTCAGATAATCAGCCAACCTACTTCTTTTTCGATTACGAAACATGGGGCGTTAGCCCAGCAAAAGACCGTCCGAGTCAGTTTGCGGGTGTTCGTACCGACCAAGATTTCAATGTTATTGGAGAGCCTCTGGTTATCTATTGCCAACCTCCCGCTGATTACCTCCCTGCGCCTGAAGCTGCACTGATCACCCGTATCACACCACAAAAAGCGGCTTCACAAGGTCTCCCTGAGCCAGAGTTTATCGCTAAGATCCATGCTGAGTTAGCGAAACCTAACACCACAAGCCTTGGCTACAACAGTATTCGATTTGATGATGAAGTAACGCGTTACACCTGTTACCGAAACTTCATCGACCCATATGCGTGGAGCTGGCAGAATGGCAACTCTCGTTGGGATTTATTAGATGTAATGCGCGCTGTTCACGCACTGCGTCCTGAAGGCATTGTTTGGCCAGAGAACGAAGAAGGTTACCCAAGCTTCAAACTGGAACACCTATCTGTGGCAAACGGCATTGAACACGAGAACGCGCACGATGCGATGGCCGATGTTATTGCGACCATCGAGTTAGCGAAGAAGCTGAAAGCTGCGCAACCTAAGATGTTCGATTACCTTTACAACATGCGTCATAAGCGTAAGCTGAATGATCTGGTTGATATCGTAAACATGACACCATTAATGCACGTTTCAGGCATGTTTGGCCGTGACTGCAACTACACCAGCTGGATTGTGCCTATGGCTTGGCACCCAACCAATCAAAATGCGGTTATCGTGGTTGATTTAGCCAAAGATCCAAGCCCACTGTTAGAACTGGACGCTGATGAACTCAGAGAAAGGCTCTATACCAAACGCAGTGAACTGGGTGAAGACGAACTACCCGTACCCATCAAATTGGTTCAGCTAAACAAGTGCCCTATTCTTGCTCCAGCCAAAACGCTAACGGCTGAAAATGCTGAAACCATCGGTATCGATCGCCAACAATGCCTGAAAAACTTGGCACTGCTGCGCGAACACCCAGAGATCCGCGAAAAACTGATCGGCCTGTATTCACAAGAGCGCGAGTACGAAAAGAGTGATGATGTTGATACACACCTTTACGACGGTTTCTTTTCACCTGCTGATAAAACAGCGATGAACATCATTCGCGAAACTGACCCGAACAACTTGGCGGCTTTGGATATCACCTTCAGTGACGAACGAATTAAACCGTTACTGTTCCGTTACCGTGCGCGTAACTTCCCATGGACGCTCGACGAAGCTGAGCAATTGAAATGGGCGAACCATTGTCGTGAGTTTTATGAGTGCCGTTTAGAAGAGTACATGCTCAACCTTGAAAACCTCGCGCACGAACATGAAAGCGACGAGAAGAAAATGGCTATCTTGAAGGCGGTTTATCAGTACGTAGAAAAGTTAGCTAGCTAATTCCATTATCAAGAGACGTAACACTTTGAAAGAAAGATTGATCCAACTGGTTTACTGCTTAATCTCCTTCACCTTAATCATAGGTGCACTTACAGCAGGTAACGCGTTACAGCACTTTTTGGATACCTCAATCCCAGGCAGTATTTTTGGCATGTTGATTCTGTTTGCCGCCATGGTGATTGGTATTGTTCCTTCGAACTGGGTACAACCCGGTGCAAGCTTGATTATCCGCCTAATGATCTTACTGTTTGTTCCGATCAGTGTTGGGTTGATGGATCATTTCGACATGCTCATCGCGAACGCATTGCCAATTATGGCGAGCGCCGTTGGTGGCACATTATTGGTGTTAGTATCCTTATCATGGTTCTTAGACCGCTTGCTTTCGAGAGGTAACTGATCATGTGGATTCTACTCACCATCGTGGTATTCCTATTTGCTCGCTGGGTAAGTCAAAAAGTAAACTCGCCGCTGTGTAACCCCCTGCTTATCAGCATTGGTATCATCATTCCGATTCTCACGTTCTTTAGAGTACCGTTTGAGACTTACTATGCTGACAACACTTGGATTACCTACATGCTGCAGCCTGCGGTTGTTGCACTTGCTTACCCACTTTATGAGCAGCTACCTCAAATCAGAGCCAACTGGCGCATCATTACCTTTGCGTGCACGCTAGGCAGTGTGATGTCGATGACAACAACGGCAGTGATCGCAGTAGCATTTAAAGCGGACTTAACTTTGATTGCGAGCTTGTTAGGCAAATCAGTCACCACGCCAATTGCAATGGAAGTATCGAGCCATTTAGGTGGTGAAGCAGCGATTGCGGCAATACTGGTATTGATTGTGGGTCTATTTGGGGCAATTTTTGCTTACCCAATCTACAACCTCATTGGTATTAAGAGCCCGATCGCCCGTGGTTTAACCATGGGTACCGTGTCTCACGCTTTAGGCACCGCGACTTGTGCGGAAAAGAATCAGGAAGATGCAGCATTCAGTTCTTTGGCTCTTGTGCTTTGTGGCGTCATTACCTCAATCATCGCACCGAGTATATTTTCGCTCGTGGTTTGGTTCTACTCTTAACCTAAACGATCACTACGCGATTCAGCCCAACCAGAATGCTGTTTATTACAGTGTCTGTTTGGGCTTTTTATTCGCATTTATTTAGCAATAGCAGTCAAGTCACGGTCTTTTACGAGCAATAAGTGCGATATCAGCTGTATAAATGGCTCTTGTAATCGATTTCAAGTGTGACCTCACTCTAATTATGCAAACCAATGTAACAACAACAATTCAATAGTGATCTTTATCACAGAAAATTCCTGAGCAATGCATAAACTTAAAGCCTAAGGTCAATTAAGGATTCAACATGAACAGTCGTATTACCCTGGCGCTGGAAAGTGCTCCATCATCAATGAAAGCGCTTTTGAGTGACATCGTATTAGCAGACAACTTTGACGCGACATTGTCTCCAGAACAATTTGCTAGCCTACTGCAAGCAAGTGGTTTAGCGGATGACGAGCTACGTATTGCGCTACTTCCTTTTGCCGCAGCCTATTCTTACGCTCCGTTATCTGACTTTTATGTTGGTGCAATCGTGCGTGGTTTATCTGGCACTCTGTATTTTGGTGCAAACCTTGAAATTGCTGGTGCTCAACTTGGCCAAACAGTACACGCTGAGCAATCTGCAATCAGCCACGCTTGGATGAAAGGCGAGCAAGGTATCTCTGATATCACCATCAACTTCAGTCCTTGTGGTCACTGTCGTCAATTCATGAACGAACTGACCACAGCAAAAGAACTTAAAGTTCAGCTTCCACAACGTGATGAAATGTCTCTGCAAGAGTACCTACCAGACTCATTCGGCCCTGCCGACTTAGGTGTGACGACTGGCCTAATGACTAAGCTTGATCATAAGCACACGACTGAAGAAACAACGCCTATTGTTGTAGAAGCGCTAGCAGCACTAAACCGCAGCCATGCTCCTTACACCAAAAACCTAAGTGGTGTTTCACTGCAATTGACGTCGGGTGAGATTTTCACCGGTGCTTACGCTGAAAACGCAGCGTTCAACCCAAGCTTACCTCCTCTACAAGTGGCGTTGATTCAACTTAAACTGGCTGGCTTCGATTTCGAACAAATTGAAAGTGCTGCTTTGGTTGAAATCGCAGAAGGTAGCATCAGTCACCTAGCGGATACGCAATCTACATTAGAAGCGATTAATCCCGACATTCCAGTGACTTACTTAGCAATCTAAGTACATATAATTAACAAAAATTTAAATAAGCAGCCCTAATTAACAGGGCTGCTTTTTTTATGCCTGTAATTAAAGCAACAACTTGCGCAAACGTTTGCTTTTGTCATTAAAATAAGTATGATCACCCCGTCTTCAATCAATCGTTCAAAAGATCGGAAGGAATTTCTATGTTTGGTACTGCTACTCGTGAAAATGCTACTCGTGTACTTCTATTAGGTTCAGGTGAACTCGGCAAAGAAGTTGCTATCGAGTGCCAACGTTTAGGTTTGGAAGTTATTGCTTGTGACCGTTATGCAGACGCACCAGCGATGCAAGTTGCGCATCGTAGCCATGTATTAGACATGTTAGACGGCGATGCACTTCAAGCGATCATTGAACTAGAAAAGCCAGATTATGTGGTTCCTGAAATTGAAGCTATTGCCACCAGCAAGTTGGTAGAGCTAGAAGCGCAAGGCTTAAATGTCGTTCCAACTGCGAATGCGACCAAGCTAACGATGAACCGCGAAGGTATCCGTCGTCTAGCCGCAGAAGAACTCAAACTGAGCACTTCTCCTTACCGCTTTGCAGACACCTTTGAAGACTTCGCTTCCGCTGTTGAATTCGTGGGCATGCCTTGCGTTGTTAAGCCAGTAATGAGCTCTTCAGGTAAAGGCCAAAGCGTTATCAAAACAGAGGAAGACATTCAGAAGTCTTGGGACTACGCACAAGAAGGCGGTCGTACTGGCGCGGGTCGTGTAATCGTTGAAGGCTTCATCGACTTCGATTACGAAATTACGCTACTTACCGTTCGCGCAGTCGACGGTGTTCACTTCTGTGCGCCTATCGGTCACCGCCAAGAAGACGGTGATTACCGCGAATCATGGCAGCCACAAGTGATGTCAGACAACGCACTTAAAGCCGCGCAATACACGGCTGAACAAGTGGTTAATGCACTAGGTGGCCACGGTATCTTTGGTGTCGAGCTATTTGTTAAAGGCGATCACGTTATCTTCAACGAAGTATCCCCTCGCCCACACGATACAGGCCTAGTAACATTGATGTCTCAAGACTCATCGGAATTCGCACTGCACGTACGCGCCTTTACCGGTATGCCGATCAAATCCATCACGCAATACGGCCCATGTGCATCAGCGGTTATCCTTGGCCAAGGTACTTCAACCAACATTCGTTTTGAAGGTCTTACAGAGGCGCTAGACGCACCACAAACACAAGTTCGCCTGTTTGGTAAGCCTGATATCGATGGTCGCCGTCGTTTAGGTGTGGCGCTTACCCGTCGTAACAGCACAGAAACAGCGATTGAAGATGCCATTGAGAGCGCGTCAAAAGTAAAAGTGATTTACTAACCTGCTATTCAATTCTGAACAATCACGAGTTCAAATCTGAACCATAAAAAGACGGGCTATCGAGCCCGTCTTTTTGTTGGTGTTATCTGTTCGCTTAACTAAGCAGACTGAACTTAAGCGTCTGACTCAATCAAATACACTTCTTCACAGAAGCGAGACAACCCTTTCTTAGCAATCTTCGGATGTTCATCGTTCGCTATATCTTGATTCAACAATGTAATTTTGTATCCTGCAAACAATTGAGCAATCTCTAACTTAGGTACGCTAAACGGAGGCCCCGCCATCTCGCTTTGATCATAATCCAGAGTCACCAGAAGGATCTTACCGCCCGGTTTCAGCAGTTGTTTTAAGCGCTCTACGTACTGCACTCGCATCTCTTCAGGCAATGCGACTAAAGACGCGCGATCATAAATGGTATCGACAGGTTGGATTGGCGCTGAAAAGTAATCGCCCGTGTAGATGTTCAGTTCATCGAATTGGTAGAGCTCGTGCTGACCGCTAATTTGAGTCACAGTCGGGGTATAAAGGTGCTCTACAAAAAATGCGCGAACCGCAATCTGGCTTAACTCGACACCTTGAACATCTTCATGCTTTGAAGCTAGCCAAATCAGATCTTCACTTTTGCCACAAAGTGGAACAAACACACTCTTCTCGTAGCTAGGCTCAGTATTTTCCCAAAATTTAATCAGAAGTGGGTTTACATCTTCGAGGTGGAAACCAATTTGGTTGGCTGCCCATTTATTGTGCCAAAATTCAGGATTATTCATCTTTCGTTCATGTTAAACAGTCATAATGCAAGGGTACAGTATAGAGAGGTAAGAGCAACCTTAGCTTGGTTTAAAGTACTAAATTGATTTCGATAAAATCAGAAACTGGCTAAGTTCAAAGTTCTGATAATTGCGGAACTAACGGTTGGATTATTTGTCTATATCTTCACATTTTAAAGCAATATTAAACGTTAGAGTTGGTTTCTGTCTTAGCTAGCCCCATTAAATATGTAGTGAGTTTAGTTAAGCTGTTTTTACTCTTGTGCGTTACTGGTTACCCCTTTTGACTACCCGTTTTTTGTAACCTTGTATTTTGGAGTTTGAATGAGTGTATTTCTCCGTACGACGGCCCTAATGCTTTTGGTATTGAGCCGAGCGCCTGCATTCGCAGCAGCACCTGTTTCAACAAGTTCAACAGATCAAACGCGCACTCCTGCGCAAAACCAAGTATCTTCAAACGTATTCCGTCATAGTTTGAGCGGCCTTTACGGCATCAAAGCCTTCGACTCACGCCCGACTCAGCCTTACACCGACTTCGATATTTTGTACAGCAAAGCGCATCAAGGCCAAGCTGAACTAGAAACTATCTGTAAAAGTACTGCCCTACTCACCAATTCTGAAGCGCTATTTGCTGGCGTTAAATCTCAAGCTCGTGCAGAAGAAAAAATCGCCCTTGAGCTTGATGGTGATGTGACAAAAATTACCGACTTAGCCCGTGCAACTATCATCGCGAACGATGTAGAGAGCTTGGTTGAAGTTTACGAAGCGCTAAGCCGTGAAGCAGACGTTGTAAAGCTGAAAAACAAGTTTAAATCACCAGCTGACTCTGGTTACCGTGACCTTAACTTGTTGGTTCGTTTGCCTAAAACCAACATCATTGCAGAGGTTCAACTTCACTTAAAAGCGATTGCTGATGTGAAAAGTGGTCCTGAGCACGAGCTGTACGAAATTATCCAAGGCATTGAGCGTCACGCAATTGCGGAACATCGCCCAATCAACGATATCGAAGCGGCACAAATCAATAGCCTACGACGCCAATCTTTAGAGCTTTACCAACAAGCATGGCAACCGTACATTACAACGCACATTAAAGCGGCTTAACACATAGATAGGCTATTCCAATAAACATCACAAGGGCTGCACTCGCAGCCCTTTTTAGTACTTGTTGAGTAGCCTCTCCACTTCCTATCCCAAATAATCAGATCGTTTAAATTTAGATCTCAGTCTCTTTTCTCCGTCGAACATTTCTGTTTCTATAGCGAATAAGCTTCTGACAAGAAAAGGAATTACGTCAATGCAGAATAACAAATCCATGCTTTCCATCGCGCTACTTGCTGCGTTTTCTGTACACGCTAGTGCTGACGAATGCGGAAAGATCACCATTGCAGACATGAACTGGAACTCGGCGAGCCTATTGCTCATGTCGACCAATTCATTTTGAATAACGGCTACGGCTGTGAAGCGGACTTAATCCCCGGTGATAGCGTCCCTACGGGCACGTCAATGATTGAAAAAGGTCAACCTGATGTTGCGCCAGAGCTTTGGACTAATGGCATCAAAGAAGCGTTGGATAAGGGTGTTGCGGATAAGCGTCTACGTTACGCGGGCAAGTCTTTGGTCAACGGCGGTGAAGAAGGTTTCTGGGTACCAAACTACCTTGTTGAACAGTACCCAGAGCTTACAACCATTGAAGGTGTGATTAAAAACGCAAAGCTGTTTGAACACCCAGAAGATGATGAGAAGTTTGCGTTTTATAGCTGCCCTGCGGGTTGGACTTGTCAGATTACCTCCGGTCACCTGTTCGATGCGCTTAAGTTAGAAGATCACAATTTTGAAATGGTTGATCCCGGCTCAGGCGCCGCTTTAGCAGGTACGATAGCGAAAGCTTACGAACGCAAAAAAGCATGGTTTGGATATTACTGGTCGCCTACGCCTGTGCTAGGTAAGTATGAAATGGTGAAGGTTGATTTCGGAAGTGGTACTGACATTGAGGAATTCCGTAACTGTACGACACAACCTGATTGTGAATCTCCTAAAGTGACCATGTATCCACCAGCACCGGTTCACACAATCACCACAGAAGCCTTTGCTAATAACGAACCTCTTGCCTACCAATACTTTGAAAAGCGTGGTTTTACCAATAAACAAATGAGTGAGTTGCTGGCCTGGATGGAAGACAACCAAGCCGACGCCGAAGAAGCCATGTATTACTTTCTAGAAAGCTCACCACAGGTATGGAAGCCTTGGGTGTCTGAAGACATCGCAAGTAAGGTTCAACAAGCCCTTTAGAGTGAAGATTCAAAGTCAGAGGCCTAGCCTCTGTTTTCGCATCTAAAGCAAGTTCTTACCGGACAGTAAATAGATGGAGTTTGAGAAAGGTTACTAAAAATTAAAGAAATGCGTTTAGCTTAAACTCTATGCAGATACAAAAAGACCACGCTAGGCGTGGTCTATTGCTTGGCTACTTCTCGATTTTAATATTTTCGACACGGGCCTTTAGTTTTTGTCCCGGTCTAAAAGTAACAACACGTCGAGCAGAAATTGGAATGTCTTCACCAGTTTTCGGGTTACGACCAGGTCGCTCGTTTTTCTCGCGAAGATCAAAATTACCAAAACCAGACAGTTTTACCTGTTCGCCATTTTCGAGCGCTTTACGAACTTCTTCGAAAAACACTTCCACCGTTTCCTTGGCATCCCGCTTGCTGTATCCGAGTGTCTCAAACAGGTTCTCAGCCAAATCGGCCTTCGTGAGTGCCATAAAACTTTCCTCAAAGCTATGTTAAACATTGCTACCATCGCCAGTAGCGCCAAAGCATTTACCCTATTCAATCAATGAGATAAGGTCATTTACAAGGAAAGTGTATGCCAAGCTTCTGATTTTCGCCAACTTTTTTATCTTAACTATTTAATTATTCTTTCAAATCAGAAAGATAACTCGCTTCAAATTTCACATATATAGCTAAAAACCATCTACTCAACAGTAACGAAATGGAGTTATATTCCATACAAACAACCATTAATAGAATTTAAAACTTTAGCGAACTAAATAATAATTTTTGAGACTTTTCTCCGATACCCAATAAAATCAGCCACTTGATTTGATATGGGACTCAACAAAGGTTACTAAATAAGCGTTATTAAATATAAGATTTGTATCATTTCAGAATTTAATTCGAATTCACTTATAAAAGCCTATGTTCTTTTGAGGTTTTCGGTTACAACTTAACAGAGGATGGCTTGACGGAATCAGAACTCGATGAGTGTATCGAAATCAGAATAGAAATGATCGGTCTAGAAATAGAATATGATCTTGAGAGCCAGTTACTTGCGTGTATGGTTAGTTGATTGCTTAGTAAGTTGGTTATTTAAATAACTTCACTTCTTCGACATAGAATAAGACCTCACAAGTGCGAGGTCTTATTTGTCATTCAAAGCTGCTCATGCAATATCAGCTTTCTTCAATCATTTTTGTTCAGCAAGTGTTTGTGTCGCTTTGGTATTCGTTACATTCGCAGGTTTCACAATCAAACCAATCCCGACAAGAAACAGTATTGATGCAACAACCTGAGCCACAGACAGCACCTCATCATACATAAAGTAACCACTGATCAATGCGAAGATAGGCACTAACAAGGTTAACGGCGCGGTCGTGCTTAAAGGGTATTGGATTAGCAGCTTATTCCATACCCAATAACCAAATAGCGTGGTTGGGTAAGCTTGAAACAGCACCGCAATCGTCGTGTTCCAATCCCACTGTTCGATGCCCTGCCAGATTATTTGGTCACCGTGTAACATCACGGCAAATGGCACTGGAGCAAACAGCATCCCCCAGACATTGAACGCAAAAGCTTGAGTGGTTTTCGATGCCTTAACAATCACGCCCATCAAGGTCCAACTGCACGCCGCAATCATAATCAAGATCACGCCATTAACGGTGACATTACCCGTAGCTGCAGATACCAATACCGCCAATGCACACATAGCTAGCATCGCACCCAATAATTTACGAATAGAAGCACTCTCCTTGAACAACCACACGCCAACCGCCATGCCGATTAATACGTTGGTTGAAAGCAAGACCGATGAAAGCCCAGACGATAAACCAGCAGTGATCGACCATGAAGCCATACCCCAGATACCCACACCGAACACAAAGCCATAACTGACTAAGTAGCGCCAAGCAACAGGCGATCAGCATGTCGACCGTGGTGAGCTGCTACCAAAAACTGGAATCACAAGGTTGGATTCATTCTCGACCGCAAGCGGGATATTTTGTTTCTCCTCATAAACCTGCTCACTCAACCCCAGAGTGGGCACAGTTTGAGAGTAAGGTGTCCAGCGTTAGGCAAACCTCATCGACTCACAACTCAATCAATGGGCCTTTAGGGGTTTCGAGCACCACTAATGATGAGCAGTCGATCGTTGAACTGGAACGAAGTTTTCGTCGCGCTATTAGGCGTATGAGCAACAGGCTTAACCATTACCCAGATACACAAGGTGAGCCGATTTTACGACAGGCATTATCCACTCATTTTGCCAAGCTCGATGTGCACTTTTCACCTGAAGAGATGGTGATTACGGCTGGCTGTATGTCTGCGATTAAGGCCGCACTTAAATCTTACACTAAAGAAGGCGACACCATCGCTATTAGCTCGCCATGTTTCAACGGTATTCTGGAATTACTCGGACAAATGTCGCGAAAAATCATCGAGATCCCGTCTCTAGATGATGGTGTCGACTTGCAACAACTGGAAGCGCATTTGAAAAATAAACAAGTCGATGCCGCGATCTTTTGTACCTCTCATATGAACCCTCAAGGGATCAACATGTCAGCCACTCAAAAGCAGAAACTGGCTGAATTAGCGAATCACTATCGAGTGCCGATCATTGAAGATGATGTGTATCTGGAACTGTCCTACTCCTCACACACGCCGCTCCCCGCGAAATACTACGACAAAGGCGGTTTTGTCTTATGGTGTGGATCAGTATCGAAAAATTTGTCACCGAGTTACCGTTTGGGATGCTGCTTGCCGGGCAGGTTTATCAACGAATACAAGGCTCAGTTCTCAGCTGCGAGCTACGGCGTTGCCCTGCCCACTCAGCTTGCGGTTGCTGACTTTATTGGATCTGGCCAATACGCTAAGCACGTGAGGAGAAGATGCACTCAGATCTTGTCTTTGCGCCAACAATACCTAAGTTATTTGGCTCAGCACCTTCCTCAAGATGTGAAGATAAGTAATCCACAAGGTGGCATGGTGCTTTGGCTGCAAATCCCAAGCTTGAACCAGTCAGCCTTTGCTCAGGGCATTACCGACAAGAACATTGATATTAGGCTTGGACACCTGTTCAGCACTCTCGACCTTTACAGCAATTGCTTACGCATCAATATTGGGTATTCGTTAGAGGGTGGAGCCAAGCAGCAATTGGATGCCTTAATCGAGCTTATCCATATTCACAGCTAACAGCACGTAGCACGTAGCACGTAGCACGTAGCCTTTCAAAATCCGCTTTTTTAAATGCCTTCGAATGCCGAATTCTAATAGCCTTTTGTCATAAAAAAGAAGGCTATTATTCCTATCTTAATTCGGGTAAAGCCCCGAACCGTAAGGAAACCCACTCGCCTCAAAACCCTTAAATGCTGAGTTTGCAAGCACCCACAAAATTATGCAACTTGGCTAATGACACATCACTTTTTATCGTCAATATACAGCCGTCAGCGCTGGCGTTTTCCTGTATTTGAAGAGAACTATTATGAGTGATAAAACAAAAAACAAACCACTACCTTCCTTTATCGAAGAACGCTTGAACTTCTATATTCAAGACCTGATTACCCAGAACCAAAGCCAAAAGCATTTGGTATTGGGTAAACGCCCCCAGCGCAGTGCCGTTGTGATGCAGAGCAATGATTACCTAGCGCTGTCACACAACAAACAGATCCAACAAGCCCATCAAGCGGCGATCTGTGAGCACGATGACAACGTGGTGATGTCTGCGATTTTCTTACAAGATGAGCAGTCTAAACCTGCGTTCGAAACTGAGCTTGCGAACTATGTTGGAATGGAGAGCTGTTTGCTTTCTCAATCGGGCTGGGCGGCCAATATTGGGCTATTGCAAACCATCTGCCCACCGGGCACACCTGTGTATATTGATTTCCTTGCACACATGTCACTCTGGGAAGGCATTCGCGCTGCCGGCGCAGTTGCCCATCCGTTTATGCATAACAATATGAATCACCTACGCAAACAGTTAGAGCGCCACGGCTCAGGCGTCATTGTTGTCGACTCTGTTTACAGCACAATAGGCACCATTGCCCCACTACGCGACATCTACGAAATGGCGCAAGAGTTTGATTGTGCGGTCGTCGTTGATGAATCCCATTCACTGGGTACACATGGAGAAAATGGTGCAGGCTTAGTACAAGCATTAGGGCTCACCAACCAAGTAGACTTCATCACCGTTAGCTTGGCAAAAACCTTTGCTTATCGCGCCGGGGCAATCCTTGGTCCTAAACAACTGTCTAGAACCTTGCCGTTTGTCGCGTACCCTGCGATTTTTAGCTCGACGGTGTTACCACAAGAGGTGGTTCGTTTAGAGAAAACGTTGGAGGTGATCAAAGGTGCGGAAGACAAACGAGAAGCCTTATTCAATCGGGCAAAATCGCTGACTACGGGGCTAAAGCGAATTGGCTTTAATATCCGCAGTGAGTCTCAAATTGTAGCGCTAGAGTGCGGCAATGAAAGAAACACTGAACGTGTGCGTGACTTCCTAGAACAGCGTGATGTGTTCGGTGCAGTATTCTGCCGCCCTGCGACTGGCAAGAACAAAAACATCATCCGTTTTTCAGTGAATGCCGACATGACGCCAAGAGACATTGACCATGTGCTCACGGTTTGTCACGAAGCGTACCATCACCCCGAGTTAGAGTTCGTGTAACCTTTTTCGAACCATATTTATAACCAACACCAACGGCAGGACTGAATGGACGCTATCATGTCGCGATACAAAAAGAGCCCAGCAATTCGCTGAGCTCTTTCTTGAATCTATGTCTACCCAATGGCCGTGAACTTCAGACTATTACACCCGCTAAATCCAGTGAGCAATTTTATCAAACAGTCGGTTTTTATCGGCAGGTTTAACAATAAAGTCCGACATGCCTGATGATTCCATCTTTTCCAAGGTAACGGGAGAACTGTCACCCGTGTGAGCAATAATCGGCACCGAAGAGTATTCTTTGTCGGCACTGCGAATTCGGCGAGAAGCTTCAACACCGTCCATGATTGGCATTTCAATATCCATTAGGATCAAGTCGATTTCGTCGGTATCAAGCGCATCTAAGGCTTGTTGTCCGTCTTCTTTTTGCACAACATCAAAGCCCTGTTTTTCCAATAACATTGCCGTAAATCGGCGTAGAGATTCATTGTCATCGACCACCATAATCGTACGTCTAGTGGTGGCCTCTAGCGGTTTTACAGCAACCGATGGCATCACGTAGTTGGAGTCAAACAGTAAACGGTCAATGGTCAATGGTCGCTTCAGTATTTAGTAGCCAGACTTGTGTTTCCACCCAAATAGGCTCGAAAGAAATGTTACGTACACGCTTGATAGGATGACGCTCATACAAGTAAATGATTCGCGCCTCAGTGAACGAAAGTAACGATTCAATCTTATCGAGGCAACTAGCTCTTAAATCCAAGCTCTCCATATCAACGAAAATCAAGTCGAACTCAAATTGATATTCCTTATTCTGAAGCGCTGATGCCACATCCAAAATCTCTAGGTCAAAACCCATAAAGCGAGAGATTTCAGTCATTTTACTGGAAAGCACTGTCTGATCACTGATCATCAGCACCGTCTTGAGTTTAGTCAGTTCGCTCTTGATTTCCTCTACCGAATTGGAAGTCAAAGATGGGAAAATCATCGTGAACTGTGTCCATTGATCCACTTCAGACTGGCATTTAATCTCACCACCAAACGAGCGCATGACCTTCTGACAAAATGGCAAACCTAAACCGTAATTACCCGACTGGCCTGTGGTGTAAAAGTCTTGGAAAATACGACGAATGATATCGCTCGAAATACCAGAGCCGTTATCCGTCACCATTATCTGGTTCGTCACTTCATCACTGAACATGGTGACATGAATATGAAAATCTTCAGGGCTACGATGATGGAACGCATTCTTGAACAGATTATACATGGCGTATTTCAACAAGGTGTCGCTACCCAAGAACTCAAAGTTACTCTGCACATCCAAGGAGATTGCTGACTTATCAGCAGAGCGCTTGTAATTGAAACTGTCTATCGCATCCTCAACCACCGCTTGCGCTGAATGCTTCTTAAACGTAGATCGAGAGACTCGGTTTTCATCAATTGAAGTCAGTAACAGATCTATCGTTTCGTTACCGGAATGAATGATCTCCATCGCTTCATCGCCCACTTCACGCAACTGAATCACTTCTTCATTGCTTAACGCATATTGCCCTTTTTGATCGCCACTTTTAGGGTTCGGCAATATGGACTGCATGACATCAATAGAGGTAAGTAATCCGCTTAGAGGGTTTCGCATCTCATGGGCAATACCCGCACCAAAAGACTTCGCCAATGACACCTTGTTTTCATGTTCCACCTGATTGCGGAAGTAGAACAAGTTGCCGAATAAGTAGATAAACAAAAAGATTGGCACATGCGTCCAATCCATTGTGAGTTCGAGGTAGAAGCCTTGTGCAATCCAAGCGCACAAGGTAGCAATCCCAATACCGGCAAAGGTTTGTGCAAACATCACTCTCGTCACGTGCACCAATAAAATATGGAGGAAAATAGCCGACATGAATGACATAACCCAAACGTTGGACCAATTATTCATTAGCAGCATGTAGAAGAAGAAACCTGGCAAACAGATAGTTACGGCAACTTGATAATAAGCCGGAAGGTATTTTCGCCATTCAAATGGGACGCGATTGCGAAATATAATGCCAAAGAACAATACCGAGCAAAACAGGCGAAGCGCTAAGTTTTCGTAGGGTTGCGGGAACAAAAACTCCCACACAATGTAGTAAATTGGGAAGCCGACAAAGCCCATCCAACCCACGAGGGTTAAATTCGGTTCTGCGTACTGGTAAACTTTACGAATCGCGTTCATACGAAATACTTTGCTCTCTAAGCCCTGACGTTTATTAATTCTATGATTTGGTTTTTATACTTATATTTTGGCGCCGATTATATTACACATCACGTCCGAGCAGTGAGGTTTCAATCAAATATGTACCAACGCATTTGTTTTTATTATTAAGCGTAGATGAATGATGCACCCTGCTGACGCTTAAATTTAAGTACGAGTGCTTGGTTCAGGGATGGGCATGCGCGGTGTTCTTTTGATAACTGTGTTCAGCTTACCGCTATGTCACTGTTACTCGATGCATTTTTCTTGGAGTATCCCCGTAATCTATCACTGCGTAATGTTGCGTTACCCTGTTATCCCAGATCGCCATTGAGCCGTTGTCCCATTTGAAACGAACTTGAAACTCAGGGCGTCTCGCAATTTCAAACAGTTGGCTGAGTAAAACATCACTCTCTTTGCGGTCGAGTTCGTTGATATAACGAGTAAACTGTTCATTGATACAGAGCGTTTCTTTATCCGTTTCAGGATGAACTTGAACAACAGAGTGAACCACTGGCGGATTCTCCTGTGCTGTTTTAATCAAGGATTTGTGCCAATCGAGATCAATGTCTTCTGATTCTATACCTTCAAAGGCCACAAGCGAATGAGTCGCCGACAACCCTCTCAACTTAGCTTTCATATCTTCATGTAGAGATTCAAAAACCGCAGTCATAGAACACCAGATAGTGTCACCACCAATGCTTGGAATGTGTTGAGCATGCAACAGGGAAGCTTTCGACGGCAAGCTGCGCCACGTTAAGTCGGTATGCCAATAACTTTCCTTTGGCGCATTGCCACGGGTTGTTTCAATCACACTCACCTGTGGCGCACTTTCCACGCGAGGGAAGAAAGGATGTGCAGGTTCTAACGTTCCAAAGCGCTGTGCAATCATCAAGTGTTGTTCTGGAGACAAAGTCTGCCCGTCGAGAAAGATCACTTGATGGGCAATAAGTGCCTGATACACCTTATCGAGTTCATCAGCACTGCATGTAGAAAGCTCTAGTTCGTGAATACGAGCGCCGATGTGAGGAGTAATGGGTTCTATTTTCAACATACTTTCGCTTATTGGTGATATTGAGTTGCAGGGCGGATCTGGCTACTAGGCTAATCTGACTACTAACTGTAAACCGGGTAAATGCTGATTTTCTTTCTCACTTGAAATAGAAAGTCGTCTCTCCGAAACAAAAAAAGAGCTCCTAAGCTGGAGCTCTTTTCGTTTTTTGATACTTCCTGTATCCATAGACAAGTCCAATCTGTAGTACTTTCACTGAAAGCCAGATCATCGATATCTCCAGTTGTGTATCACCAATAAATCTAGCATACAATCTTCAGACTGTTCTGGGACACAACCGAGATAATCAACTCTAGTGCCAAGCCATCTCGCCGCTTAGCACTTTCGCGCCAAGTTCTAAATCGCCTTCCGTAGCCTCAAATTTCGGGTAGGCTTTCTTCATGTAATCACTGATCTCGACCGATGTTGGATTACTTTTGCTCGCCAACGCTTTTTCAATATCAGCCACATAATCCTTCGTGAAGTGAACTGCATTTATTCCTGTTGGCATTTCACCTAAATAGTGACCCGGAATTACAACCTCTGGCTCTAGTGCTTTCATACGCTCCAACGATTGTGACCACTGGCTACGAATCTCTTTCGATGCAGTATCTGCCATCCATACATGCACACCGCTATACACCGACACGCCACCAAACACCGTTTTTTCAGATGGAACCCACAGATAAGCTTGGTGTGTATTGATTTCTCTCACTTCGATAGTTTCACCTTCTATGCTCAGCGTGGTGTCGTTAAGCACGGTTGGAACAATGACTTTAGACGGTGCGTTGTCTTCTAAGATTGGGCCCCAGTATTCGAGCTTTGCATCTTTAGTGCGTTTGATATGTGCAACAACCGCTTCACTGGCAACGATCTCGACGTTTGGAAACGCCTTTACTATAGGTTCTAAGCCAAAATAAAAATCTGGGTCGCCGCTGCTGATGTAAACCATCGACAACTCTTTGCCAGTCGCTTTGATTTGATCCACCAACTTTTGCCCATCTGCGACGCTAAATTGCGCATCAAACAAAATCACTTCCTTCTCACCCGCGACCAACACAGAGCTTGCGGGGAATATCGCGTTTTCACCCGGATTGTAATGAGTGATGTTCAGATCCACAGCTAAAGCAACACTTGATGCCAGCACGGTTCCTAGGCTTATGGTTCCTAAAAGCATGCTTTTTGATAACAGGTTTTTCGATAACGTATTCATGGCTTTATTCCGATACTTGGAGTTGAACACCTGCCAACTCGTTGAATGTCCAAATATCTTATTTGATTGTTTTTAGATGAAATAGATATCAAATTGACTTTAACTATTGCAGTTTTCGGACATATACTGAGGTCGGTTTAATTCTCTAGGCAATAAAACAATGGATAAACTCGAGGCAATGAATGTCTTTGTCACCATAGTGGAACGTGGCAGTTTAAGCGCTGCGGCAGAGCACCTTGATCTCTCACGAACCAAGGTCACTCGTTATTTGGGTGAGTTAGAAGCATGGATGGACACACGCTTGCTTCACAGAACAACACGAAGCTTGAGTTTAACCAGCGCAGGTAAAGAAACACTTGAGGTCGCCAGAGAACTTTTGGCACTGGAAACATCCCTAGCTGGGATCAGAAACCAAAACCGAGAGCATTTAAAAGGTCAGCTGCGTATTACTGCGAGCTACTCGATTGTCGATAGCTTCTTGATGGAATCAATTAGTCGCTTCATCGCCAAATGGCCAGAGGTTTCTATCGACATTATCTCGACTGATCAGACCGTCAACCTGGTTGAGTCACGCATCGATTTGGCCATTCGCATAACCAACGAACTGACGCCCAATATTGTCGCGAAGCAGATCGGTGAATGCCGCTCCGTGATTTGCGCATCGCCTCAATATCTAAAAGAGAAAGGCACACCCACAGAAGCCCAAGATCTAGCGCACCACAACTGTTTATCGTTCAGTTACTTTGGCAAAACCGCTTGGACGTTCAATGGCCCCAATGGGCTCGAATCGGTTCCGATTAAAGGGAATATCAGTGCAAACACCTCAGAGGTTCTGCTTTCTGCCACACTCAAAGGCAACGGTATCTGTTTACTGCCCTTCCCTTCAGTGGAAACCTTGATGCGTGATGGTCTATTAGTGCCACTGCTTTCTGAATGGCAACCTAAAACGCTCGGTGTGCATGCTATTTATGGAACACGTAAACAAGTCACACCGCTGTTAAGAGCCTTTATCGACCATTTATCTGACGAGATGGAACAGTCGACAAGCTGGTAGGCAAGCTCGACATTAACGATACTGATGTGGAATAAGTATTATTAATTTTACTTATGCAGAGCTAAATTCTATCTTGGCTGCATTATCCAACACCATAAACAAACGCGATTACACAGGGAAACTGACTATGACTGCCATTACCGACCTAGACCTTCTACTGAAATCCATGTCACCAGAACTCATTGAAGGCAACTATGTTTTCTGTACTGTCGACGGAGCGTTAACAGACTATGTTCAGCTCAATCCAATCTCAACTTTTCGTGAGAAAGAAGGTTTAACGCTGGTTCTGGAAGAAGACGTTGCGACCAAAGCTCAGCTAAACTTCGACGGTGTATTTAGCCTTATCACTTTATCGGTACATTCGAGCCTTGAAGCGGTTGGATTAACGGCGGCGTTTGCGACAAAGCTTGGCTCTTACGGCATTAGCGCTAACGTGGTTGCGGGCTTTTATCACGACCACATCTTCGTTCAAAAAGACAAAGCAGAAGCTGCAATGAGTGCGCTGAAAGAGTTTTCAGAAGTAGATTAGTAAAGAATTCGATTGTTCACAGACACAAAAAAAGCGACGTAATCTACGTCGCTTTGGCTTATTGCTTAACGTGCACTCACTGATCAGGCATCAGTGAGCGAACCAGTTAAGCAAGCTTAAAAGTCGCCACTTTGTCACTTAAGCCAGCGGCTTGGCTCTTAAGTTCGTTCGACTCAGTTAAGCTGTCCTGTGCGCCCACAACTAGGTGGTCGGTAACATCTTTAATGGTCGTCACGTTCTGGGTAATTTCACCCGTCACATGTGTTTGCTCTTCAGCAGCCGTCGCGATTTGAGTCGCCATATCGCTGATCAAAGCAACCGCCGTGTTGATCTCTTCAAGCGCATGCGAAGCTCTGTCTGCATCTTCTACTGAATGTATCGCCAGTTTAGAACTGCTCTCCATAAGCTCAACCGCTTGCGCCGTTGTGCGCTGCAGGATATCAATTGTTGATTTGATCTCTTCCGTTGAAGAGTGGGTACGCTGCGAAAGCACACGTACTTCATCCGCTACCACAGCAAATCCACGACCTTGTTCACCAGCACGAGCCGCTTCAATCGCCGCATTCAAAGCAAGCAAGTTGGTTTGCTCAGCAATACCTTGAATCGTGGCGAGTACTGTCGAGATCTCTTGAGCGTGCTTGTTAAGTTCGCTGATCACGTTACCCGCTTCGTTGACTTCATTGGCTAGGTTATTGATAGAACCTTTAGTGTCGACTACCAGAGCGTGACCACTGTTAGTGCTTGTCGCTGAGTCTTGTGCCGCTTTTGCTGTTTGCTCAGCATGCGATGCAATCTCTTGCGTGGCGCTCGCCATTTCAGTTACGGCCGTCGCGACCATAGTGATTTCTTGCTGCTGATGATTAAGCTCATCCACCGAACGGTTCGCACGCTGAGCACTTTGCTCTGACTGGCTGTTTAGCTGTTCTGACTGCCCACGGATATGGCCAATCAACTGCTGTAAGCTTCCAACAAAGGTATTGAAGTTATGAGCCAACTCGCCCACTTCATCTTGGTTTTCAACATGAATGCGTTGAGTTAAATCACCACTACCATTCGCGATTTGCGCCAATGCTTGAGATACGTGGTTCAACGGACGAAATAGAATAGTACACAAAAGGTTAAACAGTATGGTACATACAATGACGACCAGCAGTGTCACTAAAACTTGACCAATCACGGCATCAAATAACGGTGCAACCAGAGAGTCATGATTAACAACACTCACTGTAATCAGGCTCGTTCCGTCAATAGCACGTGCGTACAGAACATAGTCGCTGCCATTCAGATCGATAGAAGTGTCTTTACCGCTAGTCAGAGCCTTTTGTACATCGGAGAAATTTAACCCAAGTGAACTGATATTCTTGTTCAGTAACTTAGTGTCAGGGTGCGTATAAACCGTGCCTTTGTTGGTCGCGATGAACATGTAACCTTCACCTGGAAGAATCACCTGCTCTAGACTGTTTAAGATGTCTGTAATTTCTACATCAGCACCCAACACAACCTGTTGCCCATGCAGTTGCATTGCTGTTCCTAATGAAACAACGTTCGCCCCAGTTGCTGCAGCAACCGTTGGGTTATCCATGAACACCTTGCTTGGGTTCGCAACCGCATTGGTGTACCACCCCCATAAACGAGGATCATCATTGCCCGGCGGCAGTACTACTCCGTTCGCGTTCTTTTGCGACCCATCAGGAAATGCCAAGAAGACATTATCAAAAGAAGCTGAGTCACGAACCTGTTTTAGATGAGTCTCCAAGCTTTCTTGTTTGGATTCTTTCGAAAGAGAAGTAAGCGCACGCTCTTTGGATAAGATCCAATCCGATACATATTGATTGTAAGAAGCCGATGCGCCCTCTAAACGCTGTTCAACTTCTGTATCCAACCTTTGCAATGAAGCACGAAAAGACAATGCCTCGACCAAAATCCCCCCCAGGATAATGGCCATACTGGCTGAAATCGCCAGCTTATTTTTAAGCGAGAGTTTCTTGAACATAGGAAACCTATAATTTGGAAGTAAAAAACCGTGGCGAACAAATTGGTTGCCAAAGCGGTTTGCAAGCGGGATATATTTTACGCTTTAAAATAAATTAAGAAACCAGCTAACCGGTTGAATTATTCATATGTGTGAGTAAGAGCACGCATCGTAACCCATTGATTTAGAGAATGGTGAACTCTAAGTTTTGAATTAATGTGCTAAACAAGGTCAGCTGATGGGTGTCTTTGTTTGGCAGTAATAACGGCACAGCTCGCGCTATGCCGTTAGCTCATTAGGAAGGTATTTAAATGTGCTGAACGTCTGAAAAGAAACAGGCCGTGGACTAAATAGTCAAAAGTTGATCAACCAAAGTCCAACGTCAGCAATAATCGTGTCTCGTCAGATGAAGTAACGGGAGAACGGTGCACAAGACCCACATTTTCATTGCCACTCCAACTCTCTCCTTTAAGTAACGCCACATCACCACTCGAAAGTTGTTGGATATCAGATTCATGAGCGTATAGGCCAGAATCCGAATCTGGCTGTCCGTTAGCTCCTCGTCCTAGCTTCGAACGATCAACCACATAGTTAGGTAACCATTGAGTCGCAACGCCGTGATAGGTTGTCACTAAGCGGCAAGGAACTTGGTCAAAATGAAAACGAGGACACATCGCTTTATTCAGAACCGCCAAACGGAGCCCTACTTCTTCAAGATCGAACAAACAACAGAACATATCCACCAGCTCTGCCATGTTTTCTAATAACGCTTTAGAAGCGGTTCCATCGGTGGCAAATTCCAATTTATCGAGAGCATTTTCAGGTGACACGCTAACAGATTTACTAAAGTTTGGATTCAAGGCGATAAATTCACTGATTGCCGTCGTTAAGCCTTCATTAAACTGTCGCTGCCATACCGCTATATTAATATCACTTTGGTAGATATCCGCTAATACCGTTGGCTGCTCAGAAGCGCTAAGTCCAGGCTTATGATTCGCCTGATCCTTGATACTCACAACGGAACTAATGTTAAGTGGCTGATTGCTATTCGTTATCAAAGGCTTGGTTAACACGGCATTCATTACGTCATCTCCTTGATGCATGCTTATCGTTTCTCTTTTAATACTGCAAACGTCGTTCACAGTAATAGTGAATTTTAGTTATGTTATAACATAACTAAATTTGCACAAGTAACTTTGCCGATCATGGTTCCAATAATATGGCGATGCTCTACCTTCGTCAGGTAATTTGATGAATGCTGAACTAAGCTTCTATCTATCTTTTTCTAATTTATCTTTAGTTCAAATAAAGATCTCCAAAAATGCACGACTCGAGAGCGTTAAACTTGTGAATTCATCAATGTGGTGACAACTTATGAAAAAACTAATCTCTACACTCGGCATCCTATGCACCGTTATCTCCGCTCAATCTTTCGCGGAAACGGGCTACACGTTAGACCCCAAGTTATCGAACATCACATTCGCGACCATTAAAAAGCAGTTTGTTGTCGAGCCCGCATCCATCAAACCTATGTCTGGAGGACTTACCGAAGAGGGTCAGTTTTCAATAGTATTGGACTTGAAAAGCGTGAGCACCGGAGTCGCTATTCGTGACCAGAGACTGAATGAACTCTACTTTGAATCGATGACTTTTCCTGAAGTGAAGATCTCTGGGAAGGTTGAACCGTCGATGCTATCTGGTGATCCAAAAAGAACAACAGTAGCAGCGGAAGTTACTTTACACGGCGTAACCAAAACGATCGATTTCCCAGTTGTGGTGGTTCCATCCTCAGGGTTTGTCATGGTTAGCTCAGCTTCGACAATCATCGTCAACGGCGCTGATTTGGGGATATCGACAGAGAATCTAAACAAACTTTCAGCGACCGTGGGTGGATTAGCGATTTCCGACCAAATCCCTTTAAGCTTTAACCTACTTTTCGACCAATAATGGACTTATAACTATTCCTTTCTATTCTCCCTCATTTCACATTCATCAATCGTTTGAGAGCGGTGAATGTGAGTAAGAGTACGCGACAACGCAATAAACTGAATTAGGTTTGAATAAACTAAACCAAAATTTCCACTCGATTTCCCCAAGTCGGCCAGATAAACATCCCTCACAAAGTATTAAATTGAGCGTTATATAGGCTCAGAGATGTCGTTGATGTCACATGTCGTTACACAGCATGACGCCTTAAGGCTTTACATCTTGGGCGAGGTAAACAACAATCCCTGAGAATAAATCCATAACATAATGTATTTAGAAATTATGAGTAACACAGAAAACAAAAAATCGAGTCCTCTTTTCGAAGTCGTGTTTAACGTCTTTCTTCCTTCATTCATTTTAATGAAGTTCAGTGGAGATGAGCTTCTCGGAACAGGCTTAGCATTACTTGTCGCACTAGCCTTCCCTATTGCTTACGGTGGCATGGAGTTGATCCGCAACAAGAAGTTCAACTTCATCGCGGCGCTTGGCTTCGTCAGCGTGCTATTAACGGGCGGTATTGGTTTCTTTGAGCTAGACACTCGTTGGTTAGCACTAAAAGAAGCATTAATCCCTGGTCTAATTGGTTTGGCGGTTCTTGGCTCTACCTTCACCCGCTACCCGTTTATCCAGAAAGTTATCTTCACACCGGCCCTGTTAAATATCTCTCTTATTGAAGAGCGCCTAAAGCAGCTCGGTAACCAAGCAAAGTTTGATCGTTGTCTAATGACATCCAACTACCTATTCGCGAGTACTTTCGCATTTTCTTCAGCTATGAACTACTTCCTAGCGACTTGGATTGTGACTAGCCCTGCTGGCACCGCTGCCTTTAATGAAGAACTTGGCAAGCTGACACTTTACAGCTACCCAGCAATCGCCATCCCAAGCATGCTGATGATGTTAGGTATTTTCTACTACATTTGGCGTCAAGTTCGCACGATGACATCACTAGAAACAGAACAAATTTTTATTACTAAATAGTTCTGAATTAACAAATCGCTCTGACAGCACAACATGAAGCCCAGCAATTAAGCTGGGCTTCTTTGTTTTTACTCTTTCGTTATCAACGTGATAGATGACAGCTTCGATTTGGATTATGAATCGAACGGGCAACCCTAATGCTCTTTTCTCAAGTAAATTTGGGCAACATGTCTATAAACCAATAATAATCAATGAATTGCATTGATTGAACCGACAGATGCTTTTATAGTCAATTCTGTTGGTTACTTTACAAAGCTCTACCCGCTCACTGACATTATTTCAATTGCTGTTGATAAGATCGCATAAGCTAGGTGCTAAAGGTAGACGCCAGCCGTACTCAATAAGGAATATAGATTATGAACAAATCTCAATTAGTTGAACACATCGCGACTTCTGCAGACATCTCAAAAGACCAAGCAGGCACAGCACTAAATGCGCTAGTTGAAGGTATCTCTACTTCGCTTGCGAACGGTGATGACGTATCGATCCTTGGATTTGGTAGCTTTAAAGTTAACTCTCGAGCTGCTCGCACTGGTCGTAACCCGCGAACCGGAGAAGAGATTCAGATTGCCGCATCAAAGACGCCAGCATTTAAAGCGGGCAAGGCACTAAAAGAGACGTGCAACCTGTAACACAAAAAACACAAGGAAGATTACGATGACGACTAAGGAAAAAGCGAAAACGAGCCGAAGCAAAAAAGCAGGCAAGTCGACTAAAGCGCAAGCCGAAACGCCTAAGACTCGTCAACGCATTGAAGAGCTTCTCGAAGAGCGTGAACTGGCTAAACTGTTAGAACTTTAGTTTATATAAGAACTAAAGTTTAGGTTTAAGCAAGGTGATAGTTTGTTATCGTTCTAATGCCACTGCAGATTTGTAGTGGCATTTTTGGTTATAGGCTTGTCTTAGTGATCTATGACGTCAGCAACTACAATGAGTTTGTTCGTTATGGTTACGTATCGCTAACTCTTAACACCCACCCAAGTAGATGATCAAAACTGGTTTTATCACAATGACTTAGTTACGTTGTCGATAATGATTTCACTGGGGCTTCTCTTGAGAACTTTACTCGGGCGACGATATTCAGAATAGTTTTCAATGAAACTATCAATCACGTTATAGTCAAAATATGAAAGAACTGCATTATCACCAAGTCCATCTTTTCTCTCTGTTTCATTTCTAATAACTAAACATGGAATTCCGAGAAATGCGCATTCTTCCTGATTACTACCGCCATCAGTAACCATAAACTCAGATTTCGATATGAGTTTATTAAAGTTCAAAAATGTCATACGAGGAATTAAGTCTAGATTGATGTTGTTTTCCAAAGTTCTATAAAGCCCATTCTTCTTAAGTGCTTCTCTTGTTGGAGGGTGTAATATAAACTTAACTTGAATAACATTAGTGAGTTTTTCTATTAGTTCCACTATTTTCTTCAAACCACTTATATTTGATATCGTTTCGAATCTATGGAGTGAGACAGTAGCGTAGCGTTCTTGTTTATCAGAGATAGAATTGGTCGATAATTTATTTATAGAGCTAGCAAGTTGTATAGTATCAACAATAGTATTCCCATTAGTGTTGACAACTTGTTTATTATATTTACTTACGTTTTCTGCAGAGAGTTGATCCTGACAATAAAAAACATCAATTAATCCCAATTTAGCTGTAACAACACGAGTTATTTCCTCAGGAAAAGGCTTGAGTAAATTAAAAGAACGTAAGCCAGCTTCGACCGAGGCGACCCTTAATTTCTGGCTTTTAGCCAAAATAGCACCTAATAACAATGGGGGGGCATCACCATGAATCATTACGATCCCGTCCTTATCTCCTCTGAATAACTCCCGTTTATTATAAATACCGACAAGTAAAACCTTAATAGACCATGCAACCATCTGTATACTGCTAACGATATCTCTATTATCGTCACATAAAACATAATCTGGCTCTTTGATTCCAAATTCAAATAATATTTCTAATATAGTTTCTCTATGCTGTGCCATAAATATAAAATTGTATTCAACATTTCTATCTTGAAGATTTTTCATAATGGGAATCATTTTTATGAGCTGAGCGCGAGTACCAATCAAAATATGTATCATCAATAGTTCCATAAAACAGCTTATTTCATACTTTTATCTTAGCCCAACAGACGACAAACCGTTAGCTAATCGTCTAAGTAATCAAGTTCTAACTCACTAAAAACAAGAAAATTCAAAGGTACTATAGTTAGAAAAAGCAACTGAGCTTTTAGATGAAATAACAAAGTCTTTGGAAGTTTAGGGTAGAAGGAAAATGTTTGAAAAAACAAATAGTAAGCCTAATATATTAAATAGAGATATCAAGGTAAGCAGAAGTTCCATTATGCTTACCTTGATATTTCTAGCTATAGTTCTTCGAGTATACACCGCGTTCAATTATGAGGTTAATTGGGATGAATTCTACTATCTGTCTTTTGTTCATCAGTTTTTAGCTGGAGAATCGATAAGTAGCTTTCAAACATTCCATGTGCATGTTTTCACTTGGTTAAGCTGGGTATCCGATAATGAGGTTAACCAAATCATTGTTGCTCGTAATGTTATGCTGTGTCTTCAAATTGCTACAGGATTTTTTATATTTAGAATTTGTCGTAGACACCTTGGTAGATCCGCTTCTCTATTTGCGGTTTTAGCTTACTTTTCATTTTCATTTGTAATTAGGATGGGAGCTAGTTTTCGGACAGACCCTATTGCAACTTTTTGCTTAATGGCTAGTTTAGATTATCTGCTAAAACTAGAGTATTCTTTCAAACGAACATTGATTACTGCATTGCTTACTGCCATAGCATTCCTTATAACACTAAAGTCTGTATTTTATCTTCCTACTATTATCCTAATTTCACTTTTATCCATTGTACAATCTTCCCAAAAACGTAGAACTAGCATTATCCTTTCGCGATATTTTATTTTAGTCACGTTACTGTTTTTATCTCTATACTTTTGGCACTCACAAAGCATTACATCAACAACCGAGAACGATGCTATATCAATGCTAAGTGGGGCAAACAAAACACTAAACCATAATTTATTTTTCCCTCGAGCTAATTACTTTATATATACATTAGGAACAGACTTAGGCTTTTGGTTTACTTTAGTTTGTGGCGTTTACTTCTGCCTATCTTCAACAATTAAAAATAATAATATTGAAATAAAATTAGATTACTTAAAGCTCATGACTTTGATACTTCCTTTATTATCTATTCTTATTTATCGTAACGCATTCCCCTACTTTTATTCATTTATATTAGCTCCTTCAGCAATTTATTTCGGCCTAGCTTGGGAGGTATGGAATCAAAGAAAAACTCGTAAGCGATACATGAGAATAAGCCGTGGGGTTGTTTTTTTGTTTGTTTTTAACCTAATATTTCAAAGTATTTATTTGAAATATTCCCGGAACTTAGATTATCAGTATCATTTTATTAATGTTGTTCAGAAGATATTTCCTGAACCTGTCGCCTACATAGATAGGTGCTCTATGATCTCATCATACCCTCAGAAAGGCTTTTTCATGAGCTCTTGGGGGATGGATAACTACTTAATAGCAGGACAGCCTATACTTAAGCTTGCTATTGAAGATCACGAACCTAAATTTTTGATCGTGAATTCAGAATACCTTGAGTTCATTCACAGCGAGAGCAGTGTGGGATCAATCTATTTGGCTCTTTTAGAAGAAGATAGGAAAGCTATTAAAAACAATTATATAAGTCACTGGAATGAACTCTATGTTGCAGGTAAAGAGTTGCTGTTAACTCAAGAGGATAACGCCGTGACGTTTACCTTAAATATCTCTGGTAATTACACTTTGGAATCAGATTCAAAAGTAATCATAAATAACAAAGTTATCCACCCACAAGAAATCGTCGCTTTATCAAAAGGAAAAAATACTATTAAAATTTTCGAAGATACAGGTACATATACACTTCGTTGGGGGGAGAATTTATATAGGCCTAAAGAGAGCAATCGAGAATCTCGTATGTTTAGCGGATTTTAAACAAACCAGAATAAATAGAGGTGGCAAAATTGAAACTAATTGTTCAAATCCCTTGCTATAACGAAGGAAGTAACCTCAAATCAGTAATCCGAGGTATACCGGAAGAGATCAAAGGTATAGATAAAATCGAGATACTTGTTATAGACGATGGTTCTACAGATGATACGGTTGCTATAGCGCAACAGTTAGGCGTGGATTACATAGTAGAGAGCACGAGAAATAAGGGTTTAGCCCACGCGTTTCACCTAGGGTTAGAAACCTGCATAGATAAGAAAGCTGATATCATTGTTAATACTGATGGTGACAACCAATACAATGGCTCTGAAATCTCTAAGTTAGTCGAACCCATACTGAATAAGAGAGCTGATATTGTCGTCGGAAACCGAGGTGGTTATAACAATAAACATTTCTCATTTTTCAAGCGAACCCTTCAAGTGTTAGGTAGTTATATCGTGTCCAAAGCGACCGGCTTAGACATAAAAGACTCAGTCAGTGGTTTCAGAGCAATATCAAGATCAGCAGCACAACAAATAAATATAGTATCAGAGTTCAGTTACACGATTGAGATGCTTATTCAAGCTAGTGCGAAAAAGCTCGGTGTAATCTCCGTTCCAATCCACACTAACGAGAAGACTAGAGAGTCTAGGCTATTTTCAAGTATTCCTCACTTTTTAAGGATGTCTATTTCCACATTAATTCGTATCTACACAATGTACAAACCCTTGCGTGTGTTCTTTATTTTAGGTGCCATAATGGTTGCCGTTGGTGTATTACCCATCATTCGTTTCCTATACTTTTTCATGGAAGGGGGTGGCGATGGCCATATTCAGTCCTTATTACTCGGCAGCACATTATTAATACTTGGGTTTCTCACTATGATTGTAGGATTTGTCGCAGACCTAGTAAGCTTCAATCGCAAGTTAATGGAAAAACTGCTGTACCGAATCGAGAAACTAGAGGATAGGTTAGCGAATGAAAAATCAAAAATATCAAAGTAACCGTCTAAGGGTTTCGCTTGGTGTCTAATATACGAATACAGGTAGAGAAACTAGGTTGGCTTATATCTATATCGCTAATTATATGGTTTTGTTATCAGTCATCAATTCAATTATCAATTTGGTACACGATTAATTGGAGCTACGATCTAATATTAGTCCTAGTCGGAAGTATTGCTCTTTATAGCTGGACGTTAATAAACGGTGGTTTAGTTAGCTACTACCTACTGAAATCCGTAGGAGAAAGTAGAGGTAACATAACTCAGGTCGTTTCAATAAACCTTGTAGCTCAATTGGCAAAGTACTTACCCGGAAACATAGCACACCATATAGGGCGCGTTGTGTTATCTGAAAAGTTAAGAATGAAGCGAAGTAAAATTCTCTTGAGTATGCTTATCGAAACCATTTGGGTAGTTGGAGTTGTGGTTATCTTGACCCTATATCATGGGATCCATCAAGGGAATGACTTCATTCACGAATCATCCATACAAACACACGTACTTATACTTAGTTTGACTATTACCACTATTGTCTTTGGACCGAAGATCTTTCGGCATTCGTTTGTTCGCCTGTATGCTTGGTTTCTATCAAAACAAGACGTGGCACAAATAGACGAACTTAAACTCCCTACGTTACCAATTGTGATGGTGAGTTTAGTAACATATTTATTTAACTATTTACTATTGGGCGCGGTAATATCTTTAGTTGGAGGAGCACTGTTTGACCTTTGGGAACTCGATATATTGACACTAGGGAGCATTTTCGCGGTCGCCTGGATTGTTGGATTCTTCACCCCCGGGTCCCCTGCTGGGATCGGAGTTAGAGAACTTGTTCTGGTTAGCCTACTTAACCCAATTTACGGTTCAGAGGTTTCTTTAGCGATAACCATGATATTGCGTCTAACCACTATAAGCGGAGATGTTACAGCCTGGGTTATCGGTGCTTTTATGTGGTCAAAGTCTTATACAGAACCCTAAAACCGAAGCTAACCTCCACCAGATTCGATAGACCAAATACTTTTCGGCTTGCAACTCTAAAAGCACGTAACCCGTAAAAGGTGCAACATTGTTCCTATAAACGACTCTTTTATAGTCATCAATCCAGTTCCCTTCCACATAACAAGGCATAATCGAACAAGAACCACTCACTAAGTAACTGATTAGGTTACATAGCTATACATATCCATACTTACCCAAATCGCCTTTTTCACTATCATCATTTTCTTGTTATTGGTCAGATTATTGGAAGGGTTCATGACACGACTGTGTTCGAGCAATCCTTCTTCTTTGAGGTGATTATGAATGTCGTTCGCATGGGGATTGAAGCAAATACCCATAAAAATAAGGGTAAGTACAAAGCGATACTTAAGTTTACTATTCGAGCCCTGTTTTATTATTCAGCTACTCGAAAAATGAGTGATAATTTCAACTCTGAAGAGAGAAAGTTATTATTTATCAAGCAACCCAACTTCCTTTCTAAATTTGTGACTCCCTACTTATGTACTGGCTTTAGCAATAAAGAAAAGATCGATATCTTATCCAAACACTACGACTGGTTTGAAAACACCTTCGCAACAGAAGCTAGACACCAAATCTATAACGAAAGGCTCAATCTTTTAAAACTTGAGATAGATGACAACGTTTATCTGGTTAATCTCAGCTTCGAAAGAAACGCGAGAAAAGAAGGTGAACTGACAATTTCATTGACCAACTCTCAACTCGAAAAAATGTATACCATTTCGTTTACTGTTTTCGACAACAACATCTACATCGGCGGTATACAGGGTGGCGCCAATGACAATGGATTTAGCCGCACATTCACCAAAGCTTTTTACGGTTTAAGACCTAAATCCTTCATGGTAGAAACACTACGACTGCTCGCTATTAACTTGGGTATCGACAATATCTATGCGGTAAAAGAGTCTGGTCATGTCTCGAACTCATTACGCTACGGTAAGAAAAACAAAGACATCAGCCTTAAATACGACAGTCTGTGGGAAGAGCACGATGGACAGGTGCATGATAACTATTTCTATCGTCTCCCGACAAACCCGAACAGGAAAGATCTTGAAGCTCTAAAACGTCAAAAGCGTAAGTTGTATCGCGAGCGTTATGCCTGGCTAGATCTGTATGAACAAGATCTGAAGAACGTAATCAGTCAGCACATCCATGATCCTGTTCATTATGCTCATGACAGTTAATTTGGCTAACCTGTACTCGACTCGCTAACGCGTATTACCTTTACTAGCGTGCTTTAGTCTAATCACAGCCCTTGGACCAAACGCTCAATCCCGAGGTGATAGCTTTAAAATAAATATTAGACAATGCTAATTTACATCTTTATAGTATCTAGGTATTTCGAAAACTACTCAATCGCCGGCGACCAGCCAGTACTGATTATTAAGAAGATACAAGCTCTATGCTCGGCAATTTGTATAGTTAAACTTAGAGACAGTAATAGGTAAACGTATGACTAAAATTGTAATCATCGGTGGCGTAGCTGGAGGTGCTTCAGCTGCTGCACGCGCTCGTCGTCTTAGTGAAGAAGCCGAAATCATAATGTTTGAACGAGGACCATTCGTCTCTTTTGCCAACTGTGGATTGCCATACCACATAGGTGGCGATATCGAGGATAGAAGCAAGCTTCTGTTACAAACACCTGAAAGCTTCTTAGCTCGCTTCAACGTTGACGCACGAGTGATGAACGAAGTTACCTCTATTGATCGCACAAATAAAACCGTTACAGTCAAAAATCTTGTTGATGGTAATCACTACAGCGAGAGTTACGACTTCTTATTACTCAGCCCTGGAGCCGGTGCCGTCGTTCCTCCCATCTCAGGAATCGATAACCCCCTAACCCATTCACTACGCAATATTCCAGATATGGATCGCATCATCGAAACAATCCAAATGAATAAACCTGAGCACGCGACAGTTGTTGGCGGTGGCTTTATCGGCTTGGAAATGATGGAAGCGTTTCATCAGCTTGGGATCAAGACTTCGTTGATTGAGATGGCTGACCAAGTAATGACGCCAGTAGACCGGGAAATGGCCGGCTTTGCCCATGCGGAGATTCGTGACAAAGGCATCGACCTAAAACTCGGCGTCGCGCTTGAGTCTGTGAAATATATACCTAACGAACACATCGCAAGTTTTGATTCAGGCGAGAGCGAGAAGCACCAACACATAGAGGGTGAATTAGAATTAACACTTAATAATGGCGAGTCATTAACTACTGATATCTTAATCATGGCTATCGGTGTGCGTCCTGAGACTAAGTTAGCAAAAGAAGCAGGACTTCAAATTGGCGAACTAGGTGGTATCTACACCAATGAAATGATGCAGACTAGCGATCCTAGCATCTACGCTGTGGGTGATGTGGTCGAAGAAAAAGACTTTGTCACAGGTGCACAAACTCTAGTTCCGCTTGCTGGCCCTGCTAACCGTCAAGGTCGTATGGCTGCCGACAACATGCTCGGACGCAATGAAATCTATCAAGGTACACAGGGCACAGCTATCTGTAAGATTTTTGACCTAGCCGTTGCCTCAACAGGGAAAAACGAAAAACAGTTGAAGCGTGAAGGCGTCGACTATGAAAAAGTCTATGTGCATACCGCAAGCCACGCTAGCTACTATCCTGGCGCTGAGATTGTCTCGTTCAAGATGTTATTCGCCCCTAAGACAGGGAAAATACTAGGTGCGCAAGCCGTCGGTAAAGATGGCGTTGATAAACGCATTGATGTTATGGCAGTAGCTCAACGTGCAGGTATGACCGTTGATCAGCTTCAACACCTTGAATTAACCTATGCACCACCTTACGGGAGTGCCAAGGACGTGATTAACCAAGCCGCATTTGTTGCCAACAATATTATTAAAGGTGACGCGACACCTATTCATTTCGATGAGATTGCAACATTAAGCGACAACCAACTCCTACTCGATGTTCGTAACCCTGGCGAACTAGAAAATGGTGGCTTTATTGAAGGCGCAATCAACATTCCTGTCGACCAACTGCGTCACCGCATGGACGAACTATCAAAAGACAAAGAGATTGTAATCTACTGCCAAGTCGGGTTACGTGGTAACGTGGCTTATCGCCAACTCGTCAACAACGGCTTTAAAGCACGCAACTTAATCGGTGGTTATAGAACACTCATGTATGCAAAAGCTTAAGGATTAATACTTAGTCGCCGGTAATGGTGCGCGGACACTTACGGGCTAGTTGCTGAGAGAAAGTCGCTCATAAATAGATGCGAGTAGTTAATAGTAAACATTGAAAAACCGAGCTTGGCATTTAAGTAAGTGCCAAGCTCTTTTATTATTCGTAGGAGTCAATAAAAGCTTGCAGTGCTCGCTGATCAACAATTTCTAACCCTTGCTCTCCTTTTCTGATGAAACCCTTTTCTAATAGGTCTTTAACCGCTCTTCGATACACTCTGCTCGATGTACCAAATCGTTCTGCTTCTTGATTCACTTTATCGAAACCGCCTAACACAGTGTTAGTCTCGCTTTGAACCAATAAATCATACGCAATATTGTAGGTAATTGAGTGTAAAAGACGGTTAGTGTAAATACCCATAGAGTCTTGATAATCTTCCGCCAATGCAGAGGCAAAGAAGAACATCATCCCCGGATTTTCAAGTAGTGCTTCTGCTAATCTCTGAATGCAAATAACATCAACTTGCATGTGTTCATCAGCCACTACGTTCCACTGACAAGGGGTCTGCGTGAAAAACTCCATCTCACCGAAGATATGGTAATCACAATTCACTTCGCCCAATTGAAAGCGTCGCCCATTAGCCGCGGAAATACTCATAGAGACTCTTCCTGCGGGCACTACATAAAGATACTGAAGCTGCTCACCTTGACGTAGGATTTCATCATTTTGATTGAAGTAACGAGAGTTAACTTGGTGTTGGTAGATGAGATCTCTAAATTCAGAGCTTTTTTGTTCTAAGTAGTTTTTAAAGCGTCCGCTTGAGTATGGTGCAATCTTCATACTTACTCTCTCATTGCATTACTGCTGTTTATATTCAAACGATTGTAACCACTTAAACCACAGGAGAGAACCCAATAAAAAAGAGACGGTCTCCCGTCGCTTTTATTGTTGTTTTTCGCCAGAACCTTATTGTGCAATTAATGCTTCCAGTGCCGCTAAAGATGCTAGCCGCTCTCCTTGCATCATTGCCTCAGCCTCATCGACATATTGCCCAACGCCCTCTTTTACATCTTGTTCATACAAGACAACATTGTTCAAGATAGAAGCTACATTAAGCCCTCTCAAGCGTCCAACGGTAAACAACGCGGATGTTTCCATGTCTGCACCTAAAATGCTTTTGCCATTCCAGTACTGACAAAGCGCCTTCTCGTCATCGGTATAAAAACTGTCGTGTGAGCGCACTGTTCCTAAATAGTAAGGTGTTGACTGCTGCTGCAAGAACCCATCTAGCTCTTTGAGCAGGGAGAAGCTTGCATAAGCGGGATACGACGGTTTAACGTAAGCCGCAGATCCCCCCTCATCACGAACCGCGCCCTCTGCAATAATTAGCTCACCAAGCCCGATATGTGACTGCATTGCGCCTGCAGACCCTACTCGGACAATATGAGTCACACCACAAAACTTAAGCTCTTCTACCGCAATGATCATTGAAGGTGCACCAATGCCCGTGCTGCAAACCGATATCGCTTTACCTTGATATTGACCAGTGAAGATTCGATATTCACGGTTTTCAGAGACCAGTTCAGCATGTTCAAGCAAGTTAGCGATTCGATTCGCTCTATCTGGCTCACCACAAACAATAACTAACGGAGCAATTTGCGTTTCATCAACGCAGATATGAGGTTGCTTTGCCATCTTCACTCCTAAGAAGCCGTTGCTTGAGTTAACGATTTATCACTGTTTCGTTTAGCTGTGCGTGCCCACTCACGAGTACCGTTTGCCGCAATAAACATTAAGATTGCGTATTGAACAGACATTGCGTACACACCCTGCGTCGCATAAATACCAACGCTGATAATGTTAATCACAATCCACAGTATCCAGTTTTCAACATACTTACGTGTCATAAGAACTTGAGCAACAATAGATAGAATGGTCATCGTGGCATCCCAGAATGGGAACGCATCCGGTTCAAGCACTGGCTCCGCTAAATCCGCACCAAATAGATTCAAGCTATCTACCGCGATGTTTGCTAGCGCAAAAAAGAATGGGTCGATGTACATAGTTAACAAAGCAATAGAAATCGCACACGCTACGGCCGTTGCTACTAGTTTATTTTGGCTCAACCAACGAACTTCTAGCGTTTCACCTTGCTCATTAGGACGTGTCCATGCGTACCAACCGTAAATGTTGGCGCAAAAGAAAAAGAGTTGTAGAAGTAACAGTCCGTATAACTGAATTTGGAAAAAGATAACCGCGAATAAGGTGACATTCAGCAATCCGAACAGGTAGTTAATGGTTTTTTCTTGGCTTGCAAACCAAATACACAACAAACCAAACACGGTGCCGAATGCTTCAATCCAGCTCATTGCGTAGCCATCCCCTATTGGGATATTGACTAAAGTATTGTTGATATCAAGTAGAGCGAATAGGTCCATAGATGTGTCCTTTATTATTTGTTTTAGTGGCACCTATTTTATTGCGCCTCTCCAAATAAAAAGGAGGACATTTGTCCCCCCTAGAATGCATGCGATCATAAATCAGAATATTAAATCCGGAAAATCAATTTCACGGGAAGATGTCATAGCCCTTCCACAGTCTCGAACTCGAAACTCCAGCACCAGAACAGCCCCCTTCCAAAAACGAAATTTTAGCTTACTGGCTTAACGCCGATATCGCATTGACGGTTACGTTTGAGAAGCGCATGATTTTATTTCGAGCAGAATCGTTGTCTGGCGTGTTAACCGTGTAATCGCCCCAAAACTCGTTCTGTGCAACGTACTCAATTGTATGGCAGGTCACATGAATAAAGTAATTATGTTAGTAATGGGGCTGCTTTTTACCAGTCGATTGTTTGCCAGTATTGTTCCTCATGTTGGTCAACTTGAGCATGATGCGCCTATTCTCCTTCGCTCGGCATTGATTGTAGGGGTTGCGGCTTACGCGGTTTGGAGTGCATTTAAATACTTCAAAAAGATCAAGGCCTCAGATTCAGATCAACTGTAACGGCGAAAGTCCAAAAGCTTTTGAATAAGCCTCTAATTTCGATTACTGATCTGCGAAATAATCGACCAAGATTTTACGCCACTTTCGTGACTCACGAATCTTCAACAGGGCGCGGTTAATCTCTTCTTCGTACACGTTATTTTCAGTGATTATGAAACCGTAGTTGGACTTTTATAACTGATAAAACAACACCGCTATACCAAGCTTAAGTTTGATAGCTAGAAACTGACATAAACTGACTTTGTGCCGACGAACATAACTTTCCGCACTGAGTAATTTGGCTTTCTAGGAAGTAGATATTACGTCTACTTTTCACCCACTGGGCACGAACTTCCAGTTCTTGACCAATCAAAATCGGATGATGAAAACGAGAGGTTAAACTCACCGTCATCGCCTTGATATCATTCTGAAATAGACAATGCAACATCGCGCTGTCATGCAGTGTAGTGACAATGCCACCTTGCATGATGCCATCGTAGCCCTCAGCTTTATCTGTTGGTACAATCTTGGCTCTGGTTTTATATTTAGCTACTGCCTCATGCTTAGTTAAAGTGTCATGCTCGCCAATAGCTTCAAAACAAATGGCGCTGTCGTTGAAAAAACCTTGGCTGCACACTTGGCAACGCCGATGATTGTGTGGAATGAAAACCTTCATACTTACCTTTACCCATAGATTGCTAGAGATTGATATGGCTCGACCAAAAAAACATCGCCAGTTGTGTACCCGTACGGCTTACTCTTGTTTTAAGCCCAATGGTGTTCCTATGGACGAGCTTCATAAAGAAGAATTGCTATTGGAAGAGCTCGAAGCCTTGCGCTTGGCTGATCAAGAAGGCCTGAGCCAGCTTGAAGCCGCTGAACAAATGCAGGTGTCTCGCCAAACGTTCGGCAACATTATCAAGCGTGCACGAGCTAAAGTCGCCAAGTGCATCGTCAATGGTCACGCGTTGGTGATTCAAAGTAGTTAATTAACGTGTTAGCCAGAAGTTATTTAACTCAGTGAGCGAGAACTCTGATGCTTACTTCGATACTTAGCTTGATGGCTCAGTAATCTGATACAGCTTTTTGCTTTGCCCTTCACACACATCCTTGCAATTGCATTCACGCTCAATATCTAACTGCGCCAATCCTCCACAGCTGCCTTTGATTGGCTTGCGCGAAAAAATCACGCCTATCGCCATCAATGTAACGACTCCGACAAACCCCAATAGCGTCAACAAAAAGGTCATTGTCGGAACCCTCGAATAGCACCTAGCTGATTAGGCTGTACCATTAGAATCGAAGCTTGTTTTTTGTGCCCGTTTTCGCCGCACGTTTTATTGCCACACCCACTATTTCTCGGCTCGCGACCATAATCGAGATCGGTCACTTCCCGTAGATTGTCGAAATCCAAAGCCCCGATTTCTGCCTTACCTGTCGATGCCAAGACTCGAATATCGTTATTGAACAAGTGCGCCAGCATCTTCTTACCAATATAACGAACCACCACAGATTTCACATCGTAAGAACGGAGAACCGAAATCCATTGCTTCTTTTTATTGCAAGAGGTGTCGGAGTCAATCAAAGGAACAATCTGTTTTATCTGTCGTTGTTCATCGACAATCGCGATCTGTGGGGAACGAGCAAAGTGGTTGCCAACATGAAGGTCGCGACAAGGTACTGCGTATAACATAGTAACTTCCTGTTATTGATGATCAGGAGTTCAGCATACGCCCCATTATTGGCATATGCCAATAACTATCATGTGAAAAATAAGATTTACTGGATCGATAACTAAGATCACAAGCACCCAAACTTACCGTCATCTTCAGCCTATCTCAGTTACCTTTCAAATAACCATATATACTAGGGGGTAGTATTTTTACTGGGGGTATTTTTTGCGTTGTTAATGCCTGTTATCAAGAGCCAAGCTCAAACCCATTACAAAAAGGCCTCGCACAACCGAGAGCTTAATCGACTATTCAACGTCACACACTAGTCTGAATAATGTCGAATTAGGGACCAATCAAAGATGTTTATAGGAAAAATAGGTTGGATTGAAAATCAAGAATTGCAGTCGGCTTCAATGTAAACAAGCTTATAATTTGAAGTGAACAACGCATCGGGTTGTTATAATATAACATCACACTAAATTACCATCATTTCTCATGAAACAGCCATTTATTCTAATCGATGTCATCAATCGCCTCTCCACACGCTATGTAAGCCGTTTCTCGACATGCTTTCGCTCTCTCAAGGGCTTGACTGTTGGCCTAGCATTATTGTGTTTTGCGCCAAATCTATATGCCCACCCTCACTCTTGGATAGAGATGAAAACTCATATTGAGGGAGAGAATGGCATGATCACCGGTCTCTCTATGGAGTGGTCTTTTGATGCAATGACCTCGATGTACATGTTGGATGGAGAAGACGTCTCTGCCGATACAGAAACTGAAACATTCAAAAAGCTCGCTGCGTCTGTAATCGAAAACATGATGTACGAGCACTACTTCACGTACTTTTATGATGGTGAAGAGCCCATCAAATATCAGGTGGTTGAGAACGCAAAGTTTGAGCGTGATAAAGCCAAGATGGTTCTAACATTTGACCTACCACTTTCTAAACCTAAGCCTGTGACACGAAACTCGCTTCGCGTATTGATTTTTGACCCTAGTTACTTTGTCGACATGTCGTGGCTATCCAACAGCGACGTGACATTGTCACCTGAACTAGCAAGACAATGCCATTTAGAATTAATCGAGCCTAACCCGACGCCAGAGCAAATGAGTTATGCAATGTCTTTACCTGTCGATGCAGATCCAGATAACACGCTAGGCCAACTGTTTACACAATCGGTTGAGCTTCATTGTGCGGCGGTTCCCGCTTCTTAGTCGCAGTGATTCGTTTCAGCCTTTAAGTCAGCGTCTAGCTGATTAAGCATGGCAACTAATTAACAGAAAGATTTCAGATATAGGTTCTTGTTAAATGAAGAAAAATCAATCCAAAATCAATCACTACCTCATTGGTGCTGGCGCGTTCGTGCTTATTGCTATTGGTGCGTATCAACTGTGGTCCATGTGGCCATCGTTAGTTATCTCTAGCATTCAATGGCAAAGAGAAGTCAATTCAGAACTTGCAGACCTGCTCTATGAAGCTAAATCCAACCCTTGGGGCGCAGGCAGTTACCTTATCGGGTTCAGCTTTATCTATGGCATGCTTCATTCTTTGGGGCCTGGGCACGGCAAAGTTATCGTGTCGACTTACTTAGCGACTCACCCAACCAAAGCCAAGGCGAGTTTAGTGCTTACGGTCGTCTCCGCTTTTTTACAAGCATTGGTCGCAATCTTACTAGTAAGCGTGTTGCTGTGGGGCTTTAGTGCTTCCATGCGAGTAGTGAATGACAAAGCGAATATGTTTGTTTCATTAAGCTTTGCCTTAGTCGCGGTCGTCGGCGCGCTTATATGTTGGAAGGCTTTGAAAAACATCTACACCGCTATGCGTAAGCCTAAGCTGAAAGTGAAAGCCATCACTACACTCGCAACAGACACAGCTGCGACAATTTCAACGCGTTCGCCAATGGCACTTCGTTCATCAATATCAGCCCCTTCTCCGATAATCGACGCTACTAGCACAATGCAAGCCGCAGCTAACACTCATGCAGATCATTCTCATGCCGACTGTGGGTGCAGCCACCAGCATGTAGCCGATGCAGACGCAATCAACAAAGCCTCAACGCTCCGAGAATATGCTGGAATTATAGTGACGATTGGCGTAAGACCGTGCACCGGAGCCATCATGGTACTGCTTTCACAACCTCGACGATTGCTATAATGACACTAACAGGCAAGAACTTGGTAAAACGCTATTTGGCTGCAGGTAGCAAGAGTAACAGTGCGACACTGAAAGCCGCAGGTCATTATTTACAACTCTTTGGTGGGGTTTTGCTTGTCTTAATTGGCTTGTTGCTAATGAGTGGACAAGACAGCGGTATGTCGCCTGTTTTCACTATGTAGCGAACGATGTAATAACAAACCTCAGTTTATTGCGACCTTTACCATTTTTACTAAAAAACACTAGCCCTTATCTCTCAAATCTGAATTAACAGCCACATAATTTCTACTAACCTAACTTTGCACAGCCAGTTAGGTTAGTAGTCAGCCATTCAGAACAGCGCGCTCTATGTAGTTCTGTAACAAACCTACATCCAACTTTGATTTTCCTATTCTTAGCTACTCTTTCATAAACTAACTTAGATTGTTCTAACAATATTAGAGCACTATCCCCCTCCTTTTGAAAATAAGGACATAACTTCCGCAATCCAGAAACTACGATCGCACTCTTCCTATTTTGAAAAAAAATAGAGCAGCAGTTTTATCAATTGAGTAACAAGCCGAAATTATACCCAATAAATTTCACATCAAACTCCAAGCCTTTACCTTACAACTACAGATAGAGCTTTCTTCAACCAAATTCTTGGATAACCTATACTCAAAGGTAAACAAATGAAACTATACATTCCGAGCGCCACGCTCAGTGTTTTGTTACTTTCTCCGAGTTTCGCGAGTGCCGAAGATATACCTGATTCACACGAATTGCGTAATTTCTCGATGCGTTCACAAAGCTCTGGGATAGCCCCATCGCAAGAAGTACTCGGCGTTTATGTTGTCAATTCTGGTCCTGGTCTGGATACCGGTTGTACCTATGCTTCTGGCGGACCTCTACTTATCTCTTTACCTGTTCCTATGGTTGTCAGCCCCAACGTTTTACAAAGTGACGGGAGAATTGCCCCAAGTAAACTGGGCGATATGCAGCAAAAAGGCGTTCTCGGTTCTAACGCAAGGATTAGCATGCCGGTCTTCGACATAGACTCCAATGCCAACGTCAGTAATATTGCTCCAGAAATAGATGTCGTATCTTTTAACGGAAAGTCTTTAGGTACGCTGCAAGGCGCTGATAACCGCTGGACGGATACTAACCTTCAAGTCGATATCAGTGATATCAAGTTCGGCCAAAACAATGAGATTCGCGTCGATATTGATACTGGCAATACGGGAGACAACTGGTGTATGTCTGTCGATTGGGTCTCAATCGAGTTTGATGTTGCCATTCCTGTGATTCTTGCTCATGGCATTGCTGCACAATCAGACACTTGGGATGATGATACGGCTCCAGGCGTGCTTTCTACACTTGATGACTATGGCATTCGTTATACTCGTTTCTCTGCTGACAAAAATGGAACCACAGCGACTAACGCTAATATCTTGAACAACAAAATTCAGGGTTTTCTCGATGAGTTGAAATCCGACAAAGTTCACGTCATTGCACACAGTAAAGGCGGGCTAGATACCCAAAACCTCAAAGCACTTAGCCCTTCCTTTGAGATAACCTCCCTTTCTACTTTCTCCACACCTCACCTTGGTAGCGTCGCAGCAGATTTGTCGGTGATAAAAATGGACCACTACGCCGATATCTACAGTAACGTCAGTACCGATCCAAATAATTACGCTGGCAAGTACATGCAACTCCCAAATATTCCGTTTGCGGGTCCTAAAATGCCTGGTATCCGTGATCTAACAACGGATACAGCATCAAACGCGATCCAAATGCGTACTCGCGGCAATATTGCAAATACATTTTCTATTGGGGCAAATGCCGATCTCAACCAAGACAGTGTTATTGAGAAAGATCCTGATATCGTTGGCCTATTCCCGCGGGGATCGCGTTGGGCAGGCGTTACCGCTTGGCAGGCGCTAAGAAGCTTTAGTTCTGCGGCCTACCTCGATACTCAAACTCAATCGGTCACAATGCCAAGTGTGCATGGACCACAAGCTCATCCAATCACCATAGTCAGTTACCAAGCCATTCAAACAGTACCGCAAGAAAATGATGTTGTTGTGACCTTGGCAAGCGCTAACCCAAGTTATACCAATGCATTGGGTAACGTATTGACTAACCACTCAACAATGAAAACGGGACAAAACGTTGAACGCTTTCTACAACAAATTATTTCAATGCGCTAAGGAGTGGCCACAATGAAATTCATCAAGCAATTAGTGATGGTGTTCAGTCTTTTCTGTACCTTCATCACACCGGCTATCGCCAGTAATGCAATACCCGTTGGGATGAGTACAAGCACGACACTATCTCAACCAGTGACTAGTAACGATAACGAAGTCACAATGCTATTTACCATCGACAAAGCGGAAGCCCTAAAAGCAGAAATCATCGTGCCGTTGGATGATGCAACCGTATATTTAGTCAAGCCTAACGGGCAAGTCGCAACATCATCCAATGATGTGCAAGCGAACATACTTTCAGGTGACACACAAAGTCCGCCGCTACCGGGCAGCTATTTATTTTTGCCTGAAGTAACTAACCCTGAACCTGGCGAATGGAAGATCGTCGTTGATTTTCCAAACCCAAGTTACAACACAGTAATTATTGCTCAGGTTGCGATCCAATCCCCTATTGCGTTTGGCATGGCGATAGCTGCAAACCAATTTGTGGTCGGTGAACCAGTTCCCGTTTCTGCATTACTGACAAACAAAGGGAATCCAATCACAGGTGCCCAAACCAGCGCAGTGATCATTGATGAAGCTGGAATAAAAACACGCCTGACGCTTAAAGATGAGGGTGTCAATTTCGATGCTATTGCTAAAGATGGTGTCTACAGCAATATTTTCGTTCCACCCGCTGAAGGGGATTATCTAATTGAAGGCATAACGTCTTTTGAAGAATATGGAACAACTATCACTCGCCAGACAAGTAAAAAAATCCACGTACTACCCTCTGACATTGAATTTGTCAGCCTCTCACTCGCTCCACTGTTTTCCTCTGAAGGCTGTGTTATTGCCTTAGAGCAGCGCTTGGAACTTGATGTTAAATCCGCGGGGGATTTTGCCATTCATGGTTACCTCACCGATGGAATTGACGAGCTGAACACAAGCAAACGTCTGCAACTCAAACCTGCGAAGCAAATCGTCACTCTACAGTACTCAACTGAAGATATTTTTGGCGCGTTTGATTCAGCGTCTACTTTGACCTCCAACCCGACGATCATCTACGCAATCACTCAAGATGACATACGAATTTCAGCCCCTCGAATTCAGTTTGAAGAATTTATTGATTTAGCATCTTTTGAGCGTTGCCGCGAACCGATTGAAGTCACGGGGAGTTTAGTCACCACACCGACTATGTCGCAAGATGGAACCTACATTGATTCGCTGAGTTTTGAGTTTCCTATCCATGTTACGCGCAGTGGAACTTACACAGGTTCGGTAAATATCGTTGGTGCAGCCGGAGAGTATTTAGAGCTAGTGAGTTTCCAAGAACCGCTTGAGGCTGGCGAAAACACCATCAAGTTTACCGTTCCTGGTGACACGTTTAAGCAAGCCGATGGTCCTTATGAACTGAACGCACTGCTAATCTACAGTGGCGTTGACTCCTATCGACAAGGAGTTCTCGGTCAAACTCCACCATACCAAGCCTCTGATTTCAGTCCGCCAGTGAATGTGACCCTCCCCTCTAACCTATTCGGTTTGGAAAGAGAAAACTGGCAAGCAACCCCGGCAACACATGTCACGCAACATCGTGTCGGTGGTTACTTGAGAGCGGGGGCTTCAATCCCATACGACTACGAAACACTAGCGAGTTTTGACTTAAGTGAGGTTCGAGGGAAAATTAAACAGGCAACGCTTATTGTTGATTTCGGAGATTCAACTCTTCAATTTCCATTCAACAATGTAACTGCGCATATCGTTAATCAAACTTGGTCTCCAAACACACTGGATTACGACACGTTCTGTGAGTCTTTTACAATATGTGCAGCATGGAGTAATCCACTCACTACATTCAACAACGTAGAAGCCGGTCAAACGCTTAGGTTTACCAACTCTAAACTATTAGAAGCATTAAATGAGAAGAGAGTGTCTGGGTTGAACAAACTAGATATTGCTCTTACCTCTTCTCCCTATGAAAGAAGTTTCTTCATTAACGTTAAGCAGGTGTCATTATTCATCGAGTACTGATCCTAAAACTGAAATAGAATAAGGCCATGCCCAAGGTATCGCTTTGGGCATGGCCTCTCAGAGTGAACAGTGATGAACTTTGCAAGCTTCATATGTTTATTCTGTTAGAGCAGACTATGCCAGCCCCTCAACAGTAGTGATAAAGCACGCTAATCACTATAGACTCCATCAACCAACAAAATGAGATCGAAGTTTTATCCAAAAAGGCCAGTAGTCCCAACAACCGGGTGACTCCACAGATCTATCCATCCCATCACCAATTTTTTAGGTGACTTTAAAGATGCCCCTACACTAGTCTGATAGCTAAAGTTAGAATAGACCCGTTAAGTATCATCGATTTACAAAACAGAGCCAAAATATCTAAATAAAAACAGTGAGAAGCGATACAATAATCAAGTTGCAAAATTGCAGCGTGGAACACCTGCCCACTGACAGCCCATTCACAGAGAACCATAAAGTAGCCTCACATGTCTAAAGAACCCGGTTTCACTACAGAATACAAACTCGACAAGACGTTTTTCGCGGAGTGTTATGATCAAACTAGCCTTCCGACTCAATTTCCAAAAGCCTACTTAAAAGGAATACTGTTTCTTATTTTTGGTGTGGTTCTGCTGGAGTTTGAACTATTACCTAACGGCTATGTTGGCTGGTTCTTTATTGTTTTGAGTGTGATTGAAGCATTCAGTGTGTACTGCAAAAGAACCTGGTGGTTATGGCGACAAAAAATCAGCTCAGGCGCAGGCAGCAAAATTGTCTTTCAAGGTGACGCTAACGGAGTAAGTTACAAAAACCACAAAGCGACCAACACCATCGCGTGGAGTGACATCGACCAACTTGAGCAGACCGATCTTGGTTTTATCCTGCATATCGGTAAACAGCGCCAATATGTGAGTAAATCTTGTTTAAACGATGAAGCTATTGCCTTCATGATTGAACACCACGCCGCATCAAAAGCGAAATAACACCAATAAATGCCTGCTGATTTAGCAGGCATAATCGAGAAAGCTAAATACGGAATATTGTTATATAGCGTATGTGAGCGCATATTTGCCGATATGCATGCAGGTTACACTTTAACTAGGGGCAATTTCCTTCTCGAAATTGCCCCTTCCATCGATTGCCCCTATTCATGAAAACCCTTGTTCATGTGCATCCCCCCCCCTGTTGCAGGGCGCGAGCACACTTTGTTCAATTTATAACCCAAAGAAGACTCGTGTCCGATAATCATCGTTCCAAGCAGCCTTCTTCAACTTCACTTTTTGGCTTGGTGCACCACATTCGCATTGCTTCAGCATGTGACAACCAGAGTCAAAGAAATTGATGAACTTTCCGAAGCCATGATGGAAATGATGGCTGAGATTCAATTGCACGAAAAACAACAAGAAGAATTCATCGAAGCGTTTATTCGCCTTATTGCTCAAGCGATCGATGATAAGTCACCGTACACAGCAGGACACTGTAATCGCGTTCCAGAAATTGGCATGATGCTGGCAAGTGCAGCTGAGAAATGCCAAAGCGGTAAGTTCAAAGACTTTGCTTTCCAAAATGATGCCGAACGAAGAGAGTTTCGTATTGCTGCCTGGTTGCATGACTGCGGAAAAATTACGACGCCAGAACATATTGTTGATAAGGGCACTAAACTTGAAGCGAACTACAACCGAATCAATGAAATTCGAACTCGGTTTGAAGTCCTACGGAGAGATGCAGAAATCGATTACTTAAACGTGTTATTGCACAGTGAGGTAAGTAAGGATAAAGCAAATGCCGAGTTTAAAGAAAAAGTACGCCAGTTGAACGATGACTTTGAGTTCCTTGCCAAGGCTAACATCGGTGGTGAATTCATGAGTGAAGATAAAGTTGCTCGAATTAAGCAAATTGCTGAGAAAACATGGTTACGTTACTTTGACGATCGCTTGGGCTTGTCGCCATTTGAAGAAATGAACAAACCCGAACAGGATTCGTCTCTACCAGTCATGGAAAAACTGCTAGAAGATAAACCTGAGCACATCATTAGACGTGTGCGACCCGTCGAATTCGAACCTGAGCATGGCATCCAAATGCAAGTTCCTGAGCATCAATACAACATGGGTGAGGTATACAATCTAACGATTTCACGTGGGACTTTGACACCGGAGGATCGTTTCAAAATCAATGAGCATATGATTAGTGGGATAAGAATGCTTGAAGCTTTGCCATTTCCACCTGAACTGAGCAATGTACCGCGCTATGCTTCCACGCACCATGAAACACTCAAAGGTAACGGTTATCCACGGAAATTGAATACCGAGGATTTATCGATACCAGAACGTATATTGGTGATTGCAGACATATTTGAAGCGTTAACCGCAGGAGACCGGCCATACAAGAAAGCGAAGCCTGTGAGTATCGCTATCGATATAATGTATCAAATGGCAGTGGATGAGCATTTGGATATGGACTTATTCTTACTGTTCTTGGAGAGCGGAGTGTACCTCGACTACGCGAAGAAATTTATGCCGGAAGCACATGTTGACGAGGTCGACAAGAAAATACTGGCTGAACTGCAAAGCAACGCTCGGCTCACCAATCAAGAGTTGGCCGATCGCGTGGCACTGTCGCCATCTCCTTGTTTGCGTCGAGTTCGGTCATTAGAGAAACAAGGGATTATACGTGGCTATCACGCCAGCGTTGACCAAGAAGCGTGTGGCCTGCCCGTTAATGTGTTTGTGTTGGTGAAGCTTGAAAAGCCAACTGAAGAGAATATGCGAGACTTTGAACAACACATTGAAGTGATTGATGAGGTGTTAGAGTGCTTTCTGATGACAGGCAATCACGACTACCTTTTGCATGTGGTCAGTGAATCGCTCAAAAGCTACGAGCAATTTATCCGCAAGCAACTAACCCGCCTACCCAATATAGCTTCTATCGAATCCAGTTTCGCCTTCGGTCAGGTAAAAACAAAGACTAAGCTGCCAGTAAGGTAAATGCGTGACGCAGCTGTTTGGTTTAAGGAGTTCTTGAGGCTGATATGCACTGACAAAGTTTTGCCCAATTTAGAGTTAAAGCCCTCAAAGAACTAAGGCCTCGTAAACGCGAGGCCTTAGTTTTATCCATTAATTTCGTTTCGCTGCTGAGGTTTCACCTTAGCTTCTCTTAGAGATATCGATATACACTAAGATCATCGGCTTTAATTGTCGTGCTTAATTGGCTAATTATCTCAGAAAGAATTTTTCCTGAACCGCAAGCCATAGTCCAACCTAGAGTACCGTGTCCAGTGTTAGTAAAGAGATTCTCAATCGGCGTCTTACCAATGATTGGAGTACCATCAGGAGTCATGGGTCTTAACCCTGTCCAATAATCCGCCTTCGAAAAATCACCGCCGAACGGAAATAGATCCTTTATCACCATATTTATGGTTGCTTTTCGTTTCTCTGGAATCAGAGTGTTGAATCCAGCCAGTTCTGCCGTGCCTGCTACGCGAATTCGGTCATCAAATCGAGTCATTGCGACTTTATACGTCTCATCCATAACGGTTGAGGTTGGTGCCTTATCTGCGTTAATAATAGGAACTGTAAGTGAGTACCCTTTAACTGGATAAACAGGAAGCGACAGGTCTACTTGTTTTAATAAGTCTCTAGAGTAACTGCCGCATGCAACAACGTAGGCATCGGCTTCAAAGTCACCTTTACTTGTGCTAACACTTGTCAAAACGCCTTTATGTTGATTCAGACGATATACCTCTGTATCAAATACAAACTTCACGCCCAAACGCTGTGCTTTTTCAGTGAGCGCAACGCAGAACTGATAGCAGTCTCCGGTTTCATCACCAGGTAAATATAGCCCGCCTACTAGCTTTTCTTTGACATCTGAAAGCCCAGCTTCCACACCTAAGCATTGCTCTACGTTTAGTAACGTATGCTCGATACCGCTCTCTTTCAAAAGAAACATATCCTTCTGAACAGCATCTAGCTGCTTGTTAGATCTAAAAACCTGTAACGTACCTTTTTGGCGTCCTTCGTAAGAAAGGCTTTCTGTCTCTCTCAAATTAGTCAGGCAGTCTCGACTAAAGTTTGCCACCCTTAACATACGAGACTTGTTCTGAACGTATTTCTCTTCGCTGCAGTTGGCGAGCATTTTTGTCACCCATGAGACCAGTTCTGGCGACAATGATGGCTTCACCTTTAAAGGCGCGTGTTCTTGTGTCAGCCATCTCATCGCTTTAAGAGGGATCCCAGGCGCAGCCCATGGTGAGGAATAGCCATAAGAGATCTGCCCTGCATTAGCAAAACTAGTCTCTTTGCCACTCGAACCTTGGCGCTCTATCACAGTAACCGAGTGCCCCTCTTTTGCTAAATACCAAGCACTGGTCAAGCCAATGACACCACTACCAATTACGATAACATCCACAACATCCTCCTCAACTACCACTTAATCCCGTAAACATGCTTGCTAACCTTCTTGAATGTTCCATAAATGCTCAATGGTTAATGGCCTCGTCGCACCATATATAGCTTCGTTACGTCCGGTATAATTCGCCCACATTTGATTACCATAGTCGTAATGCCACCATTCGCTTGGTAAGTTAGTAAACCCTGCTCCTATCATTGCGTTGTACAATAGACGGCGGTTTTGAGTGAGCTCTGTATCCGGAAAACCCTCTAGAGCACACGACCATGAACGCAGGCTATTCTCATCAAATTGAGTCCCCATATCTAACAGACGTCCATCTCTATCACACAGAGTTACGTCCACTGACCCACCGGTTTGATGAGGGCTCGGACAATTTGCATTGGTGCTCGGCGGAGAAACCAATGTTCTAGCGATTAAGCTGAGTTCGGATAAACCCTTGCCCGCATGAACAGGTGCTCTTTTAAGTTGATTAATCAACGTCTCATACAAATACTCCTGAACGTGTATCGGTCTCCACCCATCTAACACCACCAAGCGAATGTTATCTGGCAAACTGCGAGCCACCGAAAGCAACTTCTCGAAGACGCTTTCTCGAACAAAACACTCTTGTACAGCATATTTAACGCCCATCTTGTAGTAAGCCGGATAACATACAAGTTCATCAGAAAGTGATAACGGAACCAAGCGTTCTCCGCACTCATGAATTACAATTTTTTCTAATTCATCCCAAACAGGAATATCTATTTCAGGAATTTCCAAAGCATCTACTTTTCTATCTAACATTAGTTAAGTGCCCCCGGAATAAAAAGAACAAAATCAGGTACTAATATCACTAGGAACAAAATTAATAATGCGTAGAAAATAAATGGAATTATTTCTCTAAACATCACTGCTAGATCGATTTTACTTACCGCACTCGCCACATATAGACACGCGCCCATTGGTGGTGTAATCAGCGCGATAGTAATATTCATTGTGATGACAATACCTAAGTGAACAGGATCAACTCCCGCGTAAGTAGCAATAGGTATAAATACAGGAGTCAACAGCATTAGCGCAGAAACTTCCTCCATTAGCATGCCTACAAAGAATGTAATACCACTCAATACAAACAAAATAATGATTGGGCTATCGATAAAAGGAGTAAGCAAACTCGCAAACGCTGCCGGTACTTGAGCATACCCCAACAGCCATGTAAGCACAGACGACGACGCAATAATAATAAAAATAGCAGTTGTGAGTTTTGCCGCATCTATAATGGCTTTTAGGATACTCGACCACTTCAGGGTGCGTAGGATCAAGCCCACAATCACAGTATATAGAACGATAAGAGCACCAGATTCTGTCGGTGTTACAAAGCCCAATATAATGCTTGATACGATCAGTATTGGCGCGAACACAGCGGGTAAAGCATGCACGATTGCCCTAAACACATGCTTAAAGGTCGGTTTCGTCTGAGAGGACTGCAAGTCGTGCTTTCTCGCATAACGCCAGTTTACAATAAAGAAAATTGCCCCCAGAGCCAGTCCGGGCATTATGCCAGCTAAGAATAGATCCCCAACTGAAGTATTGGTTAACGAGGCATAAATAATCATAAAAATGCTGGGAGGAATAATAGGCCCAATAAGCGAACTGCCCGCGGTTAGGCTTGCAGCAAACCCTGTCGAATAACCTTCTTTTTTCATCGCGGGAACCAATAGAGTACCCAACGCCGATGTATCTGCTACTGCTGAGCCATTTACACCAGCAAAGAACACGCTCGAGATGACGTTAACATATCCAACTCCACCTTTTAAATGACCGACTAACGCCTTAGACAGGTTCATTAATTTTGGGGTTAAACCACTCTCATTGAGTAGGTTACCCGCGAGAATAAACAAGGGAACCGCCATAAGTGAAAAACTGTCAATGCCGCTAAAGAACTGTTGCGGAATAATTCTGAAGGCCAAATCAATGTCTACAAAAAAGAAACCAGCGATAGATGAAATCAAAAGAGAAATAAAAAGTGGCACACCTAAAAATAAATTAACCAAAAATACAATTAATATTATAGTTATCATCGCAAACCTTCCTTCTCTGTTACTACACTTACGATTTTAATTGTTGAGTACATAGTGATAAAAAAGAAACCGATAGGTAATGCGTACAACGGTATAGATTTACTGATACCCAAACCAATCGTTGTAAAATTAGCAATAGAGATCGCATAATTATAACTTGCATACATCATGAATCCTGCGATAGCAGTTGTAATTAGATGACGATAGATAACCACAATAAATGACAATTTACCTTTAGGTAATTTATCAACTATACTGAGCCTCATATGCTCATTGGTCGTAATTAGTACTCCTGCCATCAACATCACGGATCCAATTAAAAGATAGCGCGCAGCTTCATCAACCCAAATGGGCGAAGAATTAAATATATATCTAGATGAAACACCACCAAGTAACACAACTACATTTACGAACAAACACAATGTAGATAAAGACAATAATATTTTCTTTATATAGCCAAGCATATTAAACCTACAACTTTGCAAGGTATTATTATTGGCGCCAAGAGACGCCAATACTCAAGGTAATTAGCTGTAACGAATTACTTTATATCTTTCATCGCTAGGTCTACCCAGCTCTTATCGATACCTTGAGTTTCTAGCCAGCTGATATAAGACTCTTTTGAAGCATCTCTAAATTGTGCGATTTCCACTTCAGTTGGTTGATAAACATTCATACCGTTTTTGGATAGATAATCAATTCTGCTTTCAACTTGAGACTGAACCGATTCTCTATTTAGATCGTTAGCCTCTTTGACAGCACTGAGTAAGATCTCGCGTTGCTCATCTGTGAGGTTCTTCATCAAATTGTCATTTGCGACTAAGAACTGGTCTGAATATTGTACATTCGCTAAAGTTAGGTACTTTTGAACTTCATTTAAGCTACCCATCATGATGTACATTGGTGGGTTCATTTGACCATCAGCAACACCCATTTTGAGAGCCATATAGACTTCAGTCCATGGTATAGGTGTACCTGACGCACCAAAAGACTCATATAACGCCACTTGGCTCTTATCCATCGCTCTGAACTTTAGACCTTTGAAATCATCTGGTGTACGAATCTCACGCTTATTGTTAGTAAAAGCGAGAAAGCCTCCCTCTTCCACTACGGCAAGAAGATGAGCGTTATTTCTCTGATAAAACTCAGTTTGTACTCTCTTCCAGTAGTCACCTTCATCGAAGAACTTACGTGCAATCTCGAAATCTGTGAACATAAATGGGATAGAGCTGACGAATATTTCGGGGAAAATAGGTGAAATACCACTAAAAGACGCAATGTTCAGGCTAGGTGAGTTAATAACCTGCTCCATGCGCTCTTGCTCTTCACCCAAAATACTATTTGGATATAACTTTAGTTCTATTTCGCCATTCGAATTATTCTCTACGATAGACTTTAGGTTAGAAGCAAATAAATGTACTGCGTTCTTATCAGCATCAGGGGCTCCGTTATAGCTCAAGTTAATAGATTGAGCTTGTGCTAGGCCAGACAACCCAAAAATGCCGACCAAAGCTAGTGCGGATAGTTTAAAAGCTTTTCCTTTACGAATCATATTCATCAAAACCAACTCCATGCTATTTAACATATTAACAACTCAAAGTTCACATTACGGAGTGTGCGTTGACTTAACAATGCTTATAGTGTTGATTTATTATCAATTAAGGTGAGTTAGACATGACAAAAGGTAGAATCGTGATTGCTATCTCAGTATCTAGTAAAATCGTATAACGATAAGTTAAAACTTCAAGCAGGAAGCTATTTGTTCCCCCCTACACGCGAAGCCTTAATTGTATCTACAGAGCAACTAACCCGCCTACCCAATATAGCTTCTATCGAATCCAGCTTCGCCTTCGGTCAGGTAAAAACTAAGACCAAGTTGCCAGTGAGGTAATTAGAAACGACTTAATTTGTCTGTGCTGAAGGCATTGGATAATCATCTCCAATCATACAGATAAGAGCGCCACCAAAAGCTTTTTCGTAACGTATTTTTCCTGTAGCATCTGAGCTTTCTATACTCGAACTGCCGTCCACAATCTTATTAATTTCTTGTGCGACTTTTGTTGGTACCAACCAGATACAAGCTGCAACAGAGCAAGTGGATGATGACGATTCGCAACCTGTCTCGGAGCTTCCTCTTATCCAAAGACTATCCTTTTCCTTAAGCAGTAATTGCGTTGCTATGTAATCTGGGTGGTCGATGTACTGATCGCCACCTATCCATGTATCTTCATAAGGTAGGTACGGCCCTTTCCATGTGGATAAGCCCGGATTTGCAATTAAGTGATTGATGTTTAAGTAGCCGAAGTTCGTATCGGTATCGGAAGCAATAGGAGGCAGAGAGCCATTATCACGAGAATATTGCTCAGCGGCATCCAAAACAGTATTCAGCTGGCCGATTAGAAATTTTGCCTCGTCGACACGGGACATACGGTTCCCGAACTGGTTGTAGATAAAAAAACGGCAATGAGCATCAGTAAGCCAAACGTTACAAGTTTCCATTTTTTTATCTGACGCAGAAGTTTCAACATCTATTTTATCTCTCATCAAGAAGGTTCTGATAACGCTAAGGTCGTCCCTATGAGAAAGATTATACCAGAGTAAAATCAAGCGTTTTGCATTGAAACTTACTTGTCCATGTCTGCGGAAAATAAGCCTAGCTCTAATGTGCCCAACTTCGATTTAGAGCCTCCCTAAAAACAAACAATCATCACACCCGACTTCACTGACTTAACCCTCAAATCAACCTTGTATTGAATTGCTCCGTAAAACAAACCAAAGCGATGGAAATCGATTCGAAGTGATCGTTTTATCGGACTGTCATCTAATTTTTGTACTTTGATATAACAAATAGCTCAAAAGTTATTGAGTGATCGTTCAATTATATCAAATTTTCCACTATAGTTGATTGGTCAAACAACTCACAACAAGGAAAAGTTATGAATCCAAATACCGAATCTCAATCAACGCCGACTCGATCTATCCCTCAAGAAGCATTTGATTGGTACGACGAATATGCACACGGCCTGATTGATCGCAGAGAGTTTATGGCTCGTCTATCTGGGCTAGCTGTACTTGGCTTAACCATGACGACGCTAACTTCTGCACTGATTCCTAATTATGCGCAGGCAGAGCAAGTCTCTTTCAATGACCCTTCCATCAAAGCAACCTACGAGAAGTTTCCTTCACCTAAAGGACACGGCGAAGGCTATGGTTACTTGGTTGTACCCAAAGAGTTAGAGGGCAATGCGCCTGTTGTATTGGTCATTCATGAAAATAGAGGCCTCAATCCATACATAAAGGATGTGGCAAGACGACTCGCAGCGGCGGGGTTTATTGCGTTTGCACCTGATGCACTCTATTCGCTTGGCGGGTATCCAGGTAATGATGATGAAGGTCGAACGATGCAGAAGTCGCTATCAAAAGAGAAAATCGAAGAAGACTTTATCGCAGCGGCAAACTTCTTGAAGTCCCATGAAAAAAGTAACGGTAAGCTAGGCGCAGTCGGTTTCTGCTTCGGTGGCTATATCGTGAATATGTTGGCCGCTGTCATGCCAGAGCAACTCGATGCAGGCGTTCCATTTTATGGTACTCCTGCCGCACCAGATTTAAGAAAAAATGTAAAAGGCCCCTTGCTCATCCAATTTGCGGGAATCGATAAACGCGTGAATGCGACTTGGCCAGATTATGAAGCCGAACTCAAAGAGAACGAAGCAGACTACACAGCTTACATCTATGACGGCGTGAACCATGGCTTCCATAACGATTCAACTGGCCGCTATGCTGAAGAAGAAGCAGAGTTAGCTTGGAAACGTACACTTGAGTTCTTTAACCAAAAGCTTTCTTAATAGTTAGCTTTACTGAACCCGTTTTCTTTAGATTCCGAGTGACTGCCCTATTCCCTACAAAACCCAAAAGGCCTCGCACTCGCGAGGCCTTTGTTGGTCGGTAATCAGTTCCTCCCTTTTCCCATTACCAACAATAGGTTTGAGATGTAAACCAAGGGGGTTAGAAGGGGATTGTCGGTCGAGTCTCACGCACAGAAGCCTCGTTGATTCACTGACTTAACCGCTCATCAATGTAACTTCGCTTCAAACAAACCTATTGACCCGATCGCGCAAATAGATAATATAGATAGCTAGACGTCTACATGTCTTTTATTTATTAAATGGAGTTATCATGAACAGCTACAAAAAAATCACAGCATCCCTGTTGGCATTAGCTTTCGTATTCGGTGTAACAGGATGTGGCAAAAAAGACGAGGCTGTCATCAAGATTGGGGCGACAGTTGGCCCACATGCACAAGTTGTACAGGCAGTCGCCAAAGAAGCAGCAAAGCAAGGGATTAACATTGAACTCGTCGAGTTCTCAGACTATATCACCCCTAACGCAGCATTAGATGATGGAAGTATCCAACTGAACAGTTACCAGCATCAGCCATTCCTCGATAACTTTAATGCCAATCACGATAGCCAGTTAGTTTCTATCGGACGTTCAATTTTGATGCGTATGGGCGTTTACTCGAACAAGTACACTTCGCTTGATTCTATTCCCGAAAACGCTCGAATCGCGATTCCAAACGATCCAACGAATGGCGGGCGTGGACTATTACTGCTTGAAGATGCAGGGCTGATCTCATTAAAAGACAACGCTGGTTTCAACGCGTCTTTAAACGATATTGTTAGCAACCCGAAGAACATTCGATTTGTTGAAGTGGATGCCGCGCAGCTACCCCGCTCTCTTGACGATGTAGATGCTGCTGCAATCACCATGAACTATGTAATGTCGGCTGGACTCGACCCTAAGAAACAAGGCATTTACTTAGAGAAAAAAGACGCACCTTTAGCAGTGATGGTTGTTGCGGCGCGAGAAGAAGACAAAAATAATGAAACGTATAAAAAGATTATCTCAATTTACCACTCACAAGAGATCAATGACTTTTTAGACAGCACGTTCAAAGGCACCATCGAAGCCGCAAATTAAGCTAAATCGTTTCAGATTTGGCGTTGCATGATACTCATAAAGCAACGCCAGATTTGAGTTGGCGGGTTGTCGTTGACGCATTCCAGCTTCTTTTCAAATTAGAGAGCAAAGCTTTAGTTACTTGAATGGAGGTTGAAAACCATATCGTCAGAGCAGATTATGTAAGCATAAAATTCAATTAAATCTGGGGGCTTTGCATGAAAAAAGAAGTGATACTTTTTGATATAAACGAAACGGTTTTAAATTTGGAGTCATTACAGCCTAAATTTAAAGCGGTGTTTGGAAAGGAGGATGCATTATCACTTTGGTTTTCAAAGCTTTTACACTCTTCAACGGTTTGCATCGCAACAAACGTAAAATCTACTTTTTCTGAATTAGCGAATGCAGCGCTCAACGCTATTGCACAACGGTACAAGTGTGATTTAACGGCGGAAAGCAAAGGTGCCTTGTTAACTTCTTTTGCCAATCTACCACCGCACACAGATATCAAAGCGTCTTTGCTCAAATTGCGCGAGAACGGGTTTAAAACCGTCGCTTTTTCCAACTCATCCCTCGATCTCATCACTTCTCAAATCAAGAACTCAGGCTTAGAAGATTATTTCGACACCGTCATTTCCGTTGAAGAAACAGGCAGTTTCAAACCCAATTCAGATGTGTATAACTTTGCAGCCGAAACTTTAAAAGAGCCTGTCGAAAACCTTCGTCTTGTCGCTACTCATGATTGGGACACTCATGGTGCGCTATCCGCTGGCTTACAAGCAGCCTATATAGACCGAACAGGAGTTGAGTATCATTCCTTGTATTTGAAACCGGAGATTAGCTCAAGGACGATGAATGGTGTGGTGGAACAAATAATTAAGCACAATTTAGACAAGTAAAATCTCAAGAGACTTTTCTACTCCTGATTCGATACAACCACCCTGTAGTGGTCAACAAATTCCGGACACTGACTTAACCGCTTTGATCAACCTTGTGTTGAACTGCTCTGGTTATAGAGACGCTGTCGGTTACCTAAAAACTGCAGTTACCTAGCAACAAATATAAGCTAGAAACTACTGTAAGAATGAGGAACGCGTTTGTCTTCATCCCAGCCTGATAGCTCAATATTGATCAATGATTTGCGCTGCTCATTACACAGTGAAGCGATATTGATGATAGGCAGTTGACTACGAAACTGCGCTGTAAGGATGACCTTTTTACTTTCGTTAAGGCTGCTTCTGCATTGCCGCAAAATCGCTTCAGTATCTAGTTGGTGTGCGTTTTCGATAATTTGGATATCAGCATTCTCTTGATAGCAATCTATCAACCAAGATACAGCAGGCTCTTCTATGCTGGTGAGCACGATGACATCTTTTGTTGTGACCAATTCTTTGAGTTCAGATAGTTTGAGTTCAGTTTCCATAGTTACCCTCATTCAGCAGCAAATACATTAAAGTCGATTGCCCAGTTTAGCCTGTGCTAAGTGGTAGCCTCTGTCGATCATCTCTTGTGAGCGATCAAACTCTAGGGTGCCACAAGCATTGCGTGGGATCTCAAGCGTGATATCGGCGGGGTAAGCGGCCAGCTTCTGGCGAGCAATGGTCGATTGCATCGCATCAAACGCTTGGTTGGCAATATCGTAAAAAGCAAAATTGAAGCTCATTTTACTTTTTACACTGTTACCGAGATTATCGATAAAGTGAACAACCTTCTCATGCAGGTTACTCTCTTTTGTTGGTAGGGAAACCGGTATCACTTCCTGTTGAAGCATTTCGGGTTCACCACCTAAGTTCACAGCCAGAGTAAAGTCTGTCTTATCACTAAAGGTAGGCGCAATCGGTACGGGATTGAGCACTCCGCCATCAATCAGCACTTCACCATTAATGACATGTGGAGTGAAGAACAGTGGCAAAGAGATGGAGGCGCGAATGGCATCAAACAGAGAACCGGATTGCAGCCAAACCTCTTTTTCTTCGGCGACGTTGGCAGCAACTGCGGTATAAGGGATGGGCAGATCTTCAATTGAAATCTCGCCGATCAGCCCACGCAGTGTGTCGATGATCTTGTCCCCTTTGAACATACCACTCGACTGCCATGAAAAGTCCAACAACATCGCCATATCACCTTGATCGATACTGGTGACCCACTCTTCAAATTCATCCAACTTGCCCGCAGCGTAGACACCACCGATAAGTGCGCCAATTGAACAGCCAGAAATGGATTTTATCTGATAGCCATGCTCAATTAACCAGCGGATGACTCCAACGTGAACCAAGCCTCTTGCGCCACCACTGCCAAGTACCAATGAGATCGTTTTTGCCATCATATTAATCCTTTAGTTTTAAATTCTAGGTGGGCTAACTCGCCGATTTACCAATTCGCCGATCTCAACTCACTGAATCACTCTCAGTCCATACGGGTAATGAAGGTTTGCTCGTCATCGACAAAAGCCACGTAGTCGCCGTGATAGATAAAAACCCGACCACGCCCTTCAACGATACACGCAAGCTGTGGGTTCAAATCTTCTTCAATATCTCTACTTTGAAAAGTGCCGGTATCGGTGATCACACCGCGGAGTTTAGGCAAAAATCCATAACTGCGTTTGGCTTGGTCAATCAGGCTCAACTCGCTGGCGGTAGAAAAGCAAGCTGGGATTGGGCCTGCATCTTCGATAAACATAGTTTTCAGTTCTTCAAAGGCTGTAATTACCAGCCAGTCGATGCCATTTACGTGATGGATAAACATTGTTTATAAATACCTAGTTTCTCGATAACTCTAATGCGGAGATTCTATCACTATCAAGTGCAGAACGTGGGAGAAATTAAGGGACTACAAATAACCAGACACATACTATCTACAGGGTCTAATACTAGTCGTCCGACTCTACGACTAATGTCTAACCGACTGAGTCTATTTGTTTTTTTTGGTTTGGTATAAGGTACTAACAACTAAATGTTAATGAGTTTTTAATTATAAGTTGACGCATTGTTTGCACTTCATACCGTGAGTCAACAACGTTTGTTGGAATAACACGCCTTAGAGTGTGAACGAAAGGAATCAACATGAGCACTACTTTAGAGTCCGTACATATACAAACAGATAAGCCTCAAGCCAATGAGGATGAACTCACCTATGAACAACAACATAAACCAAGCTCAGAGTTTGAATCCCGAGAACAGTATCTAGAACACGAATTGCAAATCATGTCGCCTAAGCGCTGGCGTCCAAATTTGCCGTTTAAAGATTATCGATTTGAGATAGAAGACACCATCCCAGCGATGGCGGCGACCATTGGTAAAGTGGTTATGGTGGGCGCGATTGCAGCCACCTTTGCTGGGGCTCTCGGATTAAATGAAGACTTCATTCTAGAAAACGTTCGTTATGAACTGCTCATCGCCTCTGTTTTCATTATTATTTTCTCTGGCTTTTTATTGCCGACTGCAAACCTCGCAGGGACCCACGGCCCACTTATCCCTTTGATTCCGATTGTGGTTGCAGCAGGTGGACACCCGATGGCGTTTGGCCTGTTGATTGGCGCTTTTGGCCTCATCTTAGCCATCAGTAAAGGTGGCAGCATGTTGGCCAACCTCACCAGTAAAGGCGTGTGTGGCGGCTTATTGCTCTACCTCGGCTTTGTTGGAACCGCCTCTCAAGTGAAAAAGCTTTTCGCTTGGGCTGAAGGAATCGGTATGAGCCACATCGCGTTTGTGGTGATCTTTTGCACCATTATCTTGTACGCGCTACTGGAACACTTCCGCAAACGTTGGTTAGCAGTACCTCTTAGCTGCTTGTTGGGTGGTACGATTGCATTTGCCATGGGCGCCCCATTCGCTTTCCACACTGAGCCAGGCTTACCTAACATGAACCCTATGTATTGGTGGGGAGAAGATACAGGCTGGATGCTTGGCCTACCGACGATTGAACATTTCATGGTGGTATTGCCGTTTGCGATTCTAGCCGTGGCGATGTGGTCACCGGATTTCTTAGGGCATCAAGTATTCCAAAAGATCAGCTACCCAGAACGTACCGAAAAAGTACACATGAACATCGACGACACCATGACCACGGCTTCAATTCGTCAAACGTTCGGTTCTCTGCTCGGTGGTACTAACTTTACGTCTTCATGGGGTACTTATATCGTACCGGCGGCGATTGCTAAACGCCCTATTCCTGCAGGCGCTTTGCTCACGGCTCTGTTCTGTATTATCGCTGCTGTTTGGGGCTACCCGATGGATTTAGCTATCTGGCAACCTGTACTGTGTGTGGCGCTGATTGTTGGGGTATTTGTTCCATTGCTAGAAGCTGGAATGGAAATGACGCGTGAAGGAAAAACCACACAGTCGGCAGCGATTGTTGTGTTCTCTTCAGCGCTCGTTAACCCTGCATTTGGCTGGGCTCTCACCATGCTGTTAGATAACTTAGGCTTAGTCGGTTGTAAAGAACGTAGTAGTGAACTGAGTAAAATGAGCCGCTGGGTATTGCCTGGCATTATGTTTATTGTGCTAAGTGGTGTAATGGCGCTGGTTGGCCTTCTACCGGGCATACCAGCGATTATCCCGAGTTTTCGTTAAGCTCGATTAATATTTAGTTTTAGTAAGAACGCAAAAAGGCCTCGCAATCGCGAGGCCTTGTTTTATCTATCAAACCAGTGAGATAAATGAGTGTCGCTATTGTTTCTGTAGCTTATCGAATCCATTAATTCGCTGATGAAGCTGCGTTCCCATAGTCAACGAAACCAACAGACTAATCAAAGCAATCACTGCTCCAGAAACAAACACCCATTGATAACCAGACATCCAGATGATTCCCAACAGAAATGGTAGGAACACCGCTGCAATATGGTTGATGGTGAATGACAAACTCGCCGTTGAAGCCACTTCATCTTCCCGAATTGTCTTTTTAAAGTAGGTGTTCAAAGCGATCGCAAAACTAAAAATGATACTGTCGACAACATACAACCCCGCTGCCGCATAATGATCATCCACAAATGCGTAAGATAGGAACACCAACACTAACGCGGCATACTCAATGATCAAAGCTAGCCTCTCTCCGACTCGGTCGATAAATCTCCCAACATAAGGTAGAGCAAGAGTTGCTGCTAAGCTGGATACCATAAATAAAGCGGCCATCATCGCAATCGTATAGTGGAACTTGGTCACCATCAGTAAGCCAGCAAATGCCACAAAGATCTGTCTTCTTGCTCCACTCAAAAAGGTAAGAATGTAATAGGTCGTGTATTCACGTCGGACAATGAGTTTAGTGTGTTGTTTAACCTCTGTATGAGTATTTTTAAACGTGACCAAGTACACCGCTAGCCAGAAACATATTGCTCCACAAGTAAAGAAAATAGCCTTATCTGAAACGTCAAAAAGATAGCTCGCGACCATAATGCATAGAAAAGTCACCATCGAGAAGAAAGAGGCAGCAGATCGAATTTTCCCCATTGATTCACTGAAGTTCTTAGTCGCTAACAACTGTGTTGAGAGTGATTTGTTCACCGCTTCTAAATAATGGAAACCAATAGACATGATCGTCGTGCTGAAATAGAAGCCATAAATCGAAGGCAAATACCCCGTCACGGCAACGCCTAGCCCTAATATTGCAACCGACAGTACAGCGACTCTTTGTTCTGAAGCGATGAACAACAGAAACAAAACGGTAAATGAGAGCAAGCCTGGGATTTCCCTGACACTCTGCAATACACCCACATCAGCCCCGGTCATACCAACAGTGTCGACAGCGAAGTTATTCATCACGACTCGCCATCCAGTATTCGCTATCACTGACGCGATAGCGATGATAACCAACATCGCGAATGAGCTCCGCGATGTTAAAAGCCTAAGCCAGAGAGTCATTTAAACCGCCGATTCTAAAAGAAAATCATGAATATGATCGCGCATGAATAAAGCCATCGAAGAGAGGTCTTCCCATGTTTCTTTATTCGTGTGGGTAATGCACTCAACAAAAACTTTGCTTAAGTGTGGCTCAGCATGTAACCAACGACTGACATATTTCCCGGTGTAACACACATGCTGCATTTCATCTTCTAAGATTTTTTGAATCGTTGGACGCATTTGTTTCATGTAATCATCGTCAGACTCATCGATGATCGCCAAATGCAGTAACAGTAAACGCCATGAACGTATTTCAATAGAGTGAACCCTAAACAGGAATGTCTTAAGCTCATCGTCAAAGTTCATGACTTTATCTAACTCATATTGAACTTCATGTTCATGCGTTTCTGTCTCGTACCCAGTAAAAGGGATAAGGCTGGCAAACAACGTAGAATGATTCATCTCATCGTTATAATGACGCAACATAAGCGGCCTTAATTCATCATCTGCATACCGCTCTGCGATCATTCGTAACCTTGCCGCACCTTTAGCCTCATCGATTGCATTGTGTAAAAGGTAGTAAGCCATCATCTTTTTATTTTGAAAAATAGTTCGAGCCAAACCATTCATCATCTCAGAAGTGAAAGACAAATCAGATACTAAATATTTCTCAATGCAATCCTTGTATTCTTTTGAAAGACTCACACCTTGGGTGTCAAATAAACTATAGAGACTGTTTTGTATATTATTCATAAACCATTCCTTTCCTCAGCACACATCTTCAATAAGACACTCTCTCGAGTGCCTTATTAAGAGGGAGCAAGCTAATTAGCGAGACTCTTTTTTGTGGTGTTCTGACGGGGCTGGATTCGGTTCAAAAGCAGCATTTGAGCGTACCAGTCTTGGAGGTTGGCTAGAGATATCTTGCTTCTTAAGTTTTAACGATAAAGCCGCTATTAGTTTTCCGTTCATATTCAGATCCTCAAAAATAATGGTATGTTCTGAGCTTGGTAACGATATGCAACTAAGACAAAGAACACAGAGACAATACAACTCGTTAACAAATTGTTACACGATCATTTTTAGAATGTTATTTTTTGGGATTGATAAGTATTCAGGGAGCTTTTACTTCTTTGATAAATTCATTGGAGATTATTATTTGTCGCTGACGATGATGTACAAATCAGGTCTGTGCCAGTTGGATTGAATAATAAGTAAAACAAAGTCACAGACTTGTCGCAGTTAATGAAATTCCGTGGAACGGTTCAATTAAACCCAAACCTCCCCCCTCTAGCTCCCCCTCAAATGGAGTTCACCGATCTCATTAGATATACGTCCGAGGGGGAGAACATTCTTTGGCGCTGCACATGTAGCGATCTGTATTCAGTTCCTCCCCTTTCCCGCTACCAACAAGAAATTGGAGATGTAAACCAAGGGGAGGTTAGGAGGGGATTATAGGTCAAGTCTCATATGCATCTGATTCACAAGCAATAACGCAACTTGTTACAATACCCATAATTAAAAGATGGTCTTATTTCGCTATACTCCGCGCCTAATTCCAGAAACAGACCTAATACCAATGAATATCTTTAAAGCCTTAACTCTTTCTATAACGCTATTTTTAGTTGGCTGTGCATCTGGTTCAGCAATATTAGTCGGTGAAGCCAGAGACCCAATTACACCTCAAGAGGTTACGCTATATCTTGAAGCGCCTGAGAGCTATGAAAAAATAGCTTTAGTTGACGCATCTAGTGATGCAGGGATGACGAAACAAGGCTCCATCGACTATGCAATCGAAGAGTTAAAAAATCAGGCGGCCAAACTAGGAGCTAATGGGGTCTTACTTCAAGCGACAGGAAGCAACAGCTCTGTAGTATTGGGAGGCGTCGGCACAGACTACCAGTACTTAATCCCTGTTTCAGAACAGACGGTTAATGGAATAGCTATCTACACAGAGTAGTTAATATTGTCCAAGTCAGTTGCCTCGTCAGCACAAACAAAAAGGCCTCGCGCACGCGAGGCTTTGTTTTATCTAAGTTTCAACGAACGATCACCGAAGTAATTGGCGATAGTAAAACCACATCAACTAGAGAGCCATTCATCCAATACTTTGATGAATTTAGGATTAATTAGATAACCGATGGAAGCATGCGGATTGCTTTTTCCGTTTCGAATATTAAGGTTATAGACTGGGTTGATATCTTTCATTCCGCCGGGTATCAGACCAAGTTTGAGCATATCTTTAAAGTCATTTCTAATTTTGCTGTCATGAGAGATAAAATCATCTTCTGCCGATATGTTTATCCATTGCTGAATGTTTAAAGGGTACTTCTTCTCATCTTTCAAGCGGCTCCCTTTTAGCCTATCTTTTACGTTTTCATCGCCTAACGGGGACCCGAGCGTCAGCAATAAGTTGACCTTCTTATCCGCACCATAGTCGTGTCTATACTCTCCGTAATGAGACAACTTCCACAGCACGTCATAACTGATCATCGACCCGAGACTGTGCGATACAATCATCACGTCATCCTGATTATCAAGCGCTTCCTTCAGCTCAACCATTAGCCTATGCCTGACATCGCTGCCAAAATAGGTATCTTCATACCAATAATGCGCCATGTCCGGCGCGACCTTCATTATGAGTGTCTCAGCCACACCCAGTTTTCCAAATAGCGATGAAAAAGTATCTGCTAACGCCTCTTTTAGAAAACCAATTTTAGATACCTTGTTATACGTTGTTTTATTGAACTGGCTTGTCTTGTACTTTTTGAGTTCAGACAACGCTTGCTGCCGACTTGCAGGGTCTTCCGTTAGTTTCTCTAACAATGTGTTTGATAGTTCACCGTAATAAACAAACCGTTTATCGACATCTTTAAAAGCTTGTAATGAACTTGAGTCTCCACAATCTCGCTGCAAGCCATGCTCTATAGCTTCGTACCAGAGTGCTTGAAGGGGAGCTTTATCGGGCTTTTGAGCGCGACCATGAATGAATATTATTTTCTTAGCCATAGCAGGACGTCCTAAACACATAGTTAAAGTGATTATCACTAGAAAGTACCTCCTAAATTCGGTCAGCCCTTACTAATAACAGGGGTGATAATTACGTATCTAGGGGTGGGTGATAGGTCATTTATATAACTATGAGGCCATCGTTTAAGGACCATAAACGAATGAACGATGCGATCATCACTCGCAAATTGAAATGAATGTAGCGAGCAAAAGCTCCAACTCACAAAAAGGCCTCGCACACGCGAGGCCTCAGTTATACTAGCGGGAAATACAGCTCCAACATGTCAACAAACTAGCTAGTTTCGCCTAACCGACCAGTTAATTAAATTGGAAATAAAGAACTAATAAAACAAAAAGATTAAGGGAATTAAGTCATTCTGAACTAGGTTTGGGCAGTGCCGGAGCGAACCTTAATTCGAGTCCAGTAATTTACTTTTCCCAATACCTAGAACTAGATATAAATAGCCCAACTTACTGACCTAATACATCGTCTACTATTCTTCTTTTTTATACCCATCAAGTAGCAACTTCATAATAGGTTCACTGTAGACATAGGCTAGGTGGGCGTTTTTATAGTTTACAATTGAAAACTTTTTAAAGAATGGAACGTAATATGTTTTATCAGCCGAAGGAGCAATAACATTTACATAGTCACCTTTTAGGTTACCCATTCTTTCGCTGTCTAATGGGTATGAAAGAAGGTCATTTGGGTCAGAGAATGCCACGAATCGTACTTTATCATTGCTCTTATCTATTGAATTACTCAGGTAAGGCGAAATCGTTTCATAAGTTTGCGGGATTGCTTCAGGTTTATTTGTCACGTCAGATGTCGCAAGATCGATAAGAGGGACTTGGTTTGCCATCATGTAAACCATTTGAATTTTACCTTTTAAAAGGTCTTGTTCGCCACTTTGATTTAGACGTTCTAGTGAATCAATAAAAATGGAAGACCCTAAACTAAAAGTTACAATGATTACCTTATCTGCAGGGTTTGTTTCTTGGATCCGTTTATACTGATCAATAATCCTCTTCAACACTAAGTCTTTGTAGCTTCCAGTGTACATAAGTGCGTCCGCAAACCCATCATTAACTAATCCATATTTCGCTTGCTTGGTAATATCGAGCCTTTTCTCGTCGAAACTGCTCTGCTGGTCGATAGCATTCAACTGTAATTTTTGAAAGCTCGTTACGTCACTCCAATGCATTGACATTAAGTGAACCGTTTTATCATCGACATTGAAAGTATCAGAACAATGTAGATCAGGGTATTGGAAATCACCCGCTGACAAACCAAACTTTGCTCTTACGCTATTAATGACAGTGCATGGATCAATTGGTTTTTCATCATCAAGCTTCGCGTATCCACTCATACCATGGATAAAGAGTACATTGGTGTTCCCCTCTTTATTAATGATATCAACGATTCCATCAAAACTTCTGTCGTTACCACTTTGGTCTTCAATCACTGTATATGTGTTCTTACTACTGCAGGCACTAATAATAAGAACGAAAACAAGCATGACTAATTTAGTTTTCATATATCCTCCAAATGAACTTTAGTAATATTTACCACAGAGCAAATATCAATCGTCATCCAAGCTTTCTATGTAAGCTTTATTAATCTCGTCTACCATTGCCCCTTTTTGTTTTTTCAATGACTTAGCAAGTTGCCCAAGCAGTTTTGAGTTCGTCGATTCCACCATGGTAAATGTGTAGGTCAAAACATGTACACTCGGAGCATCAGTTGGAGCGCTCGGTGCTTGAAGCATGATTGGTTTAGATTGCTCAATAAATGTTAAAGGTTTGCCGTCGTCTTTTGACTTAAACTCCGCGACTACAATTGGGGTAGTCTGAGAAGTTTTTACTATTCCACCTTTGGAATAAATCGTTTTCCACTTTAGGCTTAAAGAAGCTGTAGCTTTTTTCCAACCTTTTGGTAGTGGTATTGTGTCACCATCACTTGATGTTGCTTGAATTCTTATTAGTGGAAGAGAGTTAGCATTATTGAATACAAGCTGGACTCCATGGGAAGTAGTACCATTATGAGTGACTGTTACTTTTTGTTCGCAATTGACATCTGCTAAACCACTGTTACTGACTCCTATAAAGGTACTATTTTTAAACATAACCTGTTGTTTTGCTGCATTTTCGAGTCTAGTTTGAATTTCATCGATCAGTAGTGTGGCTGCTGCATCAACAACGAAAGCAGTCAATGCGCCTGTTAATTTCTCACCATCCCCAGTGGCAAGTGGCACTATTACACACTCATTATTAAGAATTTCATTAGACAGAGAGAGTTCTTTATCTTTACTCTCAGAAAGAATTGTTGGCGAAGTACAGCCCGTCATTACAACGAGTACGGTAGCGCAAGCTATAATCTTTAACATATAGAACCCCCTCTTGCATATCAACTGTACGAATAATAGTCAAGGACAGTAATTCTTCCTCGAAGTAATAATAAAATGAGATATTAGTTCCAATAAAAAGACCTCACAATACGAAAGGCCTTAGTTTTTCAATCAGCAACTACAGCGCCCAACTTCACTAACTTAACCGCTTTCATCAAGGTTACGTTGAACTGCTCAGGTTGCTCTAGCATTGGGAAGTGGCCTGAGTCTTCAATGTAGTAAATGCTGTAGTCCTTGATGTGCTTCTTGTTCGCTTCTGAATCCGTTGGCCATAGACGAGCGTTCACCAAGATTACTGGCACATTCACGTTCTCGTACACGCGGTGTGCTTCACCTGTTACGTATTGGCCTAGATAATGGCGGAACTGGTTTATCGCGATAGCTGGCGGTGCTGATGCCATGTCTTGCGTTACCCAGTAAAGTAAATCCCCGTCTACATCTTTTGGCAGCGAGTCTTTCACGAACGCAGTAATGCCCGCTTGGAAGTCTGCTTCAAAAGGTTTGGTCATTACATCTAGGTCGCTTTGTGAAACCGCTAGTGCGACGTTTTGCGATGTATCGACACCAATAATGCCCTTCACTCTTTTCGGCATCAGTTTAGCGGCTTCTGCAATAACACCACCCGCCATGGAATGACCGACTAAGATGACGGATTCGAGTTGTTCTTTCTCGATGACGGCTTTGATGTCTTCGGCGAACGCCACCATGGTGTACTCTTGGCGGTTGAACGATGAGTTACCGTGCCCTGCTAAGTCCATAGTGATCACTTGGTACTTCTTTGAAAACTCACTCACTTGGTTTTGCCAAAGCTTACTGTCTAGGCTCCAACCGTGAATGAAGATCAGCGCTGTTTCCCCACTCCCGCTTTTGCCATACGCAATTTTCTCATCATCGTAAGATATCGCAATACCGTACTTAACCGTCGAATCATGAGCCATGGCATTAAAGCTACCAAGCGCCATGAAAACCAAGAGTGTGATGTTTAGAATTAAACGTTTCATAGTGTCTCTCTACTTACTTTAGAGGGAACACAGAAAGCGCCCCTCTCAATCAATATAGCCACTATAAAGTGTGAAGTTGTAGACGGGTCAATAGCAATTTAGATAAAAACCTCTCACGTTTTCAAGACTTAACCAAATCATGTCTGACGCGAGATGAGTAAAGATAACAGAGCCGATTAAGAAAAAGCCTTGTTTAATTAATGCTACTCGACTTCTTATGACTACACTTCTCAAAACTTTATTCGTATTCTTCTTCGCTCTTCACTGAGGCTTTAAAGTATGGCTGCTCTAACGCTAGCGAAACTTCTATTCTGTATTCCATACTTAGCTCTCCTAAAGCAGATTTTTCATCATCACTTTTATACGAAACTTCTACAAATCGATTATCTTCAATTTTATAAAAGTTAATATTTTCAAATAAATTCTTAGATGTTAGCAAAACAAACTTAGTATCAGAAAACCTCAATTTATAAGTCTCTATGCCATCTAAATGACAAATGTAATCAGGGCCATACCCATCAAAATATTCAACGTTAAAATCAGAACTTGCATCAGGGTTATATCGTGATTTTCTAATCTCAACATTCAGCTGATGATCACCAATAAATAAAATCGGTTTACTTATTTCCTTAGAATAGTTGATAAGTGCTTTTATAATTTTATTATTGGTATCAAACTCAATAGGTTTAACATCTTGATAATTAACTAAATACCTCATTATTCTTATATTCAGATCATTATCTATGGCATCTCTCAGCCATTCATTTTCGTTAATTGCTCGGTTTGTCTCTAAACCTAGCGCTACTCTTTCTTTAGGGTATTGAGTAACATTGGCAGAATAAAGTTCGCCCTCATTTTGTTTAAGAGACGAACTAATACTATTGAACAACTTTACTGGGTAGCTAGGAGATACTTGCAAAGTATTAATTGATTCTGAACATGAAAAGCCAAACTGTTTTAATAACTCTTCATCTAACGGAGCATCAATAATAGCCTGAGATTGACGATTATCAAGTTGTTTAATCACCTCATCAATCGACTCATTAAAATAAGTTCTTTTATCTTCAAAATCACTATCAGAAATAAGTATTGAACCATCAATCTCACTCGCTACTTTAAGCCACTCATTAAGGTCGCTTTTAATCGCATCTCTATCCAAATGTCTAAATACATCAGAAAAAATGACCTCTATCCATCGGCTATTTAGTTGCCATTTACTTACCGACAGTGAAATTGCAATTTCAACAAATGCTTTATTGATACTTCTAGGATCATTTGCTCCCCAACCAGAATAGATTCTGCCAGAAACTTTTTTGCTCTCATTTACTCGCCCAAAAGAGTCAAGAATTTTAGTTAACCAAGCTCCGTAACCTCTTTCTTCATAATGCCCGTGATTTCTTTGTCTGATATACGCACCTAATATATCACTAGGTGAGTTACATGTTTTCATAGCGTTATCTATTCCGCCAGTAGGATGAATAGGTGATCCATTTAATAAAGCAAAAACATATTCTTTTATTTTTTCATCATCTACTGAATTCGGCTTTAACAGCATATAGCAAGCGGCTAAAATTCTAATATCAAATGCGGTATTGGCTACAGCAAGCTCAAAAGCAACATCAGCCTTATAACCTTCATTATTAGTAATCGCAGTCCAAAGTTCATTATCTGGCTCAACATTTAAAGTTACATGTGTAATTATTTGCGAATGCCAGCTGTATTCTTCATGTCTATATCGATCAAAAGAAAACTTTCTAAACCAATTATTAAGCATATCAACACCCCAGCCAGCTGCTTCAATATTTCCATACCTTAAAGCGGTAATAGGCATATGAGCAGTATATTCAAGGTGAGATAGAAAATAAGGCAAGTTTTCGATTGAATCTACTGAACGCTTTGAGCGTAACTCAATATAATCAAGCCAACCTTCCCATGAGCCAACAAAGTCATATAAGACATCTTCATATTTATTTGAAATTCTAAGCTCTGATGAGTGTGAAGAATATGATCGCCACTCCATCAACAATGACCACATAAAGTAGCTACCTTGAATTAATGAAACACCTTCCTTGACTATCTTTTGATCTCGTTGACTAAAAATTCGCTTGTGCAAATATATAGCTTGAACATAAAACTCACTATTCTCAGGAATTAGTTCTGTTGCAGCTTTTGAGAGTAAATAATACTCAGTTAATAGCTCATCTAAGTAGCTTCTACTGAACCAACCTGAGTTTGGTAGTAATAACCAGTTATCTTCTTCTTTACTATCATTAATAAAACCAATGGCTGAAGCTATTTCACAATGCCAATGTGAAATATCGTTCATAGCAATTTTAAATGCAGAAATGTCCTTATCTCTTATAGCATCTTGAGCTTCACCAATAATACCTTGAACAATAAAAACAAGACTTTCAGAATCTAATTCATTATCTTTTGAAATAGTTTTAAAACACTTTCTGACAAACCAACATGTCAACTTACTTAAGTTAATGTTGTTATATTTAATAAGATTCAGCTTTTTAGAATTTGATTGCCAGTAAGGGTTAATAACAATGACTGGCTTTGATTTTTCTACCTTAATAAATAAAGTCAAACCTTTGCTAGCAAGCCACTTACTAACAGTTAAGTCTAAAAACCAATGAGCCAATTTTAGCTTTAATATCTGAATACCTATAATGATATTTAAAAATCGAAAGTTAACATTGTGAACTAAATGAGGAGAATTATATTGAATATCAACATGGTGCATCTCATCATCTGAAATGTGATAGGTTTTGACCGACAACACACTTGTTTCAGTGTTCGTCAGTAGCTTATTGTTTATACAATTCTCTAATAACAAACCTCTTAATCGGTTACGAATATCGTGCTCACACCATTCATGAATGGTGTAACGCATCATTAATTTTTTAGCTGACTTTTCATCTAGCAATTTAAAAGTACTAACGAAAAACCATATGGTTAACGACACATTAAACATCATCCAAATAACTGATGTCAGGCATAATGCAAGATATGAAGAATCAGATAAACTGGCACTTAACAAAAAACTAATAAGGATAAACATGGCGAGAAAAAAGCCACTAAGCCCAGCAAACATAACGCCTGAGTATTTCTTATAAACAGGAATTAACGTTTTCTTAGATGACTTGTTCTGAAAAAGTAAACTCACTAAACCTATTGCTAGCGGATAAATGACAGCAGCTATGGTAAGTTGTGCCGTAAACAAAATATCTTGCCACTCGATTAGCTTTTTCCAATAAGGAAAATATTTAATTGTGGATTTTGCGAGGTCAACCTTCCAAAGTAGCAAGCATGACGTAATCAAAAAAGCCAATACAAAGAGTAAACACGCATAGATAATATAACGTTTTGACCATGTTAAAATGTTACGTTCAACTAAGGTCCATCGACTATCTAAAAACGATTTGTTTTCATAAAGCGACTCTTTAATGTTTTTATCTACGTTATATTGGAGCGTATTAAATATTTTTTCAAACCAACTCAAACCAATAGTCCTTTTTATTGATTACTGCTTATACTTATTCTTCGAGATAAGTTTTGATTATAATGCATATGTAATGTTATAAAATCAGATATATACTGTAATAAATTAGATAAATTTGCCACTATATTAGATGTTTACCATGCCTAGCGTAACACTTTCATGGTTAATTTAGGAGTTCCCATAACTCATTTCTATCTAATAACGAATTAACGCCCTACTCTCTATTCGACCTACAACAAAAAAGGCCTCGCAATGCGAGGCCTTTGGTTTTCTATCTATCAGAAGAGATTAGTCGCGAAGTGCTGCGCCGAATTTCTCTGAGATTGAAGCTACGATAGCATCTACTGAACCAGCGATATCTGCATCTTCAAGTGTGCGCTCTACAGACTGTAGGCTAAGTGCGATTGCTAGGCTCTTCTTACCTTCTTCAACGCCTTGACCAACGTATACGTCGAACAGTTTAGCGCCTGTTAGGAATTCACCACCAGCAGCGATACACGCTTCTACGATGTCGCCAGAAGCAACTGCTTCATCAACAACAACGGCGATATCACGACGGTTTGCAGGGAACTTAGATACTGCTACTGCTTCTGGAAGCACGCGAGTGTTGATAGCTGCCCATTCGATTTCGAATACGATAGTACGGCCGTTAAGACCAAACTTACGCTCTAGTTCTGGGTGAACAGTACCAATGATACCCACTTCTTTGCCGTCTACTACGATAGCCGCAGTTTGACCTGGGTGAAGTGCTGGGTGCTTAGCTGCTTTGAAGCTGTATGCGATTTCGTTTGCAGAAAGCTCAAGAACTGCTTCTAGGTCACCTTTAAGATCGAAGAAATCTACAGTGTTAGTTGCAATGTCCCAGTGCTCTTCGCCACGAGTACCAGAGATAACGCCCGCAAGCATCATTTCTTGGCGCATGCCGTTTTCAGCCGTTGCTTCAGGGATGAAACGTAGGCCTGATTCGAATAGACGAACGCGAGACTGTTGACGCTTCTGGTTGTGAACAACTGTGTTTAGTAGACCTTGGATTAGGCCAAGACGCATTGCTGACATGTCCGCAGAGATTGGGAATGGCAGGATTAGCGGCTCAACACCAGGTACAACAAGTTTTTGCTGTTCTGGTTCTACGAAGCTGTATGTGATTGCTTCGTGGTAGCCACGGTCTACAAGAAGGTCACGAACGCGCTTAAGCGGTTGGTCAGCTTCTTTGTGGTCATTCATTTTAAGTGCCGCTTTAGGCGCTTGGTTTGGAATGTTATCATAACCGTAGATACGACCTACTTCTTCAATTAGGTCTTGCTCGATTGCGATATCAAAACGCCAAGATGGAGACGTTGCCGTCCAACCAGCATCAGTCGTTTCAACTTCACAACCTAGGCGAGTAAGAATTTCCACTACGTCTGTAGATGGGATTTCGTGACCTAGTAGGCTGTCTAGCTTAGCGCGACGTAGAGCTACTACGTTTGCTTTAGGAAGTGAGGCTTCAGATTCGCTGCCGTTTACTGGCGCAACTTCACCGCCGCAGATTTCAACTAGAAGCTGTGTAGCACGCTCCATTGCTGCTGCTTGTAGTGTTGAATCAACACCACGTTCGAAACGTAGAGAAGAATCAGTGTGAAGGCCGTAAGCACGCGCGCGACCACGGATGTGATCCGGTGCGAAGAATGCTGCTTCAAGAAGTACGTCTGTTGTTTCAGTAGTAACACCTGAATCTTGACCGCCAAAGATGCCAGCGATTGCTAGTGCTTTGTTGTGGTCAGCGATAACAAGCGTGTTGCTGTTTAGTTCAGCTTCGTTGCCATCTAGAAGTGTTAGCTTTTCGCCCTGCTCTGCTAGACGAACCACGATACCGCCTTCGATCTTAGCTAGATCAAATGCGTGCATTGGTTGGCCTTGCTCTAGCATCACGTAGTTTGTGATGTCTACAACTGGGTCGATTGAACGGATACCACAACGGCGCAGTTTTTCTTGCATCCAGATTGGAGATTCCGCTTTCACGTTTACGTTCTTAACCACACGGCCAAGGTAACGTGGACAAGCATCAGTTGCTTTGATTTCAACAGATACTGTGTCTTCAATGCTTGTTGCAACAGCGTCAACTGTTGGCTCTGTAACGTCTGCGCGGTTTAGTACGCCAACTTCACGAGCAAGGCCACGGATGCTGAAGCAGTCTGCGCGATTTGCTGTTAGGTCTACGTCGATAGTTACGTCGTTAAGCTCTAGAAGCTCACGTACGTCCATACCTAACGTTGTGCCTTCTGGCAGCTCAAGGATGCCGTCAGACTCTACGTCGATACCTAGCTCAGAGAAAGAACAAAGCATGCCGTGCGATGGAACGCCACGTAGTTTTGCTTTCTTGATTTTGAAGTCACCAGGAAGTACTGCGCCAACTGTTGCTACTGCTACAGTTAGGCCAAGACGACAGTTAGATGCACCACAAACGATGTCTAAAAGTTCTTCTTCGCCGATATCAATTTTTGTAACTTGTAGTTTGTCTGCGTCTGGGTGCTGACCGCACTCAACCACTTTACCTACTTTAACGCCGGTGAATTCACCAGCAACAGGTTCTACATCGTCAACTTCCAAACCAGCCATAGTGATTTGGTGAGCTAGCTCTTCGCTGTTAATTGCAGGTTTAACCCACTCGCGTAGCCAAGATTCACTGAATTTCATAGTTTTGACTGCCCCGGATTACTTGAATTGTTTAAGGAAACGAAGGTCGTTCTCGAAGAACGCACGAAGGTCATTTACGCCGTAACGAAGCATCGTTAGACGCTCTACACCCATACCGAATGCAAAACCAGAGTATTTCTCAGGGTCGATGCCAACAGAGCGAAGTACGTTAGGGTGAACCATGCCACAGCCTAGAACTTCTAGCCATTTGCCATCTTTACGTTTCACGTCAACTTCAGCTGAAGGCTCTGTGAACGGGAAGAATGAAGGACGGAAACGCACTTCAACTTCTTCTTCAAAGAAGTTACAAAGGAAATCGTTAAGAATGCCTTTAAGTTGTGCGAAGTTTACGTTCTCATCCACTAACATACCTTCCACTTGGTGGAACATTGGCGTGTGAGTTTGATCGTAGTCGTTACGGTAAACACGACCCGGAGCAATGAAGCGGAATGGCGGTTTGCCGTTTTCCATCGTACGGATTTGAACACCAGAAGTGTGCGTACGTAGCATTAGATCAGGGTTGAAGAAGAAAGTATCGTGATCAGTACGAGCTGGGTGATCGTCTGCGATGTTTAGTGCATCAAAGTTGTGGAATGCATCTTCGATCTCAGGGCCAGACTCAGTGCTAAAGCCAAGCTCACCAAAGAACTGTTCGATACGCTCAACAGTGCGAGTAACTGGGTGAAGACCACCGTTCTCAATGCGACGACCTGGTAGGCTCACATCGATAGTTTCTTCAGCTAGTTTCGCTTCAAGCTCTGCACGTTGTAGTGCGTCTTTGCGAGCTGCGATCGCTTGTTGAACAGCACCTTTCGCTTTGTTGATCTCTTGACCAGCAGTGCGACGCTCTTCAGGTGGAAGTTTACCTAGGCTTTGTAGTTGAAGAGTTAATTCACCCTTCTTACCTAAATACTGAACTCGCACTTCATCAAGTGCGACTAACGAATCTGCTGTATCAATAGCAGTCGTTGCATTAGCAATGATCTCTTCTAGATGTTGCATCATTTCCTCATCTACCAGTTGGTAGTGTCCGTATCGGATGATTAGTTTTTTTAGATAGCTACACATAGTAATCAAACACGCAACCAATGCCAAATTGAATCGCTAAAAGAACAAGTTATTGCCTAAAAACACGGCAAATTTAACAGGATATTAATGAGGAGTAGGAAGAAGTGGAACAATTACAGGTTCCACTTCTTAATTTGGAAATGACCTGAAGGCTAGATCTGAATAGAACAAACGCTGTTCTTCCCTGCGTTTTTTGCTAAATAGACGGACTCATCCGCCGCTTTAATCAATTCGTTCATGGTTTCGAATTCTTGGGTCATTTCAGCGACACCGACACTAATACTGCCAATCCAAACTTGATGACTGGTTTCAACCTCTAATTCAGACACTTTCTGTCGAGCGGTTTCCGCGATGTACATCCCACCTTTAAGGTCGGTGTTTGGGCAAATAACCAAGAACTCATCGCCACCTAACCGGCAAACAATATCATCATTACGGAACGTGTTTTTCAGTTCACGCGAGAGGGTTTGTAGCACCAAGTCGCCTGCATCATGGCCGCTGGTGTCATTAATGCGCTTGAAGTGGTCGGCATCAATCATAATACACACTAAAGGCATGCCCAGTTCTTTGGAGTCTTGCCAATGCAGCGCTAACTGTTTAAAAGCACTACGACGGTTATGCAAATTAGTAAGAGAGTCGGTTAATGACAGTTCTTCAAGTCTCTTATTCGCTCGTTTTAATTCTGCCGTACGTTCCTCAACTTTATCTTCGAGTAACTGGTTGAAGCGTAACAACTGTTTGTTTCGTTCAGAGACTTGTTCAAACAGGCCGTTAAGCGCAGCCAACAGCGGGACAGTCGCAGAATCTTGCTGCTTTTCTTCCGCTTCAAAGGCTTGCAGAGGTGTTGCACCCTCTTCTATGGCGACCATTTGTCGCGCCATGTTTTGGTCGATGCCGAGGATGTGATAAGTAAGCCAATGGATGAGGAAGTCCAATAACTGCCGTGCTGACACCTGATCTTCTTCTAAGATGAAAGCTTGCATACCGTAGATATCTTGCTTAAATACACGATGCACTTTGATGTGTTCTTCAATGTGTAACTCATGTACACCGCAATCTCTCATCAAAGATTCTTCTTCTTTAAAGTGAAATTCTGCATAGCGCGCGAGTTCGAGTAAAGCGATGTTAATGTCGTCTATAGAGATAGTATTCTCTGACAAAAGATTTCCGTAGTGATTGATAAAACCAACAAGGTATTGATGTTGTTCATCTACAACACCAATGCCTGTTTCAAAGTTTTTATCCCAATTAAATAAATTCATAAATCCCTTAGGGCCGATACCACCAGCACGATTTACATGCATATTCGGAGGTTATAGATACTCGAAAAATACAACCATTTTACCTTTGGGACTATTCGATTATTTGCTCTATTTTATAAAAAGATGACATTAAACATTCTAAATATTGCGCTTCTTAAATCTGAGACGCCCCCTTTAGCAAGAGCGCCCCACGAAACCAATGCTAACTTTTCGGGAAATGCTAACTTGTTGGAAATGCTAAATGGTTGGAAATACTAACTTTTTGTAAAGACTAAAAATAGTATTCCAACGCCAGTTCAACAAAATCATCCTTACGAGCGAAGAACAACAAGTCTTCTGGGGTTTCGTTCTCAAACAACCAAGCGTTCAATCGCCACTTGAGGTTGTTATTGATGCGGCTTGAAGCTTCGAGCTTCGCGCTGTAGACATCGCTGTTATCTAAGTCTTGAGTAATGCCTGTAAGCACTTCGGTGCCGTCTTCATCATTCAAGGCGAAACGAGCACCAAGAAACACATCGTTTTGGCCGATGGTTTGGGCATTGTTACCTCTGCTGTCATACAAGTATTCCGCAATGAAGCCGATGTCCCAGTACGATTCAAGCGCCCCTACCCAAGTGTATTCAAAGCCTGTCGCCACGCCGGTATGGTTGTCGTAGCTGTCGCGATAAATGCTTTCCAGCTTCCATAACCAGTCACCGATAATACCTTGAACATCGAGTCCGAAGTGCTGCATTTGCGCGTAATACGGTTTGAGCTGATTGCCTTCCACATGGTAATAAGGGTCGCGATTTGTGCCGCCTAAGTAGCTTAATCCCACATCCCAATCGCCGTACATTTGGCTATAACGCAATGCCACATCGACGTGCTTTTCTTCTCTCGACGATTCGTAAAGCGCATCATCCGATACAGGTACAGTTGGCCTTAATCGACCGTCTTCCCCTGCAAAGGTACGCTCACGAAAATACGGCAGTAACATGGCATCGATGGTTCCCCAGTCTTTGATTGAGGTAAAGTGGACCATTGGCTGACCTAACTTCGACTCACCATCGACCGATTCAATGGCATCGGTTTGGTTTACCACATCCACCAAATGCGCCGATTCGGTCACACCCCAGAACACCTTGCCGACACCGGCTCGCAGTTCGTAGTCATCCCAATACGTTAGGTATAGAGCTTCGCGAACGTCACCATGGGTTCGTTCATCGTCTTCGCTATCTAGGCGGTAAAACGGCGTGAAGGTAAAGCTGCCATTGCCCTCTTGTTGTTCCCAATAAAACTCTGGTTGTAACACCAGCGAGCTTTGCCCTTTATCTTGCCCTTGCAAGCCGTCGCTAAAGAACTGCCTGTGTTCAAGGTTAACCTGCCCTGCTAGCTCCGGGGTGACCTGTTCTACGAATTCAGAGCTAAAACCAGCCGCAACACATGGCAACGACACCTGCATAAGCCCAACTGTCGCTGCCAAGGTTAAAGATAACTGCGTTCCTGTTAACACAATCCTTTTCATATTCCTGCCTTATTTCGCACGTTTTAGTGTGTTCTTTTGGAAATCCTTGTCTTTAAGACCGGTCTGGAACACTAAATCTGTCGTGGTTAATACGGTGCTTTTGCCTGTTTGATGGTTTTGCATCGCCATGGTGTGTGCGCGCCAGTATTGGTTTAGGTACTGTTTGTAATCTTGGAACGATAGAGTTTTAAGCAGTGCGCCTTTGCGGTCGTAAAACTCGACTTTCATTGGGCGGTAGTGCTGTTGGTCTAGCCATACCTTTTGCATGGTGTAGCCTGAGTTTTTATCGGTCGGTACTTGCTCTAAAACAAAGGTGTCTACGCCTTCCAGTTTCGCGTCTTCAATGTAGTTGAAGGTGTACTTTTCAAGTTCAAACGAGCTTAAGTCCTCATACGCAAATTCACTGCCCATAAACGGGCCAGATTTGTTGCGTGAAGAGATGCGTTTTACACGCTTGAGTGCAGGAAGATACAACCACTGGTCATCGGATTTGGTGATGTGCGAATGGTTTAGGAAAGCCGTGCCTTTTACGTCGCGTGGTTCATCAAAAATGGTTAAGCCTTTGTCGCCATCGTCATCGACTTCCAAAGATTTCAATCGCATCAGACGTGTACTGCTTTCGCCCTGTTTGTTGCGAAGTAGCATTTCCATGGTTGCGACAGAATCGCCCCACCCGACATCGACCGCTTTACGTTGCTCGGCAATTTCTAAGCCTTTCGCAGGGTCTGCTAACGCTGGGAAAGCGGCGAATGTGCTCAGTGCCAACGAGCTAACAGTAAGTAATGTAGTAGCGAATGTTTGTTTAACGCTTTTCATAAATATCTCCTTGAGTCAGCCCACCGCAGCAGGCCGACGTTTCCTTATTTGGTCGAAGTAGTCAGTTCGGCTGTCGATCTAGGCTGCGACTTGGTATCTGGCTTTGATTCGTGCTGAGTTTTAGCTGAATAGTGGGTCTGTTTGTCGAAGATCATCAGTAAGCTTGGTAGCAAGATGAAATCGACCACCAGCGCAATGAAAATCACAATCGCGCTGAGTAAGCCCATGTCGGAGTTGAGTCTGAAGCTCGACATCGCCAGTACAGAGAAACCGGCCACTAGCACAACAGTGGTGATCCACAAAGCGCGACCTACGGTGTGGAAAGCGTATCGAACCGCTTCTTCTGCTGATTTCCCTTCGATTCTTGCGCGCTGGTATTTACTCAAGAAGTGCACCGCATCATCAACCACGATACCCAACGTGAGCGTGACCACGACTGACAAACCTAGGTTGATTTCACCTGAGATAAGCGCCCATAAACCAAAGCCAATGATCGCAGGCGCAATGTTGGGCACTAGGCTGATCATGCCTAAGCGAACCGAGCGCAATGCAAAGATCATCAAGCCAGAGATAAGCACTAGGGTGATAGGCAAAGTTGATAGCATGCTCGCCATGTTGGTTTCGCCAATATGAGCAAACATCAGTGACGGGCTCGAAGCCACCACTTCATATTGCGGTGCATTGGCTGCAAACCATGAGTAAATGCGCTCTTCGAGTTCGACTAGCTCAACGCTGCCAAGGTTATCGACGGTGAGTACCATTTTGATCGATGATTTATCGACGTTGATCTGGTTGTTCAAGTCCAAGCCGTACGGCAGAGACATTTCGTAAAGCAGCAGATATTGCGCGGCAAGTTCACGGTTCAGCGGTAGCTTGTAGTAGCTGTCGTCGTCGGCATGCATATTCTTGTTCAAACGCATGTAAACATCAGAAAGCGTGGCGACATGGTCGGTTTCTGGTTGAACACGTAGCCACTCAGTAAAGTCACCAATCGCTTGCAAGAACACAGGATCAGCAATCGCTTGAGACTCGTTAGTTTTCACTGCGATACTGAGGGTTGTCATGCCGCTTACGGTCTCTTCCATGAAGTCGGCCGCTTGTCTGAATTCACTCGAGGTATCGAAATACTTCACCGATTCATCGTTGACTTTGTTGAGCGGAATTAACGCGGCAGCGCCAACAATCACTAGCGTAGAAATCGGCAGCAGTGCTTTACGGTTAGTTACGACAAAATCGCCCAGCTTATCCATGAAGGTGACTTTGTCTGCCGCCTTAGGGTTGGCAGGTAGACGTTTGACTGGCAGCAGTTTTAGCAACGCTGGCAACATAGTCACAGACAAGAAGCACGCAATAAGTACACCCAGTGCCGATAAGTTACCGAAATCACGCAGCACTGGTGAGTCCGACATGTTCATCATCAGGAAACCAATCGCAGTGGTCACCGAGGTGATCAGAATCGGCATCGCATTGAGCTTGATGCTGTATTGAATGGCTTGTGCTTTCTCCATACCGCGCTGCATCGCTTGTCTCATGGTCACAATCACGTGAACACAATCAGCCACCGCCAAAGTTAAAACCAAGGTTGGCACATTCACGGTTGCGGTACTCAAGAACATCCCTGCCCAACCAGACAATCCCATGGTGGCAACAATCGAAGAGATGATCACAATGAGCGTCGCCACCACACTAAAGAACGAGCGCAGCATAAAGGTCAGGAACACCAGTACCACCAACAGCATTAAGGGAACGAGCGTTGAGCTGTCTTGTTGAGCCGAAGTCATAAATGCGTTGTTCATGGCTATGATGCCCGCTTTATGGAATTCGACATTAGGATACTGAGCTTGGTACTTGCCGAACATGGTATTGATTGCCGCAATCACCTCTTGCACTTCTGCGGTTTTGTCCACTTCTGGCAGTTGCACGGTGACGTTCACAATCGTCACATCGCCAGAGGCCGACACCAAGGCATTCTTAAGCAACGGCTCGTTAAGGGCGATCTGTTTTACTTTGGCGATGCGTTCTGGTGTGTGTTCGTACTCTTCATACAGCAAGTCTTCTACCAAAAGATCATCTTCAATGGCTTCGGTGTGCTGATAATTAGCAAGGGAATCGACACGGCTTGAATACGGGATCTGCCACGCATCAACCGTGAGATTTTGAATCAGGGAGAGAGTTTCAGGGGTGAAGACATTGCCATCTTCAGGTGCGACAACAATCGCAAGGTTGTCGGTTTTTGCAAAGGTGGTTTGGATTTCATCGAACGCCATCAACTGCTTGTTGGTGCCTTCGAAGAAGATGTTGTAGTCCCCTCTAAAGTAGAGGTTCTTAGCCCCTAATGCAGAGAGAATGATGATTGAAAACACCACCAGCAGAACGATAAACGAACGCTTGGTAGGTATTGAGTGCCAACTGTTTAGATCTGTGTTTGCGCTATCGGCATTAGGGTTATCTCGGTTTTGCTGATCGAACGTGGGCTTCTGGCTGTCATGTTTCATCACAGTCTCCATTTGTGACGATTCGTCATATTTGTGTCATAAAAAGCCAGCCGAAGCTGACAAAAGACACAATGCTTAGTCAAACACTCAAGAAAACAGCAACCACAGTCGGTCAGTCTCAAGTTTGTGACGAATCGTCAAAAATGGTTATTAATAAACCCACATGTGTGGGCTTAACGGAAGCTATCGACCTACAGACTCTAAGTAAGCGATCTCTTCACTGAACAGTTCTTGTTCTACACGACGCCAAGTTTTGCGGTAATCCCAGTCACTAGAAAGGGGCTGCCAATTTAGGCCGTCTAGAATCATGTTCGCGTTGTGTAATACTGAATACGGGTCTTGTAACCGCTTAATACAATGACTGTTTGATGCGTTCTGTGACAAGGCATTTGAACCAAATGCAATTGACCAGTTAGCAAAAACGATGGCATCTGAGCCAACGCCAGAAGAGAACTTTAGGTCACCCGCTTCTACTGCTTGATTGACGAGCAGATCCGCTTGTTCGATAACGATCTCTTCTAATTGATTCATCTCGGCCACGCGTGCACTGGAGGCTTTCTCTAGTACCCATGGGCTTTTCGCCATAATCGCGCAAGTTGATAATACCGGTTCCATACGAGCATAAACTCGGTACGCAACGTGCAATGCGACAATCTTTTCGCGAGAGTTGCCTTCAAACTCTCCAGAACGAGCAAACAACAGTGCCTCGGCCTTTAAAGAATGAATACATAACGCTAAAACCACGTCTTCTTTACTGCAAAAGTGATTGTATATCGTACCTTTAGAATAAGAGCTTGCCGCCGTTAGCCTATCCATCGTCAGGTTTCCGAACCCTTGTTCTCGAACCAGATCTTTTGCTAACAACATCAATTCTACTTCTCGGTCTGCGATGGATTGCTGCTTCTTAGACAGCACCGCCTTGCAACCAAAGATACTTTGTTTATCGCCTTTACAACCAAAGCCAAACATAATTTTTCAGTCCGTATTTGAGCTTAGCTATTACCTAAGCTTAATCAGCATTTAAAACGCTCCTGTCCAATATATTAACACGAATAGTAAATTCATGTGGTTAACCATTTTATGACGCTTCGTCATTTCTGACTTATCGTCATAATAGCGCAAATATTGATCATATCAAGGTGTTTTATAAATTAAATACAACTTATGAATGTATGGATAAATAGGTCAATAAGTAGATAAAGAAATCATCAACAGTCACTAGAGAGAGAAGATAGGCGCTTTCATGAAGACAACACGAAAGTTTAGAAGCTCATTCTTAACGTTAATAGACCGCGTTATTTTAAGCCTTGGTGCAGAATCGGCCCCGAAAAAGACGCCCGTAAACCCCATCTTTAGCCACCTTCTGACCTAGAATGAATGAGTGTAGGCTTACTTTTTGGGGCAGACCTCTCCTTATGGTCAATATTTGGCTTACTAATGTCGTTTTCTGTTAAGTTGCTATAAATTCGGTAAGGGGTGACTTACAATAGTGACAACGACTTACCTTTTTTGAGAACACGATATTGAGCGCCAAATATTCTTATTTAGCTTGGCAAGTGAATACTTCTAGCCCAGCAGAAAAGCTGGTTTTATTGATGCTTGCAGATGGTGCTGATGAATTCGGTTACACCAATGTGTGCCTACAAACGGCAGGTCAGCTTTGTGCTCTATCTACGTTTGGTTTAGCCGACTGCCTTAAGTGTTTAGTCGACCAAGGTTTCCTCGATAAGGTGAAAGTAGACTATCGAGATAAGAAAGAGATTCACGTTTTCAAAATGCTCATTGAGCAAGAGCAAGCTACGGCGCACGTTGAGGTTCAACCGACCAATAGTATTCCGGTCTACTCTACTGCACCTGCACCCAAGTTTCAGCCTGCTCCGGCACCAATGCAACACATGCAGCAGGCCCCTCGCCCACAAGGTCGAGGCTCAATGAACAGCAACACCGTATCTACTCATGATCTCAACGAAGAAGAGATACCATCATGGGCAGAACGTGCGTTTAAATTCTCCGGTTTGACCGGTGACCATAGTTTAGTATGGAAGAAATTTGTCCTCTGGTATAAAGCCAAAGCCAATGAATTAATGCCATTATCTCGGATTGAATCCAAGCTGCAGTACTGGCTAGTTAACGAGAAGCAAAATGAAAGACAACAACAGCAGAAGACCTCTCAATATTCAGGAAATGCAGGACAAGCTCAAGGAAATGGGTATAGACAAAAGCTTAGCCCATCTGAACGCTTCAGGCAGCAGCTCATTCAAAAAGGCAAAAAGCCAACCTTCTGAGCCAGCTCAACCTGTTGTACCTGACGCTACAGTACAGCCTAACGCACCTGAAGTGATTGAAGCACAAAGTACAGAAGTAAAAGTAGCGACACCAAACGCTGCGGGCTCTGGTGCGTCTCAGCAAGTGCCTGTTGTTGATCAAGATCCAGCAGAGCTTGAACTAACCGATTGGTGTATCCATGTGTTCGGTTCTTTCTTGAGCGTGTACGAAACTCAGTGGGAATACCAATACGGTAGTGAACCGAGCGGTAAGTTTCTTGAGTTTGCCCACTCTGTTGACTCAGACGGCCTTAACCGCGTGCTAATGCACTGTCATGAACGTATTCAACTTGGCAACAGTTGGCCGCCGCAAATGGGTGAGCTTTGGATCCTGAAAGATTCTTTGACTGAAGAAGAGTTGTTGGATAGCCGTATTCGAGTGTTGTCACGCTCTGCAGATAATAAGATTGAGCAATGGTTAATCCAGAATAAACTGTACGATTTAAAGCGCACGGCTGAAAACAAACTCGATGGCCTGTTCAAGAAGTATTACTTGGAAGCGAAACGTTTAGATGAGAAAGGCATGCTTGAAACTGAGTTACCAGAATTCCTTCTTGCCGCTAACTCTGTAAAGAACCTGAACGATTTAAAACGTGAAGAGTACGAAAGTAAACACGGTAAAGCGATTAACCCAAGAATTCAGCGTATTCTGAACAGTAAAAAATAACCATCCGCTTGCTATCTGTTATAAGAAAACAGAGTAGCGATTACACGGTTAACAGATACAAAAATGCCAGCTATCAAGCTGGCATTTTTTACGAATTCTTACGAACTCTACAAATATCCGTGACCAACGGTACGTCTGTCACTGACTGCAAGTAATTACAGTAGGTGGATAGTTGCGTTTAGCGTGAATACGCCAGAGTCGTCATCTTTCATTTTGAAGTTTTGGTAGCTAGCGCCTACAGATAGTGGACCAAAGATGAAGTATTCAGCGCCTACACCGTACATGATATCAACATCGTCTTGCTTGAAGCCATCAGCTTTAAGCTCGTAAGAGTGAAGACCACCCTTCGCGTATACGTGAAGAGGACCAAAATCGATGCTTGGTTTAATCGCTAGGTAAGCAGTGCTTGCGTCTAAATTCTTAAGATCGCGGTTGCCGTAATTAACGCTGCCGAAAGAACCTAGATCCCAGTAACCCGCTTCAACACCGATTAGTGGAAGGATACCTGTACCTACGTGGATGCCCACCGCGTTTTCATCTTCACCAGCGAATGAGTTTTGACCACCCATTACACCGCCGTACAACCAAGAATCAGCCATTGCTGTTGAAGATGCACCTAGTAGTGCTAGTGCCAATAACGTTTTTTTCATATTCGACCTTTTTCGTCCTAGTGGCAGGCCTTGAGTGGTAATAAATTGCCACCAAGTCGCCCTGTATGTAATAACTATTCAATTAGTAATGCAATAAGCAAGATTTATACCCAAACCTTGCCATTGCGTCTAGCTTTATTCCTTTAGCAAGCATCAATCGCGTTTTTAACACGCTTATCTGATACTGGGTAAGTCGTACCGAGCTGCTGTGCGAAGAAACTTACACGAAGCTCTTCTATCATCCAACGCACCTCTCTTACATTTTCTGGAACCGCGATCCCTTTTGGAATTTTATTCAGCAGTTCTTTGTAATCATTCATTACTGACTCAACTTTGATCATGTGAAGACGATCTTTGTTCGGGTCAATTGGCAGTTTTTCCATGCGGCGTTCAATCGCTCTCATATAGCGTAGAATATCCGGCAAGCGTTTCCACCCACATTCTGTGGCAAAACCCTTAAAAATCAAACCTTCTACTTGAGCTTTTATGTCAGAAAGTGCGAATGCCATAGAAAGATCCACGCGTCCTTTCAGCTTTTTACTGATGCTGAATGCCGTGGTTAGGATGGTTTCAACCTGTTGAGCAATCTCTACTACGGTATCACCCAGCTCTGCACGTACGTGTTCTTTCAGAGCTTCAAACTGCTCCGGTTCCCAAACCAAACCGCCCTTCTCTTCAATCAGCTTATCAATACCACAAGCGATACAGTCATCGATAAGATCGAGTACCTGTCCGTATGGGTTGAAGTACAAGCCAAGTTTCGATTTGTTCGGCAGGTTCGAGTGCAAGTATTTGATCGGTGATGGCACGTTCAACAAGATTAAACGACGCTGACCCGATTTCATTGCCGAGATTTGCTCTTGCTCGGTTTCGAACAGTTTGATCTCTACGCTGTCTTTGGTATCCACCAGCGCAGGGAAGGCTTTAACATCGTAGCCACCACGTTTCTGTTGGTAGACTTTTGGTAATTCACCAAAGCTCCACGTGTGCAGGTTCTGCTGCTCGATATCGTCGTCTGCCACTTTAGAAAGCGTTTCTTGAACCTTGTCTTTCAGGCTCTCTTTCAACTCATGCAGATCTTTCTGTTCTTTCAGCTTACGCTTGCGATGATCTACAGCGCGGAATGTTACCTTTAAGTGCTCTGGAATCTGGTCTAACTTCCAGTCATCACGTACCACTTCCACACCCGTCATGCGGCGTAGCTCTTTCTCAAGAGAATCCAGTAACGGTGCTTCAAGCGGTGTCACACGTGCCAAGAATGCATCTGCGTAGTTTGGCGCAGGTACAAAGTTACGGCGTAGCGTTTTAGGTAGTGACTTAATTAGGCTAATCACCAGTTCCTGACGCAGGCCTGGGATCTGCCAATCAAAACCGTTTTGGTCAATTTGGTTCAAGATAGGCAGCGGAATGTGTACCGTTACACCATCGTTGTCGTCACCTGGTTCAAATTGGTAGCTCAGTTTCAACTTAATACCGTTTTGGTGCCAGAAGTTCGGATAATCCAAATCAGTAACGTGGCTAGCATCGCCTCGGAACAGCATCGACTTTTCAAAGTTAAGCAGCTCAGGAGTTTTCTGACTGGTCTTCTTCCACCACGTATCAAAATGACGGCCTGACACTGCCTCTTCGCCAACACGTTGATCATAGAAGTCGAACAGTTCATCATCATCGATCAAGATGTCGCGACGACGCGATTTATGCTCAAGCTCTTCCACTTCTTGCAGGAGCTTGCGGTTCTGTTTGAAGAACGTATGTTTGGTTTCCCACTCACCTTCAACCAATGCACTGCGTACAAACAATTCACGGCTGACAGTGGCATCAATCGCTCCGTAGTTAACTAAGCGTTTTGGAATGATTGGGATTCCGTAAAGCATCACTTTTTCGTGTGCCATTACCGCTGCTTGTTTCTTCGACCAATGTGGTTCGCTGTAACTGCGTTTAATCAGGTGTTTCGCTAGCGGTTCAATCCATTCAGGTTGAATCTTCGCGATAACGCGCCCCCAAAGTTTTGAGGTTTCTACCAGCTCCGCAGACATGATCCACTTAGGCTGTTTCTTAAATAGGCCAGACGCAGGGAAGATGTGGAAGCGTGCATTACGTGCACCTTGATACTCATTCTTCTCTTGGTCTTTCATACCGATGTGCGAAAGCAGACCTGATAGCAGTGACATGTGAATGCCATCGTAGCTGCCCGGTTCTGTATTCAACTTAGTATCTAGCTCACGCATTGCTTGGTGAATTTGGAAGTACACATCTTGCCATTCACGGATACGTAAATAGTTGAGGTAATCTTGCTTACACTGTTTGCGGAACTGGTTACTCGACAATGCTTTTTGCTGCTGCTTGATGTAATCCCATAAGTTCACAAACGTGATGAAGTCAGACTCTTTATCGAAGAAACGTTTGTGCTTGTCATCAGACGATTGTTGCTTATCTGATGGACGCTCACGCGGATCTTGAATCGACAACGCAGACGCGATCACCATCACTTCGTGTAGGCATCGGTTACGTGGCGCTTCAATTACCATACGCGCTAAACGTGGATCGATAGGCAGTTTTGCCAGCTTACGACCAATCGCGGTTAGCTTCTTCTTGTCGTCGCCGTGGTTCTTGTTTTTGTTCGCTGACGGTTCAACGGTGGCGATCGCACCAAGCTCTTCAAGCAGCCTTACACCGTCTTGAATGTTGCGCTTATCGGGCGCTTCAACAAATGGGAACGCTTGAATGTCGCCTAGGCCTAGCGCTGTCATCTGAAGGATAACCGATGCTAGGTTAGTACGAAGAATCTCTGGGTCAGTAAACTCTGGGCGTGACTCGAAATCTTCCTCAGAGTACAAACGAATACAGATACCTTCTGCAACACGACCACAACGACCTTTACGCTGGTTTGCACTCGCTTGAGACACTGGCTCAATCGGTAGACGTTGTACTTTAGTACGATAGCTGTAGCGGCTAATACGCGCCGTACCCGGGTCGATAACATACTTGATGCCCGGAACGGTTAACGAGGTTTCTGCCACGTTGGTTGCCAGAACGATGCGTCGACCAGTATGAGACTGGAAGATACGGTTCTGCTCACCCGCCGATAGACGCGCGTAAAGCGGGACAATTTCGGTATCACGAAGGTTGCGTTTACTTAATGCATCTGCGGTATCACGAATTTCTCGCTCACCGTTCATGAAGATCAAGATATCGCCAAGGCCTTCATCACACAGCTCATCAACGGCTTCAAAGATGCCTTCGATTTGGTCGCGGTCTGAATCACTTTCATCACCACCTAATGGGCGGTAACGCGTATCAACTGGGTAAGTACGACCAGACACTTCAATGATCGGTGCATTGTTAAAGTGCTTAGAGAAACGCTCTGGATCGATGGTTGCCGACGTGATGATCACTTTCAGATCAGGACGCTTTGGCAGTAACTCTTTCAGGTAACCCATGATGAAATCGATGTTCAGGCTACGTTCGTGCGCTTCATCGATAATGATGGTGTCGTACTGATTTAAGAAACGGTCGTGTTGAATCTCCGCCAGTAGAATACCGTCGGTCATCAGTTTGATTTGGGTATTGTCAGAAATCTGGTCGTTGAATCGAACCTTATAACCAACGAACTCACCCAGCTGTGTTTCCATCTCTTCAGCAATACGGTTCGCAACCGAACGCGCCGCAAGACGACGGGGCTGAGTGTGACCAATTAAGCCAAAGCGGCCGCGGCCAAGCTCAGAACAGATTTTTGGTAGCTGAGTGGTTTTACCCGAACCCGTTTCACCCGCCACGATAACCACTTGGTTTTCAGCGATGGCTTTCGCGATGTCTTCGCGCTTTTGGCTAACCGGGAGAATTTCTGGGTATTCAATCGTTGGTTTCTGTGCCGCGCGCTGAGTTGCCGTCATCATTGACTTAGCAATGTCTAACGCAATCTCATCAAAGACAGCGTGCTTAGCTTGTTCGTTCTTAATTTTACTCGCACCAGCAATTCGCTTACTCAAACGGAAGCGATCGCGCATCATACATTCGTTGAGCGCTTTACGAAGAGAGGCTGGGCTATTCTGAGATGATTTGTTGTTTGTCGCTGATTGTTCAGCAGATTTTTTCGATGCAGCTTGGTTTGGTTTCGCTTTGCTCTGTGAAGAACTTGGCTGTGCTGCATTCTTGTTGTTATCTGCTTTTTCCGGAGACGAAGTCAAAGCGTGTCCTATTCTTGTACTTATTAAACTCGCGCGATTATATCACAAGTCTCAAACAAAAAAGCCTGACAGCAAAGGGAAAACCTTTAGCTATCAGGCTGATTAATCTCGCTAACACTCGCAGGAGCTATGAAAGCGCGGTCAAATGTAATTCGTACTTAGTCAACTCTGGTTTAAAGCTAACGTTAAAAACTGCGCTTAAAACTCATATTGGAAGTAGACCGTGTTGTAGTTACTGCCGCCTTTGATACGACCATACTGAGAGGATTTTTCAAAGATCGCAGAACGATGATGCAATGAATAACCGAACCATAAGTTGTTCAAGTCATTCTTACCAATCAAGTCGCCAACGTTGACATCGAATGAGAAGTCTAAGTAGTTCAATAGATGGCTTGCGGTGTAACCTTTACGGTCCATCTCAGAGCCTTCGATATAGGTAATCGAATCGATGTAAGACATACCTTCTGCCACACCAACACGCCACTGAGTTGGCCAATCAAAGGTGTAGTACGCCTTGATTGCGATAATGTATTCGGTGCTGCTCGATTGAACGTCTGAACTCCAGTGGTGCGCAATACCTGGGGTTAAATAGATATCCAGTGGCAAACCGAAGATCTCATCGGTTAACGGGTGTCCATAGAAGAACGAGGTCAACTGGTTGTTGTATTCGTCTTTCTCTCGATTGAACTTCATGATGTCGCCAATATTGGATGGCGTTCCCCAGCCGTGTGCGACACGTAAGTACGGCGCATTGCTCAGTTTAGGTTTTGGCGCTTTCTCTTTGTCGTTAAAGAAACCAAAGCCAAGGTACAATTCCCCCTGATAACGGTCTTCAACAATCGAAGAATCGTAAGCGTTATCGTCCAATCGAGTCACACTGGTTGAACCCAATAAATACAAGTTAGAAACCACATGGTAACGCGTTTCAACACCAACATTTAAGTCAACACCAGCACCAATGGTTTCATTAGATGCGGAGTAATACTCACTGTTGAAATCAGCACTTTTATAACGCAGCGTCGCGCTCGGGTAAAACTCCCAATCTCCAGTTTCATACTTGGCTTTAGCTCGTAAGTTACCGTGGAAGTTGTATTCACTGTCGCTCATTAACTCCGTCTCGACAGACCAAGAATCATCAAGTTGGTAGGTCAGTTGAGCACCAAAGTCCGCCGTATCGCCTTCAATCGCGTTCTGCTCAGATGCAGGAATATCAATAAAGCGCATGCGAGAGATAGCATTGAAAGACCACTTCTCATCGTCAGTTTGATAGAGGTATGCCCCCATCTCAGTACCGTCAATAAACACATAATCGTTCTTGAAAAACAGCATCGGTACGAATGAGCTAACCGATTGGTCGCCACCAGACGTGTCATAAGGGATGCTTGCTGTACGGAACATTGCAGCGATGCCCCACTCTTGCTCTTCAGCGGCCCACGCATTAGCACTTACGAAAATGCCACTTAGGAAAGCGCTACCTAGTAAAACCAATCCAGATGAAGGAAGAGTCGGTAAATATTTTAGCTTCATTCTTGTGTAATTACTCTTTGAAAAAAATATTGTTTTACTGATTAGACATTTATTAACCATGACGGCTAACTATTTTTAGGTTTGCTCGGCATTGACCGTTACAATGTAGAATATTCTCGGTTAAATGAAAGTATTGTGAAAGTCTCCGAATTACAAAACATTATAGATCACTTACCCAAAGATTCCGATCCAGATATTGTTATGGGTGAGGCGTGGTTGCCTGAGCGTTTGGTGGATACCAACCTAGACGGTGACATGCTATTTCTTGAATTCGATAATGCCCCTGAAGACAATCAAGGGGATGAAGAAGGCCGTGGCTTTGTTGAGCACGAGATTGCTATGATTCGAGAAAAGCTCGAACTGTTATTAGACGAGCCTTCCGATACCAAGACCAAAGCCGATGCCCTATTGGCAATATTTCTAATGGGCCATGAACTTTCTAGCTCAGAAGTTATCGAAGTTCTTGAATCAACAGAATCTGAAACGACAGAGCCTGAGATTGCAGAGCATAATCAACAGAATCTGACTCAGTAGAATTTGAAGCATCAACGCTTGGAACCACAAAGCCAGACACGAACAAGCTCGAAACAAAAGAACACCACGACGACTAGCCACCAACGATTTTAGGTACCGTATTGAAACCCTCTACGACATCATCTCTTCCCCTGTTACTCGCCGGACCCATTTTAAGAAAAACCACCGCGACTGAAGTAATACTTTGGTTAGCCACCAGCTCGCCTCTTACAGGCAGAGCCGAGCTTCATACTCAAGAAATAGACGATTCTGAAGCAGCACAAGACCAGCCGTTTTATACCTCATCGCTTGAAGAACATGATTCGATTCAAATCGGTACACATGCGTGGATAACGCTAATTCGCTTACAAGGTGAGTTTCCGACTAATACGCTGCTTGAATATGACTTTCACACAGAGTCAGGTTCACTAAAAGAGCTCGCCCCTCACCTTGTTTACAACGGTAAATCTCGCGTTGAGTTTAAGATATCGACCTCAGCTGATTACATTCTTCATGGCTCTTGCCGCAACCCGCATCATCCAAGCAAAGACAGCCTAGTTGCAGCCGATAACAAGATGGCCGATCAAACCGTCGCTGAAAGACCCGACATGCTGATGATGAGCGGCGATCAGATCTACGCCGACCATGTGGCAGGCCCAACACTTGATGCTATTCAACAAGTGATTCACCTGCTTGGCCTTGTAGGCGAAAGCTTACCGACTGACTCGCAAATTAAACAAATCAACAACAGTGACGCTCTGTATAACAGTGAATACCACTTATACCAGCGTCATCACTATTTGCCGCACCACACAGCTTCAGAATCCATGCTCGATAAGTTATTCCCGAACCGTGGCGTGCCGATTTTTAGCTCTACCGATTGTGAAAACCACTTGGTCACGCTGTCTGAGTTTATCGCGATGTACTTATTGGTTTGGTCTCCGACACTGTGGCAATGCGTCAATCGAGAGCGTTTAATTGAGAATAACTTCACTCAAGGTGGACGCCAATTAACACCGACTGAGCAGCAACAATGGCGTGATGAAAGCGTCATCATGGATGATTTCATTGCTGGCTTACCGCAAGTGCAACGTCTGTTCGCGCATATTCCAACGTACATGATCTTCGATGATCACGATGTGACGGATGATTGGAACCTTACCGTGGGTTGGGAGCATGCCGTCGACCAAAACCAGTTCGCGACCCAAGTCATTGGTAACGGCCTTGCGGCTTACTGGATGTGTCAAGGTTGGGGTAACAAACCGGAGAGCTTCGATGAAACGTTTATCGAGCAAGCAAAACAGCTTTTTGTCGCTCAACCGCTCATTACTAAACAACCGCGCATTAGTAAACAAACTCATAATGAAGCCGGCAATGCAGCGACTACTCACTCTATTGGCAACATCGAGCCAGACAAGCATCAAGCCTTTATTGAGATGCTGAGTCGCTTTGAAGAGTGGCATTACACAATAGATACCTCACCCAAAGTCATTGTGTTGGATACTCGTACGCGTCGTTGGCGTTCAGAGTCACGCATGAACAAGCCTTCAGGTTTAATGGACTGGGAAGCCTTGATTGAGTTTCAACATCAGTTAATGAATCAAGATAAAGTGGTGATCGTTTCTGCTGCACCGATGTTTGGCGTGAAGTTTATTGAAACACTGCAAAAGATGGCGACCACAATCGGCAAGCCATTAGTGATTGACGCTGAAAACTGGATGGCACATCCGGGCAGTGCTAATACGCTGATCAGCATCTTTACCCATACCAAAACACCGACCAACTTCGTGGTACTTTCTGGCGATGTTCACTACTCCTTCGCTTATGACATCAAGCTTAGGTATCGTCGCAACAGCCCGAACATCTATCAAATCACCTGCAGTGGTATTAAAAATCAGTTCCCTGCTCCGCTGCTTAAATTCTGCGATGTATGGGACCGCCTGTTATACAGCCCTCGCTCAGTTTTGAACTACTTCACTAAGCGTAAACGCTTGAAGATCGAAAAGCGAAGCCCTGACAATCAGACCTTCTATCGCCTTTCAAACCGCAGTGCGATTGGAGAATTGAGGCTAGACACTGATGGGAAACCGCAATCGATCACGACACTCAGTGGCGACGGTAAAATTACCCGTTTCCCAGAGCCCGATTGATAAAATGCTCCTTATCGCTAGCGTATCCGTAATGTCAGTTTTTAGTAAAGACGCTTGCGATCACACTCTGTAGACCCAATAGTTATGCTTATGGTTATAGTTGATAGCTATCAGCGTTACGGAACTCGATACAAATTTTAACTGGAGCTCGTTATGTTCAATTCTCTCACATCAATGTTTAAACAATTGATTGAAGGCCAGGACCTAAGCAAAAACCAAGGCACATCACCTAATATCGCCATCGCGAGTTTGTTGTGTGAAGTCGCGGGTGCCGACCATCAGATCAATGAATCAGAAAGAGTCGCTAAGCTACAGCTTCTGCAGCGTTTGCTGGATTTAGATGAAGAACAAGCAAAGGTACTGCTCGCGCAAGCAGAGCCGAAAGTAGAGCAATCAGTATCGCTGTATGACTTTACATCGCAACTCAGAGACCTATCTCAGCCAGTGCGAATCGACTTAATCAAAGCGATGTGGGAAGTAGCGCATGCCGACGGGGAAATTGACCCTATCGAAGATTCTGTGATCCGTAAAACAGCGGAGCTGCTCTACGTTGACCACAGTGACTTCATCAAGAGTAAGTTAAGTGTTTTAGGCGAAAATTAGTGCCTGAAATAATGAATTGGAAACTGAAATAAATAAAAGCGACGGGTTAAGAAACCGGTCGCTTTTTTGAATCGGTAAACTGAAAGCTGACTAAACAGGGCTGAGAGGAGCTAAAAATTTAGCTACAACATAGTTAATGTGAGTTTCGCAAGATTATAAGCATCGACATAACCCGAGTGCTGACGACCTTCCCACTCAATATTTTTGGCTTCTTGAGCAGCGCGGTGACCAATGCGTTTGTCTTTCAAGCGATTCTGAACACGGTAAAGCGTTGCGATGTTTAAGAACTCGCTAAACGGAGGTTCAATGCCTTTCTCAATACACTCTTTGTGTAAGATAAGATCGTCGCGTCCCCACGCTGCGTAGATTTTCTTTGGGCCACCGAAGTTCTTAATCATCGACTTGATAACAGACTCTAATGGGCGACCCTGCTTTTCGATTTTACGAGGGGTAATGCCCGTTAACTCGGCGCAAAATAGAGAGACTTCGTCTTTTTCGGGCTTAACGTAATATTGCGCGCGCTTCACGATGGTTCCAGATACAAGATCGATCTCAGCAAGACCAATTTCAATGATCTCCCCTGTTGTTCCTACACCGTCTTCGCTCCAACAGCACATTTCCAAATCGAAACACACCACTCGATTGTGATTCATACGTCGCCTAATTCTCTCGTCAAAAATTTCGTGAAATTGTACATGAGCCTAATAAAGAACTCGACCCCAGTTGCATCAAGTGCTCATTTAGCCTGCAATTGTGACTCGATTTCGGCCATTTGACTTACTTAGGTATAACATGCTGTCAGTTTTTTGAAGGAGCGCTTCAATGTCTTCATTAGTGCGGATGGTAGCCCCGATGCTTAGAGTACAACTCAATAGCTGGCCAGAATGCTCGCAATGAGACTCACTCACCTTCTCTAAAATACATTCTAAATAGCGAGACAATGAGTCATGTTCAGTGATGCTCGAAATGATACCGAACTCATCCCCTCCCATCCGGAATAGGTTATCTCCAGACTTCAAGCTCACTGAGATAACCTTAATCACATGGATAAGTAACACATCACCGGCTGGGTGCCCAAACTTATCATTGATCTCTTTAAACTTATCAACATCAAACACTATTAAGCTAAACGGCTTATCGCTTTGTATCGATTGACCAAGCATCTTATTAAAAGCTCGGCGATTATAAATTTCCGTTAAACTGTCATGATTGGCAAGAAAGCGAAGTTCTTCTGTTCTTTCATCAATCATTCGATACAAGCGCTCTTTCTCTCGAATTTGCAGGTTCACAATATAAGCAAGCAGTAATGAGATAGTGGTACCAACTATGCCGATTCCCGCCAACACTAAGTAACCATTAAATGAAATACATGCATCTATCTTGAAGTCGATGATCCATTCACGGTTAGTTAATGTAATCGTCTTTGTAATGTGCTGCCCAGTTACCGCTTCATAACCATTGGTTTCGAACATTATCGGGGCATCTTCAGCTTCAAAACCGCTATCGGTAACACGCACATAAACGTCCATATCGCCGACAGTAGACGCCAGAAGTTTCTCAAAATAGTATGTGGTACGAACAACACCAATCACAACCCCTAACAAATTGTCCGTTTGACCATCAAACACAGGGTGGTAAACCAACATTCCGCTCTTAGGTGTGTTGCTGTCTAAACCATCTTGCAATAGACGAACTTTGTCTGAAATATTCGCTTCACGTGTTTTTTTAATGTTCTCAATGACCAGATTAAACCGCTCACGAGAAGAGTAAAAACCCAAAACACCGTTGTTCACTGGATCATTCGGATAAATATCTGTCGCGATAAATACGGGCTCGCCATCCAAGACATAACCATAAGTTTTTGGCCCATGTTTAGGGATAGTAAACATTCTATAGGATGGGTATTGAGCTTTCATTTTGGCGGTGTGCTCGGCGATATCTTCTACCGCTACTTTTTGCATCCACTGCAATCCGATCAGGCTTTTCGAGCCGTTAATCGTTTGCTGAGCAAAACGATCAAATCGGTCCCGACTATCGACATCATTAGAATAGAAAAAATTCGCACCGGAACCGATATAAGCGACATCGTTATCAATAAACGCTTTTAAACTGAGCGTTTGATGCTGAGCAAAGCTATCCAGATTCTCATTCAAAGACCTATTTTGATTCGCCGCAACCAAAACAAAACACAACACCGTCATCAAAAATGTGGCAAAAAAGACAACTAACGGCAAAGTTCGTTTCTTCAACCCTGTTATAGGGTCGGTAGTGTGGGGCATACAGCTTCCCATATGATGTTATTTTGAGTCGAAAGTATACACTGCCGGAATGCTAGGCTCTATTTATCTTTGACTCTCACAATGGGATAAAACTAACACTATTTACAACCCATGGACATTTACGGCTAATAAACCAACAAATCTCGATTAACTTTCAAGCTAACTCACCAAAAAGCCAGTTTATTGAAAACATTAAATAAAGCCCTTAAGCCTTGAATATGCTAGTATCCACCCATATTTATAGCTTGAAAGTGACCATTTCGGCCTTATGCCACTGAGTTTCTTTCCAACCTGTATATTCCTTTAAACCGACGAATATACCGTTAAATCAATTTTAAAGAGAAATCACTATGATCGTTGATTTGAACCTAATCCCACAAACGTTTGATATGCTTCACGCAGGCCTAACTGCATCAAGCGTTTTACTACTGCTAATTGCCGTTTCTCGTAAAACCAAAGTGGTCGAGAAAGTCGTAGAAAAACCAGTAGAAAAGATCGTTGAAGTTGAAAAGCCAGTTGAGAAAATTGTCGAAGTAGAGAAAGTTGTTGAAGTTGAACGTGTGATCGAAAAAGTAGTAGAAGTTGAATCTAAGCTGGCAACAGCACCAACAGATTCTGCAATGCAGCTACTGTCTATCATGCAGCAAGAAGCTCGTTTAATTGACTTCCTAAAAGAAGACCTAACATCATTCTCTGATGAAGAAGTTGGCGCGGCAGCTCGTGTTATTCACACTGGCGGTCAAAAAGTATTAGCCGATTACGTAACGCTGTCTCACATCCGCACTGAAGATGAAGAAACACGTATCACTATTGCTGAAGGTTTCAACCCTCAAGAAATTCGCCTAACTGGCAACGTAACGGGTAATGCGCCATTCAACGGCACACTGGTTCACAAAGGTTGGAAAGCAACTGACATGAACCTGCCTAAGCTTGCTGAAAACTACGATGCATCTGTAATTGCACCGGCAGAGGTAGAGCTATAATGGAACACCAAACTCAGCCATCATCGCACGAGTCTTCTTCTCAAGAACATACGCCGCAGATGCATTCACAAGAGCTATCTTCTCAAGAGCAACATCAGGCGCCTAAGTTCAGTGTTGGTATCGATTTAGGTACTACACACTGCGTTTTGTCTTACATCGACACAACAAATGAAGACGCTCGCGTTGAGGTGATGCCAATCCCTCAACTGACGGCGCCAGGTACAGTAGAAACTCGCAGCCAACTTGGCTCGTTCCTATACCAGCCGCACGAACATGAAATGAATGCGGGCTCTCGCGTTCTTCCTTGGTCTTCAGAGCCAAAAGCGCTAGTCGGTGCGATTGCTCGTAACCTAGGTTCGAAAACCCCAATCCGTTTGGTAGCAAGTGCAAAATCTTGGTTGTGCCACGGTGGTGTTAACCGTCGCGATGCTTTCCTTCCTGCAGGCAGCCCTGAAGAAGTTGAAAAAGTGTCTCCGCTTAAGACAACTGAACTGTACCTTGAGCACCTTAAAGACGCTTGGAACCACGCTAACCCAGAACACAAACTGGCAGACCAAGATGTAACGATCACGGTTCCAGCTTCGTTTGATCCTGCGGCTCGTGACCTAACAGCAGAAGCTGCACGTAATGTCGGTTTCACTCACCTAACGCTTCTTGAAGAGCCACAAGCGGCTCTTTACAGCTGGATTGATAACAGCAACGACACATGGCGTGATGAAGTAAACGTTGGTGACATCGTTCTTGTTGTCGATATCGGTGGTGGTACAACCGACCTTTCGTTAGTTGAAGTAACACAAGATGACGGTAACCTAAGCCTGAACCGTATCGCAGTAGGTGAACACATCCTACTTGGCGGCGACAACATGGACTTAGCACTGGCTTACCGCTTGAAGATGAAACTGGCGCAAGAAGGCAAAGAACTGGCTCCTTGGCAGGTTCAAGCAATGACTCACGCATGTCGTGATGCGAAAGAAGCACTGCTTAACGATGCTGAACTGCAATCTGTGCCTATCGTTGTTCCAAGCCGTGGTTCTAAACTACTGGGCGCAACACTGAAAACAGATCTGACTCAGCAAGAAGTTCAACAAACATTGGTTGATGGCTTCTTCCCGAAAGTAGCGGTGACTGAGCACCCAGTACAAAAGACGCGTGGCGCACTGACTCAAATGGGTCTGCCTTACGCTCAAGACGCAGGTATTACTCGTCACATTGCCGCATTCCTTTCTAAGCAAGCGAATGCGCTTTCTGGAAATAGCGAAACGGCTCAGCAAGATTTCAACCCGTTTGCAAACATGCCCGGTATGCCCGGTACGCAAGGGTCAGAAGCGCCAGCGGCAGACTTCATCAAGCCAACAGCAATCCTGTTCAATGGTGGTGTTCTAAAATCGAACCTACTTGCTGATCGTCTTTCAGATACGATCAACGAATGGTTGATCAATGCTGACGAAGAGTTCGCAAAACAGCTTTCAGGTTTAGATTTAGACCTAGCGGTTGCAAGTGGCGCTTCATACTACGGCGCAGTTCGTCGTGGCCAAGGCGTTCGTATCCGCGGTGGTATCGCTTCTTCTTACTACGTAGGAATTGAAAGCGCGATGCCAGCTATCCCAGGTATGGCTCCTCCGATGGAAGCTTTGTGTGTTGCACCATTTGGTATGGAAGAAGGTTCAAGCGTACAAGTACCTAGCCAAGAGTTCGGTCTAGTGATTGGTCAGCCAGTACACTTCCAGTTCTTCGGTTCAACCATTCGTCGTGAAGATGAAGCGGGTACGCACCTTGATCACTGGGCGCCTGAAGAGCTTGATGAGCTTCCTGAAATCCAAGTGACATTGCCGGTTTCTGAAGGCCGTCGCGAAGGTGAAGTGGTTCCAGTGACTTTGGCTTCTCGCGTTACTGAGCTAGGCACCTTACACCTAGAAGCGATTGCTACTGACAACGGTCAGAAGTGGCACGTTGAGTTCGATGTTCGTGAAGACTCGAATAACGACTCAAACGAACAAGCATAATGAATCAACGGCACCTTAGCGGGTGCCGTTACTTTATCAATGCATTTCTCAATCTAGTCCTGCCTGTTTCTCAGGAATGACGTTTACGAATAACAACAATAAGACCAAAGCTATCAAAAAACTGGTCATCACTCTGGAAGAATAAGGTTTTGTATGGCAACTCCTCGTTTTTTAGTCGGCATTGACTTAGGTACAACCAATACGGTTGTCGCTTACTGTGAAATCAACGACGACCTACAACATGCTCCCGTTTCTCTTTTCGATATTGACCAACTCATCGGCCCCGGTGAAGTGGTTCGCAAGCCCTTACTCCCATCCTTTCGTTACCAACCAGCACAAGGTCAAATCTCCCCTTCCGATCTCACCATGCCTTGGGAACCGAGCTTAGTTGAAGGCGATATTCAAAATGTCATCGTAGGCGAATGGGCACGAGAATTAGGTGCTAAGGTTGAAGGTCGCCAAGTATCGAGTGCTAAAAGCTGGTTATCTCACCAAGCGGTTGATCGTAACTCCGACATTCTGCCGTGGGCTGGCGCAGCTGATGTCGATAAAGTCTCGCCAGTTGTGGCGAGTGCAAGCTACCTCAACCACATTCGCCAAGCATGGAACTACCGTAACCCGAGCAACAAGCTGGAAAATCAAGATGTTGTGGTTACCGTTCCGGCTTCCTTCGATGAGACAGCACGTAAGCTGACACTCGAAGCGGCAGAACTTGCGGGCTTAGGTAAGATTCTATTACTCGAAGAGCCGCAAGCCGTTTGTTATGACTGGTATGCCCGTCACCAACAAACCGCAGCAGATGAACTTCAACAAATTCCGCTGATTCTAGTGTGTGATGTTGGCGGTGGTACCACCGATTTAAGCTTAATTGAAGCCAAATTCGATGCGAACACCGACGGTAATAACGAGCTCGCACTCGACCGTATTGGCGTTGGAGAACACTTGATGCTCGGTGGTGACAACCTCGATTTAGCGCTTGCTCACCTTGCAGAGCAACGCTTCAATCAAAACAAAAAGCTGAATGCTTCTAGCCTAACCAAACTAATTCAACAAACTCGCGCCGCAAAAGAGAGCCTGCTTTCTGCCAATGCGCCCGATGATGTAAAGATCACCATGCTGGGCAGCGGTTCAAAACTGCTTGGCGGTACTAAGAGTATTGGTTTAACTAAACAAGAAGTCCATCAAATCGCATTGGAAGGTTTCTTCCCGCTTTCTGAGTTTACTGAAACACCCGACAAACGCCGCAGTGCTGTGGTTGAGTTTGGTCTGCCTTACGTGGCTGACCCTGCGGTGAGTAAGCACGTTGCAGAATTCCTAGCAACACACCAACAAGTGTCTAAAGCCGCATTGGAAAACTCAGGCTCTGTTGAGTTCGATGACACCAAACCTGCAATTCCAGTTGGCGTGCTGCTCAATGGTGGTGTGTTTAACAGTGAACTGGTAACAGAGCGAATTACTCAGCTACTGGGCAACTGGAACGGTTCTCCTATCACAGTGCTTGATAACCCTCATCCAGATTGGTCTGTTGCCCTTGGCGCGGTTGCCTTTGGTAAAGCACGCCGCGGTGCACAGCTGAAAATCGGTGGCGGTGCTGCCCGTTCTTACTTCTTGCATCTGCAAGAGAAAAACAAGATGGGTAAAGCGCTTTGTCTGCTTGCCAAAGGAACCGAAGAAGGCCAAGAGATACGCTTGAACAGCCGTCGTTTCTCGCTGACTTTAGGTGAGCCAGTACGATTTAATCTTCTGACTTCAACACACGATCAAATTGCTCATGACACCGCCATTCAAAACGGTGTGATGGTCAATGTGGATGCCGACTTGTTCTCCCCTCTCCCACCGTATATTTCTACGCTGGAAGGCTCAGGTACTGCAGAACTTCAAGCCAACCAAAAAGAGCGTGTTGAAGTACTGCTCGCTTGTCAGTTAACCGAAGTCGGCACATTGAAAATGGAGTGTGTGAGTATAGAAGATGACTCTAAGCGTTGGTTGCTTGAGTTTGAAGTAAGAAACAAGCAAGGCGATGAATCTGATACCTCCGCGCTTCACCCAAGATTGGAAGAGTGTAAGGAGTTGATTTCTCGCCTGTACAGCGGCAACAAGAAGAGTGCTGAATCGAAAGAGATCAAAACACTATCGAAAGATCTTGAGAAGCGACTAGGTAAACGCGATGAATGGGACTTCACGACCCTTCGTCATCTATTTGATACCTTCTCATTAGGTCGTAAACGCCGCCGTCGTTCAGAAGCACACGAGAAGAACTGGCTACGTTTGGCGGGATACTCGCTACGTCCTGGCTTTGGCGATCCGACTGACTCATGGCGTATCGAACAGATTTGGGGCCTTTACCAACAGAACATTCAGTTCAAGAACCACCAAGGCTGGACAGACTGGTGGGTATTCTGGCGTCGTGTCGCTGGTGGGCTAAACCAAGAGCAGCAAGAGAGTATCTTGGCTGACATCGCTAAATACCTTCACCCAGGTGCAATGAAGAACCCTAAGACAGCCAAAGATGCGCAAGATAATGGTTATGAAGCCATGGTCCGTTTAGCGGCGTCACTTGAGCAACTTGAGGTTGAAGACAAAGTGCTGCTGGCAAGTTGGTTCTTAAGCAAAGCGATCAACCATAACCAATTTGAACAGGCTCACTGGTGGGCTCTGGGTCGATTGGCTTCAAGAACACCTTTGTATGGTAGCCAACACAGCGTAATTCCTAGAGAACAAGCTGAACAGTGGTTACCAAAACTGCTTGAACAGAACTGGCAGAAAGAGCAGATGATCGCCTTCGCAGCGGTGATGATTTGTCGAAAAACCGGTGACCGTCAGTTTGATATCTCTGACGACTATCGCAATCAAGTGATTGAGAAGCTTAAGCAAAGCAAGGTACCTGACTCATGGTTAACACTAGTGAGTGAAGTGACTGAGCTTTCTGAGAGTGAATCTAAGCGTGTGTTTGGTGATGCGTTACCAAGCGGATTAAGCCTAATCAATAACTAGGTTTGAAAACGATTAGCTTTCGTTGCTAATGGTAAAGAAGCTAGCAAGAAAAGAAAAAGCCACTTTCGATTCGTTGAAAGTGGCTTTTTTATTGGTGGCTTAAGGCTGGTATGTGTAATCGACTTATAGCTTTTTGGTTAAGAGCCTTAGCCGTGTTGCAGTTCATCATTGTTAATGTTTGGTTCCAGTTGGGTTGATAGGAAAATCCGTATTTTCATAAATGTCAGATAGTTTTTTCGGTTTCTTCTCTTTTGCTCCTTTGTTCGATTGATTATGAGTTTCGCTTAAAAGCCATTCCTCATGCATTTTTGCTGAATCCAAAAACTCTGGATCCTCCATTGCTTCCTTGCGAAGTTTATTTACACGTTCGAGAGTATCCCAAATCATAATACTTCACCTCCACTAAGGCAGTAATATAAAGATAGCTCAACCCCATGAAACTTCAACTAACCCAATGAGATAGCGATCTCAATTTCGTAATTCACTCGCTTTAAATGAGTGGATATGGTCACCTTTAGTTGGGCTCAAATAGTGGGTCTTTCCCCATGATCTTCGAAGATCATTAGGCACAAAAAAAGCGAGCTCGATGCTCGCTTTTTGTTTATCTATCTGTTGCTCGGATTACCAGCACTAGCTCGATTAAATCACACCGAGGTTAAGCACGGTTACCAATTTTCACCTTGCCATTGGTAGCAAACCAAAGGGCTTCTGAACGACGACGACCGATTAAAATCGGGCCATCATCGTAGAACAAAAAGTTCTTCCAATGCTTCTTGAAAATCGCCCATTTGGTTTCAAGAACATTGTACTTTTCATAACAAAAATAAACAGTTACGTCATCTTGCCAATCAATAAAGTTAAGAATCTCTTCTGGCATTTCAGGCTCATCCGCTTCCCAATGCGCCATCCAGCTGATCTCTTCATTCCAGTTCGATGCTTTGCTTGGCCAGTCTTGCGAGCTCAGTCGTTCTGCGTCTGGGCTTTGAGGGCTCACGTTCTCTTTCCAGAACTGAGATGCTCTCGCCTGTGTCATTGGCTTAATCTTTTCCAAGTCCTCTGCCGGCAGCGGCATTGACTGGTGTGTGAAAATCCATTTTCTTTGGTATTCGTCCAAAGTTGTGTATGACATCAAAATTCCTCAAATATCTTCTCAGGCTGATGGATTTACCATGCCTATCTGTTCTTTTTGATGCAGTGACGGTTTCATTTTATCTATGTCGTCACTGCCTCTAAATCTGTATTTACGCTTAATTGGTACTTACGCCTAATGACTATTGATCTCTATACAGCGCGTCTATCTTCCCAGTTTGGGTTAACTAATGCCGTCAGTATATGGTCTTCCCATTTACCGTTAATCTGTAGGTAGTCTTTAGCAAAACCTTCTCGGACAAAACCAAGATGTTCTAATACGCCAGCACTGCGTTCGTTGTGAGGCATGTAGCCCGCCATTAAGCGGTGCATGTTCTGCACATCAAACATGTAGTCTTTGGCCATGTTCAAACCTCTGCGCATGTAACCGTGGCCCTGTGCACTTTGCGCCAATGAGTAACCGACATTACAAGCGTAGAACGGGAAACGAGACAAATTACTGAACGATATGGTGCCTAACATTTCATTAGAGTCAGCGTTAATCAGTAAACAGTAATAGCCTAGCCCCATTTTATGAAGCTCGTTTAACTTGATCAGTCGCTGCGCCCAACTCGCTCTATCAAAGAACGCGTCTTCGCGAATCGGTTCCCAAGGTTTCAGATACTCTCTGTTAACCTGAAAGTACTCGCTGATCATGCCAGCATCATCGATTTCAGCCGTGCGTAGAATCAGATTACCATCATGCTTATAAATGCGCTCTGGTGTACTCAAATCTTCCATAATCTTGTTCTTATTCGATCAGTTCTTTCTGATACCGTAATCACGAAGCTTATTCGCAATTGAGGTATGAGAAACATTCAAACGTTTTGCTAGCTTACGGCTTGATGGGAAAGACTGATAAAGCTTCTCTAGAATCTGAGATTCATAGTCTTTCATGATTTCATCGAGCGAGCCGTCTAAGCTCAGGTTCGCCATTCCAGCCGTCATTGTTTCAAGCTGTGGCAAATGGAATTGCTCAACCGTTAGTGTGTCTGAATCTAGCTCTGTTAGTGCACGTAGAACCATGTTGTCTAACTGGCGAATGTTGCCCGGCCATTGGTAATTACCAAGCTGGTCGATCAGCTCTTGAGTCAGTTTTGGTTTTAACATACCTAACTGCTGCGCGTACTTTGCAACGAACAGTTCCAACAGTGGCGCTACGTCGTTTGAGCGTTCACGCAATGCAGGGATAGACAGAGTCAGCACGTTCAAGCGGTAGAACAGATCTTCACGGAACGAGCCCGAGTCGGCTAATTCAGAAAGACGGTGGCGCGTTGATGCAATAATACGAACATCCGCGTGCATCTCTTCTTCTTCACCAACACGACGGAATGAACCATCTTGTAGGAAACGCAGCAGCTTGATTTGAAGATGCGGGCTCATCTCGCCAATTTCATCTAAAAATACCGTACCGCCATTCGCTTGCTCGAAAATGCCTTTATGACCTTGCTCATGGTTGAATGAACCCGGCGCATGACCAAACAATTCCGTTTCCGCTACGTCATCAGGCATCGATGCACAGCTTAGAATCAAGAATGGGAAAGACGATCGATTTGAACGGTTATGACACGCTTTCGCCAGCATCTCTTTACCCGTACCTGTATCGCCTTCAATTAATAGAGGCTGATCCAGCATAGCCAATTTCCTAGCTTGGCTGATCAAGGCTTTATGGCGATTAGAGACACCAACAAAGTGTTCAAAACCCAGGTTGTTCTGTTCTGGGATTGAATCTGGCGAGTTCATCTCTTGATTACAAGAACGAATCGTCATTACTGCGCTTGCCAGTACCGCTTCGTTGACATCACCACCAAGGTAAATCGGCAGGATCTCAATAGAGAAATCTAAGCCATCTAACACGACAACTTCACGATGGCGCGTTACATCGCCTTCGATCCAACGAGCAAAGTTAAAACTAGGAACAAACGTCGAGAGCGGTTCACCGATGACTTCATCTTCTTGTTTGTTGAAGAGGCTCAATGCGGCGTGGTTAGCCATATCGACTGAGCCTTTAAGGTCAATCGCAATCACAGGATCAGGTAGGTTTGCCAGCAGAGCAATCAGCTCTGTGTTATGCCTTTCGCTTGGCATAAATTGGATTTTACGTACATCCTTCACACCTGAAATTCGGCGAATTTCAGCCATAAGTTCACTAAAAGCATCAAAATCAATATCAGGGCAGTTTAGATAAATAATACCTTTAACATCAATTTCGATTCCTCTTAAATCAATGCTTTTTGAGGCCAAGATATCGAGCAACTCACGCGTTAAGCCGAGTCTGTCTTCACACAATACTTCAAGACGCACAAATAGTCCTATTATAGGTGTCAGGATAAGTTGACAGTAGTGTGGATTAAGCTCTGAGTTCAGTCAAGAAGAAGAGTAAACATATGTTTACTCTTCTTCTCAAACTATTGAGCTTCAAATGCTTTATTTAAGAGTGATACGCTTTATTTCAGAAAGGACGGCTTTGCGGAGGTCTGCCAGTTTTACTTTTCGTTCGTTATGCCAAGGCATAGGACGCAGCAATGTCATGGCTTTTAAGCCCAGTCTTGCAGTAAGGATACCGACACCTAGCCCCTGCCCTGCTCGAGCTGAGACTTTGCCTGCAAGATCCATCGAGACGAGATCCATACTTGCATCAATCGCGAGCTCACTTGCTCCTGCAGCGGCCATGTTGATTAACACCAGTTTAAATAGCTTAATGCGAGACCAGTAGCCAAGCTCAATGCCATACACATCAGCAAGCTTGTCTATCATGGTGAAATTCCGCCAAGCCACCAACAACATATCAGCCGCCGCCAATGGACTCACCGCGACCAAAGCCGCCGATTCGGTCGAAAACTTAGTGACGATTTGAGTCGCTACTTTGTCTTGTTGACTCACGACTAACGCATCGTACATATCCAACACTTCTGCATCACTGTGTGCTGGGTTAATGCTGTTTCGCCACTTATCGTACGAAGGAGACTCAGCGATAATGCCACCTTGCTTGGCGATGTTTTCACAGAACGCTTTGCCCTTGCCGACACTTTGACTTTGGAGTAGCTCTTCACTCTGCTCTTGCACACTAAAGTGATCTTTAAGTGAACGCAGTTTCCACAGCTCTTTGCCTATTGCGCCTAAACCCAATGAAGCAATGGCAGCAATGAAGCCTGCCCAACCTAACGCCAGCCAGTCAGCCGATTGAATCGCGGTAATGACCGAATCAATTGCCTGCCATCCAACTAGGCCAGAGAAAGCGACCAATAAACCCGTTCCAAACCACTTCTTCTTTTTGCTCGGTCGAATCACTTGTTCCAATTGCTGCTCAGCTTCACCATCAAGATCAGCTTTCACTTGCGGTGCGACAGGGACAAATTTCTCTTGCTCTGTGAACAGTTGTTGAGCGCCTAAATCCGGGCCAACGTCACTCTTGTCTTGCTCATCAAAAGAGGTCTTCAACGGTTCATTAAAGACCTGCTTTGTTTTTAATTCACTCATTTTGATTGCCTCAATTACTTCAACTTGTCGCCAATGAGATACTCTAAAACCTTGTCGACTCTTAGATGTTGGCAAGGCTCATCGGAATGTTGCTCCATCGGTCTAAAGCTCGTGAAATCAAACTGGTTGGTTTCCCAATACTGTTTATTAGGCAACTTACGCGGCACCTCTCCCGGATACATGGTTTGAGGGACATTATCCAAAGTCACACCTTGCAACGCCGGAACATTGTCTGAACCCGACGAGATATAACCCGCGCTGGTCGCTTGAATAGACGCGATACTCATACAACTCATGTCGATGTGTTCAAACGCCGCCTGCTGCCAAGCTGGATGCACCATCTGTTGTAACAGTGACACCAAGTTCGGATGTTGATCCGGTGTCACGTGGTCAGCTTTTGTGGCTGCAAACAAGATCTTGTCGATCTTCGGCGCGAATAAACGTCTTAAGATATTGCTTCGACCGTACTTAAAGCTCTTAAGTAACTGTTCTAACGCGCCACGCATGTCCATGAAAGAGTCATAGCCCGCATTAAGTGGCTGTAAGCAATCCACTAGCACGATTTGTCTGTCGAACGTCGCGAAGTGATTCTTGTAGAACGCTTTGACGACCTTCTGTTGATATTCTTCATAACGCGCTTTCAGTACCGCATAGTTACTTGTTTTTGAGAACTTACCCTCAGGTGCGATGCACGGGAAGAATTGCAACACAGGCGCGCCTTCAAGCTCACCGGGTAATACGAATCGACCCGGTTGTACCCAATGCAGCCCGTTACTTTTACAAGTATGAAGGTACTGAGTGTAGCTATCGGCAATCGCGACCAGTTTCTTTTCGTCCGCTTCTGCTAGCAAATCGATATCACCACGCATGGCGTTCCACTGTTGCGAGTAAGTTTCTCTGTCGCCTTTCAATGCGGCAAACTGAAATTGGCTCCAGGTATCGAAGTCCATATCCAGTAACGGCAAATCAAGCAGCCATTCACCTGGATAATCGACAATATCGAGATAAAGGGTGCTGTTTTTACTCAGTAGCTTTTTCGCGCCCTTCGCAGGCTTATATTTGATTGCTAGACGAATCTCACTGACATCACGCGTTGGCACTGGCCATTCTGGTGGCTGTGCATTCAACGACTCCATCGCTTCATCATAAGAGAAGCGTGGAATCATCATGTTGTGTTGCGGGATGCGCTTTGCGCCAATAATTCTTCCATCTCTCGCAGATGCAAGCAGTGGCAAGTTTTTGTGGGTAGACGTATGAAGAAGCTGATTAACCAGCGAAGTAATGAATGCTGTCTTACCCGCACGAGAGAGCCCCGTGACCGCTACTCGAATATGAGAATCCGTTCCTCTGCTTATAAAGTCACTCATTTCTTGAGTTAGGTGTTTCATTTGAACGACTCCGTGATAGTTAGGCTAGCTGGTTATGATAATAGAAAGGCAAGCCTATGTTCTTTCCCTGTTGGGATAATATGTATGCTTTTGCTTTTGCTTTTGCTTTTGCTTGTTCTTTTACTAATAGTAATGAGTATGCAATACACATTCTTAATGCTAGATGAATAAAAGCCCCTGACTACATTCATAATCAGGGGCTTTAGAATTTTTGCACGATATCCGACGTCTAATCGTCTTCAATCAACTTGTAGATAACAAACAGTGCAATCTCTGCAATTAGCCAAAGCGCACATGTAATCGTCACGTATTTATTATCAAAGATACTGATCCCTTTCAAGATCAGGTCGTAGCCAACAAAAGCACCAATCACCACTGCCAAGATAATCTGTAGGATCTGAATAAAACGAGGCATTCCTCTCTCCTATGTTCTTATATCAAACTATGTGTTTATCACTATATCATTGATAATAAGACAAAAGTGCAGATAATGCTGCACTTTTGTCTTTAACTTTCTGTCAAAAATTGCAATTCAAACGCTGAAGTTAGCGACAATTACGATTTTTTGGCGTCGATTAATTACGCTTTCTCAGCTTCAGCAATCTTCACTTTCCACGTGTCAGGGCCGATCTGGTGTGCGTTCACGCCGTTAGAGTCAACCGCTACCGTTACAGGCATATCTTCAACTTCAAACTCGTAAATCGCTTCCATACCGAGATCTTCAAACGCAACAACGCGTGCTTTTTTAATTGCTTTTGCGACTAAATAAGCTGCACCACCAACCGCCATTAGGTAAACCGCTTTGTGCTCTTTGATTGATTCAACCGTTGCAGGGCCACGTTCCGCTTTACCGATCATGCCCATAATGCCAGTTTCGTTCAGCATCATGTCAGTGAACTTATCCATACGTGTTGAAGTTGTTGGGCCCGCAGGACCTACCGCTTCATCACCTACAGCATCAACAGGACCCACGTAGTAAATGAACTTGCCTTTGAAATCAACGCCGGCTGGTAAGCCTTCGCCGCTTTCTAGCATGCCTTGAATACGTTTATGAGCAGCATCACGACCGGTTAAGATCTTACCTGACAGAAGAACCGTTTCGCCGGTCTTCCACTCTTGTACGTCTTCTTTAGTCACTTCATCAAGGTTAACACGACGTGTATTTGCGCCCGCTTCCCAAGTGATGTCTGGCCACTCTTCTAACTTAGGTGGCGTTAGCTCTGCTGGGCCGCTGCCATCTAGTGTGAAGTGAACGTGACGCGTTGCTGCACAGTTCGGGATCAAACATACAGGCTTAGAAGCAGCATGAGTTGGTGCTGTTTTGATTTTTACATCAACCACAGTAGTGAGACCGCCAAGACCTTGTGCACCAATGCCAAGCTTGTTTACACGGTTGAAGATGTCTAAACGAAGCTCTTCTTCTGCGTTCTCAGGACCTTTCTCGATAAGCTCTTGGATATCGATGTGTTCCATCAAAGATTCTTTCGCTAGCACAGCTGCTTTCTCAGCCGTACCGCCGATGCCTATACCTAGCATACCCGGTGGACACCAGCCTGCACCCATTGTTGGTAACGTCTTCTCTACCCATTCTGCAATATCATCAGAAGGGTTCAACATAACCATCTTGGTTTTGTTCTCAGAACCGCCGCCCTTAGCCGCGATTTGAATTTCAACTTTGTTGCCTGGAATCATATTAATGTGGACAACCGCTGGTGTGTTGTCTTTGGTATTAATACGCTTACCTGCAGGGTCCATTAGGACAGATGCACGCAATGGGTTATCTGGGTTGTTGTAAGCTTGACGAACGCCTTCATCAACCATCTGTTGTACTGTTTGATCCGTTTCCCACCTAACATCCATACCGATGTTCACGAAACAAGTAACAATACCCGTATCCTGACAAATTGGACGATGGCCTTCCGCAGACATGCGCGAGTTGATAAGAATCTGAGCGATCGCATCTTTAGCTGCTTGGCTCTCTTCTTTCTCGTACGCTTTTTCTAGGGCTTGGACAAAGTCTAAAGGGTGATAATAAGAAATGTACTGAAGTGCGTCAGCGACACTGCTGATCACATCTTGCTTACGAATAACCGTCATTGCATGCCTCTTTATTGTTCTGGTTCCATGTGGGTTCACAGTTTGACTATATGTGCCAAATCGAATTAGGTGGTTTAGCTTTTTATTGTGTTGAGCTGTATTTAGTTGCTTTAGCAATCGCTTGCATAGCTTTAAACTAAACCACTTGGATTACTCCGTTCTAATCAAGAACCCATTTTATTTTCAATTTATGATACTCTTGCTTCCTCTCACACGCCATGCAGTGATCGAACTCTTTGTCACAAATTAAACAAATGAATAACAACGAATTTCGCTCTATCCAAATCAAGCCGCTTGAATATCAATCAACTTTAGCTAAACAGCTGTTTTCTCATATTGAAAACCTGCCGTGGGCAATGCTATTACGCTCCGCTTCAGAAAGCCACGTTGATAGTCGATACGATATTTTAGTTGCTCAACCCATCGCCACCTTCGAGACAATCGGTGCAGAAACGACCGTTAATGTTAATGAGACGTGCGAGGTTTCAGACTCTGATCCTTTCGAACTACTCGACCAATATCAGCAACAATTATTGCCTGCGACTAAAGAGCACACTCAGTTGCCATTCGTTGGCGGCGCTTTAGGCTATTTTAGCTATGATTTAGGGCGCAGAGTCGAGACACTTCCATCACTCGCAAAGCGTGATATTGAAGCACCTGACATGGCAGTTGGCTTGTATGAATGGGCTGTTATCGTTGACCACCAATTGAAAACGGCGTGTATTGTCGGTAGCAATATCGATGAACATCATGATTGGCTAATGCAGCAGATGGCTCAATCACACCTATCACATGCGCCCTTTGGGTTAACCACACCGTGGCAATCCAATATGAGCGAAGAGAGCTACGCCACTAAGTTCGATAGTGTTCAAGAGTACCTGTTATCCGGGGACTGCTATCAGATTAACTTAGCTCAGCGCTTCAATGCCCAATACCAAGGTAGTGAATGGCTGGCTTATGACAAGTTAGAACAGTACAACTCAGCGCCCTTTTCGGGTTTTATCCGTTTGGCCGACTGCGCAATCATCAGTGTTTCGCCAGAGCGTTTCTTAGAACTCAAAGACAACGTCATTGAAACCAAGCCAATCAAAGGCACACGACCTCGTTCTGAGGACCCGATGATTGATAATGCCAACGCGCAAGACCTAGCAAGCGCCGATAAAGATCAGGCGGAAAACTTGATGATCGTCGACCTACTTCGTAATGACATTGGCCGAGTAGCAAAACCGGGCACAGTGCATGTACCAAAGCTCTTCGATATTGAAAGCTTCCCTGCCGTGCACCACTTAGTGAGCACGATACGAGCGGACCTTGATGACCAATACTCTGTAACTGACCTTCTGAGAGCCTGTTTCCCTGGAGGCTCGATTACTGGCGCACCAAAAGTTCGCGCGATGCAGATCATTGAAGAGTTAGAACCGCATCGACGTTCAGCGTACTGCGGCAGTATTGGCTACATCAGCCGAAATGGCAGAATGGATACCAGTATTACCATTCGTACATTAGTCGCCGAGAACAACACGCTTTATGCTTGGGCTGGCGGTGGTGTGGTATTTGATAGTGATTGTGCTTCTGAATACCAAGAAACACTGGATAAGCTGAGTCGAATTCTACCGGTACTTGAAGATTGCTAAACCTAGTGTCATTAACTGCGAGTTCCGTAGCTTAACGGCTAGCAAAAGTTCGATATAAAAAGAAACCGAAGGATCGTAAGATCACTTCGGTTTTTTAGTCTGTAAGTTAGAGTACATAACTCACAACGCTTTATTCGCGTGTTTAAGCGACCTTCACCGCAGAGACACCCCACTTCTTAAGCATCTCTTTCAGATCGTTGGCGGTGTAAGGTTTACTCAAAATGTCATCCATCCCACACTGAATACAACGTTCGCGTTCTTCAAGTGTCGTTCCGGCGGTCAGAGCCACAATAGATTTAACGTAACCCTTCTCTCTTAGCTTCTCTGTTGCTTCAAACCCGTCCATAACAGGCATTCTGCAATCCATGAATACAATATCGTATTCATTGTCTGACGCGAGTTCAAACCCTTCGACACCATTGCTTGCGATAGCAGGTTCAATCTCATGTTTACGAAGCATTTGCTGGATGATGATCTGGTTCATCTTAATATCATCAACCACCAGCACTTTAAGTAGTGACAATTCCGCCTCATACTCAAAGCCCTTGGCGACACTATCACTCTCTGCCGGAACATCGACAACTTGAAGAGGAATCGAGATGGTAAACGTCGTGCCTGAACCAACGACACTGGTCACCCCAATATCACCATTCATCAGAGCCACCAGTTTGCGACAAATCGCTAACCCAAGTCCTGTACCCTCATAGTTCCGACTACTTGAGTTATCTGCCTGCGTAAAAGGTTCAAACAGCGTCTTATGTGCTGATTCAGCAATTCCGACTCCAGTATCTTCTACAGAGAAAACAAATTGGTTTTTGTCCCATTCGATATCGACATTCACATGTCCTTCTTCTGTAAATTTAATCGCATTACCGATTAAGTTCACAAACAGCTGAGTGATGCGCTCTAAATCACCTTGGAAATGGGAGGGAACATTTGACGCAACACTGATATTAAATTCAAGCTGCTTCTCGATTGCTCGATTGACGAAAATACTATCAATCGTGTTTCGCAAGTCATTCAGGGCAAATTTCTTTGGAATAAGCTCTAACATCCCTGCGTTAATTTTGCTGTAATCCAATAGATCATTAATGATGGTTCGGAGAAACTCTCCAGATTGGCTCAGGTTGTTCACTATCTCACGCTGAGAGCTATTCAGTTCGGTATCACTGATCAACTCGGCACTGCCTAGTAAGCCATTAAGTGGAGTTCTTAACTCATGATTAATCATGGCCACAAAGTCACGCGTTGCCCTTTCGGACTCTTCCGCTCGTTTACGTGATTCAATATTTCGGTTGATTGCTAGTTGATGGGTTAAGGCACTGCAGATAAGGTCCGTGACCAACAACAGTTGGCTTTGGATAAACTCGTAGTCTTGGTCTAACAACCTGACTCTGACGATTAACGCACCAACTATGACTTTTTCAACCTCTAAGGGCACGGTCAGTAGGTTGTCTTGCCAATGAGGTTCTTGAATGTCTTGCTCTAACACCTCGACAGTCTCATCGCCATAATCATAGGTCTGTAACTGAGGGATGAGCTTGGGAGGTAGAATCAAACGACTGGCTTCGATTAAGTAACTGTTAGTCACGTTGGTCGTTAGTTCAGATAGCATGACATCATCGAGATCATTTCTTAGAAACGCGCGCCCAAAATCAATCAACAGGTTGTCGATTTGTTCTTGGAATTCAATGCGGCGTATATTCGCGTTGGAGCGCTTTTCTAACTGACGCAAAGCAAGCTCAAGCTGTTGGTTAGCCTCGAACAGTTCGAGGCTCTTCTGTTCCAACAATCCTTCAGCCGCTTTCCTTGCTGCGATTTGACGCTTAAGCTTCTTCTCTAGGGCAGATACCAGATCCATATTACTTTTCTACTTTGAGATTAAACCTAACCACGCTTTGGTCATCATTTTGTGGCGTCATCTCCACCGCGATAGATTCACCGTGGTATTCAGCACATCCTTCAATAAGCCCTAAGCAAACATGAGACATACACCTTGCGCTTTTGTAGTCAAAAACAAGTTGTGCTTCGGTCGTGGTGATAAAACTGAATTCAGGTGGCTCAGCATCCGGATAGAGCTTCTTCACTTCAACATGAATGTAACGCTCTACGTGCTGAATAAATTGAAAGGTGGTATTGCTGTGAGCAAGGCTCGCTTTATTCGGTAATGAGGCCAGTAAGTTCTTAAATACAGACTGCCCAAACACGCGTTGCAAGCTTGCCGCATCAATATCGGTTTTCTTACTCAAGTTGATAATCAACCTGACAAGGTCTTTGTGGTCGTAACTGCCGACCGACGTATAGATTCCTTCATCTTCTGACATTTCTAGAACTTCTTCCAAAAGCTCTAGCCCAAACTTGTCTTCAACAAGCTCTAAAAATTCGGTGAATATGATTCCTTTCATCTCATACCTTTTCTTCTATTTCTTTTTAGAATGGTCCACTAAGTTATTGTTATCAAATTCTTAAACAAAAAATCTACGTTTCGTCACCCAATTTTATGACATCGATAACGCTTACTCGCCTGTATGCACATATTGAATATAGCAAAAATCGTCATTTTGAGGAGATTCATCGGTAAACAGCCCCTCATGACGCCCAATTAATAACTAAAAGAGGGAAAGTGAATGAAGAAAAACTCAATATTGGTAATCAACCCACGGTTATGTCTATAATTAAAATCATAATAATCAATATATTGGCTTGATATGAATAAAGAAAACTTCCTTCAGCAATTCCAACTTAACCCTACCGTTGGCTATCACCCAGAGTCAGTAGAGCGTGTTTCGCACATCAGTGGCGAGCAATTACGTAAAGCGGCAGTGGTGGTAGGTTTAGTTGAAAGAGAAGATGGTTTACATGTCATTTTTACTAAAAGAGCGGCTCATTTAAAGCATCACCCCGGCCAAGTCAGCTTTCCTGGTGGTAAACACGAACTTTCTGACCCTTCTATGCAATTCACTGCACTCAGAGAGCTCCATGAGGAGGTGGGAATTCGATCGGATCAAGTTAAAATTGTTGGGCAATTACCTGCATTGAGTACTATTAGTAAATTTTCTGTGACGCCGATTGTTGCCATGGTCGATCCTGACTATGAAGCCATCATTGATGAGAACGAAGTTGCCTCAATTTTTGAGGTACCCGCTACCTATGTTTTAGACCAAGCCAAGTTACACAGCCACACTGTTAACTTTAAACAAATCAAGCATCGGGTTTTTGCGATGCCTTTCCAAGAGCACCTAATTTGGGGCGTTACGGCGCAAATTATCCAATCGCTGCAGCAACACGTACTGCAACGAATCACATAGCAACTACGTTTTGTTTAATCTCTGTTAACAAAATCCAGACTTTCTATGGAACAGATTTATTAATGCAATTTTACGCAAACGTTTCCCTGGTATAAATCTATACAACCCCGCCTTTCGAATAAATAAAACTAATACCAGGCATAAACATAAATCACATGTAGCACGCCATTTTCGTGATCAAAAATTCGTTTTTCGCATATCATGTGACACGCCGTTTCATTACATGATTTAGATCTATTTTTTGCAGAAGAAAATTCTGCAGAATTAGCCCCGACTTATTTCCTGTTCCCAAAAAATGAGTAATTTAACATGAACACAACAACTTCTTCGGCAAATGCCGTTAAAGATTCAAGCAAGTTTAACTATAAAGATTTTACCTGGTGTTTATCACTATTCGGTACAGCAGTTGGTGCTGGCGTACTATTCCTTCCAATCAAAGCTGGTGCGGGTGGTTTTTGGCCATTAGTTATCCTAGCTCTAATTGCGGCACCAATGACTTGGTTCGCACACAAATCTCTAGCTCGTTTCGTACTGTCTGCTAAAAACCCTGAAGCTGATATTACAGACACAGTTGAAGAGCACTTCGGTAAGACTGGCGCAAACATTATTACTTTTGCTTACTTCTTCGCTATCTACCCGATCGTTCTTATCTACGGTGTTGGTATCACAAACACAGTTGATTCTTTCCTAGTAAACCAAATGGGTATGGAATCTATTCCTCGTCCTCTTCTTTCTGGTGCACTTATCCTTGCTATGACAGCAGGTGTTGTATTCGGTAAAGAGCTGATGCTTAAAGCAACTTCAGCAATGGTTTACCCACTAGTATTCATCCTACTAGCGCTATCTTTTTACCTAGTTCCTGATTGGAACACTTCAATGATGGAAACAAGCCCAGAATGGTCAGCAATGCCTTCTATTATCTGGCTTGCGATTCCAATCATCGTGTTCTCTTTCAACCACAGCCCAATCATTTCACAGTTCTCTAAAGAGCAACGTCGTGTATACGGTGAAGACGCAGTTAAGAAAACTGACGCGATCACTGGCGGCGCAGCAATGATGCTGATGGGTTTTGTAATGTTCTTCGTATTCTCTGTAGTGCTTTCTCTATCTCCAGAGCAACTAGCAACAGCACAAGCACAAAACATCTCTGTTCTTTCTTACCTAGCTAATGTTCACGAGTCTCCACTTATCTCTTACATGGGTCCTCTAGTAGCGTTCGCAGCGATTACTTCTAGCTACTTCGGTCACTTCCTAGGTGCTCACGAAGGTCTTGTTGGTCTAATCAAGTCTCGCTCTGGTTCTTCAATCTCTAAGATTGAAAAAGCATCTCTAGCGTTCATCGTTGTTACAACTTGGATTGTTGCAGTAGTTAACCCAAGTATCCTAGGTATGATTGAAACAATGGGTGCTCCAATGATTGCAGCTATCCTGTTCCTAATGCCTGTGTTCGCGATGCAGAAAGTACCAGCTATGGCTAAGTACAAAACTTCAGCACCTGTGCAAATCTTTACAGCTTTATGTGGTCTAGCGGCTATTAGTTCTGTAATCTACGGCGCTCTTTAATCTCAAGCCCTTTTTATAAGATGGCATCCATCTTATATCGCGAGATTAGACAAAAAATATAATGATAATAAATGAGCCTCCCTACTCCCCTTGGGAGGCTCTCTTTTTGAGGTAATCGCTATGATTAGTGTATTTGATATCTATAAAATCGGTGTTGGTCCATCGAGCTCACACACAGTTGGACCAATGAAAGCGGGTAAAGAATTTATTGATGACCTACGTTCAATGGGAAAATTGCGCGACATCACTAAAATCACCGTGGACGTATATGGATCACTATCACTGACAGGGAAAGGTCACCACACAGATATCGCAATCATCATGGGTCTTGCTGGCAATACTCCTGAGCGTGTTGATATCGATTCTATTGCTGGCTTCATTGCTCGCGTAGAAGAAACTGAGCGCCTTCCTGTTGGCATGCACTGTCATACAGTATCGTTCCCACGCGATGGCGGTATGAACTTCCACACTAGCAACCTTTCTCTACACGAGAACGGCATGAGCATTCATGCATGGGTTGGTGACGAAGTTGCATACTCAAAAACGTACTACTCAATTGGCGGCGGTTTCATCGTTGACGAAGAGAACTTCGGCAAAGAAGAAGAAAACCCAATCAAAGCACCTTACGAATTCACAACAGCTGAAGAGCTGGTTAATCAGTGCAAAGAAAGCGGTCTTTCTATCAGTACACTGGTTATGAAAAACCAAGCAGCGTTCCACTCAGACGAAGAGTCTCGCACTTACTTCGCTAACATCTGGAAAACTATGCGTGAGTGTATGGATCGCGGTATGAATACTGAAGGTATCCTGCCTGGTCCACTACGTGTTCCTCGCCGTGCAGCAGCACTTCGCCAACAGCTAATGACTTCAGAAAAAACAACCAATGATCCAATGTCGGTTGTTGACTGGGTAAACATGTTTGCTTTCGCAGTAAACGAAGAAAATGCAGCTGGCGGCCGTGTAGTAACGGCACCAACAAACGGCGCATGTGGCATCATCCCTGCTGTATTGGCTTACTACGATAAGTTCATCCAAACAGTGACAGAGAAAGATTACATCCGTTACTTCGCAGCTTCTGGCGCGATCGGTGGTCTTTACAAGCGTAACGCTTCAATCTCTGGTGCTGAAGTTGGCTGTCAGGGTGAAGTTGGTGTGGCATGCTCTATGGCTGCTGCTGGTCTTGCTGAGCTTATGGGTGGTAGCCCTGAGCAAGTATGTATGGCTGCAGAAATCGGCATGGAGCACAACCTAGGTCTAACATGTGACCCAGTTGCTGGCCAAGTACAAGTACCATGTATCGAGCGTAACGGTATTGCTGCAGTTAAAGCAATCAACTCGACTCGTATGGCACTTCGTCGTTCTTCTGCTCCTACTGTTTCTCTAGATAAAGTTATCGAAACAATGCTAGAAACAGGTAAAGACATGAACGCTAAATACCGTGAGACTTCTCAAGGTGGTTTGGCTGTTAAGGTTGTTTGTTGATAGCCTTTGAATCAATCTGTTTTTAATCAGCAGATAATAAAAAGGAACGCCGATGCGTTCCTTTTTTGTATCTGAATTCCGGCCACTTATATCTAAGATGCTCGATTCGCATCTTAGATAATGGACCAAAGAACTAGATCACTTGTGAGATAAGCAGGAAGCAACCAAACAGCAGTGAGAACAACATCATTGCGCTGCCACCTTCTGCTCGGTATCGGTCATCAGCAACTTTCATGAAACGCTGTTTGTGGACCATAACCAGAGGAACAAACACCGCTAGGAACACCAAGATGATACCTGCGTAATTCAGCACTTGTAGGAACTTGTCTGCAGCAAGCAATGAACCCGCCAACGGCAAGATAAAGCTAATGCAGTACGTTACCGCTGTATTTTGGTTGAACATGTCTTTGTTCTGGTTGAACAACGCCATTGCTACGCCAAAGAAAGAAGTCAACAACGCCAAGCCAGTGAAGGTAGACAAGACGTTACCCACCCAAGGAGACTGAGCCTCAAACGCCGCCATCAAATCTGATACGTTCTCAAAGCTTCTGAATTGCTCTTCACTCAAGTTGCCCACTACCGCAAACAACCAACACAAGTAACACACTAATGGGATCAGAGAACCGATGATCACCATGTTACGCAGCTGTTTGTCTGTCGCTTCGTGGTTGTAAGAAACCAAGGTTGGAATCACCACCATAAAGCCAAAGCTCGTAAACAGGATGGCACTGGTTTTGATTAGGTCAACGTGGTCATGGCTGGTTACCTGCATCAAGTTTTCTTGAGTCATGCTCGGCGCTAAGAAGGCCATGGTTGCAAACAAACTAGCAAGCATCACGAAGAACAATGCTCGATTGAGCTTATCAATCACACCAGTACCACTTGCGACTACTGCGCCAGCAAGCAAGGTAAACACGGTTTGGCTGGTAGTCGCGGTAATTTCGACGCCAAAGTTAGACAGTAACTTACTCAGCAAGTCACCTGCGCCCAGAATGTAAGCCATTAATAGGCAAATCAACAACGCGTATAGCAAGCCGTTGGTAAGCAACTGACCTTGTTTACCCAAGGTTTTTCGGGCAATAGAGTTTAATCCTAGACCGCCACCCGCTTTGATGGTCGCTTCTAGAAGTAGTAATGCTGCGTAAGTCGTACCGAAACAGATCAGTACCATAAGCAGTGTGCCGTAAAGCAATCCGAATTGAGCTAATACCATTGGGATCGCAAGCATACCAGCACCGAGAGCGGTACCAGCGATAATTAGGGAGCTACCCATCATTTTAATATTCATTGTTTTTAACTTATTTGTTTAGTTTTTATAGATGTGAGTCTTCGTTCATCGAGCGGATGACAAAGGAGTTCAGATAGAAATAAAGTTATAAAACGAATAACAATAGGAGCGATAAGCGGTAAAGAAGCGTGCAGAGACGTTGTCGAACAGGGCGTTCAAAGGGGAGCTTGTCTTAAAAGAGGTAAAACGAGAAGCGTGAGTAAGCATTAACTGATGTGGTGAACCTTCCGTAGGTTCAATAATCGGTGATGTAATCTTGAATTTCATGTATGTGTCCAATAAGTCACATTCCATAGTATTTGAAGCAGCGTATCCGTTGCTGCCCTACCTCTATCATAGAGGTCTTTTCATCTTATCGAATGAGCCTCGAAACACAACGCTATAACCACAATTTTTGCTATTAAATTGAACAAAACAACCATTTGGATATAAATTGACCACTAAGTCGTCTAAAACAATAGTCTTTATTGATAAAAGACAAGCGGACAAATACATCGAACTAATTAACAACCTAGGCTTTTCTAATTATCAGCACAATCAAAACTCGATGGTGCACTTCAATTTTCCCAAAACAACAGTCTGTTTTAAGAACAGCGAGGAGCTTGAAGCGCGTTCCATTTCAACATCAGACACGACACAAACTCGCTACATCACAGAAACATAACCACAACCGGAGTGTGGTCACACAATTCGTTATACCCCATAGGTGGTAGGAATTCTTACTAGTACAGTATTTGCGTCATTATAATTAATAAAAACAAACACCTTATGCGCTCAACAATCACCTTTAAAATCCTAGTGGCCCTCGCCATCGTGTTCACCTTTTTGCTGGCAATATCGACCTATTTCCAATATTCGCAACAAAAGCAACTTGTAAACTCAGTGTTAAGTGAGCAGCTTCACGACAAAGCAAGTAACTACTTCGATAGCCTCAATATGATGATGCTCACCGGCACCATGGCACAAAAAGAGACCCTTCGTCAGAAAGCACTGGCTCAAGAAGGCATTGAAGACGTTCGTGTTTTACGCGCCGACGCTGTCAGCAAGTTATATGGCCCAGGTAATGACAACCAAACACCGGTTGACGATATTGATAAACGAGCGCTAGCGGGCGAAACCGTTATCGAACCTTTTTCTGCTGATTGGGGCAAAGGCTTGGTTATTGCTCTGCCAATGAAGTCGAGTGAAGATTACCGAGGAACCAATTGTGTCGCCTGTCATATGGCACCAGAAGGTGAAGTCTTGGGTGCGATTCGTCTCGAATATAACCTTAACCATGTTAACTCGCTGATTAACACTCAAACCATGGCTGCTATTGGCATTATGGCAGTGATCTCGTTTGCCGGATTTGTCCTTACGATGGGATTAATTCGTAAGATTATCGTGCGCCCGCTGCAACAGACTTCTCGCTTTATGACCCAAGTCAGCAACGATAAAAACCTATCCACTCGCCTGCCGGAACAAAGCAAGGATGAGATTGGCACGCTGGCTAACTCCATCAACTCGTTCATGGGAACCGTATCCGACAGCTTAGAAAAGGTACAAAACACCTCGCACAAACTGAATGCGTCTGCCAACCAACTGACTAGTGTCGCGCAAATTACCGAGCAAGCCGCCAGTGACCAGCAAAGCGAAACCGCCGAAGTGCAACATAATGTCGAAGGAATACAGGCACAGCAAGTCAATGTAGAACAAGCGACTTTAACGGCTTCAGAGCTTATCAATCACACCGCTGATGTGGCGTGTAAGAGTGCCAACCAAGCACACGAAGCAAGCAGTGAGATAAAAAACCTCGTTAGCAGCATAGAAGAAGTGAAACACAAAATACTGACACTCAATGAGCAAACCGGAGAGGTCTCTTCAATATTGAGTGTGATTCGTGGCATTGCTGACCAAACCAATCTTCTGGCCTTGAATGCAGCAATTGAAGCGGCACGTGCGGGAGAACAAGGTCGTGGGTTTGCGGTGGTGGCTGATGAAGTTCGCCATCTTGCATCACGAACCGCTGAAGCAACAGGCAGTATTGAGTCAATCATTCATCAGTTCCAGCAAGGCAGCGAAGAGTCGCTGACTTCTGCCGATCGCGTTTGCGAACAAGCCCATCAAAGCTCAACCGATATCGACGCACTTTCAATTGAAATGAATGGTGTGGTCGAAGAGATGAAACAGGTGCTGGCTCACGCACAGAATATTCAGCAGCAAACGCAATCCACCACACAAGCGACTCAAGATGTTCAACAAAAGGTTGAAACCATCACCTCTCACGCCAACAACACATCGCAATCCGCGGCTGAAACTCGCAACATCAGCAATGACTTAGAAGAGCTATCTGATCATCTTGAATCGCTGATTAATCAGTTTACTTTGTCGAGTACAAAGAAGAAGTCATAGATCGCCAACAAAAAAGCGCTCAACAATGAGCGCTTTATCTTCATAGCAACGTCTAATTCAGGCTTTCAGGCTTTCAGGCTTTCAGGCTTTCAGGCTTTCAGGCTTTAAAAGAACCGTAAACCAAGATTAGTGCGTAATGGAAACCGCGGTTAAGTCTTTATGCTTGTGATACATCGCGTGTTTGACTATCAGGTTCGCACTCACGCTATCCATTCCTGACACTTCAACGTAAGCCCCTTTTTTACGGAACTTGAACACAACCTTATCAAGCGCCTCGACCGAGGTATTATCTAAGAATGACGCATCCGATATATCGATGGTCACTAAAGAGGTCGCGTTGTCATAATCAAATAAGTCGACAAACGCATCTGACGAAGCAAAGAAGACATGGCCTTTTACTCGGTGAATGGTGTGCATTTCGTTTGTCACGACTTCATCGGATATAAACACCATGGATTTGCTGGCATGTGCATAAAACAGAGCCGACAGCACCACGCCAACCGCAACACCTATTGCTAAATTATGAGTAAACACCACCACCGCCACGGTTGCTAGCATGGTTACATTGGTTGGCAGTGTGTGATCTTTAAGCTCAACAATGGAACGCCATGAGAATGTGCCGATAGAAACCATGATCATCACAGACACTAAAGCGGCCATCGGTATCAGCTTCAACCAATCAGAAACAAACACCACCATTAGCAACAAAACCACCCCAGCGATCATGCTGGACAATCGGGTTAAGCCACCTGATTTGATGTTAATGATCGACTGACCGATCATTGCGCAGCCCGCCATTCCACCAAAAAGGGAAGCCACGATGTTCGCAACGCCCTGCCCTTTACACTCATTGTTTTTATTGCTTTCAGTATCAGTCAGGTCATCGACTATGGTCGCTGTCATCAAGGATTCCAACAAGCCAACCAGAGACAGAGCAATCGAATATGGCAGGATGGTTGCAAGCGTCTCAAACGTGAATGGAATATTAGGAATCAAGAACACAGGCAGTGAATCGGGAAGCTTGCCCATATCGCCAATCGTTCTCACATCTAAGCCGAAGAGCAAACTAATGATTGTCAGAGCAACAATCGCGACCAGTGGGGAAGGTATTGCACGACCAAACTTGGGAAAATAAGGAAGCAGATAAATGATCGCCAAACCCAAAGCGACTAACACGTAAACGCTTGAAGGGACGTTGATTAATTCAGGAAGTTGAGCCATGAAAATTAGAATGGCGAGCGCGTTAACAAATCCAGTAATCACCGATTTGGAAACGAAATTCATCAGGTTACCAAGCTTGAGATACCCAGCTGCGATCTGAATGACGCCAGCTAGAAATGAAGCGGCGAGTAGATATTCTAGTCCGTGCTCTCTCACTAAAGTGACCATTAGTAGCGCCATAGCGCCTGTTGCACCGGAAATCATTCCCGGACGACTGCCAACCAAAGCAGTGACGACACAAATACAGAACGAGGCATAGAGCCCTACTTTAGGGTCAACGCCTGCAATAATTGAAAATGCGATGGCTTCAGGGATCAATGCGAGTGCAACCACAATCCCAGATAATGAATCTCCTTTAACGTTTGATAACCAATGTTTTTTTAAATAATTAAGCATGTAATTCTCTTTTACTTGTACAGCCAGTCCTGCCTTGTTGAGACATAATTTGATCGACTGTTTTTCTTGAATGAGCGAGCGCTCGAAAAGTGCGGGTGTAGAGAGAATGCAGGGGTTAAGGCGGCGTAATTAACACGTAGATATTAAACTCCTCTTGTACTTTAGTGGGAAATTAAGAAGGTGATCAAGTCCAAAATGACTGAATCCGCGCCAATATAGAGTGAGTCTCAACACAATCACACTCCCATTATTGAAAACAAAGGTTTCGATTACGCCATGCTCGTTCAGCAGCTCACATAGGGTGAAAGGTAAGGCTGACGCTAAGATCGAACAAAAAACACACCCTCAAACCTATTTATCGTCAGTAGACACAATATTTCTTTCACCAAGCAAGAATAAAGGTTGAAGCTGTCGGTATGACAGGTAATATGTTCAATCGATTTAAAAAGTTTATACAACTTAATGTTTCGGCTAATTATTGTGCAAATGTATATTTATTTGCAGCAATACCAGAAACTTTGAGTTGAATTTGTCCCTCAATGGAGAATGAAATCAACATGACTTACGCGCCTGTAACAGACGTACTTGGCGGCAAGCTAGCGGTAGACAGTGAAGTAACTGTTCGCGGCTGGATCCGTTCACGTCGTGATTCCAAAGCTGGAATCTCTTTCCTTGCCATTTATGACGGCTCTTGTTTCGACCCGATTCAGGCCGTGGTTCCTAATAATCTTAATAATTACGAAAACGAAGTATTAAAGCTAACAACTGGCTGCTCTGTTGAAGTAACGGGTAAGATTGTTGAGTCTCCTGCGAAAGGTCAAGACTTCGAACTAGCAGCAACTGACGTTAAAGTTGTAGGCTGGGTTGAAGACGCTGACACTTACCCAATGGCTAAGACGCGTCACTCTATCGAGTACCTTCGTGAAGTTGCTCACCTACGTCCACGTACAAACGTGATTGGCGCAGTAGCACGTGTACGTAACTGTCTATCTCAAGCGATTCACCGTTTCTACCACGAGCAAGGTTTCTTCTGGACTTCTGCTCCGCTTATTACTGCATCTGATGCAGAAGGCGCTGGTGAAATGTTCCGTGTTTCTACGCTAGACATGGAAAACCTACCACGCACTGAAAAAGGCGACGTAGACTTCAACGAAGATTTTTTCGGTAAAGAGACGTTCCTAACAGTATCTGGCCAACTTAATGCTGAAGCTTATGCTTGTGCACTAAGCAAGGTTTACACGTTCGGTCCTACGTTCCGTGCTGAAAACTCAAACACAAGCCGCCACCTAGCTGAGTTCTGGATGGTTGAGCCTGAAGTTGCGTTTGCAGACCTTAACGATGTAGCGAAACTGGCTGAAGACATGCTTAAGTACGTTTTCGCTGCTGTTCTTGAAGAGCGCCGCGACGACCTTGAATTCTTCGCTTCTCGCATCGACAAGCAAGCAATTACTCGTCTAGAGCAATTCGTTGACGCTGACTTCGCACAAGTTGACTACACTGACGCAATCCAAATCCTACTAGACTCTGGTAAGAAATTTGAGTTTGACGTTGAGTGGGGCATCGACATGTCTTCTGAGCATGAGCGTTACCTAGCTGAAGAGCACTTCAAAGCACCTGTTATCGTTAAGAACTACCCGAAAGACATCAAAGCTTTCTACATGCGCTTAAACGACGACGGCAAAACAGTTGCAGCAATGGACGTACTTGCACCAGGCATCGGTGAAATCATCGGTGGTGCACAACGTGAAGAGCGTCTAGACATTCTAGACGAGCGTATGATTGCTATGGGTATCGACCCTGAGCACATGAGCTGGTACCGCGACCTACGTAAATACGGTACAGTGCCACACGCTGGTTTCGGTCTTGGTTTCGAGCGTCTAGTATCTTACGTAACAGGTATGGGTAACGTTCGTGACGTGATTCCATTCCCACGTACACCACGCTCTGCAAACTTCTAATTCGAAACCTATTCGATATTAAAAGTTAAGAACAAACAAAAACCTCCGCACTTGCGGAGGTTTTTTTATGTTCGGAATAAAACGAGTCCAGATGCTTCTGCGTGCCACTATCTGAGACTCATTATTTCAAAAGCTAATCCACATCTTGGTCGATAGCGTATTTTATTGCAAGACCGCAAATTGCCATCATAACGAATGGGATCGCGGCAGTGGTGTATTCCGCCCACGCCATATCAGCGAATGCTTTTGCCAGCAGTACGTGGCCGAGAATAAGCAGAAGCGCACACACAATAGCGACAATAATCAGCTTAACTTCATTTCCCATAGTCATTTTCAACATAACGGTATCTCCAATATTTGGTCTACCGTTATTGAATCACAACTCTTTGGTCAATTAGGCGTACAGTTACCCCACAAACAACCCGTACAGTTGGAATGATTGTCTTTTTTATGAGGGACTTAAGGTTTTACGAGTGCGTAAGTTGATGTGCCAGTTTGCCAAGCCAGATGAGCGCCTGTTCTTTCTCTTCTGTCAGTTCATAAGAGAAGTTCAATCGTATCGCGTTATCCACTCTGCCATGCTCACTAAACAGATCGCCAGATGCAACGCTAATACCTTGTTCGATAGCCAGTTGATGAAACTGTTGGCTGTCGAATTTTTCAGAAAAGCGAATCCATATCAAGTAACCACCAGCCGGCTCTTCAATCTCTATTGAATGCGGAAAGTACTGCTTAATGACATCGATAAATCGCTCTTTCCTGACGACAAGGTTTTTACGCAGTTTACGAAGGTGATTGTCGTAGCTTTCATGCGTTAAGAAATGAGCGACACCAAGTTGAACAGGAGCGCTACTCGATAACGTAGAAAGAAGCTGTAACTTTTGAATCGCGTCGTTAAAACGCGTGTTCACAACCCACCCTACTCGATAACCAGGACACAAACTTTTTGAATACGACCCACAAAGCAAGACGGAATCGGTCTTATCGAAGGCCTTTAGTGGCTTCGGCTTATGCCCTTCGTAATAAAGATCGCCATACACGTCATCTTCAATAATGTAGGTTCCATGCTGTTCTGCAATCTCTACCACACGGCGCTTTGCCTGTTCCGACAAACTGGTTCCCGTTGGGTTTTGAAAAGTCGTCATCAGCCAACACGCTTTAACATCTTGGTTTTGTAGCGCGTTTTCAAACTGCTCTATATTCAACCCATTGATTGGGCAAACGTCCACTTCGATCGGGTTAAGCCCGAGCCTCTCGACAGCCTGCAGAGCACCATAGAATGCGGGAGACTCAATCACGACGTTATCACCCGACTTGGTGACCGTTTGCAGGCTCAAGTTGAGCGCCTCCATAGCACCCGACGTAATCACGATGTCTTGATGATTAACCGTGATCCCTTGCTGCAGATAACGCTGTGCGATTTGCCTTCTCAAGGACTCACTGCCCGGTGGTAAATTATTTATCACACTCGCGCCAGTCATCTTCCTACCCGCGCTGGCAAGGTTTCGAGTCAAGGTAGGTAACGGGAAAAGGTCGGGATCTGGGAATGCAGAGCCGAAAGGAATCACACCTTCGGCTGAACTCGACTTCAAGAAATCAAATAAGCGGTCATTAATGGCTTTCTTTTCACTAACGAGTGGCTGTGCGTAGTCAACGCCGTCCAGCCTTGGCGCTACAAAGTAGCCCGACTGAGGTTTAGCGATGATCCACCCTTCGCTTTCTAGCAACTGGTAGGCTTGTAAGACAGTACTATTGCTGACGTTGTAATTTCGACAACTCATGCGTACCGAAGGGATCTTCTCTCCGGATCGCCACGTATTGTTGGCTATCTGAGTTCGAATATCCTTTGCAAGCTCTTCATAACGCGCCATCTAATTGTACTACCTAGAGAAATTCTGTGAGCCGGTGATTTTATCACTTACGCCAACAACTATTGCTGCTATCCATATGATCGCACCTAATTTCCACAATAGTGTGAATTGGTTCACAGATAACTTTGTAAGCTTTGCTAAGTTTGTACCCAAGGTAGGAGCTAAGTTGGCTTTCTACCTCAATAATTTGATGTAACCCAAAAACATGCGAGATAACAATGAAAAAAATAGAAGCAGACCAATTAAGTTATAAAGGAGAGTCAAACGGTGTTCACAGTTGGACAACACCGAGCGGTCAGCCATATTACTGGCACCCAGATTGGCTCCATATTGCTGAAGATGCGACAGGCTCACATCCAAAGCAAAAGATCGATGTCGAACAAGACCAAGCACCAACGGAAAAACACGCGGTGTCTGCTATTCTGAAACACATCAACCAATGGGCTGCAGACAAACTAGCGTCTCACCCTGAGATTGAAACCGGCTCAATCGAAGCTGAAATCAATCTCAAAAAGTAACGGGGTAAAGTAGATAGCAAACTCAATCACTCGCGATTCTAACCAGTACACAGACTGAATAGCCTCGAACCTCGACCGAGGCTATTCAAGTATCTTCATAAAAATGCTGCAATAACCCCCACCTAGCTAACAAATCTCTAACACAAACCAGTTTCTTGTATCAATCCACGAAAGCTATCGATAGAATTTCCGGTCTTATTCACGTCAGTTATGCTAATTATTCGCAATTCTAAAGTCGTGAATCAATGAATGCGTAAATCTAATAAGAATGAGAACAAAGGCTTACCGATGGATACTTCAAATTACAATCAATCGCTAACGACTAAGTTATACGTCATTGCTGGCGTGCTGTTTGGCACCTATGGCAGTCGGGTGTGCCCTATGCTCGATAGCTTAACGACGTTAGAGATTTTCACACAAGTCAGTATTGTGTTTATCTTATTATGGCTCGCACGTCGTTACCCATTGGCGCAACATACCTTGGTCAAGCAAGGCCGATTCACGCAACTCGATACCCTGCTATTTTTTGCTGCAAGTGTGCCTTTCGCGCTCTACTACAACTTAAGCTATGAATTCACCATAGATAGTAATTTGAAGGTGCTGTTTGGCATGAGTCTATTCGGCTTCTTTACCGGAACCATTCTTCAATTGAATGCCAAGCTCAGCCAAATGGATAAAATGGAGACGACTGGACAATTCGACTTCCAACTGGTTGGTGAAAGAAGTTCACTGGTCAAGCAGATGATAGGCTTGGTTATCGTGCTTCTGGTAACACTGACGACTATGTTGACGATGATTGCTGTCAAAGACATCTTCTGGTTAGAACATAACCCTGACCGCTTATTGGATGGCACCGGCAAGATCAGCGTGATCAAAGAGTTTATTTATTTGGCTGTGGTACTGGGTGGCTACGCGATAACCATCATGACGCTTTGGAGTAAGCTAATTAAGCGTATTCTCCTAAGCCAAGAGCACGCATTAAACAAAGTCACCAATGGCGAGCAAGGCGTTCGCTTACCTATTTTCGGCTACAACGAGCTTGGATCAATGGCATCTATGACCAATACCATGCTTGATAGCCTTGAAACCGCGCAAAACGAAGTGAAAACCACACGTGACGTGGCCATTGTGAGCTTATCGGCATTGGCTGAATCTCGAGACAATGAAACGGGCGCACATATCCTAAGAACTCAAGAGTACGTCAAGGTGCTCGCACAAGAGCTCAGCAAATCAGAAACCCACTCAAGCTTGTTAACACCAAACTACATCGAGTTGCTCTACAAATCTGCGCCTTTGCACGACGTGGGCAAAGTAGGTGTTCCTGATAGTGTGTTATTGAAGCCGGGCAAATTGACGGACGAAGAGTTTGAGATAATGAAAGGTCACCCCGCGATTGGGGCTGAAGCGTTATCTATTGCAGAAAAGCAGTTGGGAAGTAGCTCTTTCTTAAGAGTCGCAAAGGAGATATCTCTGACTCACCACGAGAAATGGAATGGCAGTGGTTATCCTAATCAGTTGTCTGGTGAAGATATCCCGTTATCTGGCCGTTTAATGGCATTAGCTGATGTTTATGATGCGCTCATCTCGAAGCGAGTCTACAAGCCACCCTTTACTCATGAACAAGCTAAACAGATCATCTTAGAGGGCAATGGGACGCATTTTGATCCGCAAGTTGTCCAAGCTTTTCTGGTCGTCGAACAAGCGTTTGTTTCAATTGCTGCGACCTACAAAGATGGCAAAAATGTAGCGAGTGAACTCGAGCGCGAAAGCTTTATTGCTCAACCAGCGTAATCTATTCAAAATCCACTAACTTCTTGCACCCTATAGGTTAATCCGTAGGGTGTTTTGTTATCAAATATCCTCTTTAGTCAATAAATCTGATTGAAATGGATTTTTTTTGGTCTTTCTGTTCACTTCGTATTGTCTTAAAAATTCCATACAGGTATAACTACCCATAGATACTATCCCCTCTCAATTGACATGGATGAAGATTATGTTTGAAAAAGTGTTAGCTGCTCCCGCCGATCCTATCCTCGGCCTTACTGAAGAGTTTAAAAAAGACTCTCGTGCAGAGAAAATCAACCTTGGCGTTGGCATCTACAAAAATGAAGATGGTCAAACACCAGTACTTAAAACAGTAAAGAAAGCAGAAGCTGCACTTCTTGAAAACGAAAAAACCAAATCTTACCTAACGATTGAAGGTACAGCTGAATACGGTCTAGCGGTTCAGAAACTTCTTTTCGGTTCAGACGCAGAGATCGTTGCATCTCAACGCGCTAAAACAGCACAAGCTCCAGGTGGTACAGGTGCACTTCGCGTAGCGGGTGAATTCATCAAGCGCCAACTGGGCGAAGTGAAAATCTGGATCAGTAACCCAACTTGGGCTAACCACAACGGCGTTTTCGCAGCTGCGGGTATCGAAACTGCTCAATACAGCTACTACAACGCTGAAACTAAAGACAAAGACTTCGCTGGCATGGTTGCTGACCTAGAGAAAGCTTCTGAAGGCGATATCATTCTTCTTCACGGCTGCTGTCACAACCCAACAGGTATCGACCCAACAACTGAAGAGTGGGAAGTACTGGCTAAATTGGTTGCTGAGAAGAAACTACTTCCTCTATTCGATTTTGCTTACCAAGGTTTTGCAAAAGGCGTTGAAGAAGATGCTGCTGGCCTACGTATTTTTGCTCAATACAACAAAGAGATCCTTGTTGCTAGCTCGTTCTCTAAGAACTTCGGCTTGTACAACGAGCGTGTTGGCGCATTCACTCTGGTTGCTGAATCTGCAGACGTAGCAACAACTGCGTTCTCTCAAGTTAAGAGCATTATCCGCTCTATCTACTCTAACCCACCAGCGCACGGCAGTGCTGTCGTTACTCACATCCTTGGTGATGCTGATCTACGTGCTGAATGGGAAGCAGAAGTAGCAGAAATGCGTGACCGTATCCAAGAGATGCGCGAGCTATTTGTAACAACACTGAAATCAGAAGGTGTTGATGCAGACTTCACATTCATCGAACGTCAAAACGGCATGTTCTCTTTCTCTGGCCTAAGCAAAGAGCAAGTAACTCGCCTAAAAGACGAATTCGCAATCTACATTGTTGGTTCTGGCCGTATCAGTGTTGCTGGTATGACTAAGTCAAACATGGGTCCTCTATGTAAAGGTATCGCTGCGGTTCTTTAATCGAAAAGCGAAACCTTTATTTGCAGACCAATAGATATGCAAAAGCCAGCAATCAAGCTGGCTTTTTTGTGTCTGCCTCTTTGTATATAAGAGCTATTAGGGCATGTAGCCTTTTCGTTACTGGCTAATACTCTAGGAAAAATTCCACACCTAGCTCGTTAGTACGTTCGCTACGAATTTTACCTTCACCATCTCGATGTTGGTATGACCCACCAATCGCAAACTTATTGGTCACTAGATAACGTAAACCTAAGTGATAGATCTGTTCATCAAACAGGTCACTTCGATTCACTTGCACACTCCCGTTAGCTATCCAACGTTTCGCAAATCCATAGTTAAGCTCAGCTTTTACCCCTTGGATGAACTCGGTGTCTGAAGATTCAGTTCGGTTGGTGTCATTATCTTCAACCTTACCTTTCGTGATACCAAGCAGGTAGTAAGCCACTATATCTAAATCTTTCTTAATGCTGTAACGGTAACCAACACCTGGCATCAGCGTATCAATTCGAGTTGTGGTGTCATCAGGGTGAATGAAGCGTGCGCTGTAGTCTCCCAGCAGCAACCAATCATCCGTCATCGCGTAACTGACGCCTAATCCATAAGACGAGGCATTGTTATTACTGCCTGCATCTTCATTTAAACTGCCCGAATGCGCCGTGGCATAAATATGGTCGTAATCTAAAATATCCACCGCGTTAGTGTCCGCCCACAAACTTGGAGAAAACATAAAAACCGCAGATACAAAACTAAGCTTCCACTTCGACATTCCTATCATCCTTAAACTGTCACTCCATTAATTGAAAGGTTAGTCTATCCATAAGACTTTAAAAAGGTTTTAGCTCACAGATTGATTTGTGACGGCAAAATATTATCAAATGTTGTACCATGAAATCATACAAACCAATGGATGATCATTATGGATGCTGAGTTATTAGAGATTCAAAACTTTCTGGCACAATACCCCCCTTTTACAGAACTCCCTGAGGAGATGTTGGCGAAAGTGACCAGTAGCGTGGAAATTTCTTATTACCGCCAAGATACCCCTATCATTCACTTTGGTGATCAAATTCATGACTTATACATCGTTCGAAGTGGCGAAGTCGAAGTCTACCGCCGTAAAGGCGAACTCTATAACCGCCTGGATGAAGGCCACTTGTTCGGTCAAATGGGCCTACTGACCAACAACAAGGTGCGTTTCCCAGTTAAAGCCACCGAAGATACCCTGCTTTACTGTATTCCTGAGCCTATCTTCCAAGAGCTCTACGACAACTACGACTCCTTTGCCGATTTCGTAGAAGTAGAAGATAACGCGCGACTGCGCCAAGCCAACTCAGACAGCAACGACGCTAACGACTTAACGACATCCAAGGTTAAAACGCTGCTGACCAGCGAAGCACCAATGATCGAAAAAACGCGCACGATTCAGCAAGCTGCGACCATGATGGCACAGGATAATGTTTCCTCTTTGTTGATCATCGACCCAGAAATCGTTGAAGATGATGAAGATGACTCAACACCCGTGATTGGCATCATCACCGACCGAGATTTATGTACTCGCGTTTTAGCTGAAGGGCTTGACCCATCGGATGAAGTCTCTAGCGTAATGACACCTGAGGTTATCTCTCTCGATCACAATGCTTACGTATACGAAGCTATGATGACCATGCTTCGCTATAACGTGCATCATTTACCAGTGCTTAAAGATAAGAAGCCGATTGGTATTATCGAAGCGACCGATATTGTTCGTTATGAGTCTCAAAACTCGCTGTTATTGGTAAGTAGTATCTTCCAGCAACAAAGTATCGAAGATCTGAAGGTGCTTTCCGAGCAAGTAAAAGACAGCTTTGTGCGCTTAGTTAACGAAGATGCCAACGCCCACATGGTGGGTACTGCAATGTCGGTAATTGGTCGTAGCTTTAAGCAGCGAATTATCGAACTGGGCGAAGAGAAATTGGGCAAGTCGCCTATTCCTTACTGTTTCCTCGCACTGGGCTCTATGGGGCGTGATGAGCAGCTGCTGGTTACCGACCAAGATAACGCAATCATTCTTGATGATACCTACGACGAGAAAAAGCACGGTAAATACTTTGAGGAGCTGTCGACCTTTATTTGTGATGGCTTAGATCAGTGTGGCTATGTGTATTGTACTGGCGATATCATGGCGACTAACCCAACGTGGCGTATGACTCGTCGACAATGGGAAGAGTGCTTTGCCGATTGGATTGATGATCCAAACCCGAAAGCACTGTTAAATGCTTCAATCTTCTTCGACTTAGATGGCGTTTATGGTCGTCTGAAATGGGCCGAGCAATTGAACAGCTTTATTGTTCGACGCGCACGTAAGAACAATCGCTTCTTGGCGTGCCTTGCACGTAACGCACTCAACCGTACACCTCCGCTCGGCTTCTTCAAAGATTTCGTGATGGAGAAAGATGGCCGTCACAACAACTCTATCAACCTTAAGCGTCGTGGTACTGCGCCACTCGCCGATTTGATTCGTGTTCACTCGCTCGCGGTAGCGTCTCGCTCTAAGAACTCGTTCGAACGCTTAGATGACATTATTGACGCCGGTATTCTGCCAAAAGGCCGAGCTCAAGATTTGAAAGATGCGATGGAGTTTATCTCTCTGGTTCGTATTCGCCACCAAGCACACGATGTCGACAACAACATCGAGCCTGATAACAACATCGAGCCAGAGAACCTGTCTGACTTCGAACGACGTAACCTAAAGGATGCATTCCAAATATTAAGTAATGCGCAAAACTTCCTTAAGTTCCGTTATCAAGCCAGCAACAAGTTTAAGTAGGGCCTATGAACAAACTATTCAGATCACCTGCGGTCGATTGGCCATTTAAGTTTGCTCAGAAGCTTGAACGAGCGAGAGACGAGCGCTTAAAGCACTTTTATAGCCAGCCTCTTCCTGCGCCTGATACGCCACTTTCAGAAGTGATGTTTTTGGCTGTCGACTTTGAGACAACGGGGTTAAACCCAAACAAAGACGGCATCATTACCATTGGTTTAGTGCCATTTACGCTCAATCGCATCTACTTGCGACAAGCCAAACACTGGACTCTAAGACCAAAACAGAAACTTGAAGAAGAGTCTGTCGTGATTCATGGCATCACTCACAATGACATCATTGATGCGCCAGACCTTAGCGAAGTGTTGGGCGAGATCTTAGAATCAATGGCGGGACATATCCCTGTGGTTCACTATCGTCGTATCGAACGTGACTTTTTGGACAATGCATTGAAAGTGCGACTCGGTGAAGGCATTGAGTTCCCAGTCCTCGACACGCTGGAGATTGAATCTCAGATCCAAAATAAACTGGCTGGCGGCTTGTGGAACAAGCTGAAAGGTAAGAAGCCAGCTTCAGTGAGACTGGGTCAGAGTCGTCGTCGATACCATCTGCCCGACTACACGCCGCATCATGCATTAACTGACGCTATTGCGACCGCTGAGCTACTCCAAGCGCAAATTGCTCATCACTTTGACTCTGAGATGCCTCTGAAGAGTTTCTGGCTCTAGCTGAGTTACGTAAGCTAAATACAAACACAAAGCCCATCAACTTCCATTGGTGGGCTTTTTCATTTTTATCGTCTGTGTTTAAGCAACGGTTGGCCCGACTAAGCGCATTTCCCATAAGCGTTTAAACATATTATAACGTCACACCGCAGCAGTTCCGCTCTAATGGACGTCGAAAATCGTGATCGCTATTTGTCAGCGCGATTGGCATTATTACTTCCCAACCACAGACAACGTTTGATAATAAAGACGCTTTTGCTGATACATATTCTCATCAGCGACAGAGAACAATTGCTCAACGTCTGTTGAATCACTAGAGGCTGCACCAATCGAGAATCTGACAGGAATAGAGATACCCGCTTTAGTCTCGATTGCCTGTTGCTCCTGAGCAATGTACAACTGCTCAGTCATCTTTGCGACATTGAGCGAACTCGACTCACCAGACGTTAAGGTAAGCACCGCAAATTCATCTCCACCCAAACGGTATAGATTACTGGCAGGTGTCAATTCGTGGCTGATTACGTCTACGCAGCGCTGTATCAGCTCATCCCCGGTCTCATGCCCATGAACATCATTGGTCGTTTTCAAGCCATTGATATCAATAATGATCAAAGAAATCTGATTTTGATTGTCGTTAATGCTGCGTTTACTGAATTCGAGATCTTCATTAAAAGCTTTACGATTCAAACAGCCAGTCGGCATGTTAATCCGTGTAATATTTTCGAGCTCTAGCCAACCAGCTAACTGTTTTTGGTACATGTCAAAAATCAGAAGATCTTCTTCACTGAGGACATCAAATGAACTTGAACAAAAATACCCGATCGCCGTCCCCTGTGAGTCACAGAGTATCAGGTCAGCCTCGCCAGTCCGGTTAAAATGAAACTGAATCGAATGTTGAACAAGTAATGTCTTTAACTCTTGATCGACCATTTGAGGAATCAACCGATATTCAGCCGCGTGTCTTGATGATGCAAACTGAACGATCTTCAAAAGACGATGCTTCTGGGATTCTTCACGCGCGAGCGAATTAGTTAACTTGCTGGTTTTCTCTTCGACTAAGTCCTCTAGCTGAACATTAAATCTTTCGAGTTTATCGTTACTTTCGGTAAGCTCACGGACTTGGTATTGTATGCGACCCCACAAGGTTTCCAATAAACGACTCAGCGTGACGAACTCTGTAAAACGATGTTCATCCACACTATGAGTCGGTGACTGGTTATGCGAATACGACGTAACAGATTCAGCCAACAGGTTTAACTGCCCTGAGAACCAGCGGCTTAGGAACAGAGCAAACACAATCGCGATGGCAAGCGTCGCCACCAATATTCTGACAAAGACCACCTGAGCTTGTTGCATCTCTAATAAACGCTCACTGTCGGAAATATGATGTTTGACGTTCAGTACCAATTTGTCGGTAAAGAATGTGCTGTCGATAGAGATAATGTTCGCACTTTGTTCAGAAGATTGAGCATCCGTTGAATCAATATAGTTAAACTCAACCGACTCATTTTGATAAAGGAAAGGCGTCACTTTAGTCTTAAGTCTGTCATACCCCATAAGAACCACAAGATAACCCTGCGGCGTGTATGTAGAACCTTCTATCAAACGATAAGGTAAAATCGGCGCGACAAAAGCGATACCTGCAGCGGCATTATCCGCCACTTCAGTTTCGGTAAACTCGGTGTGGAACAATTTCCCTTGCCCATAAACCGATTGAGGACGCTTCAAGCTTTCTAATAACTGGCTCTGCTCAAAATGGTACAAGCTGCCTTTGCTGTCATAAATGGGCTTCCAGTTTTGGTCCAGAATATAAGTCGCGGACACACTCTCCGCTAGCGCATTGAAGCTATCCATCTTGTCCCAAACAACACTCGAGAAAAAGATATTACCACCCGCTTTAATCAATGATCGGTCATGCGAATACCATTGAGTTAGGCTCGCCGTCAGCTTAATTTGCTCTTGTACGGTTTGACGAATACCGGTCGTAGAGTTGTCCAGCTTGGTTTCTTTTTGCTCTAAAGAACTTTGGTTTTGTTTATTGAGAATCAACTGTCCCGCTAGGTAAACAGGAAGCATTGAGCAAGCCAGCAACACCAAGCCCATGGTGTATTTTAATGATAGCTTCAATCTCTTACCCTCATATTCGCCGAGTAATATTGAACAAAATCATTGTAAAACTTATGCAGTTCACTCTTTGGCATCCCTGACTTGTAACGCTGATACGCCCGAGCCGATGCCTCCCAAACGATCGCCATCTTGTAGTCACTCGACATCATTTGCGATGCTTGAAACTCATCGTACATATTTGAAAGTGTCTGGTTACCTTCCTCAACACGGCGTTGATTAACCTCATAAAACGGCGAAACCATGGCACTCGAGTGAGCTAAATAGGTGAAACTGTTTGATTGCAGGTATTGAACGACTTCTTTCAAAGCCAATTTCTTATCTGGGTTTTGCATGCCTTTTTCCGTGACAGCAAAAACCTTTGCGCCACTAAATGAAGACATACTTTCACCACGATAGGTCGGCAACGAATTGATGTACAAATCTCGACCAAAGGCGGCATCGAGTTCGCTGAACGCCCAATCACCGTCAATCAAAAACTCGACTTCCCCATTGATGAACCTCTGCCTCGCGCAAATATCGCTGCACGATGATTCGATGACTTTTTTCTGCTGCAACATGTCGATGAAATCAAAGATAGCAACTAACCCTTCACCATTAACATTCTTCGACGATAATAAGTCTTCAGAAAAAAGCTGATAGAAAGCTAGATAGAAGTACATGTTTGGATTGGGAAAAAGCACGCTCACTTGTTCGGACTGAGCAGAGCGTTCAATTAGGCTCTCCCATGTCACGACTTGCGCTTGAGGCTTGCTCGAATACAGAACGACTTGGTTTCCAATACCAACCGGTAACGCCTTAAGCTCACCGTTGATGACCACTGCATCAAGCGCTTTTTTCTCATAGCGTTGGGTATCGACCCAAGCATCAGGAAGCGTCGCTAAATCGATATATTCAGTTAGACCTAAGAAGTCAGAAGGAACCCAGATGGCGTCGGGAAAGGTATTGTCTCTAGGATCAGCAACAAGCAGTTCAGAACGAATACTGTTGACGTCAAACGAACGAATTTCTACACGATGATCAGTCATCGCTTCGATATGTTCTTTTACATAATCGGCCGTTTCATAATTAATACCAGCCCATATTTCAAGTGTGGACGAACAAGCAACGGCCGGAAATAGCATCGCAAATAGACTCAATAACCTCACACTTGGTTCCTTGTGGTAAAAATTAGACGTTGGATTTTAATCGCCCATCAATAAACCGGGCGATGCGGCTTATCGCTCACTGCTCATGATTAGAGACCTAGCTTTGGGCGACACGTTATATAGTAAAAAGTGCCTAAATAACAGTTGATACTCTCGCTTTAAGAGAAAGGTCTGCTCATTCTGATACATCCGTCATATCTCTGGATGACTGTTCTTACAATAAATCAACATACCATACCCTTTATTATTAACGACAAAAAAAATGCCGCAAAAGCGGCATCTATCTCGTTCGGTGCATTCGACACAATAAAAATCAAATAAGCAATTTATCAGTCAAAGCCCTATCATCGATTAAGCGTATTTCTCTTCGAAATCTTTCATGAAGCTAACCAGCGCTTGAACGCCTTCCAGAGACATTGCGTTGTAAAGTGAAGCTCTCATTCCACCTACTGCTCTATGCCCTTTCAGTGATTTCAGACCTGCAGCATCAGCCAATTCTAGGAACTTGCCATCTAACTCAGGTTTCGCCAGTTGGAACGGCACGTTCATTCTAGAACGGTTTGCAGTGTGAACATCGTTTTTGTAGAAAGCTGAGCTATCGATTGCATCGTAAAGCAGCGCTGCTTTCTCTTTGTTCACCAACTCCATCGCTTCAACGCCACCTTGAGCTTTCAGCCACTTGAACACAAGGCCTGATAGGTACCAAGCGTACGTTGGTGGTGTGTTGAACATTGAGTCTTTTTCAGCAAGTACTTTGTAGTTCAGAATACTCGGCAACACGTCGTTTGCGAGTTCGAGTAGATCATCACGTACGATTGCAATGCAGATACCCGCAGGGCCGATATTCTTTTGCGCGCCCGCGTAGATAACACCGTACTGAGACACATCAATCTTACGAGACAGAATGTTAGATGACATATCCGCTACGATTGGCTTATCCGTTTGAGGAAGCTCGCTGATTTCAATACCATCGATGGTTTCATTCGGACAGAAATGTACATACGCAGCTTCCGGGTCAATTTTCCAATCTTTAGCTGGAACAACCGCTGCTTTACCATCAATTGACGTCTTCGCGTTGAATACATCGATTTCGCAATATTTGCTCGCTTCAGTCACTGCACTTTCTGCCCAGTAACCCGCATCAATGTAAGTCGCTTTCGTCGCATCACCTAAAAGGTTTAGAGGAACAGCAGCGAATTGAGCACGAGCGCCCCCCTGACAGAAAAGAACTTTGTAGTTGTCTGGGATGTTCAGAAGATCACGTAGGTCCTGTTCGGACTCGTCAGCAACTTGAATAAATTCCTTGCTGCGATGGCTGATTTCCATCACGGAAGTCCCTAAACCATTCCAATCAATAAAGTCCGCTTGCGCTTGTTTCATTACCGGTTTAGGCAGTGCAGCTGGGCCAGCACTGAAGTTGAATACGTTATCTAATGTAAGTTCCATGGGGATGATTGCTCCTGCTAAATAATAACTATGCAAGTAATACCATGTTTTACCCAACATAAAAACAACAAAAGAGGTCTTAAGACCTCTTTTGTTTTGTACCGTATAAAATGTTTAAGCTTAACCTGCTAAATCACCCTATCAGTATTCACGCCTGCTCTGTTTATTGAACAAAAACCGGCATAAGTAGAGCGATTAATGGAATTTCTTGTCCATTTTCGAACACTAGGTTTCCATTTTCTAAGTCAGCGCTGATTTCATAACCACTGTCTGTTTCCTTGATCATTTCCATCACAAGCAATTCATCGATACCTTCACGGATGAATGGATACTCTTCAACAAGTTCATTTGAGAAGCTAGAGTGAACGTTGCCCGTTAATGCAGGCATGATCATCGAAGGGTTGCTGCTGATGTTTTCGGTCCCTTCCGGCACGCTCACCAACCACTTAGATTCGAACTGTCCCTTACCTAACTCTAACGACATGTTGTTCATTGAAAGGTCGAAACCTTTAGCAAACAGGATATCGATAAATGGAATGATCTCTGCAACGTCTTCTTGCGTCATCACAGGATTAGATTGGTAAATCTCAAAGATTTTCTCAAACGACTCGCTATCCAACTTCGACATTTCAAAATCGACGTTTAGGTTGTTCAACTGGCCTTCACTGGTCTCGATATTTGCGATATCCAGCTTGAGGTTGCTGCGCAGACGCTTAGTTGCTTCATCTAGATGTGATTCAAAATCGTACTTAGAATTTTCAATGGTCATGAAAGGCTGCATTGCAGAATCTGAAACCAAGAAGCTATCGATAGTAAAATTCTGAGTACCTAACCAGTAGCCTTTCGCTTGTTGGCCTGAACCCACACCTTTCAGATTAGACAGCGTTACCTCTTCACCGGTTTCAAAATCAATTTGAACTGAAGGGATTGAAAGCTCGTAATCAACTTGGCCTAAAACAGTCGCATGGCCAGAAAGATTCGATTTAGTGATCGAGACCGAAGTCCTATTCTCATCAGAACCTTGGTGATTGAACTGGCTTAACTCAAAGTTAAAGTCAGTGTTGCCGTTTAGCTCAGTACTAGTGGTCAGAGTTAAAGGCAGAATATCGGTATTCTCAAACGTCGACAGTGCATTTAGACTCACCAAACCATGGCTAACCGCACTATTTATGACAAACTCACTCGGCAACCCATCAATCGCAAGTTGCTCTTTCAGGTTTTCATCCGTCACAGTTAAACGAGTGGTTACGTTGGAAGACAAGTAACCTCTATCGTATTCCACGATCTCAGCTTGAATGCTTGAATTGTTAAGCTTTGCAACGCCATCGGTAATCGCATTTTGTCCAATTTGCCCAACCGCTAGCGGCCAACAAAGTGCCAGTGAGATTGCTCCGCCAATAGCACCAATTTTTCTTAACTGTTCCATGAGTTCTCTTTCTACACGTGTCTATTTTTTTTAGTCTAACCCATCAGTAGCAAACAAGAAACATTGAGTTAAATCAGTCTATTGCTCGATACTTCGATTGCCTCAATAAATTAACGGCTAGCTCTCATCCTTATTCGGCGGTTCTTGCTAGGCTAAAGACGTCGCTACTATTAAGGTTGAGCTGTGAATCAATACGCTGTTATCTGTTTGGACAATAATCCGGTTAGCATTGAAAGAATACGTTCGGAGCTGGCTCCGTTGGCTTCTGTATTCGATATTTATACTGCCGAGAACATAGAAGACGCACATCACGCATTAGAAGATATTCATGATCACAACCAAACCGTTGCCTTGGTGATCACTCATCATCATTCTGAATTTAATGGCGTGCAATTCCTGATTGAACTTCAACAGCTGCCCCATAGTAATACCGCAAGAACGATATTAGTCAGCGCTTCGTCAGACATTCAATCCATTTTAACCGCTGTGAATGAAGGTAGGCTCAACCACTGTTTAACCAAACCGGTTCAAGATCAGGTTCTGTTCAAATCAGCGCAAAAAGAGCTGACCTCTTTTGTTATCCAATACGACTCAGAAAACCTGCTCTCTTACAGCGATGCATTGGATCAACAACGCTTACTCAGAGCGCACATTGAGCAAAAGATTCACTCTTTCCAATCGGGTTTCATTCACGACTACCACCAGCTTTCTGATAATGCCCTTGCAGAACGTGTCGTCAGTGCCTTACAAGATGTGTTTTCAAAAGATGACAAAACTAAGGCCATTCGTGACTATTCCCCCGAGCATCTACTCACTGTGGAAGGCGAAGACAATCGCTTTTTATGGCTGATCATTGAGGGTGAAGCAGCTCTTTATAAGAAAGATGAACTTGGGCAACAGCGGGAAGTGGTACGTCACTCCAAAGGGAACATTGTTGGCGGGATGTCATTTGTAACAGGCGAGCCTTCGTTTTCTACGGCGATCACCCTAACGCAGACTCGCGTTATCAAACTGGATAAAGATAGCTTTGCTCAGGTGATGCATTCAAACAATACCCTGCTGCCTTTATTTACCAATCTATTGCTCCGTCATTTTAATCGACGTTTGCAACGCAGCATCACCAATAAGATCAAACTGCAGCAGACACTAGAATCATTAGAGTCTGCACATCAACAACTGATCGAGAAAGAGAAAATGGCGATGCTCGGGCAGCTAGTCGCGGGAGTCGCACATGAGCTGAATAACCCGATTGCTGCCATATTAAGAAGCATCGAAACTCTGTCAGACCATCTCGACCAAATATTGGCAAACCTATCCGTTCCAGAGTCCAATAAAGGGACTGACGTACTGGCACATTCAAAGTTAGCTAAGCCACTATCAACAGCCCAAGAAAGACAGCTCGTAAAGCATCTTACGTCGACGATTAATGACCGTGCTTTAGCAAAAAAAGCCGTGAGACTAAACCTAAGCCAAGACTCTACGGTTCTAAACACATTAAAGGCGTCCCCTGTCGCAGGCAAAGAGCTGCTCAATGACTTAGAGCATTACCATTATGTTGGAAACTCTATCCGCTCAATTCAAGTGTGCAGCAAGCGTATTGCTGATATGGTCAAAAGCTTAAAAAGCTATGCTAGAGAAGATGAAGAAGTTCGCCACTACACAGATATCCACGAAGGGCTTGAAGATACCTTAGTGATCTTCGAAAACAGGCTTAAACACCACCAACTCGAAAAGCATTACGATACCGACTTACCGCCTTTATTGTGCCAGTCGCTCTCGCTGCAACAAGTGTGGACCAACCTTATCTCCAATGCGCTCGATGCCCTATCTGAACGAGGAAAAGTGACCATCACCACTTCTCAACAGACAAAAGGCGACGACGCGTTTCTTGTGGTGCAAATCTCCGATACTGGCCACGGCATTGCCAAAGAAGACATCAACACCATTTTCAACCCAAATTTCACGACTAAAAAAGAAGGCAACTTTGGTTTAGGGATTGGGTTATCCATTTCTCAACAAATCGTTTCGGCTCATCAAGGGTTTATTTTGGTGGAGTCAGAGGTAGGCAGCCATACAAACATGCAAGTGTGGCTTCCATTCAAACAAGAAGGAGCACCTCATGAATAAGTACCTAATTTTATGTGTCGATGATGAACCTGAAGTTCTCAATAGTGTCCTTCAGGACTTGGCGATATTTGAAGAGAACTTTCTGGTTGAAGGTGCAGAGTCGGTCGATGAAGCCAAGCAAGTAATCAAAGAAATGGGACAAGATGGTATTAAGCTCGCGTTAATCTTATGCGACCACATCATGCCAGAAGAAACCGGCATTGATTTTCTGATCGAACTCAACCAACACGACGCTACTAAACCAACGCGTAAGCTGTTGCTCACCGGGCAAGCTGGGCTAGAAGATACCGTCACAGCCATTAACAACGCAGCACTTGATTTCTATATTTCAAAACCTTGGCAAGGCGACCAACTGAGAGACACGATTACTCAACAATTGACTGACTATGTCATTGCCAACGACAAGCAATTGCTTAACTGGACTTCGATCTTGGATACCGAGCGCATACTGACTTCAATGGCGGATAAACGCACCAGTTTTGGTGAATAGCACTGATTGGTTAATGGATACTGAGAATAGCGTCATCCGATATAAAAACCTTCCGAATGTATACAAATTTTGGATAATTCGCTCGTCTATTTTTCTCATTCGCCCTAAACATGAGATCTCCGTTACATACTGATCCTTAATTTGCTTGTTTTTTAACTAAATGAGTAAGGTTTTACATTTTAAAGGATTACTTTTCCGTGAGTTAGATTAAACTGTCTCAATGTTTATGGTTTGCCGATTTGTCTCAAACCAAAGGAATTAACACTAATATAGGTTTACGGTCGTTATGCGCAAAATTCTACTTACTACCGCTATGCTATTGGCTTCTGGTCAAGCACTAGCTGTTGATGAACAACCACAGGTAATGAGCAACTTTAACTATGATTACTTTGAAGCACGTATCGGTGCTAGCCCAGTAACATTTGGTGGTGCGTTCAGTAAGTCCATTCACCCGAACGCTCACGCTATAGCACGTATCGATTCAGAATTTGAAAGCGATTACGACTCAGCTGTAGGTCTTGGTTTCCACGCTCCATTAAACAACTGGGCAGACCTAACAGGTGAAATGCTAGCTCGTATCGTTCAACCTGAGAACTCAAGCTCTACTGATATCGGTATGGAAATCAACATTGGTGTTCGCCAATGGCTTGGTCCACAACTAGAAGTTGGTGGTAAAGGTGGTTACGTTTCTATCGATGACAACGATGATTGGACAGGTTCTGTTTACGCGCGTTTCCACTCTACAGAGCTTTTCTCTTTAGGTGCTGAAGCTCGTATTAACGACTTCTACGGTGACCAACTTATGTTCACTGCTCGCTTCAAGTACTAATACTTAAAGCTCAAGCCCTAGCAAATAAGCTCTCTATGAGCACTTAGCCTTTTGATACTTAGTCTTTTAAGAAATCCGGCTAAGACAGAAACAAAAAAACCGAGGACATTCCTCGGTTTTTATTTATTAACAGTAATCTTAAGCATATAAGGTAAACTTCTTTAGTGGCAGCTCTTTAGTAATTGCTGCTTGCGTGGCTCTTGTAATAGTTTCCAGTGAATACCATCAATTGCACCCGCAAATTTCCAAAGTAGTTTTAGGTCAACATCGTTTCCGTACGCTTCGCGAACCTTATTAAACACTTCAGGTGCGCCCAACTGCATAAACATTGAAACATCATCCACACCTGCCTTTTTAACCATGCGCTCTAACGTAAGCTGCATGTTTGGTAGATCTCTTAATCTACGGCTAGCTGATGACTTCTTGAAGCTACGCTGCTGAATTGAATTATCGATTGAAGTACGAATAATACTATCCAATTCAGGATGTTCACAGGTAAACAGATCCGTAATGTCGTAATAGTTTACGGTTGCTGTTGTCTGCTTCTTTACATGACGATACTTTTCACAATCAAGATCGGTCAGTTTTTTATCTAATGATTTTCCACCTCTAATGAATAAACAACCTTCACTCAATAAAGCGAACATAGCGTCATTTTGAAAGAGGCCAATACCTCCGAACATAGAACGTTTTTGATGCTCACCAAATTGATTCACGTAATTAATAAATGCTGTCTCGGTCATATCCGTTGATCCTTAATCAAATTACCCCGATTAGGTTGATCACCAGACAAGCAGCTTGTTATGCGAAAAATTTTAAATCTATTTTTTTATTCTATAGGTGAATATTATGGTTTCGTTTTCCACCTTTAAATAAATGATACTTCGAAAAGAAAAATAAGTCTGGACTTAGTTCACATCAATCAATTGAGTATTCCGGTTTTTCATGATTGACTTCACAGTAAACTATCAAACCATGCTTGAATTTGGACACCTAGTGATACACCGGTTCAAATTATTAAAGGTTATGTAGACGGGTGAGTATTGCCTCGCAGCATCGTGGCTTGTAAAATGGCAGGACAGACCTGTTTTTACTTTTTATATGAATCATTTATCGTTTTTCTGGCTACCTCAAAATAAGACTCTTCTCTTAAAGGGTCTAGAATCAGAGTTTGCCCAACTTGTTGGACATTCTATCTCAGCGGGAAAAATAACACTTCCTCCTATCCCTAACGTTGTACTGAAGATTCAATCGCTTTGTACCCTTGAATCAACTGGGATTGCTGACGTTGCCGAGTGCTTACTCGAAGACCCAGGCCTCGCTGCTATTGTCATTCGTGTGGCTAACTCTGTCGTCTTTAACCGACGTAATATTACTTGTGTTGATATTATGACGGCGGTGTCGCGCCTTGGCATATTAAGAGTACGTGACATCGTGACGGCTCAGGCTATTGAGCAACTCAAACACTCAGTCAACCTCAGTAAAGAATGTAATAAGGTATTGGTTCAGAGCGCTTCTGTATCAAAAGAGCTGGGCGCTACTATGGTGCTTGTTACCAACAGCTTCAAAGAGCTCTCCCCTACTGAATACCGTTACCTTGAGCATGAAAAATCGCTGCTTGTTGGATTACTGGCTGATATTGGTTTGTTCTGTTTGGTTAGCGAATACCACCTCTACCTCGAAAATGGCAATTACCTAGATCACGACATCGCTCTACAAATCTTCCAAGGCCAATGTTCTGCTACCAGTAAATTGGTGCTTAACCGTTGGGGCTTCGACAGCGACTTTATTGATGTGTGCAGCAATACCATCAATAACCACGAACAGCGTGAAGTCTCTTACTTAGATATCGCTCGAATCGCTAACCACCTGCTGATGTTCAGAAACAAGGATGAGAACATCGATGATCACGAAGTTGAACTTAACGTGACAGGTGCAGAGGTGCTTTATAAATTAAGCAACTTGAGCAAGCATGATTTTAATGCAAAGCTAAGCGACGTGATCAATACTAGCGGCTTCTAAGTCACTGTTAAATTACAAGTAAGTGTAATATGAAGTAAATGCAATGGGGAAAGCATGTTTACAGGGATGATCTTTATATTTGCGCCACTCGTCGTGGGGTATCTTTTTGCAATTTCGAACGCTCAGACATTAGAATTTATCAACCGCTCAACATCGCGGTTGATCTACGTGATTCTGGCGTTAATGGGACTAAGCTTAGCCGCCCTCGATAACCTAGGCAGTAACCTGCAGACAATCCTTCTATATACCGTCACTTTCTTTGTCTGCTTAAGCGTATGTAACCTAATGGCACTGCCCGCTATTGATAAGTTATTGCCACTCAAAACCGACAGTAGCAAGAAGAAGCTTCCCCTCTCTTCTATGGCGATGGAATCTGCAAAACTCATCTTAGTGGTAGGTTCAGGGCTAATCGCTGGCTTAGTGCTGCCTATTGGCCTTGATTGGGTTGATACCGCAAGCGAATGGATTCTGTTTGTTCTTCTATTCTTTATCGGCATTCAGCTGCGTAATAGCGGACTCACACTTCGTCAGATCTTACTCAACAAGCACGGTATGGTTATCGCAATCACCATTATCATCACCTCAATGTTAGGTGGTGTAATCGCGGCTTACATCCTAGATATCCCTCTGTTCAAAGCCTTGGCAATGTCTTCTGGATTTGGTTGGTACTCTCTGGCTGGTATCTTAATGGGTGACGCCTTTGGTCCTGTCTATGGTGGCGCTTCTTTCATGCTTGAGCTGTTAAGAGAGTTAGTTGCCTTGGTACTGATTCCAGTGCTAATTCGCAGCTACCCATGCACTTCCATTGGTTATGCTGGTGCGACTGCGATGGACTTCACCTTACCGGTCATTCAAACAACAGGCGGCGTTAGATGTGTGCCTATCGCTATCGTCAGTGGCTTTATCCTCAGCTTGCTTGTTCCGATATTGATGTTGTTCTTTGTATCTCTTGCTAACTAGATCGCAGGAATAGCGTTTGTTTTAGATTAGAATGCAACTCGAATACCAATGCCCAAGACACCGATACAGTTACCGAAATAAAAAGACACTAAGTGTCATTGCTCAACAAATAACGATCACGGTAACCTGTAACGACAAAGTTATAAAAAGAATAAACTTACAAAAGGAACCACTATGAAACGCCTTTGCGTCGCATTACTGCTAGCTTCAACTTCTACTTTCTCTTTTGCAGCAGATTCAATGTCTGAGACAAACCAGTGCCAAGCAAAAAAATATGATGCGTACATCGACGCTTCTTTGAATTGGTATGCCGACCTTGCTGCATTAACCTCTGAGCAATATCCAGAGCTAACAGAAGTGAGTGAGTGGTTCTTAGAAGGTCGTAAGCACCACTTTGAGCTGAATCGTGCTGCGGTTCACTACTACTTAGTAAACGACTCAAGCAAAGTGGCAACAGAGCAACCTGTAGAAGGTTGGTTGCAACTTGAGCAACACGACATTAAAACGCTATCAGCACGTGATGATGAGCTTGGTAAAATCGCGAAAACAACATTCGATGACCGCCAATCAACGCCTCACGCTCAAAACTACGAACTACGTTCTGCCTTTGCAGAGCTGCTTAGTCACCCTAAGCAAATCGACTCAGCGCTGCAGCGTTACAACCAGTCGATCAGTAAACTGGAAGCGATTAAGTGTAAATAACCCCGCATTTAATATGCTTTTTTGAGAAGTTGGATTTCATAATTAAGACGGGACATTGTTCCCGTTTTCGTTTAGATTGTCCCGCTCGCGTCAATATTAGAAAAATAACTCGCTTGCTATGGTTACGGAACAAAAAACAGCAGATGTTAGCTTCGACAGTCTTCTACGTATCTTCACGGTACCTGAAGGCCCAGATTCAACACTCACTCAAATTGAAGACAAACTTTCACGAAACCTGAATCAATTCTTACGTGAACATATTGTGGCTGAAGAAAAGCCGCTGCGTGAAATTGAGAAAGATTTTTCAAATGCTCATATCCCAGAGCAGCCTGAGTTTGTTTCTGAACATACTGAGCATCTCCTCGATTCTCTTGTGTCTCATTCGGTTCACACGTCTTCGCCAAGTTTTATTGGCCACATGACCTCTGCGTTGCCGTACTTCCTGATGCCGCTTTCAAAAATCATGATTGCGTTGAATCAGAATCTAGTAAAAATCGAGACCTCAAAAGCTTTCACTCCCCTAGAACGTCAAGTTCTGGGCATGTTACATCGCCTGATTTATCAAGATAGTGACCAGTTTTATTCTCGTTGGATGCACAGCGCAAACCACTCTTTAGGTGCGTTTTGTTCTGGCGGTACCATCGCGAACATTACAGCGCTCTGGGTTGCACGTAACAACGCACTAAAAGCGCAAGGTTCGTTCAAAGGTGTAGAAAAAGAAGGCCTGTTTAAAGCCATGAAGCACTACGACTACGAAGGCCTTGCCATCTTAGTCTCTGAACGTGGCCACTACTCTCTGAAAAAAGCCGCGGATGTCCTTGGTATTGGTCAAGAAGGTCTAGTGTCTGTTAAAACAGATAACGACAACCGTATTTGTACTGATGATTTAAGACTCAAGATCGAGCAGCTCAAGCAGAACAAGATCAAACCTTTCGCCGTCATTGGTGTGGCTGGTACAACCGAAACCGGTAATATCGACCCGCTAAGAGACATTGCTGAGGTGTGTGCCGAATCCGATTGTCATTTCCACGTTGATGCAGCTTGGGGCGGTGCGACTCTGATGTCTAACAATCATCGTCACCTACTTGATGGTATTGAACTGGCGGATTCAGTCACGATTGATGCGCATAAACAGCTTTATATCCCTATGGGCGCGGGTATGGTTCTGTTTAAGAAGCCAGATGCGATGACTGCGATTGAACATCATGCTCAATACATTCTTCGTAAAGGCTCAAAAGATTTAGGCAGCCATACGTTAGAAGGTTCTCGTTCAGGTATGGCAATGCTGGTTTACGCCGCAATGCACATCATTAGCCGCCCAGGTTATGAACTGCTGATCGACCAAAGCATCAACAAAGCGCGCTACTTTGCCGACCTAATTAAAGATCAGAGCGACTTCGAGCTGGTTTCAGAACCTGAGCTTTGCCTACTGACTTATCGCTATGTCCCTGAGTCAGTCAAAGCGGCACTGCTTAAAGCTGAGCCTGAACATCGTGTCGAACTGAATGAGTTGCTCAATGAGCTGACTAAGTTTATTCAGAAGAAGCAGCGTGAAACAGGTAAGTCTTTCGTGTCACGTACACGCTTAAACCCTGAAGCATGGGTACATCAGCCAATCATCGTTTTCCGCGTAGTATTAGCAAACCCACTAACAGGCAATGATATTCTTTCGTCAGTGCTTGAAGAACAGCGTGAGATCTCTAAACTAGCACCAAACTTGATGGGCAAAATCAACAAACTGGTTACGCAAATCAACGCATAGTCATTCAATTTTAGTTGCATCAAATTGAAAATTTCTTTCTTTTTGATGTAACTAAGCTGTCAGTTCATACTCATTTTGCATTCTTTTTGCTCAAACTCTCTTCCAATTCTGTAGTTTTCTAAAATTTTGTTGAGGTTTGTCATATTCTTAAGCATTCATGCCCTGTTTTTGTATTAGTAAATAGTATGTTGGGTTTATACTGACTCTATGGTGCTAGTTAGCTTGATATCTATTTGACGCAGCAGTATTTACGAAACCGAATATACATCGGCTTTGTGTTTACTGATATTTGCTTCAGCCATACCCCCTGGTAAAAGATATTAACTAGCAAGTTGTTCTCTATACCCTTGTGAACACTATGAATACATTAGAAAAAATACAAAAAAACCTGGAAAATTTCAGCAAGTCTGAGCGCAAGGTAGCCGAAGTAATTATGGCTTCCCCTCAAACTGCAATTCATTCTAGCATTGCTACCTTAGCTAAAATGGCTGACGTGAGTGAGCCTACAGTTAACCGCTTCTGTCGTCGATTAGACACAAAGGGCTTCCCTGACTTCAAACTTCACCTAGCTCAAAGCTTGGCAAACGGTACACCTTACGTGAACCGTAATGTTGAAGAAGATGATGGTCCAGATGCTTATACGCATAAGATTTTCGAATCAACTATGGCTTGTCTAGACGTTGCTAAAAACAGTCTAGACGCGATGCAAGTAAACCGTGCTGTTGACTTGCTGACTCAAGCAAAACGCATTTCGTTCTTCGGACTGGGTGCCTCTTCTGCTGTCGCCAAAGATGCTCAAAACAAGTTTATTCGTTTTAATATCCCAATCACATGTTTCGAAGACATCGTGATGCAACGAATGAGCTGCATTAACTGCAGTGATAACGACGTTATTGTTCTTATCTCTCATACTGGCCGCACTAAAAGCCAAGTTGAGATTGCAAACTTAGCGCGTGAAAACGGTGCGACAGTTATTGCTATCACAGCAAAAGATTCTCCACTGGATAAAGCGAGCTCGTTGTCTATTTCTCTGGATGTTCCAGAAGACACTGACGTTTACATGCCAATGGCAAGTCGCGTTGTTCAGATGACGGTTATCGATGTGCTAGCGACAGGCTTTACGCTACGTCGTGGTTCTGGTTTCAGAGAGAACCTAAAGCGCGTCAAAGAGTCACTTCGTGATTCACGTTACGAGAAGTACTCTCAGTTCTAATCTGCTTAGTCATGAACTGAAAACAGATGACCAGAGAACAAGTTGAATAAAAAAAACGGAGCCTAGAGCTCCGTTTTTATTTGTCTGTATAAAATGACTTATACAACGAACAAGTTTAAGACCGTTAGATAGTCCAACTATTGCCCTTCTCAACCACGCTGTTTTCGGACGCATAAGAATTGATAATGGTAAAGCTCGACTCGACAGCTGGCTCTTGCCCAATTTGATTCATTGAAGCTCCCTCATGATGCCCTTCTCTACAACTGCACTTCTCGCATACTTGCTTCAAAATATGCACGAGCCTCTCTTGGTTAAGCGGTAAAGGGTTTCCTTTAATCGCCACTGATTTGAGCGCGTCGGCAGACACCTCATCAAACTGGGCTTCACAGACACCAAATTCCAACAAGTTGGGTAACTTAAGCGTATCAAGCACTTCCGATAACCAAGAAATTGCCTCCTCTTCTATTGCTTCTACGTTACCTGTTACTATCTGAGCGATTCGCTGATAACGCGCTAGGATGTCGCTTCTTTGCTGCTCTTTTGCAACGGCTATGTTCTCCAACATCACAAACGGCGCTAAACGCGCGGTAATCACACTATGAGGCGCAGAAATCTTACCTCCTAGTGCGGAGGCTAAACCATGGGCTGCGCCAAGCTTGGCATTAGTTATCGCCATACCACCGAGCATAGAAGCGAAAGCAAGATCAGAACGTGCTTGAGGCTCATCATAAACACACGCTTTAACCACAGAACCACTCAACTTACGCAGCCCTTCTTCACAAATCATATCGGTTAACGGATTCGGTTCACCACACACGTAGGCTTCCATTAGATGAGTAAAGGCATCCATCGCACCTCGCCCAGATAGATATAGATTGGTTCCATGAGTTAGGGTTGGGTCGACAATCGCAACGTCGGCCAGCATGTCTGGGCTTCTCAGGCTGATTTTTACTTGGTCTTGGCCTGATTTCAGCACCGCGTTTTTAGTGACCTCGGCGCCGGTACTCGCTGTGGTTGGAATTGCGATAAACGGAAGTGGTTTGGTTTTAAGAGGAACATTACGCCCGACCACTTCAACATAGTCATATAAATTGCCTTGATTAGGTAAAACCGCAGCCAACGCTTTGCCCATATCGATGGCGCTACCGCCCCCCATGGCGACAACCATATCTGGCTTAAATCGACGAGCAGAAATAGCCGCCTCTTCAACCATTTTGATATTAGGTTCACCGGAAACGGCAATGTGCTGATAACGCATACTCTGCGCATCAAGATAGTCAGTAACAATTGAAGTGCGCTCTAATGTATTGCCTGTAACCAATAGCACGCTGTAGCCATATTGATTAAAGAGAGACAATGAAGCGGAAAGTGCTCCATCACCAAAGATGATCTTTGTAGATGTCATAAATTGAAACATGGTGCCTCCTGCGCCTATGACCGAACAAAACTGCGAACTCTTGGTTATTGGAATTTAGCCTTTATATAGTGCATCAGTATTAAGATGCCTCGTTCTGTATGCGCTTTTTTTGACGAGGTGCAACTTGTCGCATTAAAGATGGATTAATGTCGTATTCTTAGGGGTAATTCACACTCTTAAATTAAGGGGAATCAATCTGAATACCCATCAGAAATCAGCATGGATCCTTTTTGTGACCATTATTTGCTCTGATAGACAAAACCTATTGTATTAAGAGGTAATTCCATCTTTATTTCCCCATGGCATTGAGGCATAGTTGGTTTTATGAAATTTTGAGTGGCATTCACTAAAGAATAGTTAACATAATCGAGTTAACGAGCCTCATCCCGTATTTAGGAGAAATTAAATGTTTGTAGTTATTTTTGGTCGCCCTGCTTGCCCATTCTGTGTTCGTGCAAAAGAGCATGCTGAAACTCTTAAAGCTAAACGCGATGACTTCAACTACCGTTACGTTGACATCCACGCTGAAGGTATCAGCAAAGCTGATCTAGAGAAGACTGTTGGTAAACCTGTCGATACAGTTCCACAAATCTTCATCGACCAAGACCACATCGGCGGCTGCACAGAATTTGAAGCATACGCAAAAGAAAACCTAGGTCTTTTCGACTAAGCTAGGATTTCTCAAACGAGAATCAGGGCTAAAGCCTTAAACAGCTGACCCATTTAGGCGTTAGACTGTACGATTTATAGAAAGCCCGCTCACTGTAGCGGGCTTTTTTATGACCAGTTTTCATACGGAATAAGAATAAGGTCAAAATCAAGTAAATTAACAAAATATTGCTTATAATTTATTTATATTTAGATACAATTCACCTCTCAAACTTACCCTGTGTTCCACGCCAATTATTGAGCGACCACCGTGAATATCGACGTTGTTTTTCTGTTAGAACAAAACCCCATTCTCCTCATCTTTGTTGTTTTATCGATTGGATTAGCCATTGGTAAAATTCGTTTCGGCAGCCTCCAACTTGGTAATTCAATCGGTGTTTTGATTACTTCCCTTATCATGGGACATCTTGGCTTTTCTTTTAACGCAGATGCGCTCACCATTGGTTTCATGCTGTTCATCTACTGTGTTGGCATTGAAGCTGGACCAAACTTCTTCGGTATCTTCTTCAGAGACGGTAAGCACTACCTCATTCTGAGCCTTGTGGTACTTTCTACCGCAATTGCCCTAACCTATTTCAGTAGTCATTACCTTGGCCTAGGCTTTGGTTTATCTGCAGGCATGATGGCAGGTGCCTTAACAGCAACGCCGATATTGGTAGGTGCTCAAGATGCTCTGAATTCTGGGCTTGCAGAATTACCAAGAAACATGGACTTGAGCCTGATTATCGAAAACCTTTCAGTCGGTTACGCGATGGCTTATTTGGTTGGCTTAATCAGTATGATTATGTTTGCTCGCTTGATTCCAAAACTTCAAAAAGTGAACCTACACGACTCGGCAGAGCAAATCGCCCAAGAACGTGGGTTAGGCGCTTCAGGTCAGCGTAAGGTTTACTTGCCCATTATTCGTGCTTATCGAGTGGGACCAGAGCTCATCTCTTGGACTGACGGTAAGAATCTGCGTGAACTGGGCATCTATCGCCAAACAGGCTGTTACATCGAGCGTATTCGACGTAATGGTATTCTTGCCCATCCAGATGGTGATGCAATTCTGCAAGAAGGCGATGAGATCGCATTGGTTGGTTTCCCAGATAGCCACGCTCGTCTAGACCCAAGCTTCCGTAACGGTAAAGAAGTTTTCGACCGTAACCTTCTCGATCTGCGTATCGTGGAAGAAGAGATCGTCGTTAAGAGTGACAGTATCGCAGGTAAGCGCCTATCAGACTTAAACCTGTCTGAATACGGCTGTTTCCTTAACCGCGTAGTACGTGCTCAGATTGAAATGCCGATGGACTTAAACATCGTGCTTTCTAAAGGTGACGTCCTACAGGTGAGTGGTGAAAAGAGTCGAGTGCACGGCCTAGCTGAGAAAATTGGTTTCATCTCAATCCACAGCCAAATGGCGGATTTGATGGCCTTCTGTAGCTTCTTCATTTTGGGTATTTTGTTTGGTTTGATCACCATGACATTCGGTCAGGTATCGTTTGGGCTAGGTAACGCGGTTGGCCTGCTTCTATCGGGCATCATGCTTGGTTTCCTACGAGCGAACCACCCTACTTTCGGTTATGTGCCTCAAGGTGCTCTGAACATGGTCAAAGACCTCGGTTTGATGTTCTTTATGGTCGGTATCGGCTTGAGCGCCGGTGGTAAGATATTTGAGCACTTAACCCAAGTTGGCCCACAGGTAATAGGTATTGCCCTAGTAGTGAGTGTGCTGCCAGTATTCTTCGCTTACTTGGTTGGCGCTTACGTATTGAAGATGAACCGAGCTTTGTTGTTCGGTGCAATCATTGGCGCGCGAACTTGCGCTCCAGCGATGGACATCGTAAATGACCACGCTCGCTCAACGATTCCGGCTCTGGGTTATGCGGGTACTTATGCGATAGCCAATATATTGATGACCTTAGCAGGCACTTTCATCATCATAATTAGCTAGCATCTGCTGCATTAAAAGCAGCCAAGCTTAGATATTTCAAATGCACTAATTCACTTTGGGTTAGTGCATTTTTTATAACCTGTTTTAAGCGGTTCAAGCCTTCTTCCCCACTCCTGCTCTTAACTCTCTTCATCCCTTATTTCTACTCTTGTCCCCCTTCGAATCGCGGTAGCCGTATCCGCTCTTAAATCTCTTCGCATCCCGCCACTCGAATCCCATATCTGCTCTTAATCTCTTGAACCAAATAGCAGACAAAAAAATAGGCGCTCAATGAGCGCCTATTTCGTTTAGATTCGATAACTTGAATTAGATGTCAGCTACATCAAATTCAACAGCTGGGTTAACGTCAGCTTCGTAATCAACACCTTCAACACCGAAACCAAATAGCTTCAAGAACTCTTCTTTGTACTCTACGTAGTCAGTCAGTTCTTTTAGGTTCTCAGTTGTGATTTGAGGCCATAGGTTACGACAGTGATCTTGAATGTCTTCGCGAAGCTCAAGGTCATCTAGACGTAGACGGTTCACTTCATCCACTTCTGGCGCGCTGCCGTCTTCTTTGTATAGACGTTGGCTGAACATACGGAAGATCTGTTCCATACAACCTTCGTGAATACCTTCTTCACGCATCTTCTTGAACACCATAGCGATGTAAAGAGGCATTACAGGGATTGCAGAACTTGCTTGAGTCACTACAGACTTAAGAACAGCAACGTTTGCAGTACCGCCAGTTTGGCCTAGCTTCTCGTTCAGCGCTGTCGCTGCACGGTCTAGATCCATCTTAGCTTTACCTAGTGCGCCATCCCAGTAGATTGGCCACGTTAGTTCAGTACCGATGTAGCTGTAAGCAACCGTCTTACAACCGTCCGCTAGAACACCAGCTTCAGAAAGAGCATTGATCCAAAGTTCCCAATCTTCACCGCCCATTACAGTAACAGTGTCTTTGATCTCTTCTTCAGTTGCAGGCTCTACGCTTGCTTCGATGATTGTGTCTTTGTTGGTATCAACCGCAGTTGACGTGTACGTTTCACCGATAGGCTTTAGAGATGAACGAATTACTTCGCCAGTCTCTGGCATTTTACGCACTGGAGATGCCAGTGAGTATACAACCATATCGATTTGGCCTAGATCTTCTTTGATCAGGTCAATTGTTTTCTGTTTCGCCTCGTTAGAGAAAGCATCGCCGTTCAGGCTTTTTGAATATAGGCCTTCTTCTTTAGCAAACTTGTCGAACGCTGCTGAGTTGTAGAAACCAGCTGTGCCAGGCTTTTTCTCAGTACCGGCTTTCTCAAAGAAAACACCGATAGTTGAAGCGCCGCCACCAAATGCAGCCGCAATACGTGAAGACAAGCCGTAGCCACTTGAAGAGCCAACAACTAGTACACGTTTAGGTGCGTTTGCGATTGGGCCTTGAGCTTTTGTGTAAGCAATTTGTTCTTTTACATTAGCTTCACAACCGACTGGATGTGTTGTAGTACAGATGAATCCGCGAATTCGAGGTTTGATGATCATATTCAACTTCCTTAAAAAATCAGGTTAAGGATAAAAGTTTCGTACGCAAATGGCATCTAATTTCTGTAAAAATGTGGCGAAAATGCAAGTGGTTGGAGCACTCAGTGAATATTTGCTGACTAAGTCACCATTTGTTAACGCCTCTATTGCAACTTCTACGACAAAAACAAAAAAAGGCACCTAATAAGGTGCCTTTTGTCATTTCTTTATCTAAGCAACGCTATTTAGCTTAGGTTTTAACTCTTTTCGCGTCAAAGTTTCACTGTAATCATGACTGAAGTGGTCAACTTGAATCGCTGCGTAGCGAAGTTTGTCTGCTGCAATGATTTGGTCAACTTCGTCTTGAGTAAGAACATCTGCCGCCAGTGCTTGAGCAAGTTTATCTTGCAATAGACCTTTACGAGCCACTTTGCCCTCTTTCACTGCTTTGAAGATCTTACGTTCGAGAGGCTTGATGCTGTACATCGCATTGAACGCATTCTCCATTAGGCCAACACTATCCTCTTCTTCTTTGCCTATGTAGCAAAGGTGAGTTAGACGTTCACGGTGTGCACCCGGAGTCATCAAGCTTTCTGCCAGTTGTACCGTTAGATTATCACTTGGTTTTTCAAAGTGGTTACCGACAGGGAAAACTAGACCTTTAAGTACTTTACCTACCATCTTGTTCGGGAAGTTTCTGTACGCTTCTTGTAGCGATTTAGCCGCGTTATGGAAACAGTGTTGAACCGCGTAGTGTACGTAGTCTAGGTCAGCTTGTTGACGACCTTCATCTTCATACTTCTTAAGCGCTGCAGACGCCATGTATAGGTAACTTAGACCATCACCTAGACGTGCAGAGATAAGCTCTTTACGTTTCAGTTCGCCACCTAGTGTAAGCATTGCGAAATCCGCACTCACTGCAAGCGCACGGCTCAAGCGAGTTAAGTCTTGGTAGTAAGGCTTCGTTGGACCGCTCATATCCGCTTTAATGAACTTAGAGCCTGTCAATGCCGCACCGAACGCACCAAACGTGTTCTTAGTTGCGTGAGAGATATGCTTGAACAACAAGTTATCGAAATCCTTCGCACCTTGCTTCTCATCTGGGTTTGCTGCCGCTTCCATTTCGCTTAGCACGTATGGGTGACAACGTGTCGCACCTTGACCGAAGATCATCAGGTTGCGAGTTAAGATGTTCGCACCTTCTACTGTGATAGCAACTGGAATACCTAGGTAAGGCGCAGCTAAGTAGTTCATTGGACCATCTTGAATTGCACGACCAGAGTGGATATCCATTGAATCATTCAGGATAGTACGCGCCATTTCTGTCATGTGATATTTCGCGATAGCCGTAACGATACCCGGCTTCTCTTTCATATCGAGTGAAGTAGTTGTTAGTGTACGAGTCGCTTCTAGTAGATACGTTAAGCCACCAATACGACCTAAACTCTCTGCAACTCCTTCAAACTTACCAATCGACATACCGAACTGCTTACGAACATAAGCGTATGCGCCGGTCGTTTTCGCCGTTAGGTGGCCCATCGCCGTGCCAAGTGCGGGTAATGAGATACCACGACCTGCAGACAGACATTCCACCAGCATACGCCAGCCTTTACCTGCGTAATCGGCACCACCGATTAACCATTCCATAGGAATAAACACATCGTGACCGCGTGTTGGACCATTCATAAACGCAAGACCAAGTGGGTCATGACGCTCACCAATCACAACACCTTCGTGGTCAGCCGGGATTAGCGCACAAGTGATGCCAATGTCTTCTTTGTCACCCAGTAGCTTTTCTGGATCGTGCAGTTTGAAAGCCAGACCAAGTACCGTCGCCACTGGTGCTAGTGTAATGTAGCGTTTGTTCCAGTTAAGCTTGATACCTAGCGTCTCTTTACCTTCGTGCATGCCCATGCACACAGTACCGACATCAGGGATACCACCCGCATCAGAACCCGCTTCTGGGCCTGTTAGTGCGAAACATGGGATATCTGTACCGTCAGCAAGACGAGGTAGCCAGTAGTCTTTTTGGTCTTGAGTGCCGTAGTGAGACAGCAGCTCACCAGGACCAAGAGAGTTTGGAACCATTACTGAAACCGCAGTACTGATACTGCGAGTCGCAATCTTAGTTACGATAGTTGAGTTAGCGTGTGCTGAGAATTCACGACCGCCATACTCTTTCGCAATAATTAGCGAAAAGAAACGCTCTTTGCGTAAGAAGTTCCACACCTCTTCAGGAAGGTCTCGATCTTCTTTTACAATTTGGTGGTCATCAAGCATAGCGAGCAAGGTTTCAAGCTCATTATCCATGAACGATTGCTCTTCTGCTGTCAGCTGAGGTTTTGGGTATTGGTGCAGCTTAGTGAAATCTGGTTTACCAGAAAACAGCTCTCCGTCCCACCACACGCTACCCGCTTCCATCGCTTCTTTCTCGGTGCTAGATAGTGGTGGTAGTACTTTTTTAAAGAGTTTAAAAGCTGGGTCACTTACCCATTTTTGTCTTAGAGAGCTCATAGTTCAGATCCTTTTGTTCACTATATTGGTTGTGAATGTTTCGCTTTTTATTGTTTTATTCTTCTGCTGACATGCCAGCGGCTAAATATGGAATAAGAATATCGACCACTGCCTTAGCATCTATCTTTCTGTCATAGTCATTCTCTGCAATTTCTACCAGAGCCTGACTTGATGCCATGGTGAATACACAAGTCCCTAGGGTGAAGTGTAATCGCCAAAATAACTGTTCTTGAGTGAGGTTCGGATTCGCCTTCATTACAGATGTCGTAAACAAAGAAAGTACTTCGCTGTAGCGAGTAGTAATGAACCAACGCAAGTGTCCTTGCACATCCGTATAGCCTCTGCCGATAAGTAACATGAATCGGCTTGTACCATTTGGCCTAACATCATTAAGTGCTCTTAGTGGCTGTCTCAACGACTCAAACACGTCACTCATAGAATACGTTTCGTTCAAGTTTAAGTTCACTAATGCATCTTGCAGTGCTGGCATAAATGCTTCTAAGTAACGATTGAGTACCGCACGAACCAGAGTCTTCTTATCGCCAAAGTGATAGTTCACTGAAGCTAAGTTGACATTCGCTTTACTCGTAATCGTACGTAAAGAGGTGTCATTAAAACCGTGCTCAGCAAATAAGCCTTCAGCCACATCTAAGATTTTGTCTTTGGTTGTACTTCTTGGTGCCATTTCAATCACTCGTATTAAACAACTGTTTGAAATATACGCTTAGTACATTTATTTAACAAGCAAGCAACATCACATTTTCACAAATTGGTCGTACCAGTTAATAAAACTCAGCACTAAACGATTGAATCGCTGTGTGTTTATAAAAAAAGAAAAAAATAATGAATTTTCTTGGAACTGAAATGGAAATGGAGAGTCCTAAATTAGGTAGAAAACAGCGTATTTAGAAGTTTAACAGGCCGTCAAACTTGTTCTTCTCACTGCTTTCTTAATTACTGCATTTTCCTTATTAACTCCTATACTTGTATCCGCCCAAACCACGTTGGTTTGGGCTTTTTTTTGTTTGTTGTTTAGGGTGAAACCTTACTTACCCTTCTTCACAGCTACAACTACAAACTAAACAGCGCGATCGATTCTTTTTATATTGTCATTTTTTACTAAAAATCGAACTACCACGCTTGGCACATTGCTATCACTGAGATACGTATTTCAAACAACCTCCTAACCAACGTTTACCAATCTCTGCCCAAGCCGAATTCTAGCCTTGCATTTATTTTCAACACATCTACTCGAAGCTTGCCACCTGTCACAACTGGTAAATTAATCAATAGCGATAGAGACTTACATTCGAAATAAAGCCAACAAACTTAGCAATTTCTAGCAGATGTCCTAAGCTTCGTTTAATACCCTTCTCAATTAAGTAGTTAAACGCTAGTTGGGAGGAGGCGGGAGCTTTTAAAAGTAGAAGGAGACCTACTTTGAGACTGTTTAAATTACCCATCATCTGTTGCTTAGCTATTGCAACCCCACTCTCTGCTCAGACTTTAGAACAGGCTGTTGCCATTACCTTGGCTACCAATCCTGAGATAAAAAGTATTTTTAATGAGTTTGTGAGTGTACAAAAACGAAACGATGCCGCAGGTGGTGCTTATAGGCCGAGTATCGATCTTGATGCTGGTATTGGCTATGAAGGCATAAACCCTGCGCCAAACAACGGTCCTGATACCGATCTCACACGAAAGGAAGCCACCATATCCCTCACTCAGTTGTTGTGGGATGGTTCGTCGACTCTCAATGATATTGACCGTACTGCCGCAGAAGCGGAATCGGTTCGCTTACAATTACTCGCGGATGCCGAAGACAAAGCGCTAGAGGTCACACAGATCTACCTGGATGCAGTCAAAGCAACTGAAGTTTTAGCCCTTTCGGAAAGTAACCTTGCTATCCACAAGAAAATCTATAAAGACATCAAAAAACGAGCAGCCTCAGGCATAGGCTCAACCGCAGATGTATCTCAAGTAGAAGCTAGGATTGCAAAAGCGCACGGCAATTTATTAGCCGCACAGAACAACCTAATTGATACCCACACTCAATTTAGAAGAATAGTGGGTCAAGAACCGCTTGGCTTGGTCTACCCAAGAGCCGATATTTCTATGATTCCTCTGTCATTGTCAGACGCCCTTGTTAATGCTCTGGACCAACACCCGGTAATCAAAGTCGCAACTGCAGATGTCGATTCGGCGCACTTCCAGTACAAACAATCAAAAGGGGTTAACTACCCTACTTTCTCTATCGAGGCATCTCAATCATGGCGCGATGATGCGGGAGGCGATGAAGGTTCGAGCCAAGAGACGTTGGCAATGTTAAGAATGCGATACAACCTCTACAACGGTGGTACCGATAGTGCTAATTCAGAAGCTGCAGCTTACCAACTCAATAAAGCAAAAGATCTAAGAGATCGTGCTTATCGACAAGTTGAAGAAGGCCTTCGCCTCTCTTGGAGTGCATTAGATCTGACGTTACAACAAAAGAACTTCTTGTCTGATCACGTGGATTCGGCGTCAGAAACCGTTATCGCTTATGAGAAACAATATCGAATCGGTAAACGTACGCTACTTGATCTGCTTAACACTGAAAACGAATTGTTTGAAGCCCGCAAAGATTACTTAGATGCGCATTACTCTGAACAGTACGCTAAATACCGTGTAATGAACGCGACAGGCTCTCTATTGAACGCTCTACTGGTCGACATTCCAGACGAGTGGACAACGGCAGTGGAGTATTAATGATGAAAATACCTTACTTATTGCTTTCCGCATTAACGATAACGCTATGTGCATGCTCTAGCCAAAATGAAGAGCCCTATATAGAAACGCCAGAAGCGGAGCAAATTTCAGACCTGCAAGACGATGATAATGATGGGGTGGTCAATGCACGAGATACCTGCCCAAGTACACCTAAAGCGTCATTAGTTGATAATGAAGGTTGTGGCGAGACTATACGCTCAGAAGAAATCAGACAGCTGAACATCCTTTTCGCCAATGACTCTTATGAAGTTAACCCTATCTTCTCAGATCAAATCACTACCATGGCTGAGTTCTTAGAAACCTACCAAAGTGCATCGATAGAAATTCAAGGTTACGCCAGTAAAGTCGGCGCGAGTGAATACAACTTAGAGTTATCAAAGAAGCGCGCTCACCACGTTGAAGATGAATTATTGTCGAATGGTATAGACCCGAGCCGAGTAAGAGTTGTCGGTTACGGTGAAAACCGCTTAGAGAGCGATGGCAACGATGCTACTTCTCATGCACTGAACCGTCGAGTAACAGCAACGGTTGTCGGGCTGAATGAGCAGATCGTCGAGGAGTGGACCATATTTACCACGCTAGAAAAATAACATGACACTGTCACTCTGGTCATCCAAAACGATCCGCAATTCATGCCGATCAAAATAATGAGTTGAATCTAGGAGTTTTAGATCATCAATAACTAACCAAACTAAAAATACTAGCAGTTAGGATCAATAAAGCCGAGATAGGAAACCCTATCACGGCTTTTTTGTTCTTTGCTATCACATGAATCGGGGAGGATGATTCTGTGACTCGTCTTGCTACTCAGAAGTTAGCTTGTTAATCAGTGAATAGGCTCGCCGTTAAACGAGCCTACCGCTGATTATAGTTTTACTTCTTGTTGCTTTGCTGTTTTCGGTAAAGAAACGCTTAGCAGGAAGTAACCTAGAATTGCAGCTGTTGTAGATCCCATCAGGATGCCTAGTCGAGCTAGTGTGTCAAACTCTACATTCGTTGGGCCAAATGCTAGTGATGAAATAAAGATAGACATTGTAAAACCAATACCACACAGGACAGATACTGCGAAGATGTTCATAAAGTTCACACCTTCAGGGAGCTTAGCAACACCCAATTTCACCGCACCCCAGCTGAATGCAAAGATACCAAGAGGCTTACCAATCAATAGACCCATAGCGATACCAAGCGGTAGCATACCTGTTAGGCTTGAGATTGAGATACCTTCCAATGAAATACCTGCGTTTGCAAAAGCAAAGACTGGCAAGATTGCAAAAGCGACGTATGGGTGCAGAGCATGTTCTAGATGCTTCAGCGGAGAATGTTCACCTTTATTGCCTTTCAGTGGGATAGCAAAACCAATCACTACACCAGCCAGCGTTGCATGAACACCAGACTTCAATACTGCAAACCACAGAATTGCACCAACAATGAGATACACACTCAGCTTAGTTACATGCTTGTTGTTTAGCATGAACAGCACACCAGTTGCGATGAAACCAACCGTTAACGCAAGCGTTGATAGGTCGCCTGAGTAGAACAGTGCAATGATAACAACAACGCCAAGGTCATCGATAATTGCTAAAGCCAATAGGAACACCTTCAAGCTAACCGGTACACGGTTACCAAGAAGAGCCATAATACCCAATGCGAATGCGATATCAGTCGCTGCTGGGATAGCCCAACCTTGAAGCGCTTCAGGGTTACTTGAATTAAATAGCACGTAAATAAGTGCAGGAGCTAGCATACCACCCACAGCTGCGATAGCTGGGAAGATTGCTGTCTCTTTAGACTTTAATGCGCCTTCTAAAAGTTCGCGCTTAACTTCTAAGCCGATTAGAAGGAAGAAGACAGCCATTAAGCCATCGTTAATCCAGTGAGACACAGACATACCAAGAACGTAACTGTGAAGTACACCTTGGTACATTTCGTTCAGTGGTGAGTTTGCTACAAACATTGCGATCGCCGCAGCGATGACTAGTATGATGCCGCCAGCAGATTCCATTTTAAAGAAGTCACGGATGACGTCGGTCATGATTTCGCCCTTATATTTATTATTTAAATAAACGAATAACAAAGAATAACCACGAGTTTATATCCAAGTTTAATTGATAGATAATCACTTCTTCGGATGTTTAACTTCGGTTTTTCCTACAAATACTAAACAATACGTCGTATATTCCATAATGTTGTTATGCACCATGAATTAAGTATAGATGAGATCATCGAACCTGTATGCACAATTCATTGGGGGACGCTAAAAGGCGCAGGCATAAAAAAAGGCTATCAAATTATAGCCTTAGGTGTTTTTTAGTAGCCAGTTAACTGCATAAAGCCTGTCGCTTCATGACTCCCGCTCGCCTTAATCGGCCCTTCCCAATATGGTATGACAAATGGAAGCCACATATCCCTGCGTATAATACGCGTTGTGAGGTTAATATCATGCTTAGGGACGTTAATGATCCACTGCAAAGGCATCCGTCTTCCATTCATCAACGTTGTATTTTGCAATGGTTGAATGGAAATGTCGGATTCCGTTAATTGGTAAACTTTGCCTGAGCGCGTTGCTAATGTCCCGAATATGTAAGGCAACTGTTGGTTATGACGATAGCGGTTAATGCTCAGCGCTGTGCCGTCATCGAGGTTAAATACAAACCAATCCCAACCTTGTTGGCCCACTCCAAGTAAGCCACTGCCCCACTCTTTATGTACCCACGCAGTTCCTTCCACTTCCTTGGTAACGCCGTCTAGGTTCAACACACCACTCAACGATAAAAATGGAGCGCTGAAGTTATAAGACGCGACAGGTAATAAGTCGTGCTTTTTCTGATAACCGTTATCGCCGTTGAGCACATAGGGCCCTTTTGCAATGGTGTCGAGTTCAAGTCCAAACGTGTCTGTTTGCACTTGAAGGCGTCCTGGGAATGGGGTGTTGCCGAGTGCACGCCAGTTCCAGTTATCAATCCAAAGCCTGAATGGACGATTAGTCATTCCCGCTTGGCCAATGCCGCCACGAGCCATGCGCTGTTCTTTCCATACTTTGGACTTAGAAGAGACCACTACATTTGAGATATAGACTTGAGGGCTTTGCCACCCTGGTGTTTCACGTTCGTCCGTTGCGATACGGAAAAAGCTCCACTGGACCGAATAGTCTTTACCATCATCACCTTTCAAAGATGCAAAGTAATGCCACCACTCGTGCTGAAACTCTGGGTGGAACTTAAAATCTTGTGGTAGCGAAACATTACGGTCTGGCAAAACAGGTTCGAACACATTGAAGTGTTCATTAACCAATATTGAGTTAACTTCATTCACGCCCTTTTCACCAGGATCGATGAAATAGGAGTAATAACCCCAAACACTTAAAAAGATGCCGAAGAAACTGATTAATAGCAGAGAAGACAGAATTCGTTGTCTTAACTTAGTTGAAGTATTCCGTAAAAACATACTAAAGCGCATCCCTCAGTGACTTCATCGGAGTGTTCCGAATCATTCTCATCACTGGTAAAGCACCAGCTAGCATCAATGCTGCCATGGCCCATGCAAATGTCTGCAAATAGTCCCAAGGAATCACTTGTAACTCGAGTGACCACCCAAAAGACTGCTTTATCACGATATCAACAATTAGGCTCGCTAACGCCAATCCGAGCGGAATCGCAATTAAGGAGGAAATAAGCCCAAACACAAACAACTGCAAACTACCTGTCAGGATCAGCTCTTTCGCCGAGACACCCAAACAGCGCTGCAAGGAAATATGCCTTTGGCGAGACACTTCTCCCGCAACCGTCGCGAAGAAGATACCGAAGACGGCGATAACCAAGGTGATGTTACCTAGTGTATCTGCAATCGCGAACGTCCTATCGAACACCCGCATTGCTTGACTGTGAATATTGTTGTTATCGAAAACACGCTCAGAACCAAGTCTAAATACGCTTTCTAATCGGCTGCGAAGCCCTAATGAATTCACATCGTCTTTGAGTATTACCCCAAGTCCGACATTACCCCGCCCTGCAAACCCATACAGCCAGTTTCGATGCGACATCATGACTTGATGGTAAGGGTTACCATAATCGTAATAAACACCGACAACCTGCCAACCAGAGCCGAGACTGTCATAGAGGTCAATGTAGTCGCCAGGGCGAATCCCCAGCTTGAGAGACATCGATTCACTGATCAACACACCTTTAGAGTGATGTAAGTGATACCAGTAATTCGGAATACCTAATTTGATCGTCAGCGCTTCTAGCTCACCTTCAGAAGGACCCGTACTGATCACCTGAATGCTACCAACTGGAGACGCCACATCTTTCTCCCAACGCCACCAAACCGAATCCACTTCAGGTTGGTCGGATAACCAATTACTCATACGAGCAGCGGCATTGTTGGTTGGGTAGATATACAGATCGGCAGCCAAACGCTGTGTTAGCCATTTATCAGTGGTATCTCTAAAGCTACCGACCATGGTTTCTACACCAATATTGGCTGTTAAGGCCAACATAAACGCCATCGTCGCCACGCCACGGTAACTCATACTGGAAGCAGCATCAGCAAAGAACCAGCGAGCGCGAACCCAACGCAAAGAATAAGAGAGGCTGTTAAATAACTTCCACATCAAAAACGGGGTAAATAGCGCCACACTGATCAGCATTAGCGCGATAATCGCAAAACCCGTCTCTTGAGTCTGAGGGGCTTGATACACGGCGACAGCGGCAACCAAGAAGCCACAGCCAATCAACGCTTGCCAAGTGAACTCGGTACCCGCAAAGCGCATCAAAGATAAGCGAGAGGTCAAACGAATCGGTTGTGATCTAAGCAAGCGCACCAATGGCCAAGCGCACGCTAAAAACGCACCAAGTAACGCCATCAATAAGCTGTAGCCGCTCCATCGCCAATTCCAGTCGATCGTTAAGCCAACGTTGGCGTCGTATAAGTCGCCTAAGCTTGAAGATACCGCTGGTAACAATTGGTTGGCTAACATGACACCGAATACATTACCGCAGATCCAGCTCAGTACGACCAATATCAACAATTCTAAGCAAAGCGCTTTAGCCAATTGCCAGCCCGATACACCTGTTTGTCTTAAGATTCCGACTAACGGTTGGCGCTGAATAAATGACAACGACATCGCTTGATAGAAAATAAATAAACCAACCACAAACGACAGCATACCCATCGCTTTTAGGTTTAAGTGGAACGCACTGGTCAGCGACTCAAGCTCTGCCTTAGAGCTACGAGAGATCGTCAAACCATTAGGTAACATATTTTTAAGACGTTCAAACTTCTCAGTGGGCATGTCTGAACAAGCAATCACTGAAAGCCCAGCACTGCGTTTAAGCATTCGGAGCAAGGAGATATCCGCAATCAACCTTGTACCATTAATCATATTATTTTGATCAACAACCACAGGACCAAGTTCAGAACCATCCATCAAAGGGATGTAATCACCGTTGTGCCATTCCATGTGTTCAGCAAGATCATCACTGACAAGGATTGGATATGGTGGCTTCATGAGGTTCAAAGCGGTGAGATCTTTTAACGCTATACCAGGTTGTAGCTGAAGCATAGAAACAGGATCTATACCGACAACCATGAAGTTTGCGCCATTTTCATCAGTGATACGATGGTGATCAAGAGGAGAACACTGTTGAAAACCTTCACGGCGAAGTTGGATATAAAAGCCTTGCGGGATTTTATTGGCGTTGTGTTTTGGTCGAATACGGTAAGGAAGAGGATTCGAAAAGAGTTTTTCGCCATGCGCATAGCTTTGCTTGGCGTGTTGGTTGATAGCAGTAACACCAACCAAAAGTGATACGCCGAGGGTTAAACCAAGCCATACCAAAATAATCTGCAGTGGGTAACGTCGATAGTGACCGAGTAGTGCCTTAACTACGGGCCATAACATGCAGTTGTCCTCCTTGTAGACGGATCCTACCATCCATATGCAGAGCTACTTTTTCACTGTGTGTTACCAACAGCAACGTACATTCTAATTGACGAGCCAAAGAGGTCAGCAAACGCATTACCGCTTCTGCATTACGCTCATCTAAACTACCGGTCGGCTCATCGGCCAGCAATATTTTTGGTTCCATATAAAGCGCACGCGCAATGGCCGCACGTTGTTGTTGGCCACCAGACGCTTCTTCAGGGTAACGGCCAAGTAAAGGCATAAGATCTAAAGCAGAGAGAATCTGTCTCCAGAGACCTTTGTCTTCAGGTAAGCCTTTTAACTGGCGGCAAAAACGGATGTTATCGGCAATATTTAACGTTGGCAGTAAGTTGAATTGCTGAAAAATATGGCCAATGTTGTTTCTGCGATAAGCGGTGCGGTCACGCTCGGTTGAGTCGTGCATATTGAAGTGAGGAAAAGCGATTTCACCTGAGTCCGCTAGGTCTAAGCCCGCGATAAGATTCAGTAAAGTACTTTTACCTGAACCGCTTTCTCCCATTAATGCCAGCTGGTCACCTTGGTTTAATGTTAATTCAGCACCTTGCAAAACAGGGTGAAACTCCCCCCCATCGACATAGCCTTTACATAGGTCTGACAGCTTTAACATTAAACAGCTCGCATTAGTTAGAATTTGGAAGGAGAATCTACACTAATTCCCTGTTAGGAGGAAGTATTTTGAAAGATAGATCACACGCCAACGATAAAGTGATGCGATTGGTGCGCCCTACTTCAACTTCCTATCAAGTTTTTAATCCATTTTCTTGTTTTCATGCGATAGAGCGACCCGCCCCACTTGAGGACTTCTTCCGTTAGGAAAAGCAGATATACCCACTCAGGTGGAAACTTAAAATAGATAGCCGCGATGGCTGCCAATGGGATACCGATCACCCACTGAGCAATCAAATCTTGATAGAGGCAGAACTTCACATCACCACCCGCTCTCAACACCCCAACGATCACAGTCAATGGCACCGAGCGAATGACAATACCCACACAGAGGATCAGAATGAATTTCTCTGAGAGGGCTCTGGTTTCTTCCGTCAGTGCGCTAAAGGCATTAAGTATTGGCGTTTGAACGAAATAGAGAAAAACGGCTACAACAATACTAGTTAAGAAACACAAAATTGTTAAGCCAAGCGCTTGATAGTAAACCGCTTCATTGTTTTTCGCACCAAGTTGATTACCCACCAAAACAGCTGCCGCATTCGAAAGGCCAATCAATAAACTCAATGAGATAGATTCAACCGGCGTCATGACCGATAGCGCAGCCAGACCTTGAACGCCCGATTGCCCCATGATCGCGTGGTAAGCAAACAAACCACCCGCCCATGCTAAGAAGTTAAACGTGGTCGGCAGAGACAGCTTCAAGAAGCGAACCACCTTATCAATCGAAGCTGCCGCTTTAATATCGCAAAACTTAAATGCTAATAAATGCTTAGAGAAATAGAGATAACCAAACAAAGTCGCGACTTCAATCGCGCCACTCAGTACCGTCGCAATCGCCGCACCTTTGATTCCAAGCGCAGGAAAGCCTAAGTTACCGAAGATCAGCACCCAGTTAAAGAACACGTTAGACAGGATGCCGATACCGCTGAAAAATGTACTTAGCCCGGGTTTGTGCATCGCTCTCAAACCCACAGCCATACTGCTGACACACGATACCGCTAGCATGCTAAATGACGTAATTACGATGTATTCAACGCCTAAGTTGATGACCTCTTGAGAGTCGGTCGTCACGCCCATGATTTGTGCAGGAAATGAAACGAAAAACGCGATAGTCAGTAAAGCAAACAGTGTCGACACCAGCCACGTCAGCGCAGTGCTTTCTCTCACACCTTGTCTGTTACCCGCGCCCCAATATTGAGCAGTAAGAAGAGCACCGCCCGTGGTAACACCCACCAGCATAATGGTCGTCACGAACATCGCTCGGCTCGCCACCCCCACAGCTGCGATGTCTGCTTCGCCAAGTTGGCCCAACATCAATACATCCACCAAGCCTCGGCTTGAAAACATAATGCTCTGCAAGGTGATGGGCAGTGCAATCGCAATAAGCCTGCGAACAAAATCACCTCGTGTGTGATGAATAATTGAAGAGAGCAACATAGAGAGATACCTAAACGGAACGTATTGATGAATAAAGATAAATATCGCGCTATTATATCAATGTTCGGTTTTTAACCACAGATATAAATGGAGTAACAATGAAGAAAGTACTGGTTTTAGGCGCTTCTGGATATGTTGGTTCGCAACTCCTCCCTCTCCTGCTTGAGCAAGGCTATCAAGTCACGGCAGCAGCAAGGCATATCGACTATTTAAAGGCACGGACCGAGCCTCACGAAAGCTTATCGCTTGAGTATCTTGATCTGGCCGATCAAGCTGCGACACAAGCCTTAGTCCCCGACTTTGATCTTATCTTCTTTCTCGTCCATGGCATGGCGGAAGGCCACGACTTTATCGATTATGAGCTGAACTTAGCCCGTAACTTTGTTTCTGCTCTTGGGCCAAAGAATCAACACGTCATCTACCTGAGTTCTTTACAGCCTCAGACTGGTGATTCAGAGCACCTTCAAGCGAGAAAGAAAACCGGCGAATTGCTTCGTAAAGGGCCTGTACCCGTTACCGAACTTCAAGCTGGCGTGATCATTGGCCCAGGATCTGCGGCATTCGAGATCATGCGAGATTTCGTGTACAACTTGCCGATTATGATTGCGCCAAAATGGGTTGACTCTAAAGCCAACCCGATTGCTTTGCAGAACCTGAACCACTATTTACTAAAACTCGCACAAGACACGCCTAGCGAAAGCCAAACCTTTGAGGTTGGCGGGCCGGATATTGTCTCTTACCGAAACCAATTTGCTCATATTGCCAAAACCGCCGATCGTCCACTCAAACTATGGGCGACATCGCTACTGACACCAAAGATTGCTTCATATTGGTTAGGTGTGGTGACTTCTGTACCGTCTAACATAGGTAGAGCACTACTTGCAGGCTTAAAGCACGACTTCATCGCCAGTTCGACCATCATTAGAGAAAAGTACCCTCAGAAGCTTATCTCGTTCGAAAATATGGTTGAACAAGCCATTCACGCTGAAGGAAACTTTGTCAAAAGCAATGTATGGGGCTTTGATAAAACCGCATTCAAACGCTGGCAAGCTGGGTATGGCTATTACCCGAAGAAAACAGGCGCAAGTATCACCTCAAGCGCTTCATTGGAATCGCTTTGGCATGTTGCTCAGCAAATCGGAAGCCCGAAGCAAGGTTACTTCTTTGCTAACACTTTATGGCGCACACGCGAATGGTTGGATGTTCTTTTCGGTGGCGGTGTACCGGTTCGACAAATGCCAAAAGGGCCCAACCTAAAAGTCGGTGACAAAATCGATTCATGGAAGGTCATTCGCTGTGAAGAGAATCAGTTTTTATCTCTGCTTTTCGGTATGAAAGGCCCCGGTTTAGGGCGACTCGAGATTACTGTCTCTGACCACGGTGGCTCTCGCGAGCTGAATATCTCGGCTTGGTGGCATCCAAAGGGGTTTCTAGGGTTACTGTATTGGTTTGCTATGATGCCAGCCCACCTGTTTATTTTTAAAGGCATGGTGAAGGCAATTGAGAAGCAGGCTAAAGAACAGGATTAAAAGCAGATGCGGGATTCGGGTAACGGGATGCGAAAAGACTTAACAGCAAATTAGCGACACGCGCTATGAGAGACAAAAAAGAGCGGATAATTCCGCTCTTCGTATCTCTCATCTCGAATCCGCTATTAGCCGATAACGCTAATTGGGATCTCAGCCAGTTGGTTGCCTTGGTTAGCAGGGTAAACGATGTATTCACCGTGATACTTCACCGCAGACTTATAGTCCGTTACTTTGTGAAGCATGAAGCCCGCTTCCATCGCCGCTTGGATGAACTCAGCATGGTTGCCACGAACAAACCAGTTCATTGGCTTAACCATCAACTCCCCGTCGAAAGAGTCGTCACACTGTTTACCGCATAAAGCAAAAGAGTGCTCGCCATCGGTGAAGAATTGAATCTTGCCGCCAGTCGTTAGCTCGTCTTCACTCGATACGCTCCAACCCATCTCGTACATTTTGTCCATGAACGCTTCAACATCACTGTCTTTTAGCGTTTTAGGCTCTTCGCCTTCAGGGAAAAAACGTCCGTAAAACGCAGAAATACGTTTAAAGGTAAAAGTTAAATCAGAGTTGTTGCCTTTTGAGCGACCCTGTTTCTGCCAGCGAACTAAGTCAGGCACAATCACGCGATCATAAGCTTGAGATTTAATCGCTTTTGTTACCCAACGAACAAGATAAAGGTTGTTCGCGATAGGTGCGTCGATCGCTTTACCAGACTTATGCAGAGCATACAGCTCGCCCAGCGCATCGTTCACTAACTTCTGAATTTCAATATAGTATTTTGACATTATGCCTTCTTTCCTAATGTCCAATATAGTAATGCTGACAGTATTGCACATGCTGCCATCATCATAGCCATTGGCCCTGCAGTGTCACTTGGTAGCATAGCAACAATTGCCCCCACTACAGAACCAGTACCAAATCTTAATGTGCCTGCAAGCGAAGAAGCTGTGCCGGCCATATTCGGGTATCCGCTTAAAAGCAGTGCCATTGAGTTACTACCAATGGTAGACAGTGTGCCGATAAACAGCATCACGAATGGCACAATACCCCACAAACCGATATCTAACATCCAACCGACTAACAGACCTAAGCCTGCAAACAGTTGAATGGTTAAACCGACTCTGAGCATAGCGTGAGAGCCCACTTTCTTAACGATTCGACCGTTGATGCTCGTCATCAAGATCATAGCAACAATATTCAAGCCGAACAGGTAGCCAAACAGATCAGGGCGAACGCCATAGATATCGATGTAAACGAATGAACCTGCCGTTAAGAACGCAAACATCCCTGAAAATGAGAATGCACCAGAGAAAATCAGGCCCATCGCCGTTGGGTTCTTACACAGTCGAGCATAGTTACGAATCGTTGTTTTAAAGCGCAATGGTTGTCGGTTTTCTGCAGGAAGCGTTTCTGGGATCTTCATCGATACCGCCAGAATCACGATCACCGCAAAAATAGCCAGAACCCAGAAAATTGAACGCCAACCGAACCACAACGCTAAGTAACCGCCAATCATCGGAGCAACCAATGGCGCAACTGTCATCACCAAAGTAACGAAAGACATGGTTCTTGCGAAATCTTCACGATCGAACATATCTCTTACCACCGCTTGGATGATAACGGCCGCCGCAGCACCAGCAAAACCTTGAGCGGTACGGATGTAAGTCAGCGCTTCAATGCCATGAGTTGTCGCACTCACCATAGAAGCGATAGCAAACAAGAACACACCAATAAGCAGTACAGGCTTGCGACCATAGCTATCCGCCAACGGGCCATGCAGCAACTGCCCCAGCGCGAAACCTGCGGTATAGGCTGTTAGCGTGATTTGTACCTCACCCGCCGTCACACCAAGATCTTTAGCAATGGTCGGCATCGCTGGCAGATACATATCAATGGCTAGCGGAGTAAGTGCACCAATCGCACCTAGAATCAAAAACAGCACTAAGCCTAATTGAGGTGTTTCTAGTTGGGAGCTTTGGCTCTGTGAGGTCGATGTTTGCATGGTTCTCCGAATGTTCAACTGATAGAGCTAGGGACTAGCGTGAGTACGCGAGTCAAAGATTGGCTGAGACTTTCCTAGTACCAGTCAACATCATCAGCCGACGCTATCCATGGTCGGCTTTACAACGAAAGGGCTATTTCCAGCAAAAGTGGTCTCTTGTTAAGAACAATTTCTTGTTAAGAGCAACTTCTAGCTAAGGACTACTTCCAGATTGAATCGACTTCTTCTTGCGTTAGGTAACGGTATTCACCTAACTCTAAAGATTCGTCCATCTCAATTTCGCCAATACGTTCACGGTGTAGTGCTTCTACCTTGTTACCAAGAGCAGCAAACATACGTTTAACTTGGTGGTATTTGCCTTCGTGAATCGTTAGCAGCACTTCACGCTCTGCACGAACTTCTAGGTGTGCAGGAAGTGTTAGGCCATCTTCGCTCTTAAGCTGGATGCCCTCTTTGAATTTTTCAACGTAATCGTCTTCAACAGGTTCAACCAACCACACACGGTACGTCTTCTCACACTTGTGCTTTGGCGAAGTGATACGGTGAGACCACTTACCATCGTCTGTAATCAACACAAGACCTGTTGTATCAATATCTAGACGACCAGCAAAGTGCAGCTTGTCCATTTTGATTTCATCAAGTAATTCAAACGCGATACGATTTGCGCCATCTTCATGCGAACAAACAAAGCCTTCTGGCTTATAAAGCATGATGTAACGTGGGCCGTGAACATTCAGTTCATTGCCTTGCCATTCCACAACGCACTCTTCAGTTACCTTGAGTGAGCCGCTTTTTTGAATGACATCATTTACTGTCACTGCCTTGGATTTTAATAAGTGTGTTGCTTCTCTTCGAGTGACGCCTAATGCATCGCACAGAAATTTATCTAAACGCATGAATACCTCAACTAATCTAAGTCGGGTATTATAGTCACCTTTGCTCAATTAGTTGAGCTATTTCACACTATTTGTTTTCCTTCTTACAAGACGCGATATGTATACACTCCGCCCGTACCAAGCTGATTCTGTAAAATCAGTGATTCATTACTTCAGAAAACACCAAACTCCGGCAGTGCTCGTGCTTCCGACAGGTGCAGGAAAAAGCCTTGTGATTGCAGAGTTAGCAAGGCTTGCGAAAGGTCGAGTGTTGGTGCTTGCTCACGTAAAAGAGTTGGTTGAACAGAACCATGAAAAGTATGAAGGTTACGGGCTGAAAGGCTCGATTTTCTCTGCGGGTTTAGGACGCAAAGAGACCGACCAACAAGTCGTGTTTGCTTCGGTGCAATCTGTGGTGCGAAATCTCGATTCATTCTCTAACCAATTTTCGCTGTTGGTTATCGACGAATGCCACCGTGTTCCCGATGAAAAGACCAGTAGTTATCAGAAAGTCATCACTCACTTACACGAGAATAATTCGGGCATCAAGGTGCTTGGATTAACAGCGACCCCATATCGTCTTGGGATGGGTTGGATTTATCAATACCACACTCGCGGTCAAGTGCGTTCAGATGAGCCACGTTTCTTCCGCGACTGTATCTTTGAGCTGCCGATTCGTTACCTGCTCGATGAAGGTTTCTTAACTCCTGCACGCATGATTGATGCACCCGTGTTGAGCTATGACTTTTCGCAGTTAAAGCCCGCGAGCACTGGTCGCTACAAAGAAGCAGAACTCGACATGGTGATCGAGCAATCGAAACGAGCGACCCCACAGATTGTCGATCAGATTATTCACCTAGCCCAAGATAAACTAGGCATCATGGTATTCGCTGCGACCGTTCGACACGCGCAAGAGATCCTCGGCTTATTGCCAGAAGGTGAAGCTTCAATTGTGATTGGTGATACACCAACTCTCGAACGTGACCAAATTATCAGCGACTTCAAAGAACGTAAAATCAAGTTTTTGGTTAACGTATCGGTATTAACCACAGGTTTTGATGCGCCACACGTCGATTTAATCGCGATTTTGCGCCCGACAGAATCCATCAGTTTGTATCAACAAATCGTTGGCCGTGGCTTACGCCTATCTCCGGGTAAAAAAGAGTGTTTGGTGCTCGACTATGCGGGCAACAGTTACGACCTCTACCAACCTGAGGTTGGCGACCCTAAACCCGATTCAGACAGTGAAATCATCACCATCCCTTGCCCTGCGTGCGGCTTCAATAATAACTTTTGGGGCAAGCTAGACAGCAATGGCTTCTTGCTTGAGCACTTTGGGCGCAAATGCCAAGGCTACTTTACCGATGAAGACACGGGCGAGCGCGAGCACTGTAATTATCGCTTCCGAGCGAAATATTGCGGTGAATGTGGTGCTGATAATGACATTGCTGCGCGCATTTGTCATGAGTGCGATGCAACCTTAGTCGACCCAGACAAAAAGCTAAAAGAAGCACTGAACCTAAAAGATGCCTTGGTATTTGAATGCTTGGAAATGGACCTCAACGTGCTTAAAGACGAGAAAGGTAAATCACAACTTAAGGTCACCTATCGCGGAGAAAACCAAGCGCAAGTGCATGAGTTTTGGTCATTAACCAGCAAAAAGCAGAAGCAGAACTTCAAAGACCAGTTTGTTCGCCCTCACCTTGCAGACAGACATCGCCCTTTCGAAGAAGCCTCACCGACGAAAGTGGTTGCTCACCAACATAGATTCCGCCCACCTCAATTCGTGATTGCCCGTAAAGTCGGACGCTTTTGGAAAATGAGAGACAAGATATTCGAAGACGAACTACAGCAGCGTTAAGGTTAAGAATAAAAGTAAGTCTTACGTTCTTAACACTCGGCAATTAATCTTATGTATTAAAGCCTGCGCCATTTAAGCGTTAAGTTTTTCGGTATCAAATTCTCATTATTAATCAGGTTCACTTTCTGTTCAGAATTACTTTTTTATACTGAACGCTATCAACCTTCTCTAGGATTCGCTATGTTTAGTAAAGCTATGATTTCTTTGTTTTCTATAAGCTTAGGCTTATTTGTTTCTGCTGGCGCATGGGCTGACTCACATCATAATGGTCATGAATTAGTGCAGGACGTTCATAAAGCAGGAACCAGCATCGAATTTGAAGAAGATCAAGACGAAGTCTATGAAGCCGTACGAGAAGGCTACATTCGCCCTTTCTCAGAAATGTATGCGGCGGTTGAAAACGATCTTCATGGCAGAATCATTAAAGTAGAACTAGAAGAAGATGACGACATTTGGGTGTATGAACTAAAAATCAATTACCAAAACAACATCATCAAAGTCGAATACAACGCTGAGACGTTAGAAATGCTTATGATCAAAGGCCGCAACTTTAAAGACGCAATTAAACACGGCGACTAGTTACGTACGACGAAGAGCTAAGCACGACGAACAGTCATTAGAAGAAATTAGAAGAACAATTATGAAAATTTTAGTCGTTGAAGATGAGCCTCGTTTGGGCCAACAAATTATTGAAACACTTGAGGGGCCCGACTGGGTTCCAGAGCTCTCTCAAGATGGTATCGACGCACTCTACCGTGCAACGTCAGAAGAATGGGACGCGATTGTCCTCGATTTAGGTTTACCTAAGCTTGACGGCCTAACGGTATTAAAAGGCATTCGAGACGAAAACATCAACACGCCAGTGATTATCTTAAGTGCTCGTGACACGCTAACTCAACGTGTTGAGGGCTTGAACGCCGGTGCTGATGACTACCTAACTAAGCCATTTGAGATGGTCGAGCTGATTGCCCGTATCCGAGCTCAACTGCGCCGAGCATCAGGCAGTGCTGCTCCGATACTTCAAATCGGTGATCTAAGCCTAGACACACGCAGTTCTAAAGTGTTGTGGCAAGGTCAAGCAATTAGCCTCACGGCGCTGGAATATAAAGTTGTCGCGTACTTCATGCATAACCAAAACAAGGTTATCTCGCGCACTGAGTTGGTTGAGCATATCTACAAGCAAGACTTCGACCGAGACTCAAACACGGTTGAAGTGTTCATCGGTCGTATTCGTAAGAAAATCGCACCAAAGATCATCAAAACCGTTCGTGGCCTTGGCTACCAACTGAATGCTGAATAGCTCAGTCGTCAATCACGCCAAGAGCAACCATTAATTAAGTGGACAGCCTGTTCTGATCATCGCAATACGATAAGTTACGATGAGCAAAGGCAGGTTGGAAATGCATGAATCTAAAGAAACGAACACTTAAAAACATCAGTTTAAAAAGCCGCTTGCTCCTTGCTGCGGCTTTTTGGCTAGGTGCGATGATATTAGCGGCTGGTGTCGGGATTCCGAAACTGGTTAACGACTACCTCGTCGATGACATGAAGCAGCAGCTTGGCTTAACCATGGATGAGTTAACCGCCAATATCGAAACCAATGACAGTGGTAACCTGATCATGGCAGAGCGTCTGTCTGATCCTAGGTTCAACCAGCCCTACAGTGGTATTTATTGGCGCGCCGCTACCCAAGAGCAGATCATTCGATCTCGCTCGCTATGGGATAAAGACCTCACCATCAAGCGTTCACCGATTCACACATCAGTCAAAGGGCCAGAGAAAGAAAAGCTGATTTACATCGAGCAAGATATCTACCTGCCTGAACTGAGCGACCCTGTCACGATCACCATTGGTATTGATGAAGATCCATTAGAATCCACACTGACAGAGCTTACTGGTCAAGTCTGGTTGATCCTAATGTTGCTGTTTGTTGGCGTGCTGATGTTGATCGGTATTCAAGTCAGTTGGTCGTTATTACCGCTCAGCAAGATGCAACGCGAACTGGTAATGCTAAGAAACGGCGAGCAAGAAGGGTTAAGCGATAACTACCCGAAAGAGGTTTCTCCATTAGTCTCTGACCTCAATGCCCTGCTCTTTCACTATCAAGAGTTATTAGAACGAGCTCGTAACCACGCGGGTAACTTATCTCATGCGTTGAAAACACCGCTTTCAGTTCTAAAAAATGAGATAGAGCGACTTCCAGAGGATGACAAGGCACTGCTGCAACAGCCCATTCATCAGATTCAAAGCCAAATTGATTATCACCTTGGCCGCGCTCGTATGGCAGGTGCAATGAACATTCTTTCGGTGAAGTCTTCACCTTGTGAGCGTGTCGAAGCTATCTCAATGGCGTTTGATAAAGTCTACGCTGCCAATGAAGTCACCATGATTAACGAGCTAGACTCTGAGATTGAAGTGGCAGTAGAAAAAACCGACCTTGATGAAATGGTCGGCAACCTACTCGAGAACAGTTACAAGTGGGCGGGCAGCATTATTCGCGTCCATGCAAATGAACTCGACGATGGCAACATAGAGTTGGTGATTGAAGATGATGGCCAAGGCATTCCTGAAGAGAAGCTTGAGCAAGTGACCAAACGTGGCGTCCGACTTGATGAAACCACACCAGGAACAGGCTTAGGGCTTAATATCGTAAATGAAATGGCACACAGTTACCGAGGCAGCCTAACGCTCAGCAAGAGCTCAATGGGCGGCTTAAAAGCTTCTCTGGTGCTTAAAGTAAGTAAAGGCTGAACAAGCTAAGTAAAAGTTAAACACAATAAGCCCTAACGTAATGCTAGGGCTTAATTCTATCGACCTTATATACAACTCTATATATCGTTCACAGCAACATCCAAAGTTTGTGAATTATCACTAAGGGTCGTTGCTCCAATCGTTAATACCCGGCCATCAGTGTAATAGTCATGATCGTCATTGATCACTTCCACCGTTGCTAATGGGTACTTGTCTAACTCGATGTCTGGTAGTAACGTTCGTATCTGATTAGCAAGCCGATCTCGCTCTTCATCAACATTAGGGTCAATGTTATGAAGCACGGTCACAATGCCTGAGTAAGGCGTGACTTTAAGGCCATCATCATAGCTAATTGCGCCTAACCACTGAGGCTGGTTAGTTTTAATATCAACACCTGCACGCCACCAACGAATATGGCTGCGCTTCATCAGGTTACCCGGCAATTGAAAAGCCATATCTTGCGGCTTGTCTCGCCAATATAAATCAGACACTGGCGGCGTTTTTTCTCTAAGCAATGCGAGATAACCAACCCATTCAATCTCATTTCGAGAGAAGGTTTGATTCTCTATCCAGCCTAATTGCTTCATTAAGTCTCTTGGGGTTGCTCCAACATAAATTACGTTGATCGCTTGCGCCGAGTAGAACGAAGATTTACCGGGGAACGCTTTATAGGTAACCGAGTTCCAGTCGACTTTGTTTATTTGAGCCGTCTCTGGTTGATTCTGAAAGTCATCCGCTTTCCAGAAAAAGTGAGCGTAGTTCGCAAACAATACCCACGCCAACAACAGCGCACTAGACTTAAGTACTAAGCATCGCCACTTCATTCGGTAACCGATAATGGTGAAGACTAATACCGCGAACACACCAACGATCAAGCTATTATGCTCCGAGATAAATATCTTAAGGCTATTAAGCCACGGGAAGTTTTCAACGCCGTGCGCCAGTAACATGCCCCAAGCAATGAACTGCCCTCCACCAAGGGCCAAACCGATAAACGCCAACACACTAAAATTACGCCACGGTACACGATGCGAGCCAGCTATAAATGGCACAACCCAAGCGATAGGCCCTAATAAACGAGCAAAAAGAATGATGTATGTGCCTTTGCGAGCAACCAGATAGCGGCAGCGCGCAATTAATCTTTTGGTTTTAGGGCGAAACTTAATGAGCCTTCGTTGCACCTTAACACCGTATTTATAACCAATGAAATAACTGAGTTGATCACCAAGCAAACCACCTAGCATCACCAAAACCAACGCCATCCATGCACCTGAATACAGTTGAAAGCCCGCTGCGATAAAGAACGGCTCTCCCGGTACAAATAGGTTTGGGCCAATGAGAGCATCACCCAATGCTCCCAGAAACAACCCTAGTCCATCAAACATAACAACCTCAACGCTTACTGTTCTTTGTAGTGACCAAACTTGTAGTTCATCTCGTTATTACGCATTTCTCCTTTAAAGAAGCGTCTTACATTGGCTTTAAGATAAGTAGAGCCTGTCTTCACAACGCCATCTTGGTCTAAGCGACGTGGGTCAAAACCAAAAGTCATATTTAGGAATCTAAATCGCCATGTTTTGCTCGCACGTTTTACGTAGTCACAATCTTCACACAGGACGATCTCTTCATCGAAACCACCGATCTCTTCATGTGCTCTTTTGGTTGAGAAAATACACGCGCCAATCGCGGTTGGGAAAAAGAACTGCGTCGCAAATAAGCCCGCATTAAACAGCCCATAACCGAGTTTATGAACCAGTTGCAGCCCTTTTGAACTCATGTATACGCCAGCAACTTCAAGCTTCTTCTCTTCTAGTTCATAAAGCGCTTTCGCAAGGAAGTTTCGAGGCAAGCTCACGTCAGCATCTAAGAAAAGGATTCGGTTGTATTGCGCCAATGAAGCACCCGTGTTTCGGCCAAGGCTCACACCACGGTTTTCCATGTGATGCACCGTTAATTTTGGCAACGCGTTTTCATAAGCTTGCGCCACTTCTCTGGTGTTATCTTCACTGTTCGAGTCGACAACAATCACTTCAAACTCTTGGTGGGTTTGCACGCTCAACTCTTCCATTAAGCGGCTAATGCGTTTCTCTTCGTTTAGCGTAATTACGACAATGCTTACCGGTTTCATATTTTCACCTATTCATTCTGCTGTTTAATTAACACTAAGATTAACGAACTAAGACTTAACCAAGTCTTAGGCAAACATTCATTTTCCGTTCATTAACTTGATGATTTAGCAGTGATATAAATAGATAAGGATTGCGATGTAAAAGGGAGTAAAATGCGCTAAACAAGCGTTAGCGAACGTTTTATCTCCAAACGAACCCATTATCGAAGGAAATTCACTTTGAGATGGGCTTCTGACTTGCTCATATTGGAATGTGATGTTAGTATCCGCGCTCGCTTAAGCATGAACTTTTATGTTTAAGCATTACCACACACTCAAGGTCGCATTGAGGTGTGAAGTTAATTTTTACTAATTTGAGAGTAAAACTATGAAATTTGAAGCAGTAGTACGTACTGAACTAGGTAAAGGTGCGAGCCGCCGCCTACGTCACGCTGGTAAATTCCCAGCTGTAATCTACGGTGGCGAAGCTGAAGCTGTAGCTATCGAACTTGTTCACGCTGACGTGATCAACCAAATGGACAAGCCTGAATTCTACGAAGCAATCACTCTACTGATTGACGGCGCAGAAGTTAAGGTTAAGCCACAAGACGTTCAACGTCACGCGTTCAAGCCAAAAGTTGAGCACATGGACTTCATCCGCATCTAATTCCCTACCAAGGAATAAGATTGGATTAATCCAGCCTTCTGCATAGAAAAGATAATCGATCTTACCAGTCGAGAAATCTAGAAATTCGAAACCCCGATGCTACCAACATCGGGGTTTCACCGTTTTTGAGCCCTCAAAAAACGTCCAAAACATCTTATCGAATCCAAACTAAAGATACCTACCCACGCGCTCTACTTCTTTCAAAGCAATACCATCGGCTGCTATACCAACAGGAGCTGAACCTAGTGAATACCACTTAACATCATCAGTCTCTTGAGCGGTGATATCTCCTTTCCAGTCACTCACGATAAAATAATGAATCAACTGAAGTTCCTTCGTAGGATGGTAAAGCGAACACAAGTATTGGTAATCAATCGGAACAACATTAAGCTCTTCATCAAGTTCACGAAACAGCGCCTGAACCTGGTTTTCACCGTGTTCAATATGGCCGCCAGGTATAGTGATTAAACCGGGATCGGTCTCCCTAGACTCACTACGCTTTTCTAGTAATACCTGCGATTCCTTCAGCATGATAAAAGAAACACACTCGTGGACATCCATCTAATTTTCCTAAAGCCGTTACAAAGGTAGTTAAGTTTGTTGTTCTAGCTTGTGTTAATGCTTAATTTACAACAAGCTTTTTACTCAGCCTTTCATACAATTCAAAAGCTTCTGTTTTAGATATCAAATTTCCGAGAGCGTATTGATGAGCTAGCTCAATATCGTCGCTTTGATTGGAGTAATAGCGCTTGGCGACTGCAGCACACTGGCTCAGGTTGGTGTACCAGCTGCCGTCTTGCTCAGCCACAAAGTAATACGCCGCTAGCACTAACTTTTTGCCAATTACCTTAACGACATCCGCATCAGTCATTGTTTTGAAACTCGAGGGCATTTGCTTAAGAAAAGTCGATAAATCGCCATTAAGAGCTTGGGCTATTTCATTACTGGGCTTATATCGTGGAAACTTTATAGATAAATCATTCCCCCAAACACAACTGCAACAATGCTTGAGCCAAAACTGCCAATGGAATTCTTCGTTGGGCTGCAGACCCTCTGAGACAGACCCTGGATCAATATCAAGCTTAGTCACTTGAGGATAGGTTTGGGGTATGGTGTCGGAAAGTAGGTTAAATACTTCCTTTTCTCTCTGACCAACAGGCGTAGCAAGTACGATAGAAACATCCAAATCAGAGCGACCAACAATGGCCGTTCCTCTAGGCACGCTTCCATACAAGTAGATACCATCAACTTGACCTGGAAGTTCTCTTAGCAGCGAATCAACGACTGCTGACACCACTTCTTGAAATTCAGGCGCAATGTTCTTTGGCGAATAAAGATTTTGAATGAACCCTTCTCTATCGAGCCCTCTATCTAGCTTCTGCATACCACTTTCCATCACTAAGCCTTTTTCCAATCAGAACGTAGAACCGCCAACACAACTGTATCCCACCATTGACCTTTGAAGAATCGATGATCTTTAAAACACGCTTCTTGTTTCATTCCTAGTGACTTACATAATTTAATCGCAGCCAAGTTCTTGCTGATGGTTTCAGCGTAGATACGGTGTATGCCTAACTCTGAGAAACCAAAATCAGCGAGGGCTTCAGAAGCTTCTATAGAAAGCCCTTTTCCCTGAATTTCCCTTGAGAAAGCACAGCCCATTGAAGCTTGTTTATCGCGTTCAAGACGTAAACAAACGATTCCAATAAACTTCCCCGAATCTTTGCTTTCAACCGCTAGCTGATAGGACTGGCGTGGTACTTCCAAAGCCTGTGCAACAAACAACTGGGTTAGCTCTCGATATTTGTTAGGTTCACAATCACTTTCATCATAGAAACGCTGATACTTAGCGTCTTGAGACATCGCAACAAAGGCACACTCGTCTTCGAGACTCATATCTCGAAGAATCAACCTGTCAGTTTCCAGCTTAAACATCAAAATTCCTTTTTATCTTATAGCCTTGAAAGGAAAAGTCTCGGAGGTGTTTACTCGTATACTTTCCCGTTATGCTTCAGCCAACCATGAGTGTGATGATTACGAGGGTCTTTGTGCGTCCAGTGCATTACGCCACCTTTCTTGTTCCATTCATATTCACCATAAAATTCAACTCGATCGCCCTTTGCCAACCCCTGAACACGAGGCGCTAAGTCAATATTATGTGCGACTAACAAGGTTTGTCCGCTATCGAGTCGCAAAATGAATTTCTGATGTCGAGAGCCTTTATTATCATCAGGAAGTACTCGATACACCGTACCCGATCCGCGCACCTGAACGTCGCTTTGGTGATTTTCGTAAGCTTGCTTAAGTCGCGTATCATTCGCTTGAACATGACTGATGCCGAAGCTAAGCAGCACCAAAAGTAGAGCGCAAAATTGTTTCATTCCTTTCATTTCCCATATCTGTGTGTTGATTTGGGATACTGGCTGGGCATCCCCTCTTTTAACGATGCTTGTACTGAGTCGGACAATAACCTCTCGAAACGTCCGAACTGCGCAGTTTTACATGCTTGGTCGAGCGCCCAGAAACACGTGAACGCCACAGCTTAAAACTGCCAAGCTTGAGATGGCTACGCATAAAACGAATCACTTGCGATTCATTTAAACCAAATTGGTGCTCTATTGCCTCAAATGGCGTTCGGTCTTCCCACGCCATTTCGATAATTCTTGATTCATTCTCTTTAGATAGCATCATGCATACTCTTCCTTTATAAACTGGAAGAAATACGCCCGTCTTAGATTTAAAGATCACAAGTGACCACTTTGAACTACACGACTTATAAAGTTCAATAAAACAACAAGCTAACTCAAATTATGGCTATTTGCTTTCCAGCCACTCAGAACGCAATAGACCATACTTAATCGAGTCATAATACTCGCCTTGGTAATAACGCACTTTTCTTAGCCTAGCTTCTTGCTGGAAGCCTAATTTGAGGGCTAGTGACATCATCCGCGGATTACCCGACCAAGTGGTTAAACCGACACGCTCTATCTGCTTGTTTTCGAATAGGTAAGATACCCAAAGAGGAAGAGCTAACGCAGCAATACCCTGACCCCAATAGTCGGAGTTATAAATGACTACTCCGGCTTCAAGCCAACGTGTCTCTTCACACTCCCAATAACAACTGACAGTACCTACAGGCACATCGTCTACAACCACCAACTGTAAGTCAGATCCATTGAGTAACCGTTGAAACGAACGGCTTTCAAACTCTTCTAGTGATGGCGGTGAGTATGGAAAATAAGGGCCGTTAAACTTCGTCCACTCATCGTTTGAGATAACCAATGCATAAATGGCGGCCAATTCGCTTGGCATTGCGGGCCTAATAGTTACTTGCATCTTCTCTCCTTGGTTTGGTGCTTAGGTATGGTTCTTGGTCTAACTTCTAGAGGGATTAATCTCGACCACAACAGCTAGTAATCTCATAATAACCATTAATAATAAAGTAACTAAATCGGATGATTACCAATCTAGCAACTAGGCAATCATGGGGTTAAATAAGCTTGTGCGAACTCTCTAAGCACTCTTGCATTATTGTGGTGTTTGCTATCTCCGCATTTTATGCCATCTACTCTGATGTCCGGGCTGGAATATGCAGGTATAACATCTCGCTCATAAGACATCACTGTCCCTCTGTCAGCACAAATTGCACCGAAGGAATATTGAGGAGCTCTTGGATACGTTCCAGAAATGTAACTTTCGATACTATCAAAATCTTTCAATAACGTTTTATAGTCATGATTAGCACCACTTAAATGGCCAATTTCATGCTCCATTAAGTAATCAGGGCAGTTTATCGCTAAAGAAAAAAAGTAGGATACCGAAGATGACATACCACAATAATCAGACTCAAAGCTAAAATTATAATTAGAAAATACTATCCCAGTAAAAATGGGGACGCCGTCTTCTGTTGTTTCTGGAATCGGTTCTTCCATCGAGAGTTTTAATAACCTCTCTGCTGCGCCCAAATCTTGAAACCAAAGGCTGTCGATTTCAGACGTATAAGTCACCTTAGTGACTTTTCTCGTCATAGGGACGCAGGAGTTTTTTAACACCAGATTCGAATAGCTTTCCCATGTCGCTATTTTAGAGGCTATAAATGCTTTGGAATATTCATCTAACACCGATTCATCAACATAAAGGTGGATTTCTGTATTCAAAACCTCGCTCTGTACACAAGTAGGAAACTCGATGCTTTGAGCATTGGAGAGTCGACTATTGCTCAACACTATAATCAAAACACAACCAACTAACTGGATGAGCCTTTTAAAAGAACTCTCACTGACTCGTGTATTCATTTCCACCCTCTCCCTATATTCAAAACCACAAAGAGCATCAAAAACGCCGTGACTTAAGATTCATATCAACCCCCATTACACATATAAGCATTGGCCTCTCAAAGTAACCTGCACTACCTGTGTTTTTCAGAAAATAAAAAGCTCGCCATACAATGACGAGCCTTGTTGATTATGGGAGCTTAACGCTTATAAGACCTTAACCTTAACAGATCTAGCCACTAAGACAGCTGATCGCGTAAAGCCAATTCAACGTTTTTCAATACTTTGAACTCTTCTCGAGTACAACCGCGCGCCACGGAAACCCAATGGTCGCCAGTTTCATCGGCCCCTTTAAACTCTGCACGCAACTCATATCGTCGCCATGTAACAAACGCCAAAATAAAGGTCAGTGCAAGCATTGGTAAACCGAACTGAGGAACAAATGCCCAAGTCGCCGCCGAGAGGACTAAAGCCAACGAAACGATATTGATTGCGTTTTCTTTAAGACCCAATTGACGAATTTCTAACTGTTTGATTTTACGTAAGCTATACACATCTTTTTTAACTCGGAGTTCATCAGAACCCACCAGAAAGTCTGATGCTTTGTATGACCTACGAAGTCGCACTAAATTCGCTAACCTGTTGCGTGTTTGGTTCTTATTCATCGCCTTTCTCCATGTTATTTAAAGGTTAGTAAAAACTAATATAATCATGAAGTTAATGAACGAATGATTGTTTTATAAATCAAACCAATATTAAAATCAAGCCTATGCAATTAATAACAATTATAACAACACCACTTAGCATATAAAATTCAAATAAAAAGAAGGCTTATTGAGGAGTCTACTCATCGTAAATCGATGTACTTTAGTTAAGTGAGATATAGGCCGATAATATTTCCAATAACCGACCAAACATACCAAACGGCGGGCATAATTCCTCCTGCTTTGTAACCACTTATTTCAACGCGATTTTTGCGACAAACTTCGTGTTCAAGGAATGCTGAACAGTGGTCACATAACGCTCCACTTGTCATAGGTCGCATAACTCCCTTGCCCACTATCCATCCGACTTTTAAATACCTGAATCACTCAATTGAACATATCAATATAGCTTATCGATTAAGCAATTGATCTCATAATGTAGAGTCTGTACGCTTACGTTATGCACACGGTTACCTAATGGAGATCACGATGAATGAACTACTGACATGCGCTATGGAACAGAAACAACGAACAACAGTGACGAGTTTATTCGCAAGAAATGGATTCAAGATCGCGGCTACTGACTTTGATGATGTGACTTTCGAACGAGAGAGTGTGTTGGTCAATGTTCGTTTTGATGCGTCTTCAAACGTTGAATCGATTTCAATTCTAAACAACTAACGAGATCACTAGCAGGCCGCTAAAATGATTGAATAACCAACATTCGAGTCATTTTAGCGTATCTTGCGACCAGTTCTTTTCTACGTCATCCCATCCTCTTCTCTTCCAAAAGCCTCCGAGTGACAATTAGATCAATAACTCGCAATTCCATCAGCTTGGCTTATATTTATTAATACCCTTTGAACAAAAATTCGAAATGATGCCTATGTTCCTAACTCGGTTAATTTATGTCAGTACGCTTTCCGAATGTTGTGATTCCAAAGCATTGGAGGAGATACTCGCTATCTCGCGAGATCATAATCGGCAAAGCCATTTAACGGGGCTCCTCAGCCATAATCAAAAGTACTTTCTTCAATGTATTGAAGGATCTAGAGAGGCCGTTAACCACACGTACAATCATATTCTTAACGACGAGAGACACAATCACGTCGCAATACTTTATTTTAAAGAGATTGATAGCAGAGAATTTGGAGATTGGTCGATGGGAGACATTCCGCAGTCCAATTTAACCGAGCTGTTGAACTTACAGTTTTCAACATCTGATCAATTTAACCCCTACTAAATGTCTGGCGAAAGTGCTTACCGAATGCTTTTAGAGTTAAAGCAAAATTTGCCATCTGAATAGATCTTCGACCCGACTTAATCCCTAGAGTTAGCAACAAAAAGCCCCAACGTGTGGGGCTTTTTGCGTTTTATTGTAGAGGCGTCTATTCGTTATTCTTCGGTGATCTCTAATCGCTCTCGCTGCTCGACGTCTCTTGTTCACTGCCAGCAAGAGCTTGCTGTTCGGCGGTAATATCAGACTCTTTGAACACAATGAACGCGCGGCGGTTTAATGCATCGGCTTTTTCAGAGCGTTCATTAATCGCAGGCTGCAACTTACCAAATGACTTCACTTCCCAGTTGAACTGCTTAGGGTCAAGTTTGGTTTTGAGGTATTCAACCACCGTTTCTGCGCGGCGCTCTGCCAACTTTTCATTGTAAGAAAGTGAACCCGCTTGGTCGGTGTGCCCTGCCACCATTATGCTACCTTGCAGGCCGCTCAACTTCGTTGTGAAGTCATCTAACTGAGTTAGGTCTTCTTGCTTGAGTACTGACTTATCGAAATCGAAGTGCGGCGTCATTGCCATATAAACTTTACGTTCTGGTTTTGGCGGCTCACAGAAAGGCATCTCTTCGTACTTCTGAGCTTCTTCAAACACGATAAATGCACGGCGGTTCTCCGCTCGGTCTTTATCTGTCTTACCAAACAGAAGAGGTTGAGTCTCACCAAGATGTTTCACTTCCCAGTCATATTGCGTTGGGTCTAGTTGCCCTTTCAAATAATCTGCGACCGATTTAGCACGGCGCTGTGAAAGGCGCTCATTATATTCGAGAGAACCCTTGAAATCAGTATGGCCGACAATCGTGATGCGCCCTTTTAAGCCTCTGATCTCTTTAACAAAGGTATCTAAGTTGATCTTGTCGAGGTCGCGTAATTGATATCTATCAAACGCAAAATGCTCTGCGATGGCGATATGCACCTCACGCTCTGGCGCCAAACACTCGCTGATTAAAAACTTAGACACATCGATACCAGCAAACTTGTCTCGGTTCTCCTGACTCACATAGGTGTCGGTTGCACAGCCGGACAGCAGCAAAGTACTCATCACTGCGCTTATTAGGAAAATAATTGTTTTCATCTTACTCTTAACTGTCACTTCGAATTCTCAACTCTTAACTTTCAACCCACTTTGGGGCAGGCTTAGATCTTACCGACTAAGTTAATGAACACACCGGATGCGTCGTAGTCGTCATCATTGGTTAAGTCACTATCAAACGCAGAGAAGTTATAACCAATCCCCATTTTGAAGTTCTCGCCAATGTGCTTGTTCACCGAAACTAGCGCACCGTGTTCTAGCTCATCGTTGAGTGTGTCTGTTTTCCAGTGGTATTCACCCGTCACATCCCACTCTTTCATCACGCGATAAGAAGCGCTAAGTCCATATAGGTCGATGTCACTTTTAACCATCTCATTCGCACCAGATGCTCGTTCAAAAGCTTGCTGTTTGTCTTTATGGGCGTACTTAGTACCGACGTCCCAATGTTGGTCAATCGAATAGATCGCTTCAACTTCAATGATCTGACTGGTTTCGTCTTGATAATCCACATCGCGATCCAGTTGATCGAAATCTGCAATATACGTGTAGCGGCTCAGTAAATTGAGTCGATCGTTGTAGATCGGACGATACGCGAGGCCGCCAGTGGCTTCAGTAAATTGCGCCATGGTTTCGCCCGTAGTCTCGCTTTCGGTAATGGAGTAGTTGTACTTGCCGAACAATGTGTACTCTTCCGTTAAGTGATGCGTATAACGGTTGGTCGTCACGATTTGTTGAAGTTCTCGCTGAGCGATGTCAGGGTCGTCTTCACTCTTATCCACTCGGTATTCAAATTTGTGGCTAAGGGTTATGTCATCTAGGTCAATTGAGGCATTGAAACTGATGGATTCACGCTCTGTGGTAATGTTCTGGTCATCTTCAATTTCACCAAGCTGATAACCAATCCCCATCTCGACATCTTCCGTCACATCGTAGCCAAAGCCGTATGAGTCGATACGGCCATGACCATCATTTTCATCAACAAACTGGTTCTCTTGGTAAAAATCGACACTGCTGGTGAGGTCTGCACGCTGACCAACAATCACGTTGTTTTGGCCTTCGTAGTTATCATCTACATAAGTTACGTAGGTTGAGTGGTCATCGGATACATCGTAAGTCACAGTCGCTTCTGCTACTTGGCCTCGGTCGCCATCGGTGTATTCGCCACCAAGAGACAAGTCTTCCAACACTTGGAATTCAGCGCCAATCGACGCGCTGTCGTTTTCATCATAGTCATCCGACTGATCGACGGTCTTTTGCCCTTTAACGTAAACGCTGTTCTCGCTGTCCCACATGTATTCCAAACGCACACCCGCTAAGGTGGCATCACTGTGCTCGTCGTTTTGGTTAAGCTCTTCAGTTTGTTGCCCTGCCGCCGAAACCTTAATGTGCTCGGTGATTTTAACTTGAGTCTCAATCTCAATCGTTTCAGTATCTGTTTCTAGATTACCATCGACATCGCGCTCTTCATTGGTCGAGAAGCGAGAGAGAACCGCCAAGCGATCGGTAGCTTGCAAACGAAGTTCAGCACCGTATGCCTCTTGCTCTAAATCATCGCTGCTGCTTGCGTAGCTGTATCCCGCGTCTTTGTCTCGATACCAAAGTTTCAGGTCATTACCAACAGCACCAAAAATGGTTGGAGCAAGATCATAAAGGCTGGTGACAGCTGTGATTTGGACACTGTCGCCCTCGCGGTCTTCCAATGTGTCGCCAATTGGCGTAAAGGTTAAGCCGCCATCAACAGAGACAAAATTCGACTCAGTTTGAGTACCTTCACTGTGTGCAAACTCAGCCTTAATGTAGGTACCTTCTGTTGCACGCAACGTTAAGTCCGTACCGTAAGACTCGTAGTCTTGGTTGTCCTTTTCTTGAGTTGCATACGTCACGCCAACACCAACGTAATCGTTGATCCAACCTTTAGCACGACCACCGTAAGACATCGCGTCTAATGAATCTGAACCTTGTGGAACATACTCATAATCGACAACCAGAAAGTTTTCGTAATCATCGCCGTTTTCAATCACGCTACCAAAGCTATCGGATAGGATGTTGTCGAGTGGCTTGGTCAAAATAATTCGACCTTGGTATGGGTCAAAATCATAGTCGACACCCGGCTCAAGTGGGATTTCATTCTGCACTAGGCCAGATTCATCTTTTACTTTTACATAAACCTTGTCGCTTCCTGGTACCGCTTCACCATGACGAAGAAAGTACAGAGAACCGCCTGTGCCCAAGAACTCATCGTGTGCATACAACGAGTCTGCTTCTGCGGTAAAACCAACCACGTTCAAACGATCTTCACCATATTGTGTAGTATCGCGAGTGCGATAATCGGCTTTGAAACCATAGAGGCTACGGTTGTAATCGTTGTTCTCGGTGCCTGTTAAACCCGTGTTGTAGTTACCCCACAAGTATTGAGACTTATCGTATTCAACATTGAGGTAAACCTTGCCTTTGGTGTTGACCACTTTTTCGATGTTTGAGCTGTCACCATAGTTACCGTAATAAAGCTCATCGTCGTCTTCGAGGATATCGAACACATCCGAATCGTCGGAGGCGAACGGATGTTTGAACATGTCTTTGATTTCACTTTCTCGCGTATCAAAGTGAGTCGTTACACGAAGTTTGTCGCCAAATTTACCCTGACCAAAGTACGCTAAACGACCTTGGTTATAGATGTCATCTTGGTACTGGTCATCGACACTTAATGCATCGCTATTACCAGACACATTGTTCTTACCAACATAAAGATCAGCCAAGCCGGTTTGTGCGTAGTAAGTATCTGGAATACGAACGTACAGCTTGTAACGACGTTCATCACCGTTATCAAACACAACCTTGGTTGGGAAAATGTAGGAGTCTGTAGGTAAGTACTGCTCTGCGTATAAGTTGCCATCTTCGACATCAAATTCATCTTCACCGATGATGACTTTATCTACGCCCTTTAAGCCGGTGCCGATAAATTTCGCTAAGCCCGCATTGGTCGGGATGTTGTGACGCATCAACTTAGCTTGGCCGTAGCTTTTATCTTTGCTCTCTTCATCGTCGTTATCGTTTCGGTCGATATCGACTTCAGAGTCCGGCTTGACTAAGTCAGTCACACCAACGGTGGTCACATCCATGTTGCCATCTTTGTCCCACGCTTTTAGGCGGAACATCAGCTGCTCACCGACCTCAAACTGATAATCAACATCAGTTTGACCATCCCAATTGATGTCAGAGTCGTTCGCCAGTTTATCGCCTTCAAGCACAGCGATTGGCTCAGACAGACCAAAGTCACCCACTCGGTACACTTCCAACTGGTACTTTTTGATGTAGTAACCGTAGTTGGTGGTAATGGTGAAACCGACGCTGTCACGCAGTGTGCCTTGTTCGACTTCTAATTCATCGCTGACACTGACATCTAATACTGGGTCAAAGCGAGTGATGTCACGGCTTGCCCAAATAGCGCCTTGCTCTAAGTAAATACGCGAGCTGTCTTGGTCTTGGTTCGGCTTGGTGATTTCAATGCCAGTCGTCTCAGAACCGAGTTTTTCAAGCTTACCTGTGTCTTTCGCTACCGCCATCACAGGAATGGCCGTTAACACACACGTCGCTAAACGAGACTTACTAAATACTTTCATACAATTTCCAGTTACGGTTCCAATGGCTTACTTCTGTTCACTTTGTTGGTCTTTGCGATGAACGCTAAAGTTGAACTTGGTGAGCTTGTTCGGGGTAATTCGCAACACTTTTGGGTTTTCGCTCACCACTTCCATGGAGGTGGAGAGCGAATCAGTGTCCAACTTCACGAGGAAGTTCTTACCTTTCTTATTGAGTACCCATTGGTCGGGCACGTGGTAACGACCGTACTGGTCTGTGTAAATAACGATTCCCTCAACCGTCATCAACTTAACGCCCGGAATACCATCTTCGTAAATACCTTTGTTCTCGATAACGATTTCCCACAGGTAATCCTCACCATCGCGATACAGGTTTCTGGTTACGTTGAGATTTTCCGCGCTCAGTCCCTTCTTCTTATCGGATTCATGCTTAAACTGAATCTGACCTTGTGCGTCGAACTCGATGCGAGAGCCCGCATCAGTCGTGACGTAGAAATCAAAGCTTTGCTGCGTGCGAGTTTTAAATTGAATCACCACTTTGCTGGTTTCTGGCAGTGTTCGGTTCACTGAATGTCCCCAAAGGTCACCAAGCTCCAAACCTTGTTCAAGTGCAGTGGTTATCGCACCATCTTGAATAGCAACGTCTTGACCATCACGAATGATGTGCGTCGAATCAGCGATGTAGCCTTGTGTTGCTAAGTTTGCAGTTAGCTCAACATCAAACGCGGTTGCATCAGCTTGGAATCCATCTTTGTTATGATCTTCAAAAACTTTACCGATGATCGATGAGGTATCGAACACCTTGTCCGGCTCAATGGTCACTTTGGCGGTGTCTTCATTAGAAACAGCCGAGCCATCAACCTTCGCTACTGCGGTGTTGATGTAATCACCAAAAGTGGCACCTACCGAGACACGCAATAAGTAACGAATACGCAGCTTCTCGCCCGGTTCAAAGCTCAACGATGTGAACATTAACTTGCCCGTATCTGATGGATCTTGAGAGATAACCTGATCGTCTTCCGTACCGAACTCACCATCAATGCCGCTTAGCACAACTTCTGATGTATCCACGATGTATTTCAGACCACCTGGGTAACGGTCTTCCACAGTCACGTTCTTAAAGTAAGATTCATTGTTGTTCTCAACGATGATCTCGTACTCAACCGCATCACCCACTTGCGCGGTATCTTGCAACGCAGACTTGGTCAGCTCCAACTCTCCAGAATTATCAGGAATCTTCTTGATATGAGTAGTTACACTGTCGCTGGTTTCGGTACCGTCAGATTCGGTCGCCGTAAAGGTATTGGTAATGTCGTCATCCAAGCCCTTACCTAGCGTACCCACGACCTCAAACGCGTAAGCATTTCGTTTGTTGGATTTCAGGTTAACGGTAGTGTCTAAGTCTTTATTCGACGGGAAAGAATGACGCTGAATAACCGCGCCCGAGTCGTCGACTTCCACACCTTCAATTGTCCAATCGATAAAGACTTTATTAGCAGTGCTGTTTTGTAGCTCACTGATCTCATCGGTTAGACGAACATTAGCCGCGTTACCTTGACCGTTGTTGGTCACGGCTAAGTAATAAGTGACACTGTCGTCATCTTCGGTGTATTCAGGCTTATCAGAACGTTTTTCAACAACCAGATCAGCACCCACTGGCGGCAAATCCAAAGCAGATACTTGATCTGCCACTGCCTGCATCGAGGTTTCAGAGGCCAACATGCCTTTAGAACGAGCGCGCATCGCTGGGCTACCAGTTAAGTCGAGGTAGTATCCAAGCACATCGATATTAGTCAGCATGTCTTCGTTGACCGTCAATGTGAACGTGTAATCAATCTTGCCGCCCGGCGATATGTCGACCAAGGTGAACAGGTCTTTGTCGTCATCAAAGGTGCCAGGTTGAGTTTCAGCCCCTTCTGATGTTGCCGTTAGTGTCCATTCATCAAACGCATTACTAAAATTACCATCAATATGATCACCCATGGATTCAGAGAACTGGGTGTAAAGCGCGACATCTTTGGCTATACCTCGGCCTATGTTTTGCACCACTAAGTGATACTCAACCTGCTCTCCCGGCACGTAATACGGGGCATCGGTAAACAGCTCAGCTTGAACCACAGCCGCAACTGTTTGAACTGGAGGACTGATAACATCGCCGCCATCTACTTGCGCAGTATTAATGATGTGTCCGGTCGCGGTATCGACTACGGTGCCTTTTGAGCGGAACACAACTGTGCCGTGCGGTGCAATATCCACACTGTACTCAATTGGGCTAATTTGCTCCGTCGTCGTTCCTACCGTGGTTGACTCAACAACCAAAGAAGTGGTTCCAGCAACAAAAGCAGGCCCAGTGGTACCATCGTAATAGCCCACCTCTATCGTGCTCATGTCATCGACAACACTTAAATCGCTGATGTAGTTGTTAGAGGTGTTTTCAATGGTAATCAAGAATTCCAGCTCACCACCCGGCTCATACTCGGTTTGTACGTTAGTTTTCGTCGCAACAAACTCAGAGTCTTTCGGTGTCATGACTACCGTTGAGTCTTGTGGTGTTCCGTTATAAGTGATGGTTGCCGTGTTACTGATATCGCCAATCGCCGTCGTACGAATCAACGCCTTAACATGGAATGTCACGGTACTTTGTGGCGCCACATCCATACTCACATCGATATCTTCACTCAAGTCGAACGTCTTGGGAGTGACAACAGAGCGATCATCCGAGGCGTCAAAGCTCACTTCCCATAGTAGGAATGCCGACTCTTGTTTATCCGCGGTCGTGTCGACTTGAATGTCACTGATGATGTCTTGAAGTTGAACACCAGATGCAAACGCATCAGAGCTGTTGGTTACGGTGATGTCGTAGTTAATCAGCTTGGTTACTTCATACGATGGCGTATCAACCGTCTTCTTGACCGAAACCGTCGCCAACACTGGTGTACTGGTAGCACTGTCATCAAATGTTGTGCCGTCAAAGGTCGCTGATGCGATGTTAGTAATATCGCCTGTCGCCAACGGATTAGTCGCAACTTGAATAGTGAAAACAATACTGTCTTGAGGCGCAATATCGAGCGTCTCATGAAGGCCTTCACCACGGGTTGCATCCGGTACTGGGGTTTCACCGGTTGTCGATACCGCCGATATTTGGATTGAAGCAGGGTCAAAAGCTTGTTCAGTCGTACCACCTGCAATCGTGGTTTCAACCGACTTCAGCGCATCTTCAATAGCAACATCTTCAGCCCAACCTAAGCCGTTATTCTTAACGGTCACGGTGTACTGAAGTGTTTCTCCCGGAAGGTACTCTGCTTTATCGACATCTTTAGTGATCTCAACTTGCGCATCTTCTGGAATGTAGGTCGCGTCTGCAGAGTGCTCACCGTCGTCGCTATCAACTTTAACGACGTTAGTGATCTCGCCTTTGGCCTTATCATTAACAGTGTTGGTCACGACAAATGAATAACTGTCACCCGGGTGAATGCTGTAAGTCGCACTATAACCCTGTGCGTTATTAACCACATCTTTGCGAGCGTTCAGGGCTGGATCGCCACTGCCATCAAGCTGTTCGTCGCTAATGATCCAATTACCTGTCAACGCTTGCTCTTGATCTGGGCTGTTAGCCACCTCTGTCATGATGGTATCGATGCGATCCGTCAGGACTTGATCGACAAGGTAACCTTCACCTGTGTTAGCCACGGTGATCTTGTATGAGATAGGTTGACCCGGTTGATACTTAGCATCAGGTTCTGCAATTGGCGTCGTTTCTTTGGTTAGAACCAATTGACCCGACTTCGGAGTGAGAAAGCCTTCTCGTAAGCGAGCGATCTTCGAATCGTCCAAACCATGTCGTAGATAAGCCGTATTGGTAAAGCGCCCAATCGCATCATCACGAACCTTACCTTGAACGTGAATACGGACAGCTGTGTACTTATCACCACCACCCGTACCAGCATCGTCACGCCCAGCCATCTTGATCGATTCAACAGGTAAATCGATGTCTGGACTGTTTTGACCAACTAGCTTATCTAACTCTGAAAAATCATTAGCGTCAGGGTCTGATGGCGCGGAGTTATAAAGCACATTGTAATCGACGCTCCACTCCGTGAGTGCGGTTTGCATCGAACCATCGACAGTTTCGACTTCGAAGCCACTGATGATGTCACGAATCGAAAACAGGCCAGAATCCACATCGTCATTGGTGATGTCGATATAGTAATTCACTGTTCCACCCGGCACGTACTCAGGCGTATCCGTCCATTTATCAATCAGGATATTCGAGCGGCCAGGGTTGAGGGCAATATCGTTGGTGTTATCGCCATTCACTTGTGCTGTATTGGTGATGGTACCTGTCGCTGACGTAGAAACTCTGCCTTTCACGTCAAATACAATGTGCTCACCTGGGCGAAGGTCGACAGTTGCATTCAATGGTACACTGCCGTTGTAGTTACCTCGTACGTCATAAGAACCAACAGGTTCCACAGCAATCGCGGTGGTCCATTCAGAGAACGCATCATCACCATCTTCGGTTTTGATGGTATGAATAGCATCGATAACACTCACGTCATTCGCGATGCTATCACCCGTATTCTCTAGCGTAACTTGATACTCAACATCCCCGCGAGGTGCGTAGGTACAGCTACTGCCATCGTTTGAAGGAACTGAACAACCAGCCGATTCACCATCGGTGTAAACCAAGGTTTTGAAATAGTCGAGCTCAGCTTCTTGAGGTGGGATAGTTTCTGACGTCGCAGACTCATTTTCTGCCGTCACTCGGTTGGCTTCGATAGTTCCCAAAGCGTCATCACGGATAACACCCGTTAAGTTAAACGTCAGTATTTCACCTGCGGCAATATCGGTTTCAATATTCAGGTTATTGTTTGGGTTATAGCTAGGAACATAGGTATCGACGTTGGCATCAATACCATTACTGATTTCGTGAATGATATCGCCCGAAACAAAGGCAGACTCCATTGTTCCGCCAATAACCTCAACTTGGATATCCTTTACCGTGTCTTTGATTTGAATATCATTCGCCCAACCGTTTTCAGTGTTAGTGACCACAAATTCATACTCAACTTCGTCACCCGGCAGATAGGTATCCCCATCATTGAACGGGTTGCCGTTAATCGACACCACGCGTTTTTCAACACTGATATTATTTCCTAGTGGCATTAGAGTCGCAGTACGAACCTTACCGTCATAATTCGCTTTGTTTTGAATATCGCCCAACGCATCCTCACGAATCTCAGCATGGATGGTGAACGTTAGGCTTTCTTGAGGCGCGATAACAATGTCGTTATCAATATTGACGTTATTACCAGAAACGAAGTCAACCGCGTCTGTAATCGAACCTACCGCTGCCGTTTTTTCTAGCTGCACTTCCCAACCAGATAAAAATGGCTGGCCGACAGGGTCAGTGCCAGACGTCGAGGCATCTTCTGCAATGCGAGTCTGAATTGCAGAAATAGTATCTTCAAGGCGAGAACCATACTCAATACCATTACCCGTGTTCTTAATTTGAACTCGGTAGTAAACCTCACTTTCACCAGCGACTTGAGAATACTCAGTCTTTGCCGAGGAGAGGCCTGCGTCATAAAATGCTTTCTTAGAGAACGAAATTTCAGGCTCAGCCATCTTTGCAGGTGGAGATACGGCAATTAGTTCATTTCCGTCATCTTCATCGATGTACGCTCGGTTAGTGAAAGAACCTACTGCTTTCGGACTGATTTTGGCCTTGATGACGTAACGCACAAACGATGACAATACTACACCGCCAAAGTTGTCTGCCGATATATCAAAGTGCGTATCAATCGGTTGATTGTCTTTAATCGAGTTATCTACATCAGGATCTGAAATCCCCGATCCATCAGCGAAAGTTTCAATCGTCCAACTATCAAACGCCGAACCGCGAGTTCCATCGTAGTATTGAGTCGTTATCTGGTCGATATCATCACGCAGGCTAATGTCATCAACGTGCGCCGATGCGATGTTCTCGATTAGGATTTCATACTCGATGTAGCCGCCAGGCATGTAATTGGTAGCACCAACCAACTCATTACCATCCGTGTCGTAGTAAGCCAGAATGTTTTTTTCGTAATCAATTTTGCGACCAGTTTGCGAAATATTATGAGATATCGTGTCGCCATCGACGGTTAGAACGTTAACAACATCGCCATTGGCTTTGTCATTGATGGTCGCGACAACTTGGTACTCAAGCTTAGCGCCCATCGGAATATCGGCTTCAACATTTAGGTTACTGTTGGTTGATGTGTAAACATTGCCAGCACCTGCGCCCGCATCCACATACTCAGAATCAGTTCCAGTTGCGATCGATGTGATGGTCCAATCTGAATACGCTGGTCCTGTATTACCATCCACTAAGCTGACCGTAATATCTTCGAGGTTATCGACGATTGGAATATCGTGAGCGTTACCTTTGCCGTCATTCTCAATCACTAAGTGATAGGTCACGGTTTGAGCGGGCTCGTACACCGCTTCATCAGTCGTTTTATCAAAATCTAAATGGTAGCCATCGGGAATCACGACGGTATCTCGATAATGAATATCACCGACCGCATCCGGTCTTACGGTACCTGTTACTGTGTAAGTCACGTCTTCGCCAGCATCGATATCAATCGAGGTTACGATGTCAGTGTCGTTCGCAACATCACCGTCTTTGGTACCATCTGTTGTACCCGCGTTCGCAGGATCGCTCTTAGCAACCGCCACCGTAAACTTGTTTGAACCTACCGAATCATCGAAAAATGGATTACCTGAATTGCCATCTTGTAGCTCCACTGATATGTCATTAATCAGTTCGTTAACGTCTACGTTGTTTCGATAACCATGTCCATCTTGAGAGTTGTACCTAATGGTATAAGTCAACTCATCTCCCGGAGAGTAGCGGTTAATGTTAGTAGTGCGAACAACGCCGCCGTTATTATGTACCTGATGGTTTTCAGCCACGGCACGTTTGGCATACTCACAATCGTCAGTACAACCGGCATTATCATCATGAATCAGCACGGCTTCGTTGCGGATTATGCCGCCGTCTCTGTCCGCTACACCGTTAGATACCGCATTGTCTTTGACATGCGCCTTAATACGCACCGTGACAAAGTCTTTGGCCGGAATTGAAACTGGGAACTCCACATCTTCAGTCGTTTGAGGGCCGAAACCAGAGCCAGTATCAACAGACCAATAGTCAAACGGGTTTTGATTAAGAACATCTTCTACTTCACCATCTTTATCATTCGCTAGCGTAGTAGTGATCTCACTCAGGCGATCCATGAAGATAAGATCGGTCTCATCAGTGTCGCTGTTATTGCCAATAACGATGGTGTAGGTGAGATCTTCACCCGGCGTGTAGCGGACAACATCGGTCGTTTTGGCTAATGAAACATTGATGTCATAGGTACTGTGTGAGTTATCTATTTGAGCGGAAGAGCTGTGGTCACGGTCTGTAATAGGATCGTAAACATCAACACGGTTCGATACTTGTTCTTCTTCATAGTCAGACTTAACAATGCCGCTCACCTCATAGTGAACCCACCCTCCGGGAGTGATATCAACGTCGGTATCGATGTCAGTGTCGTTAGCAATGTCACCGTAACGAGAACCCGGTTTATCTGTGTTGGTCGAACCTACAATTGTCCAACTATTAAAGAAGTTAAGCGCTGAAATACTATCTTGTACCGTTGCGTCATTTGCATAGCCAACACCGCGGTTATAGATATAAATATCGAACGTAGCGCGCTCACCTACAACAAAGTCGGTATTTTGAGCGGTCTTAGCGACTACAAGATTCGGCTCGCTAGGATAGGTACGTACCGTATCCGATAGATTAGTATCTGGTCCCGTCACTGTTGCGGTATTGGTGAATGCTCCCCAAAGAATCTCACTGTCGACACTGCGATCGAGTGTCCCAACAATGGTATAAGTAATCGTCGCACCTGGCGGGAGCTGAGCGGTGGCATCCAGATCATTGTTATCCGAGAACGATCCAGGGTCAGTCACGGCTTTCACCCACGGGGAGTCTGCCTCTCTTTCTGCACTGATCGTCCACGAAGAGAACACGGGCTTGGTATCACCCGGCTCGTGAAGTAACTCTGCTTCTATGGTACTGATTTCATCTTTAACATTGATGTTAGAGGCGAAACCGTTCCCTGCTGGGTTGGTAATGCTGATCGTATAAGTGACAGTATTGGTGGTGTCGGTATACGCGTTTTGTTCGTCATGACCATCAACACGCTTATCCAATACTAAGTAGTAATCTCGTGGGTATGAGCCTCTATCGGAATAAAGTACGCTGTCAACCGTCACTTCATTACGGATTTCATCATCGGCAATGGGGTTTACGATCGCGGCAATGCTATAAACGATCTTATCGTGTGGAGCTAGCTTTGCCTTCACATCTAAGATCTTTTGATTCTTCTGATTACCTTCTATGTCATCAGTAAAGCCGGGATCACTGTTTGTCGAAATTGAGCCGTCAGAGGCATAAGATTTCGCAGTAATAATCCAGCTCAAATACGCTTTAGTCGGTGTATCATTAATAGACTGAGTCATGACAGAGACTAAATCATCATAAACCGGTATATCAATCGCATAGCCGTCACCGTTATTCTCTACCGTGATGTCGTAGTTCAGGGTACCGCCAGCTGAGTAGTAACGAGAATCCACTTCCTTTTGGACCTTTAATTTCGAGTTTGGCATTTGGACGCCAGAACCCGACTCGCCTAAGTTATCCCCTAAGCACAAGCCGGCATCGGTACCATCATCAACAATCTGCCCCACACTGGTGTCTGCCACTTTTGCGGTCAGCTTATAATGAACGAAGCCCTCAGGTGCGAGGTCGACTTTCAAATTGATGTCGTTTGTTGTCCAAGTATTGTAATTAAATGAACCATAATTCGATCCTTCACCACTTCTATCAGCGACTTCAAGCTTCCACTCGGAAAATGCTGAAGCATTAGAGCCATCCGCTTGCTCTGTCACGATACAAGCAAATTTATCGACAACTTCGATATCGTTGGCGAAGAACTCTGTGTCCTTGTTAGAAATAACAATGTCATAGACCACTTCGTTATCACCGACTATCCCCGGAACATAAGTCGTATCTGTGGTGTTCTTATTACGTGTAATTTGACTTGATGACGTCGTCAGAACGTCTTTCGAATCGAGAATATTGGCCAAAGCATCGCCAGAATCTGCGTGGCCATCAGCATCAACCACTCGGGCTGCAACTTGGGGAATTTGACCAATAGACACAGGGCTAACGTCCACCACAACGGAATAAACAATCTGCTCACCGGGATAGATAGACACTTTGTCTTCTAGTGACTTGTTGGACTCCTTTCCAGATGCATTGAGTTCAGAAAGGCTATTAGAACCGATCGAGGTCACTTCATTGGTCCAAAAATCGTAAGGGTTACCAACCGTGTCAGTTGCGTTCTTTTCGTTGCTGACATCGTTACCTAGATCGGTTTCAAGATCCGCAAGAAACTGCTGAACCGAATAATAGTACGCGATACCAGTGTTTGCTTGATTAGCAACCGTGACCGTATAGGAAAACTCATCGTCGACTAGGTAGTTATCCGATTGGTTCAAGGTATGTGTCAGGGTGATACTAGGCTCAGTGGGTGGAGTGATAACCTCATCAACTGTGACCAAGTCATCGCGTGTTTCAGCGATTATACCGTCATTAACGATGTCGCCGACTAAATTGTCGGCAACGGTCGCTTTAATTTCGTAAGTCACAGAACCGCCTATATCAATCGACGCATCACTTACTGATAAGTCCCCTGATTCGGCGAAGGTGCCTGGATCGCTTTTGCTGCCTTCAACCTTGGTGGCAGAGTTAACGTTGTCAGTAAAAGCTTGTTGCAAAGCCCCTTCAATATTGAGTGCCTTTATATCTGAAATGATATCTTGAACGTCGAGCGCCTGAATAAACGTATCGCCAGTATTCGAAACCTTAATCTTATAGGTGAGTTTGTTATTGAGTTGATAGTTCGCTTTATCGACCGAAACAACAACATCATGTTGATACACACCACGCTGAATGGATTCTGTATTTGATTCAACAGCATCCAATAGTCCAGTGCTCGCACTTGCGAAGTTATCAATCGTACCGGCTGCGTTAGCAGAAACGGTGGCGACCATGGTGTAGGTCACTGACCCACCAGCCGCAATACGCACACCTGATGCATCTAAGTTTCCGAAGCGACTGTAATCACCTGGAGATGACAGGAAGGAGGATTGCGCTTGAGTCGAGACTTGCGAGAACGCGCTGACATTATTCCCTTGGTCATCTGTCGTTAAGATATTTAACAGCTCATCCTTAACGTCCAACTCAGCAATAGCTTTATCCGACTCATTCGTTAAAACAAGCGTATAAGCCACCTCTTGGTCGTTGTCGTAAGACGCGCTGTCAACAGACAGATCCATAACAAGACCCGTTGTGTCCGCATAGGAGGCAAATGGAATCAATAAAATAGATAAGAAAAAGGCAAGGTTGTATCTGAACATTAACGCGCACTTCACAGTAGATTGACAAGTGTCTAGGCAAAAAGCCATAGATTTGACGTCACTAATTTGGCACTTAGCCTATTAGGGACATGCGCAACATACAGTTCAAATAATCCGAACAATTAACATCTGTAAAAAACAAATTACTGAAGATGTTAAATAGAGAATCTGATGTCTAAATTAGAATCAAGACATTGAGTTAATTATCAGAAGGTTAATGTTTTAATGAGTGAGTTTTCACAGTTGTTACGTAACTTCAGAAAGGAACTTCAATTTACACAAACAGAGTTTGCAACCTACTTAAATCAGCTGGACGACGAGTTTAATGCGGTTGACGTCGTAACGATAAATCGTTGGGAAAACAGTAAGGTAAAGCCTAGTACATACAAAGCACTCAAGATCTTACAGTACCTTGGCGGAGATTTGTTTGAGACAATAAAGAGCTTTAAATCCGAACAAAAAGACACACTAATCGAACTGTTTTTAAACGAATCCTATGGCTCATTTCAAAGTAGAATTTCAGCTCTATCAGGCCTGAATCAACAACAAGGCAAACGCAACTTTAAGTCACGGCCTTTAATGTCAGAGCCGTGTGACACTGGCGTTATCGACAGAATCAAACTACTTTCTAAATTCACAAAAGTCGATATTTCGCCATTGGACCAAATTGATTTATATCTCTACTACTGTGAGAAAAAAGCACATGGTCACAAGCTGATCAATGTTGATGGCGACATTGTGAGTCACAACGTAGGCTTTTTCTTTGAAGACCATCAATTTGAAACATTAAAAACTCAAGAGCTAGATCTAAGAATGGCCTGCTCTTTAAATTCAAGCAAAAGCATAAATTATTTTAATATAAGCTCACACTCAGAGACAAAAGATCATGTTATTGAGCATATAGTTTCAGACATACAGTTACTTTCTCAGAACAAAAACATTAAAAAATATTCTGTTTTAGTAAAAGACCCCAATATGATGAGACTCTTGAAGAGTGTGGGGTTTGAAGTATTTAAATTTTCAGAACCTTCTGCTAAAAAATGTAATATTACATTCAAAAATAAATATTATAGCTACTGTATATTAACGATTGATAAAATAGACTATCTGACTAATCGGAACGTAATGTCACTAATCAAAGATGAATATTCTACCATGATGAAATTTCCGCAATTACTGCGCGAAGCGCGCAAGAAATTGAAGTTAACGCAAAAGGATTTTGCGGCATACATTAATCACTTAGATGATGAATTCAGCTCTGTAGATGTCGTAACGATAAATCGATGGGAAAATAGCAAAGTAAAGCCAAGTAATTACAAAGCCCTAAAGCTACTGGACTGCCTTGGTCTGGACTTGTATACAACGTTGAAATCCTTTGATTCAGAAGATAACGAAGACAGTGCATTACTTGAAGACTTCCTTCGTGAGAGGTTCTTTTCGTTTCAAAGCCGAATATCGTCTATCACTAAAGGGGAAATAGAAGAAGGCTGCGACTGTCAGATCATGCCACTAATGACAGATCAGAATGACAAATCAGTAATAGATAGAATAAAGCTGATTTCACAATATACAAAGGTGGATCCTTCAGCTCTTGATACTATCGACCTGTTTCTCTATTGCAGTGAAAAAAAGGCGCATGGCAGAAAAATGGTCGATGTTAATGGCGATATTGTTAGTCATAGCCTAGGTTTTTTCTTCAACGAAGAGGTATTCGAGCAATACCAAAATAAACATCTACATATTAAGCAAGCCTGCTCTTTAGATTCTAATCATAACTTAAATTACATTGTGGTTAGCGGTCACTCTGAGAAGCGTGAACAATCTATTGCGAACCTGATTTCCGATATGAAGCTTCTTGCAAGAAATACTAAGATTAAAAAGTATTCCATGATCATAAAGAACCCAAGTGCATTGGAACTTATGAAGAACATCGGATTTGAAATATGGAAGTTTTCAGAACCAACAGAACAAAAGTCGAACATCACCTTCAAGAACAAAAACTACCGCTATTGCGTACTGACTATCGACAAGATCGAATTACTGAGTAATAAACATGTTATTTCTTTTATTAGTAAATATGGTTAAGCACCGGATTTTACCAACGATAGAAAGCTTATACTAAATTCTGCTTAAGCTTTTCTTCCAACGCTTGGATACACAGCTTGATGGCGATAGGCGTATTTGAAGCAAATGGGTTTAGCGCATAAACCGTGTTGGTGGGTAATTCAAAGCTTGGCAGCACGTCGACAACATCACCAAATAACTGAGGAATGCAGAAATCTGGAATCACACCGATACCAACACCTGATTTAATCAGTGCAAGGCAACTGTGGAACGAATTGGTGACGCAACTAGCTTGCTGTTGGTAGACAAAGTCCTGCTCAGTTTGAGAACTAAAATGATGAGTCACCTGCTTTCCCTGCCAAGAGTTTGCAATGTAAGGAATCGATTCAAGCTCACGTTTACGCATGCTTTCAACGCCACATAACACATCTTTAAACTCACCTAAACGCTTTTGCTTTAAGTTACTGTCACGAGAACTGCCCACTCGTACCGCGAGATCAATATCGTGCTCCATGAAGTCTAAATGCTGATCGTCGCTTATCAGTTCTGGCTTTAACTTCGGATATTGTTTCATCAGATCGGCAATAACAGGCGCTACCAATAAATCCATCAAGGCATTCGGAGCTGTGATACGAATCCGGCCTTGTGGCTCTTCTAGCTCGGCTTTTGCCATATCCCAAGCCGATTCAGCGATCACATTGATGTCTTTGCAACTCAAATAAAAGCGCTCACCCATGCTTGTCAAAGTTTGTCTTCGTGTTGTGCGTTTAAGGAGAGAGGCGCCTAACTCTTGTTCTAGAATTTTGAGATGTTGACTGACGACAGATTTAGACAACTCTAACTTTTCAGCCGCAGCCGAGACTGAACCCTGCTCTACGATATGAGCGAAAATCGACATCTGCTTTAGCTTACTCATCTTATTGTTCTCTTTTTACAAACAGTATTTTCTATTATCTCTGTTTTTCAAATCAATTTCCAAGACTAAACTCAATTCAACTTATCGAAATACCAAATAAAAAAGACAGTGCTCGAAACAACAAGACTGTTATGGAGAAAGACAATGTTAGACAACCAAATTTTAGAAGCATGTAAGCAAGGCATTAACGCGTGGCAAAAGGCTTTCAACAACCAAGATGCGAAAGGTTGTGCCGATCAATATACTAAAAGCTGTGTAATGGAAGCGCGTCCATTTGGTACTTTTGAAGGTCATGAAGCGATTCAAGCATTTTGGCAAAACATCATCGACCAAGGTTTCAAAGACGTTGATTACACCGATGTAAAATGGGAAGAGCACCCAGACGGCGGTTACATTCTTACCGCGAGTTGGACAATGAACAAAGCGTTTGGCGTTGTACATCATGAACACTGGGCACTTGAAGCCGATGGCTGCGCTCGCTTAGTCAGCGACAACTTCGAAGTTCAAGGCGAACGCTAGAGCTGTAATTAACAGCTAGAAGCTCAAAAATAGAAACAGAAAACAAAAAGCCAGCAATCCAAATGGACTGCTGGCTTTATAATGTTCACTCTTGTCGCCCTTTCACTTGGTTTGAAGGTGATTGAGTGACTCTACACAATCACTCAACACGCTCATCATTTCAAATCAAAGTGTCTGGTAAGACAGAACAAATCCAAGTCAAAGTTACAGTGCTGCTTTCTTCGCTTCTGTAATCCAACCATCGAACGTGCTTTGGTTCGCTTTGATCCAACCGTTTACGTGCGCTTCGATATCAGCAGAGCTGTTCTTACCTTTACTCATCATCATGTTCTGAGCGCTTACATCATTGATGTTAAGTTTGATGATTTCAAAAAGCTTCGCTGCTGATGGGTTGTTCTTAGCAAACTCTTTATTCGCAATAATGCGCATTGAGTTCATTTCGAAGCCGTAGTTTTTGCCGTTAGATAGCGTCGTATCCACGTTCGAACGCTCGCCAGGAAGTGCTGAGAAAGGAACTTCTAACCAAACTACATCTTCGTTAGGCACCAATACGCCACTTACCCAGTAAGGTGTCCACGTGTAGTAAAGGATTGATTCACCCTTTTGGTAACGAGAAATTGTATCTGCAATGATTGCAGCGTAGTTACCTTGGTTGTGAGTTACCGTATCGTCCAGTTTGAACGCTGAAAGTTGGTGTTCAATCACCATCTCACAACCCCAACCTGGGTTACAGCCTGTTAGGTCTGCTTTGCCATCACCGTCCGCATCAAACAGCTTCGCGATTTTTGGATCAGTTAATTGACCAATGTTGGTGATGTTGTACTTTTCAGCCGTTTTCTTATCAATTAGGTAACCTTGAGCAGCGCCGCTTACATATTGGCCTTCACGGTAGAATTTCTCATCACCACCTGCCATTGTGTATTTATCAGCATGAAGCGGGAACCAACCTACCGTTAGAAACGTTGCGTCACCCTTTGCAATCGAGGTGTAGCCTACGTTGTAGTCCACTTCTTGAGTTGATTTCACGTCATAACCCAGTTCTTCTAGAGCACGGTTAACGATCAATGTTTGGAATGTCTCTTCCGCTACAGACGATTGAACAGGCTGAACTGATACGCCATCACCCGGTAGGCTTGCTGCCCACACGTTAGTCGATACCGCTAATGTAGAAACGATGCTTACTGCGAGTTTACTCTTCCATGAATTATTCATTGGTGTTTTTCCTTAATTGAAGTTCTGATTTGTTACCGCGATTAAGTACATTCAGTACAAGGGAAACAGGTCCCATGCGATACCAGCGTAATTTTGTATTACCAGCATTGACACCCAGTACTTGGGTGATTCTGTCTAATAAGATGGCTAAGATAACGATGCCTAAACCACCAACAGCGGCCAGTCCCATATCCAAACGGCCAATACCTCTCAGTACCATTTGACCTAAACCACCTACCGCAATCATTGATGCGATAACCACCATCGATAACGACAACATCAGTGTTTGGTTCACGCCCGCCATGATAGTTGGTAATGCAAGTGGCAGTTGAATTCGGTAAAGCATCTGCTTTTTGCTTGCACCGAATGAGTGACCCGCTTCGATCAATTCTTCCGGAACTTGCTGAATACCCAAGATGGTCAAACGAACAACAGGAGGAAGTGCGAATATGATGGTCACCACGACACCCGGAACGTTACCGATACCAAACAACATGACGATCGGTACTAAATAAACGAAGGCTGGTGTGGTTTGCATAGCATCCAAAATTGGGCGCACGAATTTAGCCGCCGTGTTACTTCGAGCGAGCCATATCCCCATGGGTAAGCCAATCAATAGGCAGAAGAATACGGATGTCATGACCAGTGACAATGTGGTCATTGCTTCAGACCAAGCGCCAATCAAGCCAATGAAAGTCAAAGATACGGCCGTTGCAACGCCAAGCTTCAAGTTTGAAAACTGCCATGCCACCAAGAACAAAATGATGAGCATAAATGGGGCTGGCGTAGACACCAATGCCGTTTCAAATGAACTTAGAATGAAATCGATAGGTACACGAATTGCCTGGAATAATGGGCGTCCGTGCTCAACTAACCAATTCAGTCCAGACTCAACCCAAGTGTCAACAGGCAGCACAGCCTCTGCAAAAGGGTTAAGTGGATCAAAAGGTGTCGTTTCAACGGTTTCGCTGCTTAACCAATCCGCTGACGGTGAGGTATCAGCGGATTGACCCCAAGGATCACTTGCAGGTTGAGCTGGAGGAGCCGATTGAGACCATGGGTCATTATTTGTTTGTTCAGACGACATGATCTACCCCTTATCCAATGTTTGTAACAGTCGTGACTGAGTCACCACGCCAAAGTAATTACCTTGCTCATCCACAACAGGCACTGAGTAAGGCACACCACCAACTAGGCCAAGCACATCATTGATTGGTAAATCAGGGTTTAGCGTTAATCCATCATCGAGCTGCGCGCTCACTAATGATTTGTTCTCTTTGTGAGCTTTACGAAGCGAGTCAATAGAGACAATGCCGGAGTAACGGCTGCTCTTCTCAACTACGATGCCGTATTCGCGGTCGTTATCCATTAAAATTTGCAGAGCGGACGCCGGGCCATCGTGTTCTGATTTTTTAAATACCGCGGCTGGCTTCTTACGCGCAATGTCTTTCACAGTAAGCACGCTTGCCACGTTCACACCGCGGAAGAAAGCTTCGACATAATCGTTGGCTGGGTTATTAAGAATATCGTCTGGAGTACCTACTTGAACCACTTCGCCATTTTGCATAATCGCAATTCGGTCACCGATACGCATCGCTTCATCCAAATCATGCGAGATAAAAACAATGGTTCGTTTATCGTCATTTTGAAGGCGAATAAGCTCATCTTGCATTTCTGTACGAATCAAAGGATCGAGCGCCGAGAACGCTTCATCCATCAACAAGATATCTGGGTCACATGCTAGTGCACGAGCCAAACCAACACGCTGCTTCATACCACCAGACAACTCATCTGGGTAAGATTCTGAATATGCGCCAAGGCCAACACGTTCAAGTGCTTCAAGTGCTGACTGCTTTCGTTGCTCAACTTCAACACCCGCAAGCTCTAGACCAAATGCGGCATTCTCGATGACCGTCATATGCGGCATCAAAGCGAAATTTTGGAAAACCATCGAGATGTTGTTGCGGCGAACTTCGCGGAGTTCATCTTCTGAGATGTGGGCAATGTCTTTGCCTCGAAGAAGCACATTGCCTTTGGTTGGTTCGATCAAGCGGTTAAGAAGGCGTACTAGGGTTGATTTGCCAGATCCTGACAGTCCCATTATGACGAAAATCTCGCCTTCTTGGATACTAAGAGAAACATCGTTAACGCCGATCGTTAGCCCTGTTTCTTCGAAAACTTTATCTTTATTTGCGCCTTCATTAATCATTGTAAAAGCACGGTCGGTGTCTTCACCAAACACCTTGTACAGTCCCTTAACTTCCAGTATGGGATCCATGTAATCTAATCCTTTCTCAGTTATTTAAACTTAAAAATGGTTATTTAAACCCGAAAAACAATTAGCACTCTAAGTAATTGGCACATGTAAATCAAGGAGCTTCGTGCGGTAAAACAAGGTGACAGACCGAAACCAGACCAGTGACAGCAAGACCAAAAAACAAGCAAAAATATAACAAACCATTGATAATTAAAGGGATAGATTAGACAGATGCACTACCAACATTATGTATTACTTAGTCGTAGATTATTGAATATTAATTTTACATTAGAGTAATTAATAGGCTGAATGAACCAACAAAAGCCACAATTAGTTCGTACACAAATAATTCGAATACGAACTATTTATTAAGCTTTCATGATGTTTCCGAGGCGAAAGTTCGCTCGGTAGAAAAGATAAGATCAACTCTCAATCTCTACCTAAAAACCAAAGGTCAACCGGCCTAAAGTCAGCGAGTTGAAATCAACCTTTTCAACCAAGAATTTTAATACATCACACCAACTGTGATACTTGCTGCAAACTCTCAATTGGCGATTACCTAAGCTGGAATTCAACTTGTAGAGTGCTCACTGCTGAGCCATTCTTTATAAAAGAAATAGACATTTCCCCGCGATGAATGAGAGAAAAAGACAAGGAATTCGAATGATAAAAATGTTGGTGTGTGACTTTGACGGTACGCTTGATGGAGGCTCATCTCACGGTGTTAACCAGCTATTTGATTACCTCACAGAACAACCTGATATTCGCTTTATCATCGCGACAGGAAGAACATTACCTTCGATTCGAATGGGTTTAGAATCGGATAACTACCCGAAGCCACACAGTATTATTAGCGATGTGGGCACCAAAATTCATCATGTTCATTCCCAAAAACCAGACCATGTTTGGCATAACCAACTGGAAGCTTCTTGGAACAAATCAAAGGTAGAGACGGCTCTCGCCCCCCTTGATTTTATGGGTGAGCGCATAGAAAACCATCAAGGCGATTACAAGATCACCTTTGAAGGAAAGCTTTCAGAGCCTCAACACGAACTGATTGAATCTAGCTTGGAGATGCACGGCTTAGATGTCCACCTAACGTATTCACACGACTGGTATCTAGACATCACACCAAAGGGAGTCAACAAAGCAACCGCTATCCACCATCTTTTGAAGCAACACGATTTGAGCGTTGCAGAAGTGTGCGTCGCAGGTGACTCAGCTAACGACACCTCAATGCTCACCATTGAAGGCGTAAACTCGATACTGGTTGCTAACCATTACCCAGAGGTTGCTCACCTATCGGATAGAGACAACGTATACACGAGTAGAGCAACACATGCTGAGGGTGTCTTAGAAGGCCTTAAATACTGGCAAGGACGTGCAGCAGCGGGTAATTAGAAATAAGGACTGCTCCCTACTTGCTATCCTTATTTCCAACCGGGAAGCCAATGATCCTTGTCGGTGAGATCCCGCCAGTTGATGTCTTCCTCTCGTTTGGTCATCACCGCTTCTATCAAACAACGAATAACCTCCCCTTCTTCAAACTCTACCTCTGTGACCATAAAGTGTTTTTCTTTCTTTACAGGGCTAACGGCCGTCCATTTACTGCGAAGTAGTTTCTTTGGATTGATTCGATTCATGAGTTAATTTCTCGCTTAGATGTCATTGATTATTATGGATTGTCTAGCCGACACTGAGTAATAGTCTTCGTCGCAAGAAAAGGATCAAAAAAAGCCAGCGATTAGGCTGGCTTCATTCAGTTAGCTATTACTTGTTAAAGATTAGCCGTTTTTAGGTGGATCAAATGCCGTGAGTTCTAATACTGGACCTGTGTATTTTTCAATCTTCACAAGCGCAGAGTTTGCAGCACAGCCATTCGCCAAACGAGAAGTCGGGATATCCAACGTAAGCACGTTACAGCCACCGTTTTTACATAGACCTGTGTCTTTATCTAAATCAGGCCAACCGCCTTCATGGATACATACAGAGCCTTGTTTGATGCCATCCGTCACTAATGCACCCACCAATACTTGTCCACGACCATTATGTGCACGAACCAAGTCACCCGTTTTAATGCCTCGAGCTTTCGCATCTTCAGGGTGAATTGAAATCGGCTCACGGTCTGCAATCGCATACTCTTCGCGGATCTTCGCGTAGTTGAACTGGCTATGCAGACGGTGCGCGGCGTGCGCTGTCATCAGTTGCAGTTCGCCATCTTTAGCGTTGCCTGTGTACTCTGTTGGTTCTAACCAAGTTGGGTGTGCAGGGCAATCATCTAGTTGGTAACCTTCAATGGTTCTTGAGAATATCTCGAACTTGCCACTTGGTGTACCTAGTGGGTTCATGATTGGGTTCTCACGAAAATCAGCGTAACGAACAAACTGTGCGTTCTTCTCGTTCCACTTCATCTCGATCAACTGATTATCTTCCCAGAACTTGCTGAAGTTAGGCATTACGATACGCTGACCACGACCACCTTGCTGTGCGGTTTTGTAAAAACCATACAGCCATTCCATCTCGGTCTTGCCTTCGGTGTACACATCACGACCACCCGGAGCAAGTAACTCAGACATGTCCGCAAATACATCGAAATCGTTACGAGCTTCACCTTGTGGCTCAACCACTTTCTTCATTGGCACTAAGTGTTGGTTACTGTAGTCACCCGTCATCGTCATATCATTACGTTCAAACGATGTAGTAATTGGCAGAACAATATCCGCGTGCTTAGCTGCTGCTGTCCAGTAAGGTTCTGAGATAACAATCAGCTCAGGCTTTTGCCAAGCTTTGATCAAGCGGTTGGTATCTTGGTGGTGAGTAAAGTTCGCACCGCCTGCCCACCAGATCATTTTGATCTCTGGGAACGTTAGGTTGTGACCATTGTGATGGTAGCTTGAACCCGGGTTTTCTAGCGCTTCAACAATACGCGCTACAGGGAATGCGTTCACAGATCCTGAAACAGCCCAATCGTTACCCGCCGAAGAACCACCGCCAAGTGACGCTGAAATCGCAGGAAGTACGCCTGCATCACGAGCAGGGTTACCACCGTTTGAGTAGTGGTAAGAAAGACCGAAACCACCACCAGGCAAGCCAACTTGACCTAGCATTGTCGCTAGCGTAACCAACATCCAGTGACGTTGTTCACCGTATTGTTGACGCTGCATACCCCAGCCAGACATCAGCATAGTACGGTTCTTACTGAAGATATCCGCAAGTAGCTCAAGCTGCTTCACTGGCACACCACAGATCTCAGACGCCCACTCAGCAGATTTTTCTACGCCGTCTTCCTTACCCATCAAGTAAGCTTCGAATACGTCGTAACCTGTTGTGTATTTACCCAAGAATTCTTTATCGTGCTTGCCCTGTTTCACTAACGTGTGTGCGATACCCATCATCATGGCTACGTCAGTCATTGGGTGAGGAGCAATCCACTCTGCGTTGTCACCAAAAAACTCGATAGTCTCAGAGCGCATTGGGTCAATCGCAATCACTGTCTTGCCCGACTTCTTCAACTGGTGGAAGAACTCAAGACCTGCACAGTCGGTTGAGCTCCAAGCGATCTTCAAGGTGTTAATTGGGTTTAGGCCCCAAAGTACCACCACATCACTGTGCTCAAGGATAACTGGGTAAGTCGTCTGCTGTTCATACACCTCAATCGAACCCACAACGTGCGGCATGATAACTTGCGCAGCACCTGTTGAGTAATCACCTAAGTGACCAGAGTAACCACCAGCCATGCTCATGTAACGTTGTAGAAGCGTTTGCGCTTTGTGCAGAACACCACTTGAACGCCAGCCATAAGAGCCTGCGAATACAGATTCCGCACCGTGCTCTTGACGAATACGTGAGTGTTGTTGGTGAATCAATTTGTACACTTCATCCCAAGAGATACGAACAAATTCATCACTACCACGTACACCTTCAGGTGCAGATGGGTTAGCCAAGTAGCCTTTACGAACCATAGGGTACTTAACACGCGCTTTGGTGTGTACTTGATCAGGGCCTGTGGTCTGCAGGCTATTTGGAACCGTTTGTGCCAGTGCATTCGTCGTCGACACTAACTTACCATCTTTCACTTCACACAGCATTGGTCCCATACGACCTGATGTTAGAACACCAGAACCACGTTTGTCCGAAGCAATTGCGCTCATCGGCGTCAAAGATGTGAATGCCAACGCACCAGCTGTAATACCTGTGCCTTTCATAAATCCACGACGTGTCATATTAGTCATAATTTTATCCTTCTAATTCTCTTTAGTGACCAACAACGTCTTTCGCGTGGTTTTGGAAGTACTTAGTCAGCAGCTCAAGGTTTTGCTCAGAAATGTCTGTACGGTCGCCCATACTTTTCGCAACAGGTCCCCAAGCATTCACAGTGAAGTGGTTTGAAGGAATTTTCGCGTGACACGTTGCACAGTAAACGTTGTCCAACTCTTCTGCGTAAGACCAGATTGGGTCTAGTTTATCGACAACTGGAGAAGTGATATCACCCGTTAGCGCAACTGAACGCCACTCGTTACCGTAAGCATCGGCTTTATAGTCACCAGTAGTCAGTGCTTCTTGACCTTTGTCTGTCAATGTCGCAACGATTGCACGTTGGCCTTCACCGAAGTAAAGCACTTGCTCTGCACCTTTCATTTGGAATGCATTCAAAGTCACAGTACGGTTGTCGCCTTCAGCCTTGACCACTTGCAGTTCTGCTGTTGGGTTTACACTGCCGAAGTCACCCATTGCGATATCGGTTACTGGGTAAACCACTTTCGCATCTGCTGGCGTGTTTTTCGTAAATGCGATCAGGGTATCGAACGCTTTGCTATCTAGCTGAGCTTCAGGAGCAAAATGTGCAACGCCTTTGTGACAATCGATACACGTTTGGTTATTTTCGCGACCATAAGCATGCATTTTTGCTGCATCACGAGATTGCTCGAACTCTTCCATTGCATCGAATTCGTGACAAGAGCGACAAGTCGCTGAGTCATTCTCGCGGAATTGAGCCCAAACTGTCTCAGCCATCTCTTCACGGTGTGCTTCATATTTCTCAGGCGTGTCTATCTTACCTGAAATAAATTCGTGGTAGATGTCTTTGGACGCTCTTACTTTGGTGATCACGTAGTCAATCGGATCAGTTGGAATGTGGCAATCGGCACATTCAGCTCGAATGCCTTTTGCGTTACTGAAGTGTACAGAACCTTGGTATTCTTTGTGGGGTGCTTCCATTGTGTGGCAAGAAACACAAAACTCAGTGCTCGATGTATAGTGCATAACGGCTGCAGTTCCCCCTAAGGTTAACCAACCAATACCTATACCAACCGCCGCTATTAGTGCGATATAACGTTTTTTTATTGTCATAATTCTTAATCATCTTCAACAATTGGTTACAATTAAGATCAGAATAGTACTTTAGGGGTAGATCAGTTTGATTTGGATCATAAATCGCATTCTGAGGAACAAAGATTGAACCTTTATGAGAACCCAAGGGCACTTCACGAAATTATTCCCCACCAGATACAATCGCCCACCAAATAAGAATCGACGGTTAAATATCTATTATTGATTAATCTAACATCAACGAGACAAAACGGCTTTCTAAGTCAAAGAAGTAAATTGTAAATCTATTACAATATTGGCTATCTATTTTTCATAAACTCCTCACTCAATGAACCAAACAGAATTCCAACAAAAAATAGCGAGTTTCACCGCCATCGAACAAGCGCTTGATTACTTCGAAATTGGCTTTGATAGCAAGTTTATCGACCAAAATAGAATAGAGCTTGTGAAGCGCTTTAATGGTTATCTGATCCTATCGAAACCCGATGATTGGTTCTCAGGAAGAAGAGCGCTGAAAAACGCTTATTGTAAGGTTCAACGCAGCAAGTTAGATCGCCACACACGTTCAGCCTGTCGTGGGTGTACAACTTGTCAGCGTCGATAGATAGGAAGTACTGCTCAAAGTAGAGAACTAAAAAGTAGATAGTTGAAATAACATCTCATTACGATTTAGTTAGTGGTTTGCTCGAAAAAAAGTGTGCTAGTCTTACGGCAACTCAACTACGAGATAAAAACTACAATGAAAATTTTCAGCAATTTCGAAAGCGGCAACATTCACGTCGTTTCTGCAGATTCACCACAAAACATTCAACTGACTATCCCAGCAGACTACCAAACTGAAATCTCTCAGTGGTTTCACTTCCGCTTAGAAAGTGAAGCTCAACAAGCTCACCACTTTGAAATCGGTCAATTGGCAACATCTGCCTACCCTGAAGGCTGGAAAGATTACGATGTGGTTGCATCGTATGACCGTGAAGAGTGGTTCCGTATCCCATCTCAGTTCGATGGCGATACATTAAGCTTCGATATCATCCCTGAACACGATTCAATGTACTTCGCGTACTTCGCGCCGTACTCATACGATCGTCACCAAGATCTTCTGCACAATGCTCAAACGCACCCTGCTTGTAAGCTTGAAACTCTAGGTCAGACGCTAGACAACAACGACATCACTTTGCTAACCATCGGCGAGCCAAGTGAAGAGAAGAAAAACATCTGGGTTATTGGTCGCCAACACCCTGGCGAGACGATGGCTGAATGGCTGATCGAAGGCCTGCTACAACGCCTACTTGATGAAACAGATACGGTTGGTCGCTCTCTTCTAGACAGCGTTGTGTTCAGAGTTGTACCAAACATGAATCCAGATGGCAGCATCCGCGGTCACCTGCGTACTAACGCGATTGGCGTAAACCTGAACCGCGAATGGCAATCACCTTCTATGGAACGCAGCCCAGAGGTATTCCTTGTTCGCGAGCGTATGCTGGAAACGGGCGTTGACCTGTGTCTAGATATTCACGGCGACGAAGCGATTCCATATAACTTTGTAGCAGGTAGCGAAGGCACACCTTCTTACAACGAGCGCATCGCGAAGCTAGAGAGCCACTTCAAGCAAGCACTGCTCACTATCACGCCAGAGTTCCAAGATGAATTTGGTTACGATAAAGACGAACCAGGCAAAGCAAACATGACAGTTGGCACAAACTGGATTGGTGAGCAATTCAAGTGTTTGGCTTACACCGTCGAGATGCCATTTAAAGATCACATCAGTCACGCTGACGAACTTTACGGCTGGTCTCCAGAACGAAGTGTCGCGTTTGGTCACGATATGCTAGCCGCAGTTTGGGCTACAGTAGACGAGCTATAAGGCGAACTAAGCTCATTAGCTTTACCTGTATCGCCTTTGGTTTATAAGAATCTGGGCTATAGATAGAACAAAGCCCAGCACTTGTGAAAGTGCTGGGCTTTTTAATATCGGCTTGGATGAGTGAATCTAACTTTAAAAGCTTTCTATGCCACTCTGAGGCTAGCAAAAAACACTGGGTATCTTTGCCTAATGTGGCGTTGTTCAGACACCATATCTTTGAAGCTCGGACCTTGTGATAACTGAACGATCACTTCGTCACCTTCTTGTCGCAATACAGCACCGCTAATATCGATACTGTTGTTGTCATGCAACCTCAAGGTGCCGGCCATTGAAAAGCCACGATAAACCGGAATGATGTTACGCATCATCAGGCGTACACCCTTTTCAGAAACTTCGCTGACATGAAAAAGCTCATCCTTAATTCGCATCACCGGACGAGCCTTTTGAGGGTACTTTAAGCGGTAATATTTGCGTTTCTGGGTGAATGAATCTTCACGCATTGGTGACTCCCTGTCTCTGTTATTTCGGTCAAGCAATAGGCTGTAGCTTCAATTGGTCTCAAATAAACACATTCACCAAATTGATAGCTAATAATTATATCGACTTCCCGAGCTAATGCTTTAGAGATTTATACAGAGAAACACTGATTGCTTAGCATTCAGTAAAAAATGAGAACTGAATCGGAAATGAAAACTAAGATGGAAACGAGAACTAAGCCGGAAATGAACTGAACCAATAGCTAAAAACCCAATTCTTCGCATCGCACCCTAAAGCTGAAACAATGCCAACTGAATGCTGAAGCCCACGAATAGAATCCCACACACAATGTTCATCATTTGCGAGGTGCGCTTTTGAACTAACAAGCGCTTAAAGGTATCCGCCATTAAGATCACAACTAAGAACCACATCGACACCACTGACGCTTGAATTGCACCAAGTATCAAACTGTCTGTCACAATCGCATCTGTTGAAACAAATTGAGGGAATATAGAAAGATAAAACAGGACAATTTTAGGATTCAGTAGATTAGTGAGAAGCCCTTTGAAAAATTGCTTATAAAGCTTACTTCCCGATGCACTGACCACAGAGAGCACGCCCTCTTGAGCGCGCAGCGCCGCACGAAAATGGTTATACCCAAGCCAGACAAGATACAAAACCCCAGCCCACTTTAGCCCTTCAAAGGCCATGGGAGTGTTCGACAGTAATAAGCTTATGCCGTTAGCCGAGATAAAGGCATGAAAAAAGAAACCACATGACACGCCCAACACGTTCACAAATGCGAACAGCTTCCTTTGAGTTAAGGCTGTGCTTAATACCAACAGCGCATTTGGGCCCGGGATAATGGCAATAAAAAACACGATAACGATAAACAGCCAGATACTGTCCCAACTCATTTCGATCTCATTTCATGAACATTTTTAGGGCGGACATTGTACGTCCATTCAGTGCCATTACAATATGATAAACGCTTAATTATCGCGTATAGCTAACAGACACAATTCGCGCGTATAATGAATGTGTTTATCGTCTAACATACAAAACTGATTCTCTAACATTTGTAGCCCTGATAGACTCCACCTCCTTTTTGATACTTGGTTCATTTATGTCATTTGATAGCCTAACCCTTAACGCAAAAACCGTCTCCGCGCTCTCATCTCAATTCAATAAGCCGACAGAGATACAGCAAGCGGTAATTCCTACCATTATTGCGGGGAAAGACGTACTCGCATTGGCTCAAACGGGCAGCGGTAAAACATTGGCGTTCGGCTTACCTTTACTGAATAACATCAACCAAGATGTGAATGAACTGCAAGCACTGATCATTGTTCCAACCCGTGAACTTGCATCTCAAGTGACCAAATCTTTAGAACCGATCGCGACAACGCTCAATATCAAATTGGTAACGCTAACGGGCGGCGTAAATACTGATGATCGACAGCAACAATTATCGACTAAACCACAATTAGCCATCGCCACACCGGGCCGCCTACTTGCTTTAATCAAAAGTGATGAACTGGATATAGCTCGGTGTTCATCATTGGTTCTTGATGAAGCCGACCGCCTGATCGACATGGGATTTTGGCCAGATATTCAAGCGATTACTTCAGCACTACCGAGCAAACGTCAGTCACTGTTGTTCTCTGCGACACTTCCGCCCGAATTAGTAGGTCAGGCTGAAGAGCTTCTTTCAAATCCAGTTAAGGTCACGACACATCAAGAAAACAGCGTGGTCGCGGCTATTGAAGAAACCCTGTATTTAGTGAACAAAGGCAGTAAAGCTCAAGCGCTCATCGCACTACTCAATCAACACACATGGCCGCAAGTATTGGTATTTATTGGCGCAAAAGACAATGCCGATGCATTAACCAAACGATTGAATAAAGCCAAAATCAGTGTGAGTGCGTTACATGGAAATAAGAGCCAAGAAGAACGAGAGCAAGCATTAGAAAGTTTCAAAAATGGCGAGACTCGTGTGCTTATCGCGACAGACGTGATGGCTAGAGGCATTCATATTGATCAATTACCTGTCGTAATTAACTTCGAATTACCTTCTCACTCAGCAACTTACGTACACCGCGTTGGTCGTACAGCAAGAGCAGGAAGTACTGGCTGCGCGGTCTCTCTGGTTAGCCACAGCGAAACTGACTACCTCAATGCGATTCGCACCTTGACCAATAAGCCGTTAGTGCTGCAACCATTAGAGGGTTTCCCGGTTACCGACAAACCTGCATCTGAAGTGACCGCTCGCAAGCGTCCACCTAAAGATAAAATGGCCAATCGAAGAACAGCTAAAAAGAAAAGCATTAAGCAATTTAAAAGCAAACCAAATAGCTCTAAGTAACCAGAAATAACTCTAAGTAACCAGAAATAGAATGGTCAGCTCAGTTTGTACTGGGCTTTTTTATATGCAACAAAATACAAATTCACACCCAAAAACTTCCCTAAAGTTGCCAACTTAAATGACACTTTTGTGAATTATGATGCCAACGTATTGATTCTTGGTTGCTCAAAAAAAATACTCTTAAATCACGTTGACGCCCCTATATCTAGCAACTAGATTTTTCTATTAGTGTCTACAACAGGAGGTCATTGAAATGAAACGTGCTAGCTCTACATATCGATTACAACTGATTAAGGAAGTGGCAACTCGCCGAGATCGTCAACGTTCCAATGACCCGATGGCAAACTACATACAAACCCTAATAGATAATAAAGATGATTGTGATACTTCGGTTGAACGCAACCAGAGGTTCAGTGGCAGTCATTTTGATGAGCACATAGGTGGTTGGGTAAGTGACCACTGGGGTAACAAGTAGGACAAAGAGAGTAATCCAACCAGCATAATCGCTGTAGAATTCGTCTCCGAATTAACCTATCATCTGCAACAATTCCCTATCCTAGAGTAAGCAGAAAGTGTCTGAGTTAAAAAGAGAAAAAGAAGTGATGGTTGCCTTCCAAGTGATACCTCGCGTTAAAGAAGGCAACAACTTCGAAGTGGTTGATAAAGCCATTGAAGTTGTGAAAGCTGCCGATGTGCCTTTCCAAGTCGGTGCGATGGAAACTACGATGAAAGGTGAACTCAACCAATTACTCGATATCGTTAAAAAAGCAGAACAAGCTTGCTACGATGCAGGGGCGGTAGAAGTGATCACAAACATTAAGATTCACAGTAAAACCACCGAGGCCGATGATACATTTTGCACGTACCATCGTGGTGTAACGAAAGCGAATCACATGTTTGTTTAATCACATTTTTGTTTCTGAAAACTGAGCTTTAAGAAAGGCTCTGAAGAACCAGTGGTGTTATTGGAAAGGCATGTCTGAGAGGTGAGAAAGGATTTCCATTCGTTCTTCTTCTGACATCGAATGCCAATCACGCGGAGTCTCTTCAGGGTCATCTTTTGCCCCGATCGGTTTTCGGTCAAGTGCTTTGACTGGCTCTTTTTTGATTTTTACGTTCTTTTTATTCATACCGACACCACTCCTTCAGGTACAAAGGTACCTACTTTAATATTACACCCCAACCATTATGTAAAGTAATAGTTACTTCGGAGTTAAATAAAATCTAAATACTTCCTCTTTAGCCAAAAAGATCTCTTTGGGGACTGGTATTTCCCTCTTCATCGACCTGCTTACCAATCAAGTTTTTTTGATTCATTATTTTTCTTCTATAGCGCTGACGACACAGCTTTATCACGTGCAATTGTTCTGACGGTGTCATCGACATCCAATTAAAGCGCTCTTCTCTCTTGCGCATACAACCGTTGCAATAGCCTTTGTCATCGCTTGAACAAACCCCAACGCAAGGGCTTGAAACTTGGAAAAACTCTAACTGCTCCACCATGCCTCCTTACACATTCAAAATTACGCTTACTCTCTCAAAAATAAGCGATTAATTTGTCGCCTGGCTCGTGAAATCCATACTAAACTATGACCTTATACTGACACATATAGTGTTTTGTAAACTATACTTTGAACCCATCAAGTTACACTTATCCGGTAACTTCGTTCTTTCCTTTGGAGCCTTATAATATGAAGTTTAGTTCAAAAAAATTACTAGCAGTAGCCGCTTTACCTATGATGCTAGCAGCATGCACAACAACAGGTGACAACGCGATGCAAGTAACACCAACCGATCTACAGCACCATAATTGGGAACTTGCGCAAATTGATGGCAAGGACATTGTGAAAAGCGAAGACCAAGCAGCTCCTCGTCTAGAGATCGGCGAAAAGATGACTGCAAACGGCATGGCTGGTTGTAACAACTTCTTCGGTCAAGGCGAGCTGAAAGACGGTCAATTCCGTATCAAGCAAATGGGCATGACAATGAAAATGTGTCACGGCTCTGCGATGGAAATCGAACAATCGGTTTCTGCTACTCTAAGCGAGTGGAGCGACGTAACGCTAACAAACGATACGCTAGTACTGAAAAACGATGTACACACGCTAACGTACACAATTCGTGACTGGGTAAACTAATCCGTCATCGAAACCAAATACTGATTAAAGGAGCCTGATGGCTCCTTTTTTATTGTCAGCTTGCCCTCACTACTTCTTCAAAATTGACACTCATCGCCGACTTTTCGTACCAGCCTCCAATAAACCTCAAAAATCTCTCATTTAGATGCAATAAATTCAACGGTTCAGCGGTCTGTTGCTAGGATGGCAAAAGCCTAGAGTCTGTCGAGTTTTCGAGGTGATTACAGATCGAACAAAACTCAACCGAGAACTCCCTGCTTGTTCTCAAGTAATTGATTGAATTTACTGTTGAATTAGAATTTATTTCAGAAACAGATAGAATAACTATTAGGGCATGTTGATCTTTCGTTAACCACGAAGGGTCAACACGCCCTAGGGAGTTTGACAATACAATGCTCTTGCCCGTTCACTACCAAATGGAAAAGTTTATGAACAATATAGTAAGTACGTTAGGAATCATGGCAACCGTTGCATACAGCGCAACCATTTATGCTGATGAAGCAACATCCATCGACAGCTGGAACCAAATAGAACAGCAGGCAGAGGGAGAAACTGTCTACTTTCACGCTTGGGGCGGAAGCCAAGAGATCAATCGTTACCTACAGTGGGCAGGCAAGAAATTACAAAGTGACTACGGTGTCACGTTAAAGCATGTGAAAGTGACCGATATTGCGGAAACCACCACTCGACTGCTTGCTGAAAAAGCGGCAGGAAAGAACAGTGAAGGCAGCGTCGATATCGTCTGGATTAATGGCGAGAACTTCCGTTCGATGAAAGACAACGCGCTATTGTTTGGGCCATTTACGGAATCACTTCCAAATTGGCAGTATGTCGATAAGTCTCTGCCAATTGATGTCGATTTCTCAGAGCCGACAGAAGGCTTAGAAGCACCGTGGGGCGTGGGACAACTGGTGTTCATTCATGACCAAGAAACACTTCACAACCCGCCACAATCATTCTCTGAGATGTTAAGCTACGCTCAGGCTTTCCCGAACCGCTTAAGCTACCCTCGCCCACCAGAGTTTCATGGCACGAGCTTCATTAAGTCACTACTGATTGAACTAACAAACAATAACCCTGCGCTGGCTCAGCCGGTTTCAGAAGACAACTTCCAAGAAGTAACGGCACCACTGTGGGCTTACTTAGATAAATTCCATAAAGTGGCGTGGCGCGGTGGAAAGCAGTTCCCAGCAGGCACATCGGAAAGCATCCAACTTCTGGATGACGGACAGATCGATCTCGCGATTACGTTTAATCCAAACTCTGTTTATTCAACACAAGCCAGTGGTCGCTTAGCCGAAACCACTAAGGCTTATGCTCTAGAAAGCGGCGCTCTATCTAACATTCACTTCCTTGCGATTCCTTGGAACGCCAATGCAACCGCGGGTGCTCAAGTGACCATTAACTTCTTACTGAGCCCTGAAGCACAGTCTCGCAAGGGGGACCTCAATGTTTGGGGCGATCCTTCGGTTCTGAGCAGCAAGTACCTCACTGGCAGCGCTAAAAACACCCAGCAATTTAAATCGGTTGATGAACCACACCCTAGCTGGCAAAACGCGCTCGAGAAAGAGTGGCTTAAGCGATACGGTAACTAGTCTTCATGCTACGCGCTCTATATTTTGTTGTTATAGCTGTATGCATTATCCCGACCATTCCTGGGGTAGCGGGAGTCGTGGCTTCGTCACTGAGTTTCATCCCGCCCCTTGGTTTAGAGGAGCCGACACTCAACGGTTTTAGCCAAGTCTTTCAATGGGAAGGGGCTTGGCACTCTATTGGCTTAAGCCTAGGTTCAGCAATTGCAAGCAGCTATATAGCCTGCTTCCTGACCTTTTGTATTCTTCAAGCCTCTTGGGGAAACAAGTTTTGGAGAAAGATTGAGTTTACGCTATCGCCAATGCTTGCCATTCCACATGTAGCTTTCGCTATCGGCTTTGCTTTTCTGTTTAGTCCAACGGGGCTTGGCGCAAGAGCGGTACATCACTTGCTCGGCGAATCGGCTACCAGCTCTGAATTGGCGTTATTGGTGAAAGACCCATACGCGTTCGGCTTAATTATTATGCTCGCACTCAAAGAAGTCCCCTTCTTATTGCTGATGAGCATTTCGATACTTCAGCAAATTGATGTAGAGCGTATCACCAAGGTCAGTGCATCGCTCGGTTACAGCCGCGCTCAGATCTGGTGGAAATGTATTTTCCCACAATGGTTTACTAAGCTTCGTTTCCCAATGCTGGCGGTACTCGCTTACAGTGTCTCGGTTGTCGATATTGCTTTGATCATAGGCCCAACCAACCCGCCGACCTTTGCCGTTTTGGTATGGCAATGGTTCAACGATCCGGATCTTAACCTACTTCCGCGAGCTGCTGCTGGTGCCATCGTTTTGTTTGGTTTAGCTTCGTTGATCATCGCCTTGGCGCGTTTAGTTGAATGGGCGGTTCTTAAGTACTTTCGAACTTGGCAGTATTCCGGAAGAACAGGGGCAAACCTTCCGGGGAAAACGGTATTCACTGTCCTTGCTAGCCTTTCACTGCTGATCATTCCTTTAATGGTAATTTGGAGCGTTGCTCAGCGTTGGCGCTTCCCTGATTTACTGCCGAGCCGCTACAACATGCGCTTCTGGGAGTTCGAGTGGGATGCCATCATGAGTACTGTGGGTCAAAGCTTATGGATTGGTCTGATTGCCGCTTCAGTCGCTTTGTTGCTTGCGCTGGTGGCTCACGAATACAGAATCAAATACAAGTGGCAAGTTCCGGGCTTCATTATCGCTATTCCAATGCTAATACCACAGCTTTCAGTGTTGTTTGGTATGCAAGTCACGACCCTCTACATCGGCAGTAGTGCCTATGAGTTCTGGGTGATTTGGGCGCATGTTTTCTTTGCTTTCCCGTTCGTGTATCTGTCTTTGGATGGCCCGTGGAAAAGCTTCAATGATGGGTTGATTAAAGCCTCGCTGAGCCTAGGTAAATCGCCATTTCAGAGTTGGTATTCGATCAAACTACCAATCTTGCTTCCTGCGATTGCCTTTGCTTGGGCGGTCGGGATCAGCGTGAGTTTGGCCCAATACCTTCCAACATTAATGCTCGGCGCGGGCCGTATTAGCACGATCACCACAGAAGCCGTTGCACTTACCAGTGGTTTCGACCGCAGGGTGACAGCAATCTATGCCATTTGGCAGGCCTTGTTGCCTCTGTTCTTTTTCTCTTTAGCGATATTAGTCAGCCGACTTCAACTCAGATATCGCCGTCTTACTTTTAAAGGTTTCCTAAGTAATGAGTCTGTACCTCAACGACCTCGCCATCCGTAAAACCGATGGAGATTCGCTGTTCTCAGCGCTAAACGTCACATTAGAATCTGGCCAAATACTGGCTTTGATGGGGCCGAGTGGCTGCGGAAAGTCGACCTTACTGGATGCGATTGCTGGTCACTTAAGTGAAGAGTTTTCGTACTCTGGCACCGTTGTGTTGAACAATATTCAGCTCGACGAGCTTCCATCACATCAGCGTGAAGTCGGTATTTTGTTTCAAGATGACTTGTTGTTTCCGCACCTCAAAGTATGGGAAAACTTGGCCTTTTCGTTACCGAACTCTGTTAAAGGTTCCGCTCGCCAAAAACAAGCAATGGCTGCACTAAAAGACATAGAGCTAACTCACTTAGCTGAATCTTTCCCGGATCAAATATCCGGCGGTCAACGCGCAAGAATAAGCTTGACTCGTATGTTGTTAGCCAAGCCTAAACTCGCCCTGCTTGACGAACCGTTCAGTAAGTTAGACCAAGAGCTCAGAGCACAATTTCGCGATTGGGTCTTCGAACAGCTGACCAAAGCGAATATCCCTACATTAATGGTCACGCACGACGAAGCCGATGTACCTCAAGGGGCAGAAGTACTGTCTTGGCCATGGAGAAGTAACCATGCTGGATAAGTACTCCATTAAGGTCATTAAGTGGCCATTAAATCAGTCTGCTAAGTTATTAAACCAATTGGGTATCACGGCCAATCAAACCACGTTATTCGGATTTCTGATTGGGTGTTTAGCGTTTCCAGCGTTGGCATTTCAACAATATGAGTGGGCGTTAGGCTTCATTGTGTTTAATAGAGTATGTGATGGGCTTGATGGAGCCTTGGCTCGAATCCAAGGCATTAGTGATGCGGGCGGTTTCCTCGATATCAGCCTAGATTTCCTATTCTACTCGCTGATCCCTTTTGGATTTGTCATTGCCAACCCAGAACACAACGCCATTGCCGGTGCATTTTTGATCTTCTCTTTTATCGGCACAGGCAGCAGCTTTTTAGCGTTTGCGGTTATGGCAGGCAAGCGAGGCATTGAAAACCCAGTCTATAAGCATAAGTCTCTGTACTACATGTCAGGGCTAACCGAAGGCACTGAAACCATCGCTTGTTTCATCGCGTTTTGTATTTGGCCTCAACACTTTGCGGTTATCGCTTACACCTTTGGTGCAGCTTGTTGGCTAACCACGTTCATGCGTATTTATTTTGGTTTTCAGACACTAAAAAACCAAGCTAGTTAATAAATGAGTTAGTTTCTTGCACCTATAAAAACGCCGCTCATTGTGAGCGGCGTTTTCTATATTAGTATGGATAATGCCCGCTAAATCATGACATCAATCTTCAGCTGAAGCCGTGATTTTAAACCTCAATACCTTTAGGCTTGAATCAAGGTCGACATCGACAAACTCAGGCGGGTTGTCTAGGCGTTCAATAAACTCAACGCTTGGCGCTTCTTCTGCCATCGTCTCAATCAGGAAGTTTGGTGAGACTGCTGGTGAGTTCACACACGCAATCACTTCACCGCCTTCCGTTAGAAGCTCCGGCAAACGGCGTAAGATCTTTTTGTAGTCTTTAGTTAGGGCGAAGCTGCCTTTTTGGAACGAAGGTGGATCGATAATCACCAACTCATAAGGACCGCCCTTCTTGATTTTGCCCCACGACTTAAAGATATCGTAGCCAAGGAAGTTAACCGAGCGCATATCGTGATCATTCAGACGGTGGTTATCGCGGCCTTTATTCAACGAGCCACGTGACATATCCACATTCATGCACTGACGAGCGCCACCAGCGATAGCCGCGACAGAGAAACCACAAGTGTATGCAAACAGGTTAAGAACGTTCTTATCCTTGGCATTATCTTGTACCCACTGACGACCATTACGCATGTCTAGGAACAAACCGAAGTTCTGATTACGGCCAATGTCTAATTGGTACTTAAGGCCATACTCAACCACAACCGGAGAGTCATTCAACTCACCCCATAGAACCTCTGAAGGCGCACCATCGGCATAACGGTGTTGCAGAACAATGCTTGTGCCCTGCTTTGATTGCCAGATATCTTTGTTGGTGAGTTCAACCAATCCAGCTTTAAGAGATGACAAGAATTCATCGTCGACTTCTTTAAACACGTTAACCAGTAGCTGTCCATCAACCCAGTCACATGTCAGTTGCTCTAGACCAGGCCAAAACTTACCGCGCCCGTGGAAAATACGGCGTAGTTCGTTTGGTACTTCATTAAGTTGCTGTTCAATATGACTAAAAAACAGAGGTAAAGCTGATGCTTCCATTATTTCACTCACTTAGTGTTTAGCTTTGGCCAAGTTAATGACCAAGGTTCAAGCCAACTGTCCAAACCGTTCGACACGGTTTCTTGATGCCACTTCTCACCCAAGGAGTTTAGGCTTCTTGGATCGCAGACATATTCGTAGGCTTGTGATTGATAGGCAAATCGAATCGCGAAGGCATGCAGATAACCTCTGTCAGCCTCACTCGATGGATTATAAATAGGGTCACCAACAATGGCTGAGCCGATCGACTTCATCGCGACACGGATCTGGTGAGTTCGCCCCGTATAGGGTTTGCATAACAGCAGACGCTCACCGGGTTCAGCCGTTGCTGATAAAAACTGAGTAATCGCAGGGTTCTCTTTGGATGTCAGAAGTTTCCAACTTGAGCGTCGTGAGCGCTCCATGTCTCCTGAGATCAAACCTTGCTTTTTCTTTGGCTTCTTAGAACCGATCGCAAGGTAGTATTTCTCTACTTCACGCTTTGCAAATAGCTGTGAAAGCTCGCTCGCCGCCGACGCATTTTTTGCCAGCAGCAGAATGCCCGAAGTCATTTTATCTAGTCGATGAACGAGATACAGCTTAGGCTCATTAATTGCCTTAGCAACTTCTTGAAGCAACATGGTATCGCCATCGTCTTTGTGGACGCTGACTCCAGGGTGCTTATTGATAAGTAAAAAATCAGAGTGGTTCAGAAGAATATCGAACATTAAAGGCTAGCTCCATTGTAGAACGTGGAGTATACCTCGTCTGAACCCAGATTCCAGCTACGAAAAAGCCCAACTCACTCAATAAATATTGAATCGTTGGGCTTCTTTTCAGCAACTAGCGATCAGTGCGTGGTCTTTACTCGATTACCAATAGGTAAATAGAACCAAGCTACCGCTTTACCCCAGTTTAAACTTACCAACTAATGCTTCTAGCTCAGCAACCTTAGCGTTCAAGCCTGATGTATTTTCGGAGCTACGAGTTGCTAGCTGCAGAGATTGCTCAGAGATATCGCTAATCGCGGTAATGTCCGCTGCAATTTCTTTGGTCACAGCCGTCTGTTCTTCTGCCGCAGTCGCAATAGAGTTAACCATGCTTTGTACATTGCCCGCACCGCTCACAATCGCTTCTAGAGCCGAAACAGCACCTGAGCTTTGCTCAACACCAATCTCAACTAAACGACAGTTATCTTGAGTGTAAGTCACCGCTTCTTGAGTGCCCGATTGAATCGATTGAATGATGCCCGAGACTTCTCGTGTCGCTTTGGTTGTTCTTTCTGCTAGCGCTCGCACTTCATCGGCTACCACAGCAAAACCACGACCAAACTCGCCTGCACGTGCCGCTTCAATTGCAGCGTTAAGAGCTAACAGGTTAGTTTGCTCAGCAATGTCTTCGATTACCTTGATAACGCTACCAATCTGCTCACCGTGAGAACCTAGAGTATTCATTTGCAACGACATATCGCTCATTTGAGTCGACACTTGTTGAATACTCGCCACCATCTCAACAATCACGTTGCGGCCATCTTCTGCAGAGGTTTCTGAGCGACGTGCTTCTTCATAAGTTGAAGTACCTTGCTGCGCCACTTCAGAAATGGTCAAGCTTAGCTCTTCAGCAGCCGTTGCAATCAAGTTAGCTTTGTCTGCTTGAGCTGATGCACCAGTAACGATGTCTTGGCTAATAGAAGAGAGCTCCCCTGTCACCGATTGGACTTGGTGAGTCACAGACGAGATTGAACCTAATAGGTCTACTAGTGATTTCTGCATCTGGTTAATCGACTTAGCCAGTTCAGCCAATTCATCACCAGAATCATCAATAATGTCGCCTGCCGTTAGGTCACCATTTGCTACACGTCGTGCTACTTGTTCTACACGAGTAAGACGATTGGTAATAGAGCTAGACAATAGATACGCAATCACACAACCAAAGACAATCGCAATAGCAGACAACACCATGATAGTGCGCTCGATGGTAGTAAACGTGTCGGTTAGTGTCAGTAGTGACTGTTCTGTATCTGCGCGCTCACTTGCTGACGCTTGATCCAGTAAGTTCTCAATAGGGATAAGATTGCTCTCATACAAAGATCGTAGCTGTTGAATATTGGCTAGTAGCGCAGCTTCATCATTGATCTTCGGCACAAGCTTTGATTCAAACTCTTGAGTGAAACGCCCCATCAGGTCTTCAATTCGCTGAATACGGCGGTGGTCTTCCGAACCTCTACTCTCCAAACGCTTAGCCTGCTCGATAGCTTGAGCAAATTCGTTCTTGCTGGTTCGATAATCATTGAGTGCGTTATCAACCAGTGTAATTGCACCAAGCGCATCTCGGTATACATCACCCGCTTCATCAATCAGTACCAGGTAGGTAACAGTACCCGGAACATCGTCCATTCTAATTTCATCTGCGCTCTGGTGCGCGCCGATAACTTCTATCCATACAATACTGACTAACGTAACAAGCACCGCCAATATAGAGCCAAAACCGGCATACAGTTTCTTTCTCACTGACAATTTCACACAACACCTACCTAAATTAAATACCGATCAAAAATTCTTGATATTCAATATATCGGCTAGGTGACGGATAACTTTAGTGAATGTAATGTTTTATTTTTTGATAAGAATTAAGTATTTGAATAAAAAAACGGGAGCCATTGGCTCCCGTTTCTTAACTTACTTTAGCTCGCGATTGTAGCTTCTTAAAACTATAGCTTCTTAGAGATAAGCGCAGAGCCAGCAATAATACCAATACCTAGTAGCATGATTGCACCTTTACCGCTGTCGAAGCCAGAAGAGATACCCATGAATGCAACGATTGCGATAGCTACTGGGATGATGTACTTAACTAGCGTGTACCATAGACCGAATAGTGGGAAAGATACTTCACCATCGTTAGTGATTTCTTTCTCTAGGTCAGCACGGTTTAGTCTCCAACCAGCGAAGATACATACCAACATACCGCCAACCGCTAGGAAAATCTTATCCGTTAGTAGGTCGAAAATGTCGAACGCGCCAGTATCAAACAGTGTTGGACCGAAGCCGCCAAGTGATAGAGAAGCGAAGATACATAGAATCGCCATTACAACACTTGCAGACAGTACCGCTGTTACACGCTTCATGCCTTTCTCATCGATTAGGTAAGAAACCACAACTTCAAGTAGAGATACTGAAGATGTTAGTGCCGCAACACTCAAACCAACGAAGAACATAAGAGCAAATAGAAGACCAACTACGCCGCCCATTTCAGCGAATAGCTGAGGAACAACAACGAATACTAAACCAGGGCCCGCTGCAGGTTCCATACCGAACGCGAACATTGCAGGGAACATTGCAACACCAGCTAGAATAGCAACACCAGTATCCATTGCGGTTACCATTGCTGTTGTCTGAACTAGGTTCTCTTTCTTCTTAAGGTAAGAACCGTATGTCATCATACAACCCATACCAAGACTTAGAGAGAAGAATGCTTGACCTAGAGCGGCTAGGATTACATTGCTGTCTACTTTAGAGAAGTCAGGACTGAATAGGAACTCAAGACCAGCCATCGCGCCCGGAAGCATAATGCCTTTGATTGATACTACAATAAGGATAATGAAAAGAAGCGGCATCAGGATCTTACCTGCTTTCTCAATACCACCAGAGATACCTTTCATAACGATAACAACGTTAAGTAGTAGGTATAAGCCCATCCACATTAGTGGTTGAACTGGGTTTGAGATAAAGCCACCAAAGCTATCACCAATTGCTTCTGGTGCGTCTAGAAGACCACCTGCAATTTTACCGATGTATGCGATTGACCAACCGCCTACTACTGGGTAGAAACCCATGATAAGTAGACCACTGAATACGCCGATAACGCCAGCGAACGTCCAACGACGGTCAGTTGTTTTAAATGCACCTACTGCTGATTTTTGCGTATGACGGCCAATCGCAAATTCAGTCAGCATGACACTGAAACCAATAAAAATTACAAAAAACAGGTAAATGGCAACGAATGCACCACCGCCACTTTCGCCTGCTGTGTATGGGAATTTCCAAATGTTACCTAAGCCAACAGCAGAACCTGCTGCAGCCATTACGAATCCTAACTTCGAACCCCAGGTATCGCGGGGTGTTGTGGTTGTATTACTAGTAGCCACGTGTACTCCAAACTTTTGTGTTATGTGATGTTGTGTTTTGCTTTGGGTGGCGTCTTTAAAAGGAAGGTGTATAAATAAATTTACACACCTAAAAGATTTGATTGACGCTCGTTGTCTAGCAAGTAAACCAGTTTAAGAATAAAATTGGAAGAGCATACCGTACAAATTTCGTTAAAGATGTAAATTTTTATGGTTAAATGCCGACTTTTCATACAAAACAATCGTTTTCTTCTTAAGTTGACCAAAACTTAACAACTTTAACCTATTTACATCTTTTGCTCTATTTTGTAAATAGTTGAATCCTTAAATTCCCATATACGTTAAATAGCATTACTATCTAAGTGTCTCTTTTTTCGAGTATTCAATGTGGATAAGCTTTATCATTTTTTAACTTTGGCCTCTGTTGTTTTGTACTGGGTTCTCGTAGCCGGTGTGACGTTTCGTGTTGTACTAAAACGACGCTCTGTCAGCGTTTCTCTTGCTTGGCTAATGGTTATCTACATTATCCCGATTGTTGGTGTAGCTTGTTACTTCCTTTTTGGTGAGCTAAACCTAGGCAGAAAAAGGGCTGAACGCGCTCATCGTATGTTTACCCCTTTCGGCGACTGGTTCCGTCAATTGAATGATTGCCAACTTCACCAACCAGGGAAAGTCGGCTCCCCTATCCATAAGATTGACGAGCTTTGTAACAATCGAATGGGCATCCCTGCACTCAGTGGAAACACTCTATCGCTGCAATCTTCACCAAACGAGATCCTACACGCAATTATCGAAGATATAGAAAATGCACAAACCAGTATCAAGATGGTTTTCTATATTTGGCATCCAGGTGGCCTGACCGATTCGGTTGCCTCTGCGCTGATTCGCGCTGCAAAACGTGGCGTAGATGTTAAAGTTTTGCTCGATTCAGCCGGTAGCCCTCGCTTTTTCAAAAGCCACTGGCAGTCAATGATGAAGGACGCAGGCGTTCAAGTCGTACAAGCACTAGAAGTGAGCCCATGGCGTATTTTCTTACGTCGCCTAGATTTAAGACAACACCGCAAAATCATTGTGATTGACGAGACTATCGCCTATACGGGTTCAATGAACATGGTCGATCCTGCTCACTTCAAACAAAGTTCCGGCGTTGGTCAGTGGATTGATGTAATGGTCAGAGTGACTGGGCCAACCGTTAATGTGTTATCCGCTATTCATGGCTGGGATTGGGAAGTTGAGACTGGTGAACGCATTCTCCCTGATATACCTGAATGCCCAGTTGAAGAAATCATGACACATCATCCGGTTCAAGTAGTGCCGTCTGGCCCTGGCATGCCGGAATATTTGATCTTACAAGTACTGACCATCGCCATCAATCAAGCGAATCATTCTGTACGTATTACTACACCTTATTTTGTGCCAAGTGCTGACTTACTCGAAACACTTAAGATGACAGCTCAACGCGGCGTAACTGTAGAACTGATCATTCCACACAATAACGATTCACTAATGGTTAAATGGGCTTCTCGTGCGTTTTATACCGAGTTGCTTGAAGCTGGCGTAAAGATCTATGAATTTTACGGTGGCCTTCTTCATACCAAATCGGTAGTGATCGATGAAGAGTTTTGCTTGATCGGAACCGTCAATATCGACATGCGCAGTTTGTGGCTCAACTTTGAAGTAACCCTTGCCGTTGACGACGTACACTTCACCAAGCAATTGTTTGATTTACAGCAATCCTATATTGAATCATCTCATCCCGTGGAATTAGAGCAGTGGGAACAGAGAAATTTACGTAACCGCTTCTTTGAGAGACTGTTCTATTTATTCAACCCGTTGCTCTAATACTCCTCGCTCGCCGACCACCATTGGCAACGAATAGTATCTTTGCGATCGCTTTTTCACTTTTCATCACAAATCGAGGAAAAGTTAAAAAGCAAAAGAAAACGTTAAAAACTCTCTCTTCCCTCTTGCTTTGATGGCTACTCGCATGTTTTAAATAGGACATAACCGATTGATAAGGAATTCACAGCATGTCCGAGAACAAAACCACTAAACTTATCACTGCCGGTCGTGATAAGAAGTGGACCAATGGTGTTGTTAACCCACCAGTACAACGCGCTTCAACTGTCGTATTTAACTCAGTAGAAGAGAAGCGTAAAGCTACGATTAACCGCGCTAACAAGACCCTTTTTTACGGACGTCGTGGAACCAACACTCATTTTGCCTTCCAAGATGCGATGGTTGAAGTAGAAGGCGGCGCGGGTTGTGCACTGTACCCGTGTGGTACAGCAGCAATTTCGAATGCCATTCTCTCTTTTGTAGAAACAGGTGATCATATTTTAATGGTTGACACCTGCTACGAACCTACTCGTGATTTCTGTGACACCATCATGAAAAAGATGGGGGTAGAGACAACTTACTACGAGCCAACGATTGGTGAAGGTATCCAAGACCTTATCAAGCCAAACACTAAGGTGCTGTTTACTGAGTCTCCAGGCTCTGTCACCATGGAAGTGCAGGATATTCCAACACTAGCGCGTATCGCTCATGAACATGACATCATCGTTATGCTAGACAATACTTGGGCGGCTGGCGTGAACTTCTCACCGTTTGATTTTGGTGTTGATATCTCGATTCAAGCAGCGACCAAATACATCGTGGGTCACTCTGATGTGATGCTAGGTACGGCAGTCGCCAATGAGAAATGCTGGGATCAACTAAGAGAGCAAAGTTACTTGATGGGGCAATGTGTCTCACCTGATGATGCTTATTTAGGGCTTCGCGGCATTCGTACTCTTGATGTGCGTCTACGCCAACACGCAGAAAGCAGCTTGAAGGTCGCAAAATGGTTAGAGACTCGTCCTGAAGTTAACCACGTTCGTCACCCTGCTCTTGAGTCTTGCCCAGGCCATGAATTCTTCAAACGAGATTTTACTGGCGGTAATGGCTTGTTCTCTTTTGTACTAAACAACTCTAATATCAAAGCGACGACAGCGTTACTTGATGGAATGACACATTTTAGTATGGGTTACTCTTGGGGTGGATTTGAAAGTTTGATTCTAGCTAACGAACCAAGCAGTTTTGACAGCTTGAGAACTGTTGCCAATCCTAATTTCGAAGGTACCTTGATACGTGTTCATATTGGGTTAGAAGATGTTGATGACCTGATTGCTGATCTAGAGGCGGGATTAGAACGTTATAGCGCTCTGATTTAATCTGAGACGATAGGTCTAATATGCAAAAAAGGCAGGATATTCCTGCCTTTTTCTGTTTAAAGCATAACTCAAAATACTCATATTCAGATACTTCAGCTCATAATACAAACCGCTCATAGTCCAGAAGCTTTCAAAGCCAATATTGAACCTTAAAGCACATCTACTTAAAGATCTCAGAGCGATGAAAAAATGGCTATGAATTTTTCAATTTCTAAGTGATTGTTCCGCTGAAATAAATAACACTTTATTTGTGTGGGCAACCGACTAAATGATCATTGACCATACCTGTTGCTTGCATAAATGCGTAACAGATTGTTTCTCCTACAAACTTAAAGCCTCTCTTCTTCAAAAACTTACTCATCGCTTTAGATTGCTCGGTAGAAGCGGGAACTTGAGACATCTCAGTCCATTGATTCACGATCACTTCATTATCAACAAATTGCCATAAGGCATTAGAAAGAGAGCCGAACTCTTTCTGTAATTCAAGCGTTGCTCGTGCATTGTTGTATACCGAAGCAATCTTACCCCTGTGTTTAACCACATCGAAGTTTTCAATGATGTGCGGCACGTTGTCTTCATTCAGCTCAGCTAGCTTGTTTAGATCGTAATTATCGAACGCGGCACGATAGCCTTCACGCTTTTTAAGGATCGTAATCCAACTCAGACCTGCTTGAGCGCCTTCTAAAGTAATGAACTCAAACAGAACTTGGTCATCATAAACAGGCACGCCCCACTCTGCATCGTGGTACTCCCTTTCAAGCTCATGTTTAAGCGCCCATGCACACGTTCTATCCACTGTATTCGCTTCCATTTCGATAGTCTCTTTTAGTAATCGTACATAAAAATAATGCCCCAATTAGGGGCATTATTTCAAAGGTCAGTTGACGTTAAGCCACTTCAATTTTATGGAACAAACGATACAGCACAGGCACTACGATTAGCGTGAGTACAGTCGCAAAGCCTAAACCAAACATGATGGTTACTGCCATTGGTTTGAAGAAGATATCCGGTAGTAGAGGGATCATACCTAGAATGGTGGTAATCGCCGCCATACATACCGGGCGAACACGACTCAGAGCCGCATCAACAACCGCTACATACGGATCTTTACCAGATTTCATCTCAATCTCAATTTGATCAAGTAGTACGATACCGTTCTTCAGAAGCATCCCAGATAGACTCAAGAAGCCCAACAGCGCCATAAAGCCGAATGGTGTATTCAAGGCTAGCAAGCCTGTCGTCACCCCTATCAACGCCAATGGAACCGTTAACCAAACGATCAGAGGCTCTTTCACCGAGTTAAACAAGAACACAGTGATTAAGAACATGAACAAGTAACCCAGAGGCATGGTTGTGAACAGTGACGCCTGTGCATCTGCTGACGACTCATATTCACCCCCCCATTCCAATGAGTAACCCGGAGGCATCTCAATCGCTTCAATCTGTGGTTGTAAGCGTTTCTGTAGAGTTGAGGCCGTCTCTTCACCCAATAGATCAGGATCCGCCATTACCGTTAGCATACGCTTACGGTTCTTACGGATGATCAGTGGATCTTCCCATTCTAGCTCGTAACCTAACGTTACTTGTTGAAGTGGGATGTACTCACTTAATGCTGGGCTCCAGATCTTCATGCCTTCGATGTTACGAATATCGACACGCTCGTCTTCAGGCAAACGAGCCACAATCGGCATTAACGTTGTACCATCACGATACACACCAATCGACTTACCAGAGAAAGACATTGCTAGGAAATCATCAACGTCAGATTTAGTAATACCATAACGACGCGCTTGGCTTTCATTGAACTGAGGCTCTAATACCTTAGTTCTTTCACGCCAATCGTGACGAACGTTAAATGCGCCTTCATCAGCACGCATGATGTCCATCACTTGTGCAGCGATTGAACGTAAAACCGTTGGATCAGAACCCACAATTCGCGCTTCAATTTTCGCACCGCCACCAGGACCTAATTCGATCTGTTTAAGCTTGTAGTCAATCTCTGGGAACTGACCATTTACATGTTCACGGAAGCGTTTCATTAGCCCTTCAAGTACTTCATAACTTTTCACACGAACCGTTATCTCGCCGTAAGCGCTATAACTTTTCTCTGGCGCATAAGTCAGCATGAAACGTTGCAGGCCTTTACCCGCGGTTGTCGTGATATGTTCAACTTCGTCCTGCTCAGCTAGCCAACTCTCAAGCACTTTAAGCTTGGTATTGGTCGCTCGAATATCGGTACCTTCTGGCATCCACACATCCACTTGGAACATAGGTGTGGTTGAAGACGGGAAGAAGGCTTGCTTAACGAAACCAAAACCGTACACACTCGCGCCTAAACCAATAATCAGAACAAACATGGTTAACCAAGCACGCTTCATACAGAACTCAAGGAAGTTTTTGTAGATAACAAAAACCATCCCGTTGTATGGGTCCTTACCTTCGTTATCTGGATCGACCTTCTGACCTTTAAAGAACATGTCGGCAAAGAACGGCGTGAGCGAGATGGCAGTAAACCAACTCAGCATCAAGGAGATCAGTAGCACCGTGAACAATGTGCCACAGTATTCGCCTGTTGAGTCTTCAGATAAACCAATTGGAGCAAACGCAGTCACCGCAATAACCGTCGCACCAAGCAGCGGCCATTTGGTTTGGGTTACGATATCGGTGGCGGCCTGCATCCGGGTTCGCCCCTTCTGCGTGCCGATCAATATCCCTTCCACCACCACAATGGCATTATCCACCAGCATCCCCAAGGCGATAACCAACGCGCCCAGTGAAATACGTTGTAGGTCGATCTTGAAGTACTGCATGAAAATGAATGTACCGAATACGGTCAATAGCAGTATCAAACCAATCAATAGGCCCGATCTTAGTCCCATGAAGAACAGTAACACCACGATTACGATCGCAACCGCCTGCCCTAAACTCACCACAAATCCGCTTACCGACTTGTCTACCTCTTTAGGTTGGTTATAAACCTCGGAGATGTCGATGCCGACGGGTTGTTGATACTTTAGCTCGGCCAATCTTCGATCAAACGCTTCACCAACCGCTACTACGTTCACGCCTTGCGCAAAAGAGACACCAAGGTTAAGTGCGAGCTTGCCGTTATAGCCAATGATGTTACTTGGCACTTCAACATAACCACGAGTTACATTCGCCACATCTTTTAAATAGATGAGACCTTGAGCACCACCTTCTGTCAGAATTAAATCGCCAAGCTGCTCAACATTCTGGAACTCACCCGTTGGATGAATTCGAATGTATTCGTCGCCAATTCTTACCGCACCCGCACTTGATACAATATTTTGAGTCGATAAAAGATTAAATACCGTGCTTGGAGACAGACCTAAGGAGCTTATCCGCTTCATCGATATCTCAATGAATACTTGCTCTTGTTGTTGACCAGAAACGGAGACTTTACTGACCCCATCAACCAACTCTAGCTCTCGCCTTAGGTAATCAATGTAATCCAGCAGCTCTTTGTAGCTATAGCCATCCCCCGTCACCGCCAGCAAAATACCGTAAACGTCACCGAAATCATCGATGACTTGAGGATCATTGACGCCGGGTGGCAGTTCAACCTTGAGATCATTCACTTTTCGGCGAAGTTCATCCCATATTTGCGGAAGATCATCTGGGCCGTAGTTGTTCTTCATCGTCACCGTTACCTGTGATAGGCCGCGGCTAGAGATAGAGTTCACTTCGTCCACATAGGTAAGTTGTTGAATCGCTTTTTCTAGTGGGTAAGTAACTTCTTCTTCAACTTGTTGAGGTGTGGCCCCTGGGTAAGAGGTCACAACCATCGCATCTTTGATGGTAAAGGCAGGATCTTCTAAACGACCCAAGCCGAAAAAGGCAGAGACACCACCAATAAGAAAGATCAGAGATAGCATCCAGCTAATGACTTTGTTACGTATAAAGTAAGAAGCAACACCTGTGATCTGATCATCACCCTGTTGATCGTCATTTTGGGGCTTGTTATTTACTTCACTCATTGTTCGTCTCCTGAGACAATACTTCCACTGTCATCCCATCTCGCAATCGCGATACGCCTGCAACAACGACATGCTGCCCCATTTCTAATCCTTTCATGATCTGCAATGTTTTCTGATTGGCTTTTCCTATTACGACTTGCTGTTTTGAGACGGTACTGTCGTCATTAAGCACCCATACATAAGAGTTCTGGCGCGTTAAATCATCGCCATCCGCATTAAACACAGCTTCGATTGGGATAAGTACCCCAGCTTTTAACTCCAAGCCGATATCTCGCCCATTTGACGTCACCTCAACGGCCATACCATCCAGAATCAAATCATCTTCCGGCATAGGTAGAGCAAGCGTCACCGTGAACGTGCCCGTGCTTGGGTCAGGTTCAGTGGTAAACTCCTTAATAGCCGCCGTGTATTCATTGCCACTGGGTACTCTTACCACAGCCTCAACATTCGATAACAGCTGTTCGCTAGGCTGATTCACGTAAATCTGGTCAGGCAGTTGGATAACAACCTCAACATCCTCGACACTGTGAATGTTCACGACCTGCTGGCCTACCTGAATATTTTCATATTGATCGACACTGACACGAGAAATGATCCCATCAACAGGAGCACGAAGCTTAGTGAACGACAAGCGCAGTTTTGCGAGTTCCAGCTCGGCATAAGCGATCTGGCGTTGAGCAGCAATTTCATCAAACTGTGACTTCGCCAATAAGCCTTTCTTCACTAGCGGACTTGAACGTCTGTATTGGCTGTTAATTACCGTGTAACGCGCCTGAGCATTGTCGACATCCAGTTGATAATCGGTAGGGTCAAGCTCTGCAATGATGTCTCCTTGTGAAACACGCTCACCTTCTTTCACATCAAGCTTATTGATTTCACCAGCGACTCGAAAGCTGAGATGAGCCTTCTCGGCAGCGTTTGCAACCGCTGGGAAATAGAGTTTGTCGCTAAAGTCGATGACTGAAATCTCGATAGCTTTAACCAAGGGCGTGTTATTCACTTCTACAACTTGTTTATCTTCACAAGCCGTAAGTAAAGCCAAACACGACAGTCCAGCGGCCACTTTAAGTGTTTTCATGTTATAGCCCCCTTTCCTTGATCCACTCTCGAACTTTAACGCCCGGTTCAAGACCATTAACACCAGAAGTTACGATGCGATCACCATCGTTCAACCCTGAAACAATATGGCGCTTTTCATCGATGATGATTGCGACATTTTCAACAATACCGTCGCTATTCACGCGCCACACAGAGACATCATCGCCATCAGTCATCATTGCTGATGTGGGAATTTTTGTGGCGGCTGCTAACGCTGAAACTAAATGAACTGTGCCTGACATACCCGGCAAAATACCAACATCGGTGGGTCTTTCCATTACCATGGTGACTTTGTACGACCCGGTTTTGGGATCCGCTTCAGTATCAACTTCTTGGAATGCTAAAGCGTAGGAGCTACCAGGGAAAGCATCAAAAACCATGGTTGCATCCGTCTCAAACCCTGAAGAAAAGCGCGTGATAAGTTGGTCGGGTAATAAGAATACGACTTTGAGGATTTGATTCGTTTGAATATTCATCACGCCTTGTTTAGCCGCAATGTATTCATGGTTTTCAGCAGGAATGATGGAGATAGTACCATCGTAAGGCGCAACCAAAGTGGTATAACGTAGGTTGGCTTTTGCTTGGTTAAGCACCGCTTTAGCAGAATTATGATTAGCTTTCGCTTGGTCGAAGTCTTGCTCAGATACGACGCGATCTTTGCGCAACTTAATGGAACGTTGGTATTGAACATCGGCAAGCTTAAAGTTGGCTCTCGCTTGCTTCTCTAACAACTGATATTCGTCAGGATTAAGCGTTGCAAGCCCATCACCTTTGGTAACCTGTTGACCAGATGTGACATCGATAGTCTGAAGTAGCCCTGGAACACGAAATGCCAGTACTGCTCTGTCACCAGCTTCTGTGGTGGCTGGAAAGCTACGTTCAAAAGCATTACTACCGACGGAGACAGTGAAGAGTTTGGCGGGTCTAGAATCAGGTTCAGGTACGGGAGGAAGCTCCTTACCACACCCAGACAACCCAGCTAAGGCTGTCAATAGGACAACGGAGGCTCTATACATTAGTGATCATCCATAACTATAAATATTTTTATAACATAGATTAATTACATGTAACTTACCAGTTATCGTAAGATTTATTTAGACAAAATTATTAAAAAAAATAACGGCTTGGAATAAATTTTCCTAAACCGTTATCTAATGTTTTTCAGGTTTACCACTACATGTTCTTAAATGCGCGGTCGACTTTGAAAGTATCCGAAGTCACATAAGCTTCCATATTGCGGACACTGGTCTCTAATTTCTGGAAATCACCCTCTAAAGTGCCCAGTAACGACTCTGCGGTTTGCCCTTTTTCCCAAGGTTTTTGCTTGAGCGTGTGCTCTTGTTTGGCCTTCATCTGATCGACATACTGAGGTGGTTGTTTTTCAAGCATAAATGTCAAAGCTACATACGCTAATAACACCAAAAAGCTACCACCAAGCAGTGCCGCCGAGATAACCAAGATGCGAACCAACCACACTTCAAGGCCAAAGTAGTTCGCTAACCCTGCACACACTCCAGACAACTTACCGTTAATAGGATCGCGATACAGTTCTCTACTCATAGTTTCGTCTCCAGTTAGGTGACTCCGCATCCAGTATTTTTTCTAGCGTTTTCACTCGATCTTGCATCGATTCAGCTTGAGCAGAAAGCTTGTGCAAACGCTGAAGATCCGTTTCTGAAAGACCATTACTGGATTTCTTCTTGCTGCGGTAATGTAAGAACAACCATAGCGGTGCCACGAAGATTAAAAAGACAATCAGTGGGCCTGCAATTAGAAATGTTGACATAGACAACTCCTAAAATTATTTATCGCGGTTTTCAACTTGTTGCTTCAGTTTCGCCAGCTCTTTTTCAATTTCATCTTGAGCTTGTAGATCTGCAAATTCTTGGTCTAACGATTTTGCGTTACCTGTTTTGGCGTAAACATCTGCTTCAGCTTCTAATTCATCCACTTTACGCGAGAATTGCTCAAACTTCGCCATTGCTTCGTGGGTTTTGCTTGAATGCAGATGCTTTTGAACATCACGACGATTGCTTGCCGCATTATTACGAATCATTAATGCTTGCTGCTTCGCACGTGTTTCTGCGATTTTGGTTTCAAGCTTGCCAATCTCACTGGTCAGCTTTTCGATGGTTTCGTGAACCAAGGTTTGCTCTGTGTGAAGGCTTTTGATTATATCTTCAAGTTTTTGCTTTTCTATTAGCGCCGCTCTAGCTAAGTCTTCACGTTGTTTAGTTAGTGCTAGTGTCGCTTTATTTTGCCAATCTAGAATCTGAGTTTCGATAGCTTCAACTTTACGCGCTAACTCTTTTTTATCTGCGATAGCTTTAGCGGAGTTAGTGCGAACCTCAACCAGCGTATCTTCCATTTCTTGGATAATCAGGCGAATCATCTTTTCAGGATCTTCAGCCTTGTCTAAAAGTGCACTGATGTTCGAATTTACAATGTCTGCAAAGCGAGAAAAAATACCCATGAGGAACTCCTTAATTACAATGATGGCAAATGTGCTTTAAAGCGTTATTCGATTTCTCAATCCACTTGCTCAAAAATTTACGTTTGTTGTTAAACCTACCATAAGTAATCCAAGTAACGTGCCAACTTTTAAGCCATTTATTATCAGATACTTACAATAAAATGGTGATTAACCCGAACCATGCTATGATGAATTTAGCCAAGTATTGGTATTTTTCACCACTACGACTCTTATACTTAAGCTATTTACATGATGTGATTTAAATAAAGCCCTCTAAATCACATCCATCGGCGCTCAAATCACACAAGGACCCGCTATGCAGCAGAACCTCATTGGTGAATCACCTAGCTTTCTCTCTGTGTTAGATAAAGTTTCCCAACTCGCACCAATAGAAAGACCCATTCTGATCATTGGCGAACGTGGCACAGGTAAAGAGTTGATCGCACAAAGACTGCATTACCTTTCAAGACGTTGGGATCAACCTTTGATCTCATTGAACTGCTCAACCTTAAGTGAAGGTTTGATTGATTCAGAACTGTTTGGTCATGAATCAGGATCCTTTACGGGTTCGAAAGGGCGTCATCAAGGTCGTTTTGAAAGAGCAGAAGGCGGAACGCTGTTTCTGGATGAGCTGGCGACCACTCCCCTTGCGGTTCAAGAGAAACTACTGCGCGTTATTGAATACGGGCAATATGAACGTGTCGGTGGGCAAAAGGCGCTAAGAGCCAATGTCAGACTGGTGTGTGCAACCAATGCCGACTTACCAGACATGGCATTAAGGGGCGAATTCAGAGCCGACTTATTGGACAGGCTCGCGTTTGACGTGATTACTATACCCCCTCTTCGAGAGAGAAAAGAAGACATCACGCTGCTGGCAGAATACTACGCCATTAAGATGTGCCGTGAATTAGAATTGGAGTTGTTTGTTGGCTTTGCTCCGTCTGCCGTTGAGGCGCTGCTGGATTATTCATGGCCGGGGAATGTGCGAGAACTCAAGAACGTTATTGAGCGCGCAGTCTACCAGCACGGTAAAGACCCATATCCTATTGAATCTTTGGTGTTTAACCCATTCAAACCCGCATGGAAAATAGATCAAGATTCCACGCATGAAATTGGCAATGCGCCGTCCAACAGCCATACTTCATCAGAGAGCTTGTTTTCTTTGCCGCTTGATTACAAAGCATGGCAAGAACAACAAGACATCAAGCTACTCAACCAAGCCCTCAAACAGAGCAAATATAACCAGAAACAAGCCGCAGAATTACTTGGGTTAACCTACAACCAATTACGTGGAATGGTGAGGAAGTACGCGATTGTCGGACAAGCTAACGATAAATAGCTGTCCACGCTTGATTATTATTTGGAGCCGAATAAATAAAATGTTAAATTGTCCGGATCTTGAGGCTCCTCTAACGCCTCGTTTCGAAAAGTATTTCTTTTTATGAAAGCACTAATAAGACTATCACTGAGCATCTGCACGTTGAGCTTTCTCGCTGGATGTGGTGAGAGTGTGAATCACGAGCAAATCCGTGAAAAAGGCTTCATTTATTGCGGCCAAGGTAATCCTAGTACCTTCAATCCACAGCTAGTTGATAGTGGCATTACCGCAGAATCGCTGAGTCCTCAAATCTTCGATACACTGCTCACTCTTGATCCGATGACGTACCGACCAAAACAGAACTTAGCGACAAGTTGGTCTGTTGATAAATCAGGTACAGAATACACGTTCAAACTGCGCCCAAATGTTGCGTTCCAAACCACAGACTGGTTCACCCCAACTCGTAGCATGAATGCACAAGATGTGGTGTTTAGCTTTGAACGTGTCATTGATAGTTCAAACCCATTTCATTATGTGGGTGGCGGCCTATACCCATGGTTTGCCGGAATCGACTTCAAAAACCTGATTGTCGATATCACCGCAGTTGATGACCTAACGGTGAAATTCCAATTAAGTCGCCCAGACAATTCGTTTCTCAACAATATCGCCACCAGCTATGCAGTCATTCACTCTAAGGAGTATGCCAATCAGCTCATTGCAGCGGATGAGAAAAATCGAATCGATTCCAATCCAGTCGGCACTGGCCCTTTCTACTTAGATGAATACCAAATCAACGACCTAGTGCGCTTGAAAAAGAACAAGCACTACTGGAAAGGTGAAGTACAAATGGACCAAGTTGTGTTCGATACTTCGCAACGTGGAACAGGCACACTTGCCAAGCTTCTGCGTAGTGAGTGTGACGTGCTCAACTCACCAATTTCTAGCCAAATCCCTATTATTCAGGCTCATGAAGAGTTGAAGATTTCTGCTACTCCGGCGGTTAATGTCTCTTTCATCGCGCTGAATACTGAGCACCCTGCACTGCGTGACTCTCGAGTTCGTAAAGCGCTCAACTTAGCCATCAATCGTCAGAACATTCTTGATTCTGTGTACTACGGTACAGGTACAAAAGCCTACACCTTGCTTCCCCCTACTTCTTGGGCTTATCAAAAAGACAGCGTTCAAGTTCGCTATGACCGCAACTACGCTGTTGCGCTTCTCAAAGAAGCTGGCGTTGAACCTGGGTTAGAGCTTTCAATGTGGGTACCACTAGAGCCACGCGCATACAATCCAAGTCCAAGAAAAACGGCAGAACTTATCCAAGCAAACTTAGCCGATATTGGTATTGAATTGAAACTCTATACCGACGACCGATTTGACCGCACACAGTTGTCCTCTATTTCCTCAACAGACTTGTTGCTTACAGGCTGGATAGGCAATACCGGTGACCCGGACAACTTCTTACGTCCGCTGCTCTCATGCAGCTCTGAGCGTGCAGGGTTAAACGTCTCGATGTGGTGTAATTCAGACTTTGATTTCCTTCTCGACTTAGCATTAGAGATCAATCAACAAAGGCACCGTGTGAACTTGTACCGACAAGCCCAAAACATTCTCAATGAAGAAGTTCCTGTGATTCCTTTAGCTCATGGCGTGCAATTTCGCGTGCACGATCGTTCGCTAACAGGCTTTAAAGCAAGTCCTTTCAATGCCCAACCTTTTGATCAAGTCAGAAGAGAGGTGCAGTAATGTTTTGGTATACATTAAGACGTGTAAACTTATTCGTTATTACGCTAGGAATTCTGACCTTGGTAGGTTTTTCCCTGCTTCGATTAGACCAAACCTCACCTTGGGCAATTCAAGATTTTTGGCCCGGTTGGATTAGCTATATCACTGAATTATCGACGCTAAACTTTGGCCTAAGCAAACACGGTGTGCCTATCATCGATGAGTTGGTCCTGGTGTTCCCTGCAACGCTAGAGCTGTGCTTCTTTGCCTTTGTGTTGGCACTCATCATCGGTATCCCTTTCGGCACCATTGCTGGTATGAGACAAGGTAAATTTGTTGATACCACCATATCGTTCACCTCAATGGCCGGTTACTCTGCGCCTATATTTTGGGTCGCGTTGCTGATGATCATGGTGTTTTCACTGCACTTTGAAATGTTCCCAGTTGGTGGCCGATACGACCTACTTTACGAGATTGAACACGTGACTGGATTCGCGATGATTGACGCCTTTTTTGCCGAGGGTCGCTACCGTGCGCACGCACTACAAAGTGTTATCGAGCACATGGCGTTGCCTTGTCTTGTTTTAGCACTGGCGCCAACGACTCAGGTCATCCGATTGATGAGAGCGTCAGTGGCTGAAGTAATGACGCAAAACTACATCCGCGCTGCGCGAATTAAAGGTCTTTCCACTAGAGAGATCATCACGCAGCACGTGCTAAGAAACGCGATACCTCCGATTATTCCTAAGGTCGGTGTTCAGCTATCGAGTATGTTAACGCTTGCTATTGTTACCGAGTCTATCTTTAACTGGCCGGGCATTGGCCGCTGGTTATTGGATGCCTTATCGAATCAAGATTACGTTTCAATTCAAGCTGGTGTAATTGTGGTGGCTACCTTAGTTTTGACCGCTAATATTCTGTCCGATCTACTGGGCGCGATGATCAATCCACTGGTAAGGAAGGAATGGTATGCTAACAAATAACGTCTACCAAGAAGAACAGATTCCAACCCAGTTCGAACGTTTCTGGCGCAGCTTCCGCAGCAATAATCTAGCTATGTTTGGCTTGTGGTGTTTGGTGCTTATCATTCTGGTCACCGTCACTTCACCGTGGCTAGCCCCGCATGATGCACAAGAACAAACCGGTCACCTATTAACGCCGCCCTCTTGGGATCCTGCGGGAACGGTAGAATACTTTTTGGGTACGGATGACTTAGGCAGAGATATTCTCTCTCGCCTAATAATTGGCTCTCAGTTAACCTTCGGCGCCGCGGTGGTGATTACCTTTATCGCAGCCGTCATTGGTTGTCTGATTGGCGTACTTGCTGGTATGACGCGCGGTTTACTATCAAGCACGCTAAACCACCTGCTTGATACTGTTATGTCGATTCCATCTCTTCTGCTGGCGATTATCTTCGTGGCATTCCTTGGCTTTGGGGAGTTTAATATCTTGCTCGCCTTGTGCTTGGCACTGATCCCGCGCTTTATACGCTCGGTGTACATTGCCGTGCATGCTGAAGTAGAAAAAGACTATATTCTGGCTTCTCGCCTTGATGGTGCGAACGATTTTTACCTGCTATGGAACTCAATCCTTCCGAACATCCTTACCGTGATCGCTCTTGAAGTTACGCTGGCACTGTCAGTCGCAATTCTTGATATCACGGCTTTAGGTTTCCTAGGGCTTGGCGCTCAAGCACCGAGTACCGAATGGGGCTCCATCTTGGGTGATTCGGTCGAGTTGATTTACCTTGCGCCATGGACAGTTACCCTACCCGGCTTAGCTATTATGTTTACAGTTATCGTGATTAACCTCGTCGGTGAAGGTGTTCGCCAAGCGCTAAATGCAGGAATCGAATAATGCCGTTACTTGATATTCGACATCTAACCATCGAGATTGAGACCCCTCAAGGGATGGTTAAAGCCGTAGATCGAATGAGTATTACCCTCAATGAAGGGGAAATTCGTGGCTTAGTAGGTGAATCAGGCTCAGGTAAGAGTTTGGTTGCAAAAGCGATCGTCGGAGTATGTAAAGAAAACTGGAAGGTTTCTGCAGACCGAATGCGCTTAGGTAATATCGACCTACTGCAACTGACGCCGAAAGAAAGACGCCGAGTGATCGCCCGCGATATCGCAATGATCTTCCAAGAGCCATCAACGTGTCTTGACCCTTCTGAAAAAGTAGGTAACCAGCTCGTTGAAGCGATCCCTTCCCATTCGTTTGAAGGTCGTTGGTGGCAACGATTTAAGTGGCGTAAGAAGCAGGCCATCGCATTACTACACAAAGTCGGCATCAAAGACCACTCTCGCCTAATGGACAGTTACTCTTATGAGCTGACAGATGGTGAGTGTCAAAAAGTCATGATCGCAATGGCGATCGCTGCCAAGCCAAAAGTCTTGATTGCTGACGAGCCAACCAACGATTTAGACCCAATTACACAGTCTCAAATATTGCGTCTTTTGAGTCGTATGAACCAGATCAATAACACCACCATCGTGTTGATCGGCCATGACTTAACCACCATTACCCAATGGGCGACTCGCATTACCGTGATGTACTGTGGTCAATCGGTAGAATCCGCTGATACACCGAAGCTGTTGGATGCACCAAAGCACCCGTACACCGTTGCTTTGTTAAAAGCGATGCCAGACTTTAACGACTGGATTCCCCACAAGGAGAAGCTCCAGTCTTTGCCGGGGTCAATTCCACCGCTGCAACATCTTCCTATTGGTTGTCGATTAGGGCCTCGCTGCCCATACGCACAAAGGCAGTGTGTCGAGATCCCACATACGAAACGTATCAAGAACCATAAGTTCAACTGTCACTTCCCTCTGAATATGGAGAAGAAAAAGAAATCATGAGTGCATTATTAGAAGTCAGTGATTTGTCTAAAGACTTTACGACTCGCTCTGGTCTTTTCCGTAAAAAGATTCATCAGGCGGTGAAGCCAGTTAGCTTTTCTCTTGAAGCAGGCCAGACAATTGGTTTTATCGGCCAGAATGGTTCTGGCAAATCAACATTAGCCAGAATGCTCGCAGGCATGGTGGAGCCAACCGCAGGCGAGATCCGCGTGAATGGCGAAAAGCTAGAGCACAAAGACTACTCGACTCGTTGTAAGCTGATTCGAATGATCTTCCAAGATCCGAATACGTCACTTAACCCGCGCATTCAGATCGGTCGAATTCTTGAAGGTCCATTAAAGCGAAACACCAACATGCCTCCAGAAGCTCGTATGCGTCGTGTGAAAGACACACTACTGCGCGTAGGCCTTCTACCGGAACATGCGTATTTCTACCCTCAGATGCTTGCTGCAGGCCAGAAACAAAGGGTTTGTTTGGCTCGTGCCTTAATACTTCAGCCATCCATCATTGTTGCTGATGAAGCTTTAAATGGTTTGGACATGGCAATGCGCTCGCAAATCATCAATCTGTTCTTAGAGTTACAAGAAGAGATGGGCGTATCGTTCGTTTATGTATCTCAACACCTCGGTATTGTTAAGCACATTACCGACAAGATTATTGTCATGCATGAAGGCAATGTGGTTGAGAGTGGGGAAACAGATCAAGTGCTAACCAATCCAACTCACCAAATCACCCAAAGATTGGTTGAGAGCCATTTCTCCAAAGCGCCGAACCACTAACCTGGAATCACGCTACGTTCAACAAAGGGGAAAGGTATGTTATTAAGAGCTTCAATGCTTCCCCTTTTGTTGGCGCTGTTTTCCTTTAACGCAACAAGCACACCCCTCACCTGGCTAGATAGAAGCTTCGTCGAAACTGCCTTTTATAACGTCGCACTTCAACACGAATATTCCCAAGGCAACAAACCGCTCGCCAAGTGGAAACAACCGATCAAGATTTGGATCGATCATCGAGTGGGCGATGAGGAACTGCATCAAGAGATCACAGAGCTTCATATCAAACACTTATCTGAAGTCACCCAACATCCAATAACAATCGTCAGTAAAGAGTCCGAAGCGAACGTTAAATGGATATACACAAGGCAGAGCCAGTGGGTATCTGAGGCGAAATCGGTGCTCAAGCTCAAATCAACTCAACATTTAAATAGCGCCATCTGCACGGCGGGCTATAGAACCAATTCTAAAGGCGAGATTGTATACGCTGGGATTGTAATCCCGGTTGATCAGGCAAGATCGCGAGGTAAGCTGGTCGCCTGTATCGTGGAAGAGATCACACAAGTTCTAGGCCTGCCGAATGATTCAGATAAAGCCTACCCTTCTATTTTCAACGACCACACGCCAGAAGACTTATTATCGCCGTTAGACGTAGTGCTACTGCAATTGCTGTATGAACCAGAATTGAAAGCTGGAATGACAAAATCTGAAGTAAAACCTATCGTTCGAAAGATACTCAAGAGATACAGCAAAACAGGTGTGCTTCAGCAAGCTTCTAAAGCCGCACAGCAAGCGCCTTTGTATCAGTTGATTGGGTATTGACGAATATACGTTGGAAGTAACTTAGATGGGATAATTGAATGATAGCGCTGCCTAAGAAAGGCAACGCTGACTTACGATGTTACTGTATTACGAAAGAACTAGCGCTTAGCTGCCTGCTTTTTCAATTCGAAGTCGAACTCATCCGGGAACAAGATAACGCCTTCTTCTTGCTCGTTCGGGAATACTACAACAGCAAGTTCGTCGTCTTCTAGACCGTTCGTCCAGCGACTGTGCCATTTGTTCAACGAAATAGACTCAGCTTTACACTCAGACCAATCACCCGTTGCCCATGATTCTGCGAACTCTTGGTTTGGCCATACTGGAACACAATCTTCATCTTCTGTGTTCAGCATTACACAACCGTGTTCATCGGTTAAGATCCATACTTCACGGTTTGCTACGATTTCTTTCACACAGTATTTCAGGCGTTGCTCGCCCGTATACTTGTTGATTTCAGCGATTTTTTTATCGTCTAGCTGTGTAGTCATCTTAATTTCCTACTTTAGTCAGTAACTTTGCTCTTAAAGCTATTTTATGCCGAGTGTTGTTAACTTCAAACATTATCGATGAAGAAGAAAGTCTACTTCAAAGAAAAACGCCTGCTAAATAAGCAGGCGTTTAATATTAAGCGACTTGATTAAACAAGCTCACCTTGTAGCCAAGGCCAGCCTTGCTTCTTACGGCTTAGTGTATTTTCCATCATTAATACGCCGCCTTTCTCGTGCTTAACCAATTTCTCAGCCCACTCACCTTTGTATAGAAGACGAGTTTGAGCAGTAGTGATATCTGTTAGCATTACCGCAGCGAACGCTAGACCGTCTTTCTCACAACGCTCTTCAAGATCAGCTTCTAGCGCTTCGATCATGCCGTCTACTTGCTCAAGAGTCGCAAGTTCAACTTGACCAACAACAACATCACGACCGTTGAATGGGTAGCCTTTAAGGTCTTTTTCTACTAGCTGTGCAGCAGATAGGCCTTCGATGTTTGTTTTTGCGATTAGAAGCGCTTTGATGAATGCATCAACGTCAGTTACGCCAGCAATTTCAGCAAGCTCAGCAACCGCGTCTTTGTCTTTTTGAGTACATGTTGGAGAAGCGAAACCAACTGTGTCTGAAAGAATTGCAGACATCATTAGTTTAGCGATTTGTTGAGAGATTGCGTGACCTTCAATCTTGAACATGTTGAAAAGTACAGTGTTTGTACAACCAACAGGCCAGATCCAAGCTTCCATTGGGTTTACTGTCATCACGTCGCCTAGACGGTGGTGATCAACAATACCTACGATCTCTGCATCAGCAACATCATCTGGTGCTTGTGCTAGATCTGAGTAGTCTACTAGCCAGATTTTCTCACCAGCAACAGAAGTACGAAGCTCTGGCTTTTCAGCACCAGCGACTTCTAGAATGTGTTGAGTTTCGCGGTTGATCTCGCCTTGGCGAATTGGTGTCGCTTCCTCGCCACGAGCCTTAAGAAGCTCAGTTGCAACTAACGCACTACAAATACTGTCACTATCAGGGTTTTTGTGACCAACAACTAAAATCATGTTTCTTCCTATTACACTAACAATTATGACTCTACCTTTAGAGCCTCTCTTTATTAGCCATACTTTACCTCATTTTTTTAGATTGGTCATGTTTCGTGGGTTTAGCCAATAGTAACAATAGATAAAAAAACAACAAATGCAATTGATAATTATTATCATTCGTATATATTTATCTTAAGCCACTAATTTTGAGTAACACCTATGGATCGACTAATCTCTTTTTTGCCAAGCAGTAGTGCTGCGAAAACAACTCAGTTTTCACTGTCATTTAAGCGCCTGCTTTTGCCTGTCTCACTTGCAGCTTTGGTTGCAGCCCCAGCTACACGAGAGCTGACGGTGACTACTTTGTCAGACGCGTTTTGGGCAGTGTCTTGTTATGTTGCTTTAACCTTGGCTATTTACCACTGGTTAAGTCTGTACATAAACAAAGATAACGTCTTCAATAAGCTCGTCCATCAATCTCGTTCAAACCAAGTGGTATTCGCGGCTCTCATGGGCGCGTTGCCCGGCTGTGGCGGTGCGATAGTGGTAACCACACAATTTATCTCGGGAAAACTCGGATTTGGTGCGGTAGTTGCGGTGCTCGTCTCAACCATGGGTGACGCGGCGTTCCTGCTCATAGCGAGCGAGCCTAAGACAGGTTTAGCCATGATGGCGATGGGCGTGATCGTGGGTACTGCGTCAGGCCGAATCATTAACTTGTTTCACGCAGACGACTTCTTACGCCCAAAAAAAGCAGAGAAAAATGAAGTGGTGAGCAGCTGTGCTTCTCAATCTCAAGACAAAGAATCGGTCTCTAAAAAGGCGATCAACCTGCAAGGTTACCTATGGTCAGTGCTGATTATTCCCGGCGCTGCAGTAGCTCTACTTGGCTCTTTTCAAGTCGATGTGAACGAGCTGCTCGCTTTGCCTGAAATGTCGATGGAATGGGCGGGGACAGTTTTGCTGATCAGCTCGATGTTTCTGTGGGGGCTAACCCGTGAAATTGAGGATTACAAATCAGCCGTGAGTGAGGACGAAAAGTGTATAGGCTCTCACCCATTGCAAAAGACCGCTCAAGATACAAACTTTGTCACCGCTTGGGTGGTGGTTGCCTTTCTTTTCTTTGAATTTGGCTCTGTGATAGCAAATGTCGATTTTGCGACGCTATTCTCAAGCTGGGGCATGATGCTCCCCCTGGCGGGAGTATTGATGGGCTTGCTACCGGGGTGTGGTCCGCAGTTGCTGGTCACTAGCCTGTACCTTTCTGGTGCACTGCCACTGTCAGCTCAAGTAGGTAACGCAATTTCGAATGATGGTGACGCGCTATTCCCTGCGATTGCAATGGCACCAAAAGCAGCGCTTGTAGCGACCTTGTATTCCAGTGTACCCGCGTTAATCTGTGCATACGGTTATTGGTTTATGTTCGAGCTGTAGCTTTACGTTCAAGGCTTAGGTTTATAATCGAAGCTTGAGTTTTTATCTAAGGCTCCGGTTTGTATCCAAGGTTCAAGCTTAACTCCATAGGTTTCTATTAGGTCGGTACTTTGTATCGGCCTTTTTGTTTCCAGTAATCTAATTGCTTCCAGTAACCTAAGCTTCTCAAAAGAGATTCTTTTGACTTACCCTCTCGGCTCAATTGCTTAAGTCGCATCACATTATAGCGCTTCCCATATATGCCTCCATAAGCGTCGCTACAATGCTTATTTAGAAACACCAACACTGATATCAAAAATACAAAAAGCCCCTGTAAGAGTGCTTACAGGGGCTTTAATTCAAGCTTTAATCTTGGTTCTTAAGACAAGACTTAAGAAACTTCGATTGGACCACCGAATGAAGTTACTGGAGGCAGTTTGCCTTGGAACTTCTCGAAATCAACCAAACATGTGTTTGCTGACGTTGCTTGAGCAAGTTCAGACGTACCGATATCTTGAGTCAGTGTGTTTGGATCGCCGTATGTATCTAGCGCGCCCACTTTCTCGTTGATCGGACCGTACCAAGCACCTTCTTCGATACGAACAACACCAGGAGCGTAGCTATCCATTAGAACAGCACCTGCTAGTAGTTGACCACGGTCGTTAAACACACGTACTACATCGCCATCTTTGATGCCTTTCTTCTTAGCATCTACTGGGTTGATGTAGATTGGCTCACGGCCTTGTACCGCGTAAGTCGCACGCCACTCTTCAGATTCACACATCTGAGAGTGAAGACGCTTGTCTGGGTGACAAGATTGTAGCCAGTACGGGTGCTTGTCAGAGCCTGGACCACCGTGTGAACGTTCAGATTTCTCGAACCACATTGGGTGTTCTTGACAGTGCTCGTAACCCATGTTGCCAACAGTACGGCTTGTGATTTCGATGAAACCAGAAGGCGTGCCTAGTGCGTTGATCTCTGGATCTTCACGGAATGAAGCGTGACGAGTCCATGGCTTACCTTTGCCGAAGTCTAGGAAACCTTTCTCCCAGAACTCAGCAAACTCAGGCATTTCGAAGCTACCTTCGTTTGATGCGCGACATTCGTCGTACAGAGATTTAACCCACTGCATTTCGTCCATACCACGCGTGTAATCGTCGTAACGACCCCAACGCTTAGTTAGGCTAGACATGATCTCGAAGTCAGTCTTAGACTGGAACAGAGGATCCACTAGCTTGTGCATTGCGATCAAACCACGGCCAGAGTACGCGCCGTAACCATCGATATCGTTACGTTCCCACTGAGTACAAGCTGGAAGAACAATATCAGAGTGACGACAAGTTGCAGTCCAAGCGAAATCAACAGCCACTACAGTTTGTAGGCTCTTGAATGCTTTACGCATCTTGTTGCGATCTTGGTGGTGGTGCCACGGGTTGTTACCACTGAATACCATCATCTTGATGTCAGGCAGTGTCACTGTTGCGCCGTTTGCTTTGATCTTCTTACCTGGCTCTAACAGGCTATCTACCCAACGAGCAACAGGGATTACGCGGCTGTAACCGTTGTAATCAGTGTTAGTGTGCTTAGGCGATTGACCTTTGTCGATGTTCAGCGGGAATGAACCCGGAGCAGCGAAGCCAGTTGAAGATACACCGATACCAGAGTAGTGGTGACCGTAAGAGATACCACCGCCCGGTAGACCAATTTGGCCAACCATTGCTGCGATAACTGCACACATCCAGTAAGGCTGTTCACCGTGCTCTTGACGTTGGATACTCCAACCAACAAGAATCTGTGTACGACCGTTAACCAGCATCTTAGCGAAGTCACGAATAGAGTCCGCGCTTGCGCCACAGATAGCAGAAGCCCATTCTGGCGTCTTCTCAACTCTGTCTTTCGTTTCACCTTGAACGTACTTGATGAAATCTTCAAAACCTAGACAGTAAGTTTCGATGAACTTCTTGTCGTATAGGCCTTCGTTGTAAAGAACGTGAGCAACACCAAGCATGAACGCCACATCAGTTTGTGGGTTGATGTACATTTGCTCGTTTTCTAGGTAACGACCTGTTTTGTTTTTAACAGGGTCAACAGAAACAACGTTGATCTCTTTCTTAGCAACTTTTTCTTTCAGCTGTTCTAGGTATGCGAACGACTCGTGAGTCTCACATGTCCAACCTACTTGAAGGTTTTTAACTGGATCGTTACCCCAAAGAACAATGTTGTCACTGTTTTCTAGGATAAGTTCCCAAGATGTACCTTGTGCGTAAACTTCAGTAGAACCTAGCACGTAAGGCATGATCGTTTGACCAGCACCTGTTGAGTAGTCACCGATTTTCTTCACAGAGTAACCGTGAAGTGCCATTGCACGTTGCATGTGGTTAGTACAGCTGTGGAACTGACCAGTTTGTCTCCAACCAGTTTGACCGGTGTGAAGCGCCCATGGACCGTAATCTTTCTGTACGCGCTCTAGTTCACGGTAAACAAGGTCTAGTGCCTCATCCCAAGTCACACGAATAAAGCGGTTGTTACCACGCGTATCTGCGCTGTATTTATGCTTCTTCAACCAATCTAGGCGAACCATTGGGTAACGCACACGTGATGGGCTGTAGATAATACCTTTAATACCTTTCAACATCTCAGTTGGGTGTTGATCGATTTCTAGAGGTTTAATTTCTTGTACTTTACCCGCATAAACACGAGCTCGGAATGCACCCCAGTGAGAACCAGAGACTTTCCACGCGCCGTCTGTTTCTGCAGCAGACGCTGATGCCGACGCCAATAAGCTTGGACCGATAACCGATGCCGCACTTGTAGTAGCGACACCTTTCAGAAAACTTCTTCTTGTAATTGCCATTGTGTTACTCCAATTGACGTCTTATTAGTGATGGCCTTCAGAAAAATCTGATGAGTGCTTCTGTAGATACTTAAGAACAAGTGCTTCTGTATCTGTATCGAAGTTAACGAACGCAATCATACCATCTAGCATGCCTACCCAACCGTTAGCGCTGAAGTGAGCTTCATCTGGCTGTGAGTGACACGTTGAACAGTTAGATTGGTACGCTTGACCAGCTGCGTTCCAGATTGGATCGAAGTTATCAACCATAGACTCTTTCTTCATCCAAAGTGCTAGGTTAACTTCTTCCCAAGGAAGACCAGTTAGCTCATCTTCTTTCTTCTCACCAACAGTGATTACGTCACTTTGAGATACTTCTTTCGTCAAGATTGCAGTCGAGATGTTCATACCGAAGTCTTCTTGGATTACACGTCCGAAGCCTTTCGCTTTACGCCAACCGTCGATTTGAATCTTAATCATGTCGCCTTTTTCGTCGATCACTGCAACTTTACTTGCAGGGCTTAATAGACCCGCTTCAACTGTTGCTGTCTCATCCGTATACATTGGTAGGTGACGAATAGAGATTACGTCTGAACCATTTGCGTAAGATGTGCTGCTTGCTACATTTTCTAGCTCGCCAACAATACCGCTCGCTGATGCCATATCTAATGGAAGGTTGTGAGCAATACCTTTGTGACAGTCAACACAGCTTTGATCACGCTCTGCCGCGTTCTTCATCTGGATACGCGCTGTTGGGCGCATGTTTTCGAAATCCATTGAATCGTAGTTGTGGCAGTTTTTACACTCTAGAGATTTGTTCGAAGAGAAGCGATCCCATTCGTGTTTAGCCAGTTCGATACGACGAGCTTCGAATTTCTCAGGCGTATCTAGGTCACCAAATACTTGAGCGAATACTTCTTTAGAAGCTTGCATCTTACGAGCGATTTTTGCTGTCCATTCATGTGGAACGTGACAGTCAGGACAAGTAGCACGTACACCAGAAGTGTTTTTCCAGTGAACCGTTTCTTGTAGTTCTACGTATACGTTGTCACGCATGGTGTGACAGCTTACACAGAATTCTTCTGTATTTGTGTGCTCTAGAGCTGTGTTAAAACCGCCCCAGAAAATAACACCGGCGATAAAGCCACCCATAGTTAGTACACCAAGACTGATGTGTACTGCTGGGCGAGTCATTGTGCGCCATAATTTAACTAAAAATGATTTCATGTTTAGCTCTCTTAAATATTGATTTTAAAAAATGTTGTTACTTAGAGGGCATTACATGCCGCCGTGAGCACCAGGAGGTCCGAATACAAACACTTGCAGTGCCCAAACTAGGAAGCCGTAACCGCCTACAAAAGCCACACTTAATATTGGGAAGAGAACCACCGCGATGAAGAGGAAAGACTTCCACTCCAGCGAATGTTTTTCGCTAGTTTCAATTTTATTAACATCACTCATACATTTTGCCTATTTTGTATTTAGTAATTTCGAGTAACCCATTCTATGGGGCTAAAGTTCTTAAGTATCTAACGACAAATTTTAGACCATACTCAAAGTAGGGTTCAATCAAATCTCCCGTTATAACCCTTGCTAATCAATACTTTTTTGAGCTCATCCAAAGTTGTTTTTAGTTAAACAAAGTTATTAAAAAGTATTAACAAATGTGAAGAATTAAGTATATTTCACAAATGTTAAATTCCAACATTTACGCAACCGTATTGTAACCAATTTTAACGTTTTACCTACTAAGTAGTAGCCAAAAAACCCTCAAATAACCATTATTTTGTACTTTGAATGTTAAATAATTGAGCCTTTTTTGAGTTCGACAGGTATGACTCTGAAATGCATCATTTGGCACTTTCAGATATGATAGAAGCCTTATTAAAAGGAAGCATTATGCAAGACGTTATTGATATATCTTGGTGGCAATTATTGTTTTTCAGTTCACTTCTCTTGCTACCAATTGTAATCAACCACAAGCTAAAACTTGGCCTTGGAAAAGAGGCTTCTATCAGCATCATTCGCATGACTGTTCAGCTATTTCTGGTTGGCCTCTACCTAGAATACCTGTTCACTTTGAATAGCTTGTGGGTCAATTTACTGTGGTTATTTACGATGATTATCGTTGGGGCAAGCTCGATTGTTGAAAAGTCCAAGTTACCCCGAAACCTCTTGTTAGTGCCTGTCGCTGTGAGCCTAGCGGTAACCTGTGTACCCATTGTCTTGTTCATCTGCTTATTTATCATTAAACCAACACCGGTTTTTAACGCTCAGTACCTTATCCCGATCGCAGGGATGTTATTGGGTAATAGCTTAAGCAGTAACATCGTGGCATTGCAGAACTTGTTCGGTGCTTTTGAAACGCAGAAATCAGAGTACGAAGCGGCTATCGCTTTAGGTGCCTCTCCTTCCTATGCTGCAGCGCCTTTTGTGCGTAATGCTATACAGAAAGCGATGTCTCCTATTATGGCCTCAATGGCAACCACAGGCTTGGTAACGCTACCAGGAATGATGACAGGACAAATCTTAGGGGGTGCTTCACCAATGATCGCGATTAAGTATCAACTGATGATCATGTTGGCTATTTTCGTGATGATGAGCTGCTCCTTAGCGCTTGCACTTCACCTATCGTTAAAGACTTCTCTGACCAAAGAAGGGCGAGTTCTCGCTCAAATACAGCCTTCAAAATAACCTCCCGACTCATCTTAGATCTGGTTACTCACTGAATTTGATACAGGTTATCCACAGAAATTGTGGATAACCAAATCAATATAGATCCTTTTTTGTCCATTTCGGCTCGCGCAAAGATCATTGCTATTGATCCTTGGGTGATTTCAAAGACATATACACACGTGCAGAACTGCGTTGTTAAGCGTTCAAATGATAATTTAAGAATTCAACGAGTAAGTTTTCCACAAATAAAAAACGGCCTGCAATGCAGGCCGTCTTGTAAATGTCATAAGTCAGTTCAATGTTTCCACTCTGAGCTTTAACTAATCTTGTCACTGAGCTAGTCACACAAGCTTTGTTGATCCGCCATCTTTATTAATCGCGTAAATAAATCAACCAATACCACATGCCAACAAAGATACCGCCGCCGATGATGTTACCGATAGTAACGGGCAGCAAGTTGTTCATCAGAAAGTCCATCATGTTTAGGTCAACATAGTCTGCTGGATTAGCCCCTGTCATTGTCCAGAATTCAGTTGGAGCAAATGTTTTGATACCGATAGCTAAAGGAACTTGGAACATATTCGCAATACAGTGCTCAAAGCCCGATGATACAAACATCGCGACAGGTAAAATCAGTACTGCAATTTTGTCAGTCAGTGTTCGTCCACTAAACGTCATCCATACCGCGATACAAACCAATACGTTACACATGATGCCAAGCGCGATAGCTTGGATAAAACCATGGTGCATTTTGTGCTGAGAGATGGCCATGGCATTCAAACCCACTTGCCCATGGTCGAACATGTACTGTTTAGTCAGAAGCATGCATGCCACTAGCAATAAAGCACCAATAAGGTTACCGATATAAACGGTCGCCCAGTTCTTTACTAGGGTTCCCCAGCTAATCTTGCCACTTGCACGAGCAACAAGAGTGAGCACCGAACTGGTAAATAGTTCACCGCCAGTAACAACAACGAGGATTAGGCCCAAGCTAAATGCAAGGCCACCTAGGACGCGAGTAATACCCCAAGGTAAATCACCAGCGCCAGTGGTTACAATTGTGTAGAACACAAACGCAATACCGATATGTATGCCAGCTGAAATCGCTAGGAGAAAAGATTTGGTTGGATCTTTGGTTGCTTTACCTACGCCAATATCTGCAGCGCGCTCAGCCATTTGTGGCGGTAATAATGAGTCAAATTGGTTTAGATTCATGATGATTTACATTTTGAAACATGTTGTCGGGAGCGCGATAATCCTCTCTTTCATTTCTGAATTCAAGAGCTATTTGGGACTCAAAATACCTCCCACAACCTTGTGGAAAGGAAATAGCCCAAGTTATTCAAAATTCATACGACTTTAGTAGTAAAAAGAAAACTATGCTGAATGATTAGTTATCAGCATAGAAAATAACACATCTATAAATATCAACAAGTTACGTTAAAAATAAAAGAATAACGTACACTAAAATGGCTCACAGAGCGCTTTTATTTCTAGATTTTGACATAGATCAACAGAACGTAAAAAAGCGCCCTAAGGCGCTTTTAACTCAATCACAAATAAAGAAATTAGTGATGCTAAACCGAAGGTTCAATCACTTCTTCTGATGATTGTTCTAGGGTTGAATCCTCTAGAGTAGATTCAACAGCTGGGGACATCACATCAGAGTCACTTTCGTTGGCCACTTTGCCACCTAAGCTTTTCAAACTATCCACTAACTCTTCTAAGCTTTTAATGTGAGCATCACTCTTGGTAATCTGCTCACCGAGCAACTCACTGTGCTTGGTCGCTTCAACCAATTTCTGTGTTTGTTTCTGATTCTCACTTTCTAACTTAGCGAGTCGTTCAGTCAAAGTTTTAATCTCTGACTTTAATGACGCCGTCATGTCTGAGCCTTTCAGCGCTTTAACACTCGCTACAATTTTTTGAGACTGAAGGCGCAATACAACATCACGGTGATCTTCATCATTAACCACTTGTGAAATGCTCAGCAACTGATTCTCTGCATTCAAAACCGATTGTTCGAACTTGTCGCCTTTTACACTCGCGAGCACTTTTACTTCATGAGCGACACTGCGCACGTGGTTCAACTCAAACTCCGCAGCGTGTACCGCATCTTCAATGATCGACTTTTCACGGGGACTGGCTTTGACTTGGCTTTCTGCCAAAGCAATTTGAGATGCTGCTTTAGCAAACGTCAGTGGAGCAACGTCATCGAAATCTTCATCTTCCAAGAACTCTAATTCGTTCTTCAAAGGTTCGATGTATTTCTTATGTGCCACTTTAACTTCTAGTAAGCGAGCATTGTTAAGAAATTCCACCTGCGCTTCTTGAGCGTCTTCAAGCTCATCGACCAGAACATACTCAAACAACTCGCTGTATTCTGAATACAAACGTTTGTAGCTCGAGGTAAACATGGTATCTGCGCCAAGAAACTTCAGGTAATCCATTTGGACAATCGAATCCGCGAGTACTCGATCAGCCTTCTTCTTTAACACTAAGATCGAGTCATAGTTTGATTTGATCAAAGCGATTTTTTCATCGAAGGCTTCAGCGTAAGTTAGGCTCGAAAAAATGGAGTAACTCTTGGTTATCCGAGTTTCGTCTTTAAGTAAGTCCGCATAAATGCTTTCAGCATCATCCCATGCGTCTAATAGTTCATTGTAATTCTCTGGTGCATAGAGAGACAATTGAGCATGGTCTTCAAGCTTAACTTCCCATTCGGAGTAAACGCTTTGGACAGACTGAAATGAACGGACCTCTATTGTCGATTCATTATTGTTGTTTGTGGTTTGGTTCGCGTCTGTCTGCTCTGAGGGTGTACTTTGACAACCTGAGATAGCAAATAGCATACTGATCGTTAATGCTACTTTGTTCGCTCTCACTTATGCATATCCTTTTTATACAATATTCGCTCAATGCAAATTATTTCTAGTCACAATATATTACAACCACTTAGCAATAAACATCACTGATGATTTAAGTGGGTGCAAATCACCCAATATAACCAAAATAAACTCATCACTCGATGATTAATCAATCAATTTGGTATCACTTATCAATTCTCTTTATTTGCTATTGCCTGAGCCGAGAATGCGCACTAAGGTGAAGGTAGAGAACGTTATGAATATATAGGTCAATTATGAAGTACAACGCTGAACATATTGCTGATTTAAACCTCCTTCTTCAATTTAATGTAAGTAGTGCAGCTACTGGAATTAAAGTCCATCAAGAGGCAGCTCAAGAAACTCAAGACGCTGTTAAGCGCCTATTCGAAAAAAACCTTTGTACTCAGCCAGACGGCGGTTACCTAACAGATGAAGGTATCGAGATGGCAGAGCGCGCAGACAAGCTTCTTCGCGTACTAAACTAAAGCTCCATTGTTCTAGTAAAAACTCCACTTGCTTCGGCCGTGGAGTTTTTTCATTTTTGGGCAAAGCTTTGTTAGGCTTATTGTAAATTCGTCATTTGCAGTTGTGAGGAACACATGGCTTCTATATTTATTGTCGGTGCAGGATGGGTAGGTGCACCTTTATCTGAACATTTAGAAAAACATGGTAACCGAGTAGTGGTCACGAAAACGACCCAAGCGGGAGCAGATGCCATTGGTAGCGAACAAATTCCATGTGAAGTGTTTAGCTTTGATTCATCCGATCCACAACAGACTATCGGGCGACTCTATTCATTGTTACTCGAAAACAACACTGAAATTGTGATTGGCAGCTTCCCTCCTGGCTTTAGAAAAGGAGCAGGACAAGAGTATGCCGACTACTGGCAGCAACTCACCAATGCATGCCAAAAGGCCAACATTAAAAAGCTCATTATGGTTAGTTCAACTACGGTATACCCAACTAAGCCGGGTGTGCTGAACGAGCTGGATGCATCACTCCCCCTTTCGACCTCAGATAACGAGCACGCGTCTTTATTTTCCGATAACGCACGAATCATGCTGCAAGCTGAACAGTCAGTGATTGATTCCGGTATCGACTACACCATTCTTCGCTTTAGTGGCTTAATCGGCCCAAGCCGTCACCCATCACGCTTCGCAAGCAAGTTAAAACAAGTCAGCACTCAAGCTCCAGCCAACATGCTGCACCTTGATGATGCAATTGGTGCTGTCGATTTCGCTATCAGTCAACTGCACAATGAAATAGTTAACGTGACCACACCAAATACAGTCAGTAAGGCGGAGTTTTATGCCGCGGCACTGAAAAGCGCCAACAGCAGTGAGCCTCTGCCCGCTGTTGTTGATACCCCAGACAAGTTAATCTCTTCGAAGAAGATTCTCGACTTAGGTTATTCATTTAAATTCGAATCCACACTGGACGCACTTCATGACTGAACAATCTATTGCTAACAAAAATCCCAACATAAAACTGCATCGCTCAGTCGACACCCTTTGGAACTTTATGTCGATGGGTCACAAGGTTACGCCTTCCGACTGTATCTTTGTATTGTGTAGCAACGATACTCGCGTAGCTGAATATGCAGCCGAGCTTTATCACCAACAGATCGCGCCTTACATCGTTTTTTCTGGCGGTGTGGGGCGCTTTACCGAAAGAAGCTTTGAACGCTCAGAAGCAGAAACATTCGCTTCTATCGCACGAGATTGTGGCGTGCCTGACTCTGACATTATCATAGAGAAACACGCAACAAATACTGGGGAAAATGTACGATTCACTCATGAGTTGCTGACAGAAAAAGGGTTATCGCCGAAGAGGCTAACCTTAGTTCAGAAGCCCTTCATGGAGAAACGTACCTACGCAACCTTCAGTAAACAATGGCCTGACGAAACTTCCGAGATTACCGTGACGTCGCGATGGCAAACTTGGGATGATTACTTTAACGAAGAGTTGCCGTTAGATATGGTGTTAGGCGCATTAATTGCTGATTACGAGCGAATCAAATCCTACCCAGAGAAAGGCTTTCAGATTGAGATGCCGATCCCCGACGACGTTGACCACGCCTATCAAGCATTGAAGAAGCTCGGTTTCGAATAAGCAAAAGTTAGACTTTGAACAAAGTAAAAGCTCGGCAGGAAATAAAACAAAAGCTCGGCTTGGAAGAAAGCAAAACACAGGCCCAATAAACAAAAACGGTGACACTTGGTCACCGTTTTTCGTTCTTTCGCGTTAGCAAATAGAGCTGCTTATTTACCTAACGCTTCTTTGTAGTGCAGACGGCAAACAGAAACGTATTTGTCGTTACCGCCAATAGCCACTTGGTCGCCCTCAGCAATCGCCACACCGTGCTCGTCGGTACGAATTACCATGTTCGCTTTACGGCCACAGTGACAAATTGTTTTAAGCTCAACAAGTTTATCTGCCCAAGACAGTAAGTAACGGCTACCTTCAAACAGTTCACCCAGGAAATCGGTACGTAGGCCGTAACAAAGTACAGGGATGTGCAGCTTATCAACCACTTCTGTTAATTGGTACACCTGCTCCTTCGATAAAAATTGGCACTCATCGATCAAAACACAATGACGCTTTTCTTCCTCATTGAGCTTTTTGATCGCATCAAACATGTTGGTGTCATTTTTAAACAGCTGAGCTTCAGATTGCAGACCAATTCGTGAGCTCACTTTACCGATACCATAGCGATCGTCCAAAGCTGCCGTAAAGATCACTGGCGTCATGCCACGTTCTTGGTAGTTGAATGAAGATTGAAGAAGCGTTGTTGATTTACCCGCATTCATTGCCGAGTAATAAAAATACATCTGAGCCACAGAAATATTCCTGTTAATTAAAAGTTGAAGATAGAAAAGGTGAAAATAGAGAATTCGTGCTAGAAAAAAGGGCTGAAAATCAGCCCTTTTTATAAGATTTACTTACGACGCCAAGTCGTACCTTCTGGGCCATCTTCCAGAACAATACCCAACTCGTTTAGCTTATCACGTGCAAGGTCGGCATTTGCCCAATCCTTTGAAGCACGAGAGTCGTTACGCAGTTTGATCAACGCTTCGATTTCAGCCACTTCGTCGTCGTTACCTGCCGCATCACCTTGTAGGAAGGCTTCTGGCTCTTGGTGAAGAATACCGATGATGTCTGCTAGTTCACGCATCAATGCACCCAGTCCGCTTGCTTTTTCAATGCTTTCAGGCTTGATACGGTTGATTTCACGAGCCATTTCAAACAGTACTGAATAAGCTTCAGGTGTGTTGAAATCATCGTTCATCGCTGTAGAGAATCGAGTCACGTACTCTTCGCCACCGGCAGGAGCGGCTGTAAGGTCTAGGCCACGAAGTGACGTGTATAGACGCTCTAGTGATGCGCGAGCTTGGTTTAGGTTATCTTCGCTGTAGTTTAGCTGGCTACGGTAGTGACCAGACATTAGGAAGTAACGTACCGTTTCAGCATCGTAATGTGCTAGCACGTCACGGATAGTGAAGAAGTTACCTAGTGACTTAGACATCTTCTCTTTGTCTACCATCACCATACCACTGTGCATCCAAGTATTTACATACTGAGTGCCGTGCGCGCAGCAAGACTGTGCGATTTCGTTTTCGTGGTGAGGGAACTGCAGATCTGAACCACCACCGTGGATATCGAAGTGGTTACCCAGAATAGACGAGTTCATTGCTGAACATTCGATGTGCCAACCTGGACGACCCGGGCCCCATGGCGATTCCCATGTAGGTTCACCTGGCTTAGACATCTTCCAAAGAACGAAGTCTAGTGGGCTGCGTTTTGCAGATTCAACATCAACGCGAGCACCCGCTTGAAGCTGATCAAGGTCTTGCTTTGAAAGCTTACCGTATTCGTCGAATTTCTTTACTTCAAACATCACGTCGCCGTTGCTTGCAACGTATGCGAAACCACGTTCAATCAGCTTTTCAACAAGCTCGATGATTTCAGTGATGTATTCTGTCGCACGAGGCTCAACATCTGGACGCTTCATGTTCAATGCATCAAAGTCAGCGTGCATCTCACCGATTAAACGCTCAGTCAGAGAGTCACAAGACTCACCGTTTTCGTTAGCGCGTTTGATGATTTTGTCATCGATATCTGTGATGTTACGAACGAAATTCAAATCGTAACCAAGGTAACGAAGGTAACGAGTTACTACGTCGAAAGAAACGAACGTACGACCATGACCAATATGACAGAGATCGTATATGGTTACCCCACAGACATACATGCCGACTTTGCCAGCTGTAATTGGTTTGAATTCCTCTTTCTGTCTTGTGAGCGTGTTATATATCTTCAGCATGATCTCTATCTATTTTATGGATTAATCAAAATAAGCTCGCAGTATAACAAGTCATACCTTAATAGGTAATCCCTAAAAGCAGGAATTATACCCATCACGGTAAGTAGATGGTTATAAATAGCGCAGAAAAAATGCTTGAGAACAAGGAAGCTCTTTTCGACAAAAAGTTTCGATAAGTAGTTATTCTACATTCAAAATTTCTAACGACGTTATCAAGTGTTTTAACAAGCTAGGATGGCCAGTTATTTACTACGATTGGTATTACCTCAAACATCCGAGTTAAGTTAATGATTTGGTGATTTGAAAGTCTGCCAACATGCGCTAGAATTCGAACTTCATATTAAAAAGACAGTAAGGTAACAATCATGATCATCCTTCACACAAATTTTGGTGATATCAAAGTTCAACTTAACGAAGAAAAAGCACCAGAAACAAGCGCAAACTTTCTACAGTATTGCCGTGACGGTTTCTACGACAACACACTATTCCACCGTGTTATCGATGGTTTCATGATTCAAGGCGGCGGCATGACTTCTGGCCTTAAAGAAAAGGCAACTCGTGCAACGATCAAGAACGAAGCAAACAACGGTCTAGCGAACAAAGTTGGTACGCTAGCAATGGCTCGTACTATGGAACCGCATTCAGCCAGCTCTCAGTTCTTCATCAACGTTAACGACAACTCTTTCCTAAACTTCCGTAGCGAAAGCCTAGACGGTTGGGGCTACTGTGTATTCGCAGAAGTTGTTGAAGGCATGGACATCGTAAACAAGATTAAAGGTGTTAGCACTGGTTCTATGGGTATGCACCAAGATGTACCTCTAGAAGAAGTGATCATCACTGGTACTACAATCGAAGCTTAATTCATCGCTTTCGGTTAGTATTGATGAGCCGATAAAATCAGGATATAGGGAGCGAATCGCTCCCTTTTTTTAGACCTATGAAAACATATTTTATATCAGATCTGCACCTTTCTCCGTCACGAGAAGACATCACAGACTGCTTCTTAACCTTTATGAAGAAAGAAGCCGTAGAAGCGGATGCACTTTACGTATTAGGTGACCTTTTCGAATTCTGGATTGGTGACGATGATAAGAGTGAATTCGCGACTTCTATCCGCCAAGCGTTTATCGACTTAGTGAAAACAGGCGTGCCTTGTTACTTTACTCAAGGGAACCGCGACTTCTTAGTCGGCAAAAAATTTGCTAAGCAAACGGGCGTACAACTTCTCGACGAAGTTTCTACGATCGATATCTACGGGCAAAAAGCGGTAGTATTGCATGGAGACACTCTATGTACTGAAGATGTAAAGTACCTCGCCTTTCGCGAAAAAGTGCATCAGCCATGGTTACAATGGGTCTTCAACCGAATTCCATTTTTCATCAAGAAGAAAATTGTTTCAAAGGTTCAATCAGATATCAAAGATGACAAGCAGACCAAGTCTCTCGACATCATGGATGTGACACAGCAAGAAGTCGAAGATGTGATGGAACGAAACAATGTCGATCTGATGATCCACGGCCATACTCACCGCCCAGACATCCATACATTTAATGCTAACAATTGCACTAAAACCCGTATCGTACTTGGCGATTGGTATACGCAAGGCTCAGTGCTGGTGTTCACGCCGCAAAGTTTTGAACTACAGAATCGAGCGTTTAGCAATAGCTTTTAACATAACGCTTAAACTTTCACTTTGATTATTATTGTCGGTCAGACTTTCTTAGAAAGTGTATGGTAATTTCTAGTGAATTAGCTATTATCTCTCTACCAGAAATAAACCGAACACAGTACCAAGTTGAAATATTCATACGTAGCGCGTCAACCAATACTCGACACAGGCAAGAAAACCATAGGTTACGAGTTGCTATTCAGGGATGGTCCTAAGAACACTTTCCCTGAAGTAGAGCCGGAGCTCGCTACTAGCCGTTTGCTTTCCGATCACTTCTTATCGACCCACTATAATACGTTGGGTGATAAGCTTGGGTTCGTGAACTTCCCATATGCAAGCCTAATCAACTTAGTCCCTACTCTGTTCCCCAAAGAAAGCCTCGTTGTTGAGGTTCTTGAAGACTGCGAACCAACAGACGAATTACTTGAAGCAATCAAAACCATCTTTGACGCGGGTTATACCATTGCGCTAGACGACTTTGTGCCAAGTAAAGCTTGGAAGCGCTTCTTACCCTACGTTTCAATTATCAAGTTCGATATCCGTTTGACGCCAATTGCCAAAGCAGCGATGTTTATGAACTCTCTCAAAGGGCTAGATATCAAGTTCCTTGCTGAGAAAGTAGAAACGTACGAAGAATACCAAGAAGCGAAAAAAGCAGGCTTCACCTACTTTCAAGGTTATTTCTTTAGCAAGCCAGAGATGATCCAAACGCGTGCGCTCAACCCGGCATTCCTGACGACCGTTCAGCTGTTAAAAGAGATTGCGCACGACCCTATCGACTTTGGTGAAGTAGAGCGTTTGATTACGCTCGATGTGACCATGTCGTATAAGCTACTTACCTACGTAAACTCCGCTGGCGGTTCACCAACAACGATTCGTTCATTCCGCCAAGCGCTTATTTACCTTGGTGAACAAAAGCTGCGTAAGTTCGTTTCACTTGTGGCGATCGCATCAGCGAAAGAAGACAAGCCGGACTCACTCTACGGTTTAGCGGTATTACGCGCGCGTCAATGTGAGCTCTTAGTCGAGAAGATGAATGTGAAGGTTGAGCCAGGACAAGCCTTTTTGACCGGTATGTTCTCGCTACTGGATTCACTGTTTGACCAACCGTTGAAGCAAGTACTGGACTCAGTGCCAATCGACGATGAGATTAAACAGGCCCTTATCCAACGTAAAGGCGTGTTAGGTGCGATTTTGGCCATGGTTATTGCTTATGAACAAGCCCGATGGGACGAAGCAACGCGCATTCGTAAACTTCTCAAGCTCAGTGAGGCTCAACTAGGCCAAGCTTACGATGAAGCAACGACTTGGGCACAAGAGCTATTGTCTCCAGCCTTGAAATAGTAAACTTCGCGCTAACACTTTGATAATTTCAATAACTTCAACAGAAACCAAACTTTGGTGAGCGATCGTTTCTTGGTAAACTCCCACGCATTCACTTATGGCCTCTTAATAGAGGCCATTTTTACAGGATCTGACTATGTCTTTATGCCCATGCGGTAGCAAAAATACTTACCAACAGTGCTGTGAATCAGCGCACCTTCACCACAGTGCTGTTGAAACGCCTGAACAGTTGATGCGCTCTCGTTATTCAGCGCACGTGTTGGGTTTAGTTGACTATGTTGTTGCGACTTACCACCCTAGCTGCAACGCAGAAGCGCAAAGAGAAGGCATTGCCGAATCTATCAACAGTGATTGGGCAGGACTAGAAGTCATCGATACTGCGGTAGGCTCGCACCAAGACGAAGGCTTTGTTGAGTTTAAAGCTTACTTCAATGAAGAAGGCGCACAATACTGCATGCAAGAACGCTCTCGCTTTATACGTGAAGACGGTCTTTGGTACTACATTGATGGTACCTTCCCAGAGCAGGAACAAACTACACAACCAGAAATTGACCCACGTTTAAATCAAACCGTTGAGAGCTTTAAAATCGGCCGTAATGATCCGTGTATTTGTGGCAGTGGTAAGAAATACAAGAAGTGCTGCGGGTAACTCGTTCGACTAAGAAGTCAGATTAAGAGAAGAGATTCCTGATGTCGCTTAGGCTCCTCGGAATGACGCAAAGTCAGAGGTTAGAAAAGTGACGTAGGGCTTAGAAATCTTGAAATCTTGAAATCTTGAAATCTTGAAATCTTGAAATCTTGAAAATTAAAAAACTAAAAAGCCCCGTAAACATGTTTGTTTGCGGGGCTTTTGTCTGTCTTTTACGCGGTTCTATTAATCTAAAGAGAGCTTACTTATGACGCTCTTTCAGCTTGTTTACCACATCATCCATCGATAAGCCTTGGTCTTGAAGAAGAACCATTAGGTGGTAAATCAAATCTGCGGATTCACACACTAACTCCGCCTTATCGCCCGACGTCGCCGCAAGCGCGACTTCAACGCCTTCTTCGCCCACTTTTTGTGAAATACGCTTGGTGCCACGGGCATATAGACTGGCAGTATAAGAAGATTCAGGATCGGCGTCCTTGCGGGCAGCCAATAGCTGCTCAAGCTGATGAAGCCACACCATCTGAGACTCTTCTTGCTTGTCTCCATCCCAACACGTTGTTGTACCTGTGTGGCACGTTGGACCAATGGGATTAACTTTAACCAGTAAGGTGTCGCTGTCACAGTCCAAGGCGATGTTTTGCAGTTGCAATACATTGCCCGACGTTTCACCTTTCGTCCAAAGACGCTCTTTTGTGCGAGAGAAAAACGTCACATTGCCAGTTTCACCCGTTTTCTCAAGTGCGGCTGGGTTCATGTATCCCATCATTAGCACTTGGCTTGACTGGTAATCTTGAACAATCGCTGGCACTAAGCCATCTACTTTTTCCCAGTTAATACGCTCTGACAATGCGCCTACTTCTGTTTTTGATAAGCTTACGGGTTCAAAACTCATAGTCGCACCTCTACATCTTGTTGTTTTAAATACTGTTTAAGTTCACCAATATTGATGACTTGTTTGTGGAATACCGAAGCCGCAAGTGCTCCATCCACGTTGGTCTTTTTATAAGCTTCAGCAAAGTGCTCCATTGCACCAGCGCCACCAGAGGCAATCAATGGCACATTACACACTTCACGCACCATGTTTAACTGATCGATATCATAGCCGTTACGAACGCCATCTTGGTTCATCATGTTTAACACAATCTCACCTGCGCCACGCTTCTGTACTTCCTGCACCCAATCTTTGGTTTCCCATTTGGTTGCTTTAGTACGCGCTTCATCGCCTGTAAATTGGTAAACCTGATATTTACCGGTTTCTTTGTCGAAGTATGAATCGATACCGACAACGATACACTGAACGCCAAACTTATCAGCAAGGTCAGTAATCAGCTGTGGATTAGCCAATGCCGGTGAGTTGATTGACACTTTATCCGCACCAAACTCAAGAATGCGCGCTGCATCTTCTGCTGATTTAATACCACCAGCGACACAGAAAGGGATATCGATCACTTCAGCTACGCGTTTCACCCAGCTTTTATCGACCACACGGCCATCACTTGATGCGGTGATGTCATAAAATACCAATTCATCGGCGCCCTCTTCTGCATAGCGTTGTGCTAGCGGAACGATGTCACCAATAATTTCGTGGTTACGGAACTGAACGCCCTTAACCACTTGTCCGTCACGGACATCCAAACAAGGGATTATGCGCTTTGCCAACATGCAAATGCCTCCTCTGCGGTAAACTTGCCATCAAGTAGCGCACGACCCACAATCACACCCGCAACACCGCTGCCTTTAAGCGCGTCGATATCAGCTAGGCTGCCAATGCCGCCCGATGATTGGAATTGCACTTGTGGGTACTGCTTACAAAGATCAACATAGAGCTCTACGTTTGATCCTTCTAGCGTGCCGTCACGTGAAATATCGGTACACAGCACGTGTTTAAGGCCAACCGTGAGGTAGTCTTCAATCAGCGCTTCAATAGTCACACCTGAATCTTCTTGCCAACCTGAAATCGCCACTTTACGTGTGCCGCTTTCATCAATGTTGATGTCTAGAGCCAGCACGATTTTTTCCGCGCCATACTTCTCCATCCAACCTTTCACCAACTCAGGTTGCTTAACGGCTGTAGAACCAACCACAACGCGCTGTGCGCCAGCTTCTAGCAGATCAACGACATCTTGTTCGTTACGCACGCCACCACCAATCTGGATGTTCGCAGGCGTGCTAGCAAGGAGCTTAGCAATCAAGTCTAACTGACGAGCCGTTGTGTCTTTTGCGCCCGTTAAGTCAACAAGGTGCAGCCAGCCAGCGCCAGCTTGGTGGTACAGATTAAACTGCTCTGCTGGGTCTACTTTGTATTCTGTTACTTGCCCGTAGTCTCCTTGGAATAAGCGAACTACTTGGCCTTCAATTAAATCTAACGCGGGAATAATCATTTACATTCCTTATATGGCAACGTTAGCCGCTGCCTAATCCTTATTACAATTCCAAGAAGTTCTGAATCAGCTTAGAGCCAGCTTTCGAAGATCGCTCTGGGTGGAACTGAACACCATAATAATTGCCACTTTGAACCGCCGCAGTGAACGGATTACCGTAATCACATTGTGCGATTGTGTAGTCGCCCACTGGCATTGCGAAGCTATGAACAAAGTAGAAGTATTCGCCTTCTTCAATGTCTTTAAATAGCGGGTGATTAGGCGTTGCTGTTACTGTGTTCCAACCCATGTGTGGTAATGGTAAGTCGCCCGTTTCAAGTAAACGAACTTCGCCATCACACAAACCTAGGCATTCAACTAACTCATCAGCCTTTTGACCTTTCTCTTGAGACAGTTTGCCTAACAGCTGCATACCTAAACAGATACCCAGCAGAGGCTTCTCAACTTGCTTGACAAGGGTAACAAGGTCACGCTCTTGCAGGTTCTTCATTGCCTCACTTGCTGTACCTACACCGGGTAGGAATAGCTTGTCGGCAGCAAGAACAACTTCTGGTTCTTTTGAAATTTCAACTGCGTAGCCCAGACGTTCAATCGCAAACTTCACCGATGAAACGTTGGCACAACCAGTATCAATAATAACGACTTTTTGCTCTTTCATACCGAACCCTTACAGAACGCCTTTGCTGCTTGGTAACTCGTTACCTTCAACTTTGATTGCTTGGCGAAGAGTACGGCCAAACGCTTTGAACAAGCTCTCAATGATGTGGTGATCATTATTGCCATCAGAAGAAAGGTGTAGCGTACAAGCCAATGTATCAGTTAGAGAACGGAAGAAGTGAACCACCATCTCGGTTGAAAGATCACCCACTTGCTCACGGCTGAACTTAGCATCGAACTTCAGGTATGGACGACCAGAAAGGTCTAACGCACACTGAGCCAAACACTCATCCATTGGTAGGCTGAAACCAAAACGGCCAATACCACGTTTGTCGCCTAGTGCATCTTTCAATGCTTGGCCTAAAGCCAGAGCGGTATCTTCGACTGTGTGGTGATCATCAATGTGCAGGTCGCCCTTCACAGTCAGGTTCATTTGGAAACCACCGTGTGTCGCGATTTGATCAAGCATGTGGTCGAAGAAACCCATGCCGGTATCGATCTTGTTGCCACCGGTTTCATCAAGGTTTACTGCAACCTTGATATCGGTTTCTTTAGTAGTACGAACTACTTCAGCAATACGCGCATTAACCGTCAGATCTTTAACGATTTGTGGCCAGTTAAGCGTGCCTTCAGTTTCCGCATCCGGGCCATATTGAATACCGCGGATAGCCATGTTCTCTGCCAGTTGAAGATCCGTCATTCGGTCGCCAATCACAACAGAGTGTTGGAAATCGACTTTACCGCCTTGTAGGTACTCTTTAACCATACCCAGTTTAGGCTTACGGCAAGAGCAGTTGTCTTCGTCAAAGTGAGGGCAAATAAGCACGTCGTCAAACTTAACGCCTTGAGATTCGAAGAACTCCATCATCATATTGTGTGGTGCATCGAAATCTTCTTGTGGGTAGCTATCGGTACCTAGACCATCTTGGTTAGTCACCATCACTAGACGGTAACCAGCGTCTTGCAGTGCAAGTAGGCTAGGAATTACTCGCGGTTCGAATTTTAGCTTGTCTAAACGATCTACTTGAAAGTCAACTGGCGGCTCTACAATTAAGGTGCCGTCACGGTCTATAAAAAGTATTTTCTGTTGTTTACTCACTTGAACTTCCTTTTAATTTTAAATCTGGTGGCCTAGCTAAAATCAAACGCTAACCCAAAATATTGGTTTCACTTGCCAGCCCAATTAATCAACTCAAACTGGCAAATGTTATTACTGGTAAGCCTTTCATTACTGATAAAAGTTACGAATGAATCCAAGTGTCTTTTCGCACTCTTCGCGGTTACCAATACTAATACGAACACAGTCTTCAATAGGTGAATTACGCAAAATAATGCCCGTATCCCAAGCCGCTTTAAATAACTCATCGCCGTTCGGGAATTTCACCAGTAAGTAGTTACCCCAGCCATCAAAAACCGTCACTTGAGGCATACCTAATAGACCCGCCTGCAAATACGCTCGGTTAGCACTTAAATCTAGAACTTGGAACTTAGCTCGCGCTAGTCCTTGCTCTGAGAGAGCTTGAACGGCAATGTCAGCAACAGGGATTGGCACAGGATAAGGAGCGATCACTTTCAACAGTACATCGATAAGCTCTTTATTCGCTAGCGTAAAGCCACAACGTAAGCCCGCCAAAGCAAAGGCCTTCGACAAGGTGCGCAGAATCGCTAGGTTTGGATATTGCTCAAGCAAATCAACGGTTGACGCTTCTGGACAAAAATCGATATACGCTTCATCCATCACCACAATCGCTTTGTCTTGTGTCATTTCAAGCAGCTTGATGATGTCTTTACGATCAACTAAATTACCGGTTGGGTTATTTGGGCTACAAACAAACACCACTTTTACGTTGTCGAGCTGAGCTTCGATAGCTGGAAGATCCAATTGCCATTCAGAAGTCAGAGGCACAACCTTACGCTCAACACCAATCGTCTCTGCACTGATTGCGTACATACCGTAAGTGGGTGGGCAGTAAAGAATAGCGTCTTCGTTCGGCTCACAGAAAGCACGAATCAGTAATTCAATACCTTCGTCAGCACCACGCGTTGTCAGAGTTTGCTCTGATTTCACGCCTGCGTATTGAGCGTAAGCATCAATCAGCTCTTTTGGCTGACATTCGCTGTAACGGTTAAGACGAGACAAGTTCAGGTTGTACTCGTTATCAAACGGAGATTCGTTGGCGTTTAGCCATACATCACCAGTACCGCCTATGCGTCTTGCAGACAAGTAAGGTGTTAGAGCCTGAACTTGTTTTCTTGCTAACTTTTCCATGCCCTACCCTTATTTCGCTTTATTTAACTTTTCAACTCGGATAGTCACAGCGCGTTTGTGTGCATCCAAACCTTCGGCTTCCGCCATTGTTACTACTGTTGGCGCTAGGCCTTTCAACCCATCGGCTGTTAGCTCCTGCACCGTCATTCGCTTAGAGAAATCAGCCAAACCTAGGCTTGAATACGTCTTGGTATAACCGTAAGTCGGAAGAACGTGGTTTGTGCCGGATGCGTAGTCACCTGCAGATTCTGGAGACCAGTCACCAAGGAAAATTGAGCCTGCATTATCTAGCAATGGCAGCAATTCACGTGGGTTCTTGGTTTGAACGATCAAGTGCTCAGGACCGTAGAAATTCGAAATCGCAATCGCTTGAGTGATCGATTCAGCAATGATGATTAAGCTTGAAGCCAATGCTTGCTGAGCGATGTTCGCACGAGACAGTTCTTTCAGTTGCTTTTGAACCGCTTCTGTTACTTGGTCTGCAACCACTGGAGATGGAGTTACCAATACTACTTGAGAGTCAGGCCCGTGTTCCGCTTGGCTCAACAAATCCGCTGCAATGAAGTCTGCATCAGCCGTTTCATCAGCAATCACTAACACTTCAGATGGGCCAGCTGGCATATCAATAGCTGCTCCGCGGAAGTCATTACTCACTTGGCGCTTTGCTTCCGTAACGTAGGCATTACCTGGGCCGAAGATCTTATCGACTTTAGCCACACTCTCGGTACCGTAAGCCATTGCTGCAACCGCTTGACCACCACCAACGTTGTAAACTTCGTCGATCTTACAAAGCTTAGCGACATACAAGATTTCATCAGCGATTGGCGGAGGTGAACAAAGCACAACCTTACGACAACCCGCGATTTGAGCAGGAACACCTAACATAAGAACCGTTGACGGTAGTGGCGCACTGCCACCGGGAATATAAAGGCCAACAGTATTAATCGCGCGCGTCACTTGCTCACACACAACACCAGGCTGTGTCTCAACCTTAATTGGCTGCGGCTTTTGAGCTTCGTGAAACTTAGCAATGTTGCTATAAGCTTGCTCTAACGCTTGCTTCATCTCTGGTGTTAGACGAGCACACGCCTCTTCAATCTCACCCGAACTGACTCGGATAGATTCTGGAGTTACACCATCAAACTTTGCAGTCAGCTTTTTAAGCGCGGCATCGCCTTCATTTCGTACTTTTGCAATAACATCAGAAACAGTCGCTGTGATGTTTGCACCTTCAGTAATAGCTGGACGCTCTAATACCGAGTCTTGCTGTGATTCACTTAAAGATTGCCAAACAACGGTTCTCATCGTCACTACCCCATCATTTTTTCGATTGGTAATACTAGAATCGAGCTTGCACCCAACTCTTTCAGCTGTTCCATTGTTTCCCAGAACAAGTTCTCTGTACTTACTAGGTGCACGGCAACTTTGTCTTTGTCTGTAGATAGAGGAAGAACCGTTGGATCTTCAGCACCAGGCAGTAGTGCTTTGATTTGCTCTAGTTGAGAGGTTGGCGCGTGAAGCATGATGTACTTCGACTCTTTCGCTTGTTGAACACCCTGCATACGAGTCAGTAGTTTTTCAATCAGTGCGGTCTTGTCTGCGTCGAAGTCGCCAACACGTTGAATCAGTGTTGCTTTCGATTGGAAGATAGCTTCTGCTTCTTTTAGGCCGTTCGCTTCAAGCGTTGCACCTGTAGAAACTAAATCAGCGATAGCGTCTGCAAGGCCAGCGCGAGGCGCGACTTCAACCGAACCTGTTAGCATACAAGTGCTGAACTCAACACCCTGCTCGTCCATGTAGGCTTTAAGTAGTTGTGGGTAGGTTGTCGCAATACGTTTGCCCGCTAAGTCTTGTGGCCCGTTGTATTCTTCGTCTTTATTAATAGCGATTGAAAGGCGGCAACCACCGAAGTCTAAACGACGTAGTGTGCGGAACTCTGAAGGCTCTTTAAGAGCAACACGATCTAGACGAACTTCTTCTAGTTCATTTTCACCGATGAAACCAAGGTCAACTACACCATCCATGATAAGACCTGGGATGTCATCATCACGAACGAGTAACAAGTCGATTGGCATATTTAGTGAATGAACAACTAGGCGCTCACCCATGATGTTAAATTTAACACCACATTTTTTAAGTAGGTCTTGGCACTCTTTACTTAAGCGACCTTTCTTTTGAATTGCGATTCTTAGGCGTTGTGTCTGCATTGCTGTATCCCTGTGCAAATATTTGAATTTATTGATTATTTAAAAGCGCTAAAACTAAAAAACCCTCGGAAGACTTTGTCATCCCGAGGGTTTAAATCTAAATTCTTTGACTTAACCTCCGGGAGTAATCTTGCTCCCGGGTATACGTAAATCTCCCCGAAAGACTAGATAGGGTGATGATGGTGATGAATGTTCATTACTAATTTACGCATACTTATCAGCTCTTAGGTTGTTTGCTGTCTTGTCTCCACACTAACTAAGCTGACATCCTTTTTCAACCATTTATTCGAACTTTTTTCACGAAACTTAAAATTAAATTAACAGGCACAAAAAAGGGAGGCAAACGCCTCCCTGATAGTTTACTGATTAACTTTCAGTTTTAGCTTTTGCACGTCGCCATTTTGCAGCGAGAGAAGTAAGCCAATGCAAAACATACAGCGACAAACGTTAGAGACGCTGCGCCAAATGCGATGCCAATTGAAGATGTCATACCTAGAGTGATGAAACCAATGCACGATACGAACGCTACAGACAACGCGTATGGAAGCTGAGTCGAGACGTGGTCGATGTGGTTACAACGAGCACCAGTAGAAGACAGAATCGTCGTATCTGAGATTGGAGAACAGTGGTCACCAAATACTGCACCCGCTAGAACCGCACTTAGCATTGGAAGAATCAGTGCGATATCCGATGCTGCAGCCATATCACCCGCGATTGGTAGCATGATACCGAACGTACCCCAAGATGTACCTGTAGAGAACGCCATAACGCCCGCTAGAAGGAACAACATAACCGGTAACCAGTGGTAATCAATGCTGCCTGTTACTAGAGACGATAGGTAAGAACCCGTTTTCATGTCGCCGATAACAGAACCGATAGTCCATGCAAACACAAGAATCAGAATCGCGCCAAACATAGAGCTAGCACCGATCCACATTGTTCTTGCGATATCAGTCATAGATAGCTTTTGCTTGAATACTGTCGCTAGTGCTACTAGTAAGCCGATAACACCACCGTAAACAAGAGATTTACCAACATCTGTATTTTCGAATGCACCAAGTAGGTTAAACGCTTGACCATCAGCAGCTAACGCTTGACCGCCTGTGTAAAGCATCGCAGCTACAGTCGCTACGATCAATGAAACGATCGGCATGATTAGGTCAGAAACAGAACCGTTCTCGCTCTCTTCGATGTCTAGCTCTTCGTTTAGATCGTGAGCTTGCTGGCTATCGTTGTCGCCTTCAAAGCCACGACCTTGAGACGCTTCGATCTCGTGATCGCGCATCTTACCAACATCTAGACCGAACCACGCCACTGCGAACACCATCAATAGTGCAAATACCGCGTAGAAGTTCATTGGAATAAGACGAACATAAGCACCTAGAGCAGAATACTCTGTCACACCATGTGTTACTAAGATGCCACCAATAATAGTAATGATGTAAGCACCCCAACTAGAAGCTGGCATGATCACACACATAGGAGCCGCAGTAGAATCAAGAATATAAGCTAGCTTAGCGCGAGATACGTAGAAACGGTCTGTAACAGGACGAGAGATTGCACCCACTGCCAAGCTGTTGAAGTAATCATCAACAAAGATGAATACACCTAAAAATGCAGCAAGCAGTTTTGAACCACGCTTGCTCTTAACTCGAGACTGAGCCCACTCAGCGAATGCACGAGTACCACCAGAAAGCGTTAATAGCGCTGTTGTCATTCCAAGAATAATTAGGAAAGCAATGATGCTCATGTTCCAAGTATTGATACCACCATCTTCGATGAAAACACCAGATGCTTTAGTAAATACGTAGCTAGCGGCATTACCTACTGAATAGTCAGCCAGTAAGATGGCACCCATAACGATACCGACACCCAAAGAAACCAATACACGGCGGGTAACAATAGCAAGGCTCAGAGCCACAAGGGGCGGAAGCAAAGATAAAGGTGATGTTGCAAAATCTATTAAATTCATGATCTTCAAAAACCAGTTTTTTATTTGGCTAGAGATCTACTGCAGACAAACTTGATACGGCTGACCAAGCTCATGTTGAACTAAGCGAAAGGGAAGTGAACACTTCACCCAACCCTACAGTAGCGCTCCATAGTTTAAAATTAAGACTATGGCAGTGTTGTACCTATTGAGCACAACCCCAGCAAATTGCTTAGATATACAATTTACTTCGGCAATTACACCTTTCATTCCCGTTCATTGGCATCACCCCAACGGAAGTTACTTTTTATAATTGCACCTCTACGTGCGATAACATTATTAACCGTGTAAACCAGAGTTTAACAACAAATTAACCAACACCTCGCATCAGGTAGCCGCAATTGTACTCATCAAGAGCAACAATGCAACATATCATTCCGAGAAAAATAGCTTTTTGTTAATGAACTAATCAATAGAAGAATAGTCTACATAAGTTGACTACTCCACCTGTCACATATCATTTTTTAAGATATTCTTAATAATTA